>JAFEBU010000067.1 GCA_018242505.1 Pseudomonadota bacterium
AAGGCTTGATCAGCCGCCATTCGACATCGCTGAGATCGAACCGAGCCATCTTCACCTCCGGCAAGATCGCAGTGAATCAGTTCAGCTCAATCTTGGGAATATCCTTTATGGGTACAGAATCTAGAGGGTTCGGCGGCTTCTCTGCCGCAGCACCGACGAGACGTGCTAGTCTTCGCCGATGGACATCGCGCAAAAGCGCGTGACGTCACCGTCACGCGCCGCATGGATGGGTGTGCTCGGCATCATGCTGGTGCAGGCAGTGGTCCTTCACGGGATGGGCCGCCTGTGGATCTGCAGTTGCGGCACCATTCGCCTCTGGGTGGGCGACATCCGGTCGATCGAGATGTCGCAGCAGGTGGCCGACTGGTACACCTTCTCGCACATCATCCACGGCATCCTCTTCTATGGTCTGCTGCGGCTCCTCCTGCCGCGTCTGCCGATGCTCACGCGGCTGGTCATCGCCGTCGGCATCGAAGCTGGCTGGGAGATCGCCGAGAATACGCCGTGGGTGATTGAGGCATACCGTCTACAAGCGCTGGCGCGCGGCTATGTCGGCGACAGCATCCTCAATTCGCTGTCGGATACGCTGTCGATGATGACCGGCTTTGCGTTGGCCTCGATCCTGCCATGGAAAGCGACGCTGGTGCTCGCAATCGTGATGGAAGTCGCGGTAGGCTACCTTGTCCATGACAATCTGACGCTCAATATTCTGAACTTCGTCCACCGCTTTCCTGCCATCGAGATCTGGCAGTCGGCGGTGCAGTAGCAGACGGCGCATGGGAACGGAACCTTGTCGGCGCGAAGCCGTTGGCACTGAATTCCGCACCAGGGGGCCGGACTCCGGGACGTTTTGATACGTCCCGGTTTTGGCGTTCCCGGAAGGTAGGGGAGGGCAGCATGAACGATGCGGCAACCAGAGATAGCGTCTCCCTTGACCAGCTTTGCATCAACACTGTGAGGACGCTGTCGATCGATGCGATCCAGAAGGCGAATTCCGGCCATCCCGGGACGCCGATGTCGATGGCGCCGGTCGCCTACACGCTGTGGCAGAAGTTCCTGCGCTTCGATCCCGAAGACCCGATCTGGCCCAATCGCGATCGCTTCGTGTTGTCGGCCGGCCACGCCTCGATGCTGCTTTACGCGCTGCTGCATCTCACAGGCACCAGGGCGGTCGATGCCAAGTACGAGACCTTGGGCGAATTGGCTGTGAAGCTCGAGGATATCGAACGCTTCCGCCAACTCGACAGCAAATGCACCGGCCATCCCGAATATCACCTGACTTCGGGTGTCGAGACCACGACGGGGCCGTTGGGCCAGGGTTGCGCCACCAGTGTCGGCATGGCGATGGCGGGAGCCTGGATGGGGCAGTACTTCAACAAGCCCGGCTTCACGATGTTCGACTTCGACGTTTATGTGCTGTGCGGCGATGGCGACATGATGGAGGGCGTGTCGAGTGAAGCTGCTTCCCTGGCAGGTCACCTCAAGCTCTCGAATCTGTGCTGGATCTACGACGACAATCACGTGACCATCGAGGGACACACCGATCTCGCTTTCAGCGAGGATGTTGCCAGGCGCTTCGCAGCCTATGGTTGGAAAGTCCGCCACGTCGCCGATGCCAACAATACGGAAGAAGTGGCGAAAGCGATCGCCGGCTTCCGGCGCACCAAGGACGCGCCGACGCTGATCATAGTGCACAGCGAGATCGGCTACGGTTCGCCGCACAAGCAAGATACTTCGGAAGCGCATGGCGAACCGCTGGGCGTCGAGGAAGTGAAGCTCACCAAGCGCGCCTACGGCTGGCCGGAGGACGCCCAGTTCCTGGTTCCCAATGGCGTCCGCGAACATTTCGCCGCGGGCATCGGCCAGCGCGCCGGCAAGCTGCGCAAGGCTTGGGAAAGGCGGCTCAAGGGCTATGCCAAGGAACATCCCGAACTCGCCGACCATATCCACCGCATGCAGACGCGCGAGCTGCCGAATGGCTGGGATGCCGAGCTGCCCGGCTTCCCGGTCGACATGGAGAAGGGCGTCGCCACGCGGGTGGCCTCGGGCAAGGCACTGAACGCGATCGCGCCACGCTTCCCCTGGCTTCTGGGGGGAGCGGCCGATCTTGGCGGCTCGACCGGTGTGCGGCTCACTTATCAGGGTGCGGGCGAGTTCGAGGCTAGTGACAACTACTCGGGCCGCAATGTTCATTTCGGCATCCGCGAGCATGCCATGGCGGCGATCATGAACGGGCTCGCTTTGTCGAAAGTGCGGAGCTACGGCGCGACTTATCTGATCTTCAGCGATTACCTGAAGCCGGCATTGAGGCTCAGCGCCATCATGGAAGTGCCGGCGATTTACATCTTCTCGCACGATTCGATCGGCGTCGGCGAGGATGGACCCACGCACCAGCCAGTCGAGCAACTCATCTCGCTGCGCGCCATTCCCGGCCTGATCACGCTTCGGCCGGCCGACGCCAACGAGACGATTGAGGCTTGGCGTGTCGTGATGGCGCTGAAACATCAGCCCGCCTGCCTGGTCCTGAGCCGCGGGGCATTGCCGGTCTTCGACCGTACGAAATACGCCGCCGCCTCCGGCCTCGCCCGCGGCGCCTACGTGATGGCTGATGCCGAAGATGGCGCGCCCGAGGTGCTGTTGATCGGCACAGGCAGCGAGGTGCGACTCTGCCTGGACGCCTTCGAGGACCTGACGAAAGAGGGTGTGCGGGCCCGCGTGGTCAGCATGCCGTCCTGGGAGCTGTTCGAGCAACAGGATCAGGCCTATCGCGACCAAGTCCTGCCGCCGAACGTCAAGGCGCGGGTTTCGGTTGAAGCCGGCTCCGTCCTGGGGTGGGATCACTATGTCGGCGAAAGCGGCGCCAAGATCGGGATGCACACCTTCGGTTCATCGGCTCCCCTGAAGGATCTGATGAGGCGATTCGGCTTCACGCCGGACGCCGTGCTCGAGGCGGCCCGCCAGCAGCTTGCCGAGGCGAGAAAGTAGAAATAGCGGAGACAAAGATGCAGCTTGGGATGATCGGCCTCGGCCGGATGGGCGGGAACATCGTGCGGCGGCTGACGCGGGGCGGGCACGATTGCGTGGTGTTCGACCAGAACGCCACGGCGGTGAAATCACTGGTCGGCGAGAAAGTCCAGGGCAGCAACGATCTCGCCGATCTCGTGAAGAAGCTCAAGAAGCCCCGTGTGGTCTGGGTCATGCTGCCGGCGGGCGAGATCACCGAGAACACGGTGAACCAGCTCGGCGCGCTCCTGGAAGCGGGGGACACGATTATCGATGGCGGCAACGCCTTCTTCCAGGACGATGTACGCCGCGCCAAGGCGTTGGCGCAGAAGGGCATCCACTATATCGATTGTGGAACCTCGGGTGGCGTATGGGGGCTGGAACGCGGCTACTGCCTCATGATCGGCGGCGAGAAGAAGGAGGTGGATCGGCTCGATCCGATTTTTGCCACGCTGGCGCCGGGCGAGGGCAAGATCGACAAGACGCCATTTCGAGAGAAGCGCGATCCGCGTGTGCAGCGCGGCTATCTCTATTGCGGTCCGTCGGGCTCGGGTCGTTTCGTGAAAATGGTCCACAATGGCATCGAGTACGGCATCATGCAGGCCTATGCCGAGGGCTTCGAGATCATGCAGAAGGCGGCCTCCCGGGAGGTGCCGGAGGATCGACGCTACAACCTTGACCTTGCCGACATTGCGGAGGTCTGGCGGCGCGGCAGCGTGATCAGCTCGTGGCTGCTCGATCTCACCGCCATGTCGCTTGCCGAGGATCCGGCCCTGTCCAAGTACTCGGGCGTGGTCGAGGATTCGGGCGAGGGACGCTGGACAGTCAACGCCGCGATCGAAGAGGCGGTACCGGCCGATGTACTATCAGCCGCATTGTTCGCCCGCTTCCGCTCGCGTGACAGGGAGGGCACCGCAAACAAGCTCCTGTCGGCCATGCGCCATGCCTTTGGCGGCCACGTGGAACCGAAATGACCGCGGCGGCGGCCAACGGCAAGGCAGAGCCCGCACCGGCCTGCGCACTGGTGATCTTCGGGGCGACCGGAGATCTCACGCGGCGCCTTCTGGTGCCGGCGTTGCGCAATCTTCGGCGCGATGGTTTGTTGGCGGAGAACTTCGGACTGATCGGCTTGGCGTCGCGCGATATTGGCGACGAGGGATTCCGCAAGCATCTCAGCGACGGCATGGCGCAATTCAAGGCCGGCAGCGGCGATGCCGACATCGACTGGTTTGTCCAGCGCGCCCATTATCTCAGCGGCAGGTTCGAAGATCCGTCGATCTACAAGGTGCTTGCGGACAAGCTCCGGGAGGTCGAGGCGGCGCAGCATACGGCCGGCAATGTGCTCTTCTATCTTGCGACGCCGCCCAGCGAGTTCGCGGTCATCGTCGCGCAGCTTGCCAAGGCCGGGCTCACGCGTGAGACAGAGGGGCGCTGGCGGCGGGTGATCATCGAGAAGCCGTTTGGCCACGACCTCGCCTCGGCGATAGCGCTCAACAAGAAGATCCTGATGGCCCTGGACGAGGGCCAGATCTACCGGATCGACCATTATCTCGGAAAAGAGACCGTCCAGAACATCATGGTGTTCCGCTTCGCCAACGGTTTCGTCGAGCCGTTGTGGAACCGCGATCACATCGACAATGTGCGCATCACGGTGGCGGAGACGGTGGGCGTGGAACAGCGCGGACGCTTCTACGACAAGACCGGTGCTCTGCGCGACATGGTGCCCAACCACCTGTTCCAGCTGCTGACGCTGATCGCCATGGAACCGCCGAGCGGATTCACCGCCGATGCGCTGCGGAGCGAGAAGTCGAAGGTGCTGGATGCAGTGCATCGCTTCGATCCCGAAGAGGCCCGTCGCAACGTCGTGCGCGGCCAATACGGCGCCGGTATCGTCGACAACAAGAAGATCGTGCCCTACCGCGAAGCACCCGACGTGCCGGCGACGTCGATGACCGAGACCTATGTCGCGATGAAGCTCGCGATCGACAATTGGCGTTGGGCGGGTGTGCCATTCTATCTGCGCACCGGCAAGGCGCTGGCGAAGCGCCGGAGCTATATCACCGTCCAGTTCAAGCAGGCGCCGCTGGCGCTGTTTCGCGACACACCGGTGGAGCGCTTGCCACCCAACGACCTCACCCTGCACATCCAGCCCGACGAAGGTGTCACCTTGCGCTTCGGCGTGAAGATTCCCGGGCCGGCGGTACGAATCGAAGGCGTCGACCTCAAATTCAACTACGATGATGCATTCGAGACCACGCCGAGCACAGGCTACGAGACGCTGATCTACGATTGCATGACGGGCGACCCATCGCTGTTCCAGCGGGCCGATTCGATCGAGGCTGGCTGGCGCGTCGTGCAACCGATCCTCGACGCCTGGAGAGAGGAAGGACGCACCAATCTGCCGATCTATCCCGCGGGTAGCTCCGGCCCCGTGGAAGCCAACCAGCTTCTCCAGCGCGATGGGCGCCGCTGGCGGGACATCGCGACCGACGGACTGGCGGATGGTGGTTAGGATGAGTGCCCGACTCCCGATCTCGGCGCTGATTTCCGATGTCGATGGCACGCTGGTCACGCCCGCCAAGGTGCTGACCGCACGCGCGAAGAGGGCGGTGGCGGATCTGCGCCGGCATGGCATTGCCTTCGCCATCGTGAGCGCCCGGCCGCCGGAAGGCATGCGCATGTTCGTCGAGCCTCTCGGACTCTCGCAGGTGATGGCCGGCTTCAACGGCGGCGCCTTTGTGCGCCCCGACCTTACGCTTCTGGAGGAGCGGTTGCTGGCGCCAGACGTGGCGCACCGCACGCTCGACTATCTCGACGCCAAGGGCGTGGATGCCTGGGTGTTCGCGAAAGGCCGCTGGTTCATTCGCAATCCGAAAGGGCCCAAGGTCGATCACGAGGCGATGACGGTGCAGTTCGCACCGACTGTCGTGGAAGATTTCGGCCCTGCGCTCGACGCGGTCCACAAGATGGTGGGCGTCAGCGACGACTATGCTCTTCTGGCACGCTGCGAGGCCGAGGTTCAGAGGCTGGCAGGCCGATCGGCGGCTGTCGTCCGGTCGCAAGCCTACTATCTCGACGTCACTAATCCGGATGCCAACAAGGGTGTTGCGGTTCATACGCTCGCGAAGCTCATGGGTGTGCCGCTCGGGGAGGTCGCTGTCATCGGCGATGGCCTGAACGATGTCGCCATGTTTGCCCAATGCCCGTTCAGCATCGCCATGGGCAATGCCAGCGATGAGGTGAAGGCCAAGGCAAGATTCGTGACTGAGTCGAATGAGGAGGATGGCTTCGCGCGCGCTGTCGAGCGCTATCTGCTGGCGCCGGACCGCGGAGGTTCGGCATGAAAGGGCGGCCGATCATCGTCGCGCCCTCGATCCTGTCGGCCGATTTCGGCCGGCTCGATGCCGAGGTGAAGGCGGCCGATGCGGCCGGTGCCGACTGGATCCATGTCGATGTGATGGACGGCCGCTTCGTGCCCAACATCAGCTTTGGACCCGTGGTGATCGAAGCCGTGCGTCGGGCGACGAAGAAGCCGCTCAACGTCCATCTGATGATCGTCGAGCCCGAGCGCTATCTCGAGGATTTCGCCCGAGCCGGCGCCGACCATCTCCTCGTGCAGGCCGAGCCCTCCTCGACGGTCCATCTGCATCGCGTGCTGAGTCGCGTGCGCGATATGGGCAAGAAGGCAGGGGCCGTGCTCGATCCGGCAAGTCCAATTGACTGGATCGAGTACGTCCTGCCGCTCTGCGACATCGTTCTGATAATGACCGTGAACCCCGGCTTTGGCGGCCAGAAGTTCCTGCCCGAGATGTTGCCCAAGATCCGGAGCCTGCGTTCGGCTTGCGATGCGCGGGGCCTCGACCCGGTAATCGAGGTTGACGGCGGCCAGGACTGTCGGCATGCCGCCGAGGCGATCGCGGCCGGGGCCAATGCCATTGTGGCGGGCTCGGCGATCTTCGGCGCGAAGGATTACGCTGCGGCGATCGCAGCCATTCGCGCAGGACAATGTCCATGACCAAACCGATCATCGAGATTGTCGACGATGCCGGGGCGCTCGCCGAGTTGGCGGCGGACTGGCTGCTGGCGCTGGCGAGATTGAAGGAAGGCATCTTCAGCGTAGCGCTCTCGGGTGGATCCACGCCACGTCGCCTCTATCAACTGCTGGCGAGCACGCCGCGGCGGGATCTGTTTCCCTGGGATCGCACAGTCTGGTTCTGGGGCGACGAACGCTTCGTCCCGCACGATGATCCAGCCAGCAACTACCGCATGGTGAACGAGGCGATGCTGGCGCTTGTGCCGGTGCCGCCGGCGAACGTCCATCCGATGCCCACCGAGGGAATCGCCCCGGATGCGGCGGCGTCGGTCTACGAACGTACCTTGAAACAGTTCTACGGCGCCGACGAACTTGCGGCCAACAAGCTGTTGTTCGATGTCGTGCTGCTGGGACTTGGCACCAACGGCCATACGGCATCGCTGTTTCCCGGCATGGCCGTCCTGCAGGAGCGTCGCCGCTGGGTCGGAGTCATGACCGACCCTCAAGCGGGCACGCGGCTCACACTCACCTATCCGGCTTTGGAAAGCAGCCGGGAAACGGCCTTTCTCGTCGCAGGCGAGGACAAGCGCGCGGTGCTGCGTCAGATCCTGGATGGCGATATGTCGTTGCCGGCCGCCCGGTTGCGGCCGCAGGGCACGTTGCGCTTTTTCGTGGATCGCGCTGCCGCAGGCGATGGCCGGGCATGACGGCGTCGACTGACCGGGCAGCCCAGAAGCGGGCTGCAGCAGCGCGGGCCGTGGCAGAGGTCCAGGACGGCATGGTGGTGGGACTTGGCACGGGATCGACTGCCGAGCTCGCGGTCGAGGCGCTCTCGAAACGGATCGCCCAGGGGCTTCGCATCGTTGGCGTGCCGACGTCCGAACGCACGCGCGCATTGGCTGAAAGGTCCGGCGTGCCGCTCGTCCCGGCCGGCGACTGGCCGAGTCTCGACCTCGATATCGACGGTGCCGACCAGGTCGAACGCGGAAGCCTCAATATGATCAAGGGGTTAGGCGGCGCCTTGTTACGGGAGAAGATCGTGGCCAGCGCCGCCCGGCGCATGATCGTCGTCGTGGACGAGTCGAAACTTGTCGATTGCCTGGGTGGACGTACGCCGCTGCCGGTGGAGATCGTCGCCTTTGGCTGGCAGGGTACGCTGGAGCGTCTCGCGGCGCTCGGTCTGCAGCCGCGACTGCGAGGCGTCGGCGATCAACCCTTCATCAGCGATGGCGGCAACCGCATCGTGGATTGCCACCTTGCCGAGATCGCAGACGCCCGCAGTCTGGACGCAAAGCTTTCGGGTATCGTCGGCGTCGTCGAGACGGGCTTGTTCCTGGGGCTTGCTTCGACGGTCGTGGTAGGCCATTCGACTGGCATCGAGGTCATGAAGAAATGAACGCAAACGATGGCGGCCCTTATACGCTGGGGCTCGATATCGGGGGCACGGGGCTGAAAGCCTCCGTGCTGGACAAGAACGGGCATATGATCGTGGACCGTGTTCGGGTGCCGACGCCGAAGGGCTGCACGCCCGACCAGATGGTCGAGGCGCTGGCCGGGCTGGTGAAGCCGCTGCCCGCCTTCGATCGCATCTCGATCGGTTTTCCAGGCGTCGTGCGTAATGGCAGCGTCGTGACGGCGCCTCACTTTGGTACCGAGATCTGGCGCGGCTTCCCCTTGCAGCAGAAGATCAGCGAGCGGCTGGGCAAGCCCGCACGGCTCAGCAACGATGCGGAAATCCAGGGACTCGGCATCATCACGGGCTATGGGCTCGAAGTGGTATTGACGCTGGGTACCGGCGTAGGCAGCGCCGTCTTTGCCGGCGGCCGCATGACTCCGCATCTCGAGCTCGCGCATCATCCGATCCACAAGTCGGAAACGTACAACGAATATCTCGGCGCCCTGGCGCGCAAGAAGATCGGAAACAAGAAGTGGAACCGACGCGTGCTCAGGATGATCGGGATCGTGGAGACGCTGCTCAACTACGACATGCTCTACATTGGCGGCGGCAATGCCGCCAACATCGACAAGGAAAAGTTGCCGGCCAATGTGAAGATCGAGTCTAACGACATGGGCATCATCGGCGGACTGCGCCTGTGGGACGATACCGTCTGGAAATCCGCCCGTGATATCGGGCGGGGTGGCGATTGAAGAAATTACTCGCGGGCCGGTCGCCACTCCGGCTGGCCATGTGATCGCTACCTACGCACCGTGAGGTCATGGCCGCTTGCTATTCGGATTGCCGCTCTCGGGTTTTTTCCCTTCCCCCGGCTCCCGTGCGTAAAGCTGCGTGTCTGCATTCCACGCCGCCGCGAGTAACCGTTTCTACCCAAGGCGGATTCGTTTTGTAAAAGCGTTATCTGGGACCATTTGTGGAAAAAATTGTGACTGGCACGCCGGCGAAGATCCTCTGCAACTCGATGTTTCCACCGGTTGCCGGGACTCTTCTTCTGTCGATGACGTCAAGCCATTCGGCGGTGTGCGGCAAGACGAGTGACGTGCCTTGCCATCGGGCGGGCTCGATCTGGAGTGTTTCGGGAGTCGTCATCAGTGTCAGGGGCAGGCGAGGCACGGTGACCAGAAGCCGGCTGTCGCCGTGGGTGCGCAGGAAAGCAACGGCATGCTCGGCCATGGGGCCTTCCACGCGCACTGGGCGATAGTCACCGCGCGAAAACACCTCCGGCAGCGCACGACGCACGGCAAGAAGGCGGGCGATGATCGCCTGTTTGATTCGTCCGTCGCGCCAGTGGTCGAGCGCGTCGGAAATATCGAGCGACGACAAACTCTTCCAACGGCGCTCGAAATCGACCGGTCGGCGGTTGTCCGGATCGACAAGGCTCAGGTCCCAATAGTCGGTGCCTTGATAGAGATCGGGTATGCCGGGCGCAGTAAGCTTCAGAACGACTTGCGCGAGCCCGTTCACCGCCCCCGCAGCGGCGATCGACTGGATGAAGGCGAAGATGTCGGCGAGCAGGACAGGGAGGGCGTTGTCGACCACCAGACGCTGCACGAATTGACGCGCCGCTGTCTCGTAGAGTGGATTGGGATCGCTCCAGTCGGTACGAAGCTTCGCCTCGCGCAGCGCCTTCTCCTGCCAGCCGGTAAGGCGCGCGGCAAAAGCGGCGCGGCCCGCCGCGTCGTCGAGTGCAAGATCGAATGGCCAGGCGCCGACGATCGTCTGCAGCAGCATCGCAACGTCGCCGCTCGACGGTTGGCCCTCCGTGCGCAGAGGAGCGCTCGTTTCGATCCAGCGTGTCAGGCGGTCGATCCAGGCCTGCGGCCGTTCACTCAGTACGGCCAGCCGCGCCCGCACGTCCTCGCCGCGCTTGTGGTCGTGTGTGGCGGTGGCAAGCATCGAGTGGGCAAGTTCGGCGCAGCGTCGCGTCATCTGTGCATGGAAATCGGCCGGGCTGCTGCCGAAGCGGCTGGGATCGAAGCCGACATCGTTGCGCGAGAGCAGGCGGCCATAGCGATAGAAGGCCGTGTCCTCGACCGACTTGGCGGCGACCGGCGCGCTCAACTGCTGGAAGCGGCCGACGGCGACGTTGTCTGGCGTGGGTTCGCTGAGCCAGCGATGGAGCGTATCGATTACCCAGCCGTCACGCGCCCAGGCGGTACGCTTCGCGCCACGCGTTGCCGCATCGAGGTAAGGCCGGTCGCGCTTGGGTCGCTCGGTTGCGGTGGCGTAGCTGCGATAGACCGGGAAATGCACCAGCATCTCGATCAGCGCGCGTCGAAGCGCGGGGCGACTGATCTCGGAGGCGGCAGGATCGACTTTCGAGAGACGATCGAAGGCAGCCACCGTGGATTCGAGGGGGGCGGCAAAACTCCGGCCGATGATTTCCCGGCGTGCGGCCTCTTCCTCGCTGGTGAAATCGGCTGTTCGGCCACTCAACTGCGCCCAGGCCTTGGCTAGCGGCACAGCGGCCGCAGGATCGTGCTGCAGGGCGCTCACTTGATCCATGAAGTCATAGCCCGTGGTCCCATCGCACTGCCAGTCGGTGGGCAGCATCTCGCCCTTCAGGAGGATCTTCTCGACCACGAGATAGGGGCGGAACGGATCGTCTGAATCGAGCCGGCAGCGGAGTTTTCGACAGTAGGCGGCGGGATCGTTGAGGCCGTCGACATGATCGACGCGTACGCCGTCGATCAGTCCTTCCCGGTAAAGACGCGCGATCGGGGCATGAACGTTCTCGAACGTCTCCTCGTCCTCCATGCGCAGACAGACGAGATCGTTGATGTCGAAGAACCGTCGCCAGTTGATGCGATCGCCAGCGGTACGCCACCAGCCCAGTCGATAGGCCTGGTGCTCGATATCGACGCCCGTCGTCGGCAGGCAAATATCGCGATAGCGTAGGAGGGGCTTGCCGTCGTGTTCCAGGATCGTGAGTTCCTTCGCTGCGATCGCTTCGTGCAGCGGCTTGTCGAGCCACGGCAGGAATACGCGACCACGAAGCTGCGGGTCCTCGGCCTCCCAGTCGATGTCGAATGACTGGGCGTAGCGGCTGGCCTCTCCGCGGTGCAGCACGTCGGCCCACCAAGGGTTTTCCAGGGATGCCGCCATATGGTTGGGCACGATGTCGACGATGACGCCGAGGCCCTCGCGGTGCAGGGCGTTGACCAGGCGCCTGAACGCCGCCTCGCCGCCCAACTCGGGATTGATCCGCGTCGGATCGATCACGTCGTAGCCATGAGTCGAACCCGCGCGGGCCGCCATGATCGGCGAAGCATAGAGATGGCTGACACCGAGCGCGGCCATGTAGGGCACGAGCGCCTCGGCATCGGCGAAGGTGAAGCCCTTATGGAACTGCAGGCGCAGTGTGGCGCGCGGTGTCATGGCCGCGCTTGCTGCAGGAGCTGCACTCGGCGCGCCGCAGCCGGCTCCTGCAACAGCGTATCGGCTGGCTGTCGGAATCGGCGGCACCAGTTGGGATGCTCGTCGATCGTACCTGGCAGGTTGGGCTGATCCGTCGTGCCGACGATATCCTCGAGCGGAATGAGCGCGAGCGGACTAGGTGTGGCGGCGACGAAGGCGACCGCGGCATCGGCGACGGGGGCAGGCTGCTCGATGGGTGGCGATGTTGCGGTCGTCACGCGGGCCTTGCGGAAAGCCTGCCACAGCGCAGTGCGGTCGCGTGAGCGCGCCTTGATCTCATTTTCCTCGACCATACCGAGATCGCGCCGCAATTCGAGATCCGTGCCTCGCCACCAGCCGGCGACAGTGGGAAGGTCGTGCGTGCTGGTCATGGCGATCGCATCGTCACGCCATCGCGCAGGAGCGAGAAAGCCTTTACCGGAACGCGTGAACCAAAGGATATCCATGCCGGCCATGCCGAGTATTCGACAGCGGCGGCGGAATTCAGGGGGTACGGTGCCGAGATCCTCACCGATGATCACGGCGCGATGGCGATGCGATTCCAACGCCAGGAGACGCATAAGATCGTCCACCGGATAGGATAAGTAGGCGCCGTCTGTGGCTGGTGCATCTCGAGGGACCAGCCACAGGCGCATCAGCCCCATCGCGTGGTCGATGCGCACGCCGCCCGCATGGCGGAGCACTGCACGAACCGTGGCGAGGAAAGGCTCGAAACCGGACGCGACCAGGGCCTTCGGCGAGAAGGAGGTGAGCCCCCAGTTCTGGCCGTGGAGATTGAATGCATCGGGTGGCGCACCGATACTGAGACCGGTCAAGAATTGTTCCGGATCGGCACCGACCTGGCTGCCCTGAGGATTGAGACCGACGGCGAGATCGCTGATGATGCCGATCTGCATGCCGGCTTCACGCAAATCGGATTGGGCGCGCGCGAAGGAGATATCAGCAATCCATTGCAGGAACTGGAAATATTCCACTGGGGCTGAGCCACCGTCTGCTTCGAACGCAGCATGTCGCTGCAAGGCTTGGCCTCCCTCGCGCACGAAGGCTTCGAACTTGGTGGCGAGGGCCGTGCCGCAGCCAATATCGTGGAGTGCGAAGTCATCATAGAGGCGTCGCAGCAAGCCGAACTTTTCGCCAGCGCTGTCCGCCCAGTCGATCAACGGTCGATCCGGCGGTGTGCCTGAGCCGGCCGCTTCCGCGACACGCTTCGGACCGAGTGCATCGGCCGCATCGGCCAGCAGCGGATTGAAGAACAGCCGACTCGAGGGCGAGTAGGGCCCATAGTGCGAGGGGTCGGACGGGAAGAGGCTATGAGTCGGGCTGACAGCAATCGCGTCGGCGCCATGGCCGGCAGCATGCTTGCCGAGGTCGCGCAGCGCGGTCGTGTCGCCGATACCGCAATCGCCGGCTCGTGGCAGACTATAGAGCTGGACGCCGATGCCCCACATCCTGCGTCCCTCGGCGAGATCGGCGAATGTCGTGCATCGCGTCGGCGCCACGGCGAGCGTGACCTCGCGATCGAGATAGCGCAGCGTGTGGTAACCGAGTGCGACGACCGGTGGGGCTGTACCATCATGCAAGGTCAGCGTTCGCCGAAAACCTCCTTCGAGCACGAGCTCGGCGGGCACTTCACCGTCGAGGGATGCAATCGGCGTCGGCACGCCGACGGTCGTTGTGATCAAGGGCCTGTTCGCGCGTGCGCGTTTCAGCCGTTCGGCGCTCTCGCGAAGTTCGCCTGGGCTGGTGCAGGGAAAGCCGAGTGCGGCCAGCAAACGGACGAGGGAAGGAATGGAAACCTGTCGCGGCTGGTTCGCGGCGTCGGTCCAGTCGACGGCGATGCCGGCCTGTTCGGCGAGCCGGCGGATTGCTGCGTCGGTCACGTCGGCTCCTCGATGAAGACGGCCGTGGCGTGCCCCTCGAGTCCGCGGCCCGTGAGTGCGTCCGCGCGTGTCTCGAAGATCGGCCGGCCGGTCGGAGGGCTGGCGACGGCGACGACGGATTCGCCGAGATTGGTGACAATGCTGAGGATGGCACCGTCACCCAGGCGCCAACGGGCCAGCACGGCCGAAGGACCGAGTACCCTTGTCTCGAGGCTGCGAGTCCCGCCAAGTCTGGGCACAATCAACTCGTGCCGGAGCTTCAACAGCCTTCGATAGAAACTGTCGTCGCCCGCGCCGTCCAGCCGGCAACGCTCGAAGGTCTCAATGGCGTTGGGATCGGGAATATCCTTGCCGCCGAAGCCTCCGAACGACGCAAACTCGCGTTTCCTGCCCTCACGCACCGCCTCGGCCAGCTCTCCATGGTAGTCGGTGAAGAACTGGAACGGCGTCGGGGTGAATCGCTCCTCGCCCATGAAGAGGAGGGGAATGCTGGGGCCGAGAAGCTGTAATGCGACGGCAGCGCGCAGCGTCTCGCGATCGGCGAGCGTCGTCAGCCGGTCGCCAAACGGCCGGTTGCCGACCTGATCATGGTTCTGCAGGAACAGCACAAAGGCCGTCGGCGGCAGGTCGGCACAGCGCGTGCCGCGCGACTTGCCCTCGCGGTAGGCCGACGGTTCGCCCTGGTAAATGAAGCCTTCGGCAAGACCGCGCGCCAACCTCTCCGCCGGATCGGTGGCATAGTCCTTGTAGTAGCCGTCATGTTCACCCGTCAGCAGGACGTGCAGGACATGATGGGCGTCGTCGTTCCATTGTGCGTTGTAGTCCTTGCGCAAGTGGCTCGCCTCGTTGCCGTCATGCTCCAACACAAGGTGGACATGGCGGCCTTTCTCCACCGTGGCGCGGATCTCGGCCGCCATTTCGTCCAGAAACTCGCGGTCGGCGATCGCGTGGACGGCATCGAAGCGCAGCCCATCGAAGCGATATTCCATCAACCAATAAAGCGCGTTCTCGATAAAGAAGCGACGCACAGGCGCCTGCCGGAAGTCGATGGCCTGACCCCAGGGCGTTGGAATGTCGTTGCGGAAGAATTGCGGTGCGTACAGGCTGAGATAGTTGCCCTCGGGTCCGAAGTGATTGTAGACGACATCCAGGAACATCATCAGCCGCAACTCGTGGGCTCGGTCGATCAGCGCCTTCAATTCGTCCGGCGTGCCGTAGGCGCGGTCGGGCGCAAAAGGCAGCACACCGTCGTAACCCCAGTTGCGTCGGCCGGAAAAATCGTTGACCGGCATCATCTCGATTGCGGTAACGCCGAGTGCGGCGAGTCGTGGCAGCTCGTCCAGCAAGCCCACGAAGCCGCCATGGAGGCCGGCGTGTAGTTCGTAGAGTACCGTTTCCGTCCACGGCCGGCCCTGCCAGTCGGGATGCCGCCAGCGATAGGCCGACGGGTCGATGACGAGGCTTGGCCCATGCACGTCGTGGGCTTGGCCGCGTGAAACGGGATCCGGCACGTCGTGGCCGGACCCGAGACGATAGATGTAGCTCGCTCCGGGTCCACAGCGCGTCTCCAGCTCGAACCAGCCGTCCGGCCGCGCCGTCATCGCCTGGGCGCTGCCCCCTTCGATGACGACGGCGACCCGCTCCTGTTGTGGCGCCCACAGGCGGAAGCGTGTGCGGTCATCACCGAGATAGGTTGCGCCGAATGGCAGCGATCGGGCGAAGGCGGTCATGTCTTCTCCGGTTCGATAACGCTCCCGGTCAAGACAACGCTGCGTGATTTCACCAGCAGCGTACTGCCTTCAAGCACGCGCTCGGGCTCCTTGGGCGATGCGCTGTCGACCAATATCCGGGTCGGGAGATCGGGCGGCGGCAGGGTGAAGGTCTGGTCGTCGGGCGTGGGATTGAAGAAGCAGGTCAGGATCGCGACGCCGCTCGCCTCTTTTGATGCCCGTTGCAAAGTCAGCGTCCGCTCCTGCGGGTTGTTCCAGGCCTCACTCGTCATTCGCTGGCCGGCCTGGTCGAACCATTGGATGTCGAGCACGCCGGGTGCTGGTTGATCCTGGCCATGCAGATACTGGCTGCAGCGCAGGATGGGATGGCGATGGCGCAACGCCGCCACGCGGCTGACGAAATTGGTAAGCGCCTGACCTTCCTCCGAGTCGGCCAGCTCCCAGTTGAACCAGGAGATCTCGTTGTCCTGGCAGTAGGCGTTGTTGTTGCCGTTCTGGGTGCGGCCGAACTCGTCGCCGCCCAGCAGCATTGGCGTGCCCTGCGACAGCAGCACCGTGGCGA
Organism: Pseudomonadota bacterium; assembly: GCA_018242505.1. Taxonomy (GTDB): domain Bacteria; phylum Pseudomonadota; class Alphaproteobacteria; order Reyranellales; family Reyranellaceae; genus Reyranella. The sequence goes on from JAFEBU010000067.1 coordinate 16,082, forward strand.
GCATGGCGTATTGCAGGCGGCGACGGATCTCGTTGATCGCGGGATCGTCGGTCGGTCCTTCGACTCCCCAGTTTGCGGAGTAGTTCTCGGCCGTACCGTCTTTGTTGTCTTCGCCGTTGGCCTCGTTGTGGCGTTCGGCGTAGCTCACCGTGTCGCGCAAGGTGAAGCCGTCGTGGCAGGCCGCGAAGTTCACCGAGGTGTAAGGCCTGCGCCCGCGATGGCCAAAGATGTCGGCGGAACCCGCAAGGCGCGCGGAAAACTCGGATCGTTCACCCTCGTCGCCGCGCCAGTAGCGCCGAACGCTGTCGCGGAAGCGGTCGTTCCATTCGGAGAAGCGCGGTGGATGTGCCCCGAGCTGGTAGCCGCCGGGCCCCGGATCCCAGGGTTCGGAAATCAGCTTCACTTGCGAGAGCACCGGGTCCTGCAGGATGGCATCGAAGAAACCTGAACCGGGATCGAAGCCATAGCCTTCGCGGCCCAGTGTCACGCCGAGATCGAAGCGAAAGCCGTCGACGTGGAACGACGTCACCCAATAGCGCAGCGAATCCATCACGAGTTGCAGCACGCGCGGATGAGAAAGGTTGAAGGTGTTGCCCGTACCGGTGTCGTTGATGTTGTGGCGCTCGTTGTCCGGCACCAGCCGGTAGTAGCTCGCATTGTCGAGGCCGCGGAAGGAAAGCGTAGGACCGAGTTCGCTGCCCTCGGCAGTGTGGTTGTAGACCACATCGAGGATGACCTCGATGCCTGCTGCGTGCAGGCGGCGGATGGCGATGCGCATCTCCTCTGCCGAACCGTCGGAGAGATAGCGCGGCTCGATGGCGAAGAAGCCGATGGTGTTGTAACCCCAATAGTTCCGGAGCTCGCGCTTCAAGAGATACTGATCCTGCACGAAGGCATGGATTGGCAACAGCTCGATCGCATTGATACCGAGCCGGCGCAGGTGATCGATCATCGAGGGTTCTGCAAGGGCGGCGAAGGTGCCGCGCTCGCGGGGGCGCAGGTCCTGGCGCAACATGGTCATGCCGCGCAGGTGCGTTTCATAGATCACCAGATCGGACCATGGAATATTGGGCGGCCGATCATCTCCCCAATGGAATGCGTCGGCGGTCACGACCGCCTTCAGCATGCCAGGGGCGCTGTCGCGCCGATCGAAGGAAAGATCGGCACGCGGCGAGTTCACGCGGTAGCCGAAGAGCGCATCCGAGCTGCGAAGATCGCCGGTGATGCGCCGCGCATAGGGATCCAGCAGAAGCTTGTGCGGGTTGAAGCGGTGGCCGCGTTGAGGTTCGTAAGGTCCGTAGGCACGGTAGCCATAGATCAGGCCGGCGCGGCTGCCCGGCAGATAGCCGTGCCAGACCTCGTCGGTGTATTCGGGCAAGGTGTAGCGCGCCACCTCGCGACGCCCGGCCGGATCGAAGATGCACAAATCGATGCGCGTGGCATTGCCGGAAAAGACGGCAAAGTTGGTTCCGAGCCCGTCCCAGGTGGCTCCCAAGGGGAAGGCTGCTCCCGGTTCGAGGCGATCAGGAAAAGGCGCCATGGATCAGCTGTCCGCACGGAGGTAGAGGCTGGCAAGCGGTGGCAGTGTGAGGGTAAGGGAATACGCCTCGCCATGCGCACCCTGAGGTACGGCATGAAGAGCGCCGCTATTGCCCATGTCGCTGCCGCCGTAGAAGCGTGAATCGGTGTTCATGATTTCGCGCCAAACGCCGCCGCGCGGTACGCCGATGCGGTAGTCGTGGCGCGGGGTCGGCGTCATGTTGCAGACGACCAGAACGGGTGCTTGATCGGCGTGGCCGAGGCGGAAGTAGGCGAAGACGGAGTTGGACCGATCGTCTCCTACGATCCAGCGGAAGCCCTCTGGCTCGCTGTCCCGTGCATAAAGCGCAGGCTCATTGCGATAGAGGTGATTGAGGTCGCGTACCAGCCGCTGGACACCGGCATGGTCGGGCTGGTCGAGGAGGAACCAGTCGATTTCGCGGTCGTGGTTCCATTCGCGTTCCTGTGCGATTTCACCGCCCATGAACAACAACTTCTTGCCAGGATGCGACCACATGAAACCGAAGTAAGCGCGAAGATTGGCGAACTTCTGCCAGCGGTCGCCCGGCATCTTGCCGAGCAGCGAGCCTTTGCCGTGGACCACTTCGTCGTGCGACAGCGGCAGGATGAATTTCTCGGAGAAGCCGTAGAGCAGGCCGAAGGTTATTTCATCGTGGTGATAGGAGCGGTGGATCGGGTCCCGTGCCATGTAGTGGAGCGTGTCGTGCATCCAGCCCATATTCCATTTGTAGGAAAAACCCAGCCCCAACTCCTGTTCCGAGCGGGTGACGCCGGGCCAGGCAGTCGATTCCTCGGCGATGGTGACGGCACCCGGGCAGCGTTCCTTCACCACCGCATTGAGATGGCGCAGGAAGTCGATCGCTTCCAGATGCTCGCGGCCGCCATGAATGTTGGGGATCCAGTCGCCCGCACTGCGGCTGTAGTCACGGTAGAGCATGGAGGCCACGGCATCGACTCGTAGCCCGTCGATGTGGAAGCGCTCGAGCCAATGCAATGCGCTTGCGATAAGGAAACCTTGCACCTCGCGCCGACCGAAATTGTAGATGAAGGTGTTCCAGTCGCGATGGAAGCCTTCGCGCGGATCGAGATGCTCATAGAGAGCCGTGCCGTCGAAGCGGGCAAGGCCGTGCGGATCGGTCGGGAAGTGCGCCGGCACCCAATCGAGGATCAGCCCTATGCCGGCCGCATGCAGGCGATCGACGAACTGTGCGAACTCCTCCGGCGTACCGTAGCGACCCGTGGGCGCGAACAGGCCGAGCGGCTGATAACCCCACGAGCCACCGAACGGATATTCGGTGATGGGCAGCAACTCGAGATGGGTGAAGCCCATGTCCAAGAGGTAGGGGATGAGCCGTTGGGCCGCCGTCTCCCAGGAGACCGTCCCGCTGGAGTGCATCCACGAGCCGAGATGAACCTCGTAGATCGAGATCGGCGACACCGCCGACTGGCGCTCGCCGCGCGCCTCCATCCAGGCCTGGTCATGCCAGCGCCATGCCTTGGGTGAGGTCACCACGGAAGCGGTTGCCGGCGCTGGCTCGGCCTGCTGCGCCAACGGATCAGCTTTCTGCGGCAGGCGCACGCCACCGGGGCCGACGATGTCAAACTTGTAACGCATGCCCGGTGTCGCACGCGGGACGAAGAGTTCCCAGACACCGGCTGGAAAGCGCAACCGCATGGGATGGCGGCGCGAATCCCAGCTGTTGAAGTCGCCGACCACGGCAACGCGGCTGGCGTTGGGCGCCCATACGGAAAAGCCCACGCCTTCGACGCCGTCGACGGTCATGGCGTTGGCGCCCATGGTGCTCGCCAGCTCGAAATGGCGACCTTCGTTGAAAAGGTGCAGATCGAGATCGCCCAGCAAGGGACCGAAGGAATAGGGATCCTCCGTCTCCTGGACGGCATCCGGCCACTTGATCCGCAACAGGTAGGGGGACCGGTCGGCGACAACTCCCTCGAACAGGCCCTTGCCGTCCTGCTGGCGGAGCGTGCCGATCGACATGCGGTCGGTGCGCCGCAGCACGTCGACACCCTGCGCGCCGGGCAGATAGGCGCGGATCAAGCGCCCTTTGTCGATGTCGTGCGGTCCCAGCACCCGGAACGGATCGTTGTGGCGCGCACCCGCAAGTGCGTCGATATCCTCGCACTCCAGGGCAAGGGCTGCGGCCGCGCTCATGAGGTGCCCTCCGTTTCCTTGGCAAGGACGCGCAAGGTGTAGCGATGCAGGCCATGCAGCGGCACGGAGATCCACATCGGGCGATTGGACGCCTCGTAGACAACCTCGTAGGCCGCCTTCTCGATCATGAAGAAGAGCAGCAGATCGGGATTATCGAAGCCACCCAGTTCTTCGACGCTGGCATGATAGGCTTCGTAGAACGCCTGTTGCGAGGCGTCGCGCAGGCGGCGCATGAACTTCACCCGGGTCGCTTCGGGCAAGGGCGCATAGGCCGGGGTCTTGGGATCGAGCGTCGTCGCCACGGCATAGTCGAGCGAGCGCATCAGGCCGGCCACATCCTGCAGGGGGCTCATCTTGGCCCGTCGTTCGGCAAGCGGGCGACCTGGCTCGCCTTCGAAGTCGATGATGTAGGCATCACCGCTTGCCACAAGCACCTGGCCAAGATGAAAGTCGCCATGGATGCGCGTCATCAATGTGCCTTCGCCGGACCGGGCGAGCCGCTCCATCGCCTCCATCAGCTCATTCTTGTGGGCCATCAGGTCTGCGATCGCGGCATCGTCCGATTCGTTCTCTCCGGTCGGCAGCCGGGCGATGCAGTCATAGGCGCGGTTCACCATGGCATGCGCATGCGCGATCCAGTGCTCGACATCCGCGGCGGTGCTGAGGCGCGGCGCGAAGGCTTCGTTGTCGGTCTCACGTGACAGGATCACGTGCATGGCCGCAAGCTGGCGGCCGATGGTGGCGACGATGGCATGATAATCCTCGACATGATCGGCGCGGGTATCGGTCGATGCCTCGTGCATGGCAAGATCGTCGACCGCACGCTTGAACTGGTTCAGTGTCCAGGTCCAAGCATCGCCCTGGTTGCGCACGAAAGCTTGTGCGACGGCGAGGGAATGGCGCTCGCCCTTGTTGTCGACACGCACGACCTCGCCGAACAGGGCGGGGGTGTTGGCGAAGCCCTGCTGGGTGAGATACCGGCTCATCTCGGCCTCGGGATGTTGACCTGCCGAGACGCGGCGGAAGAGCTTCAGGATCGCGGTGTCCTCGACAGTGAGCGAGCTGTTCGACTGCTCGGCCGACAGCCAGCTCACATTGGCTTCGGGCTTGACCCGCAATGCCTCACGGCCGGCTTCCGTCGCGGAGAAGATGATCCTGCCTTCGGCCGATTCGATTTCCTTGCCGTCGGCCATGGCGTTCACGACGGTCGTTGCGAAGCTCGGGATCGCGAATGCATCGGTCAGCAACCCGACGCGCCGGCCGCGCCGTACGCGCGCGATCGCAAGCTGAGCGGGCAATGGACCGGTCGTCTCGTCCTCCCATGACATGGAAAGCGGCATCAGCCAGCGGCTGACGCTCCCCTCGATCCTCGTCTCCACCTCGGCCATCAGCAGTTCGCGATCGCCGCCAGGCAGAGGCGCGACGTAGGCGATTTGCGCCGACTCGATCTTTTGGTCCTTGGCGGAGAACCAGCGCCGCTTGGCAAGGTAGGTCGGCAGGACATCGCGCTCCAGAAGCTCATTCGCCGATTGTCCCAGCGCGGCGGCGAGCCCCTCTCGCGGCATGACCAGGGTCACATAGTCCGGCATCGGCTCGGGAGCCGGCGTATGCCAGGACGGCGCCTCGCTCTCTTTGGCGAGGATGAACCAGTAGAACCCGAAGGGCGGTAGGGTGAGCAGGTAGGAGAGCTGGCCGATCGGCGGGAAAACCGACGCGCCGCTAAGCTCGATCGGTACGCGTCCGGCAAACTCGGCGATATCCAGCTCGACTGCCTGTGGCGTGCGCGAGACATTGGCGACACAAAGGATCGTCTGGTCGCTGCCTTCGCGCAGATAGGCCAGCACCTTGCGGTTCTTGGGGTAGAGAAAGCGCAAGGAGCCCCGGCCGAACGCGGCATGGGCACGCCGCACGACCAGCATGCGTCGCATCCAGTGCAGCAGCGAATAGGGATCGCGCGACTGTGCCTCGACATTCACGGTCTCGTAGCCGTAAAGCGGATCCATGATCGTGGGCAACGCCAGCGCGTTGAAGTCGGCACGCGAGAAGCCGCCGTTTCGGTCGGGTGACCACTGCATGGGCGTGCGCACGCCGTCGCGGTCACCGAGTCGGATGTTGTCGCCCATGCCGATCTCGTCCCCGTAGTAGATGACGGGTGTGCCGGGCATGGAGAGCAGCAGGCAGTTCATCAGCTCAATGCGGCGGCGGTCGCGTTCGAGGAGCGGCGCCAGCCGGCGACGAATGCCGAGATTGATGCGCGCACGCCGGTCGGTGGCATAGGTCTGCCAGAGATAGTCGCGCTCCGAATCGGTCACCATCTCGAGCGTCAGCTCATCATGATTGCGCAGGAAGATCGCCCACTGGCAATTGTCCGGGATTTGCGGCGTCTGGCGCATGATGTCGGTGATCGGAAAGCGATCCTCGCGCGCCAGTGCCATGTACATGCGCGGCATCAGCGGGAAATGGAACGCCATATGGCATTCGTCGCCGTCGCCGAAATAGTCCTTGGTGTCCTCGGGCCACTGGTTGGCCTCGGCCAGCAGCATGCGGTCGGGATAGGCGGCGTCGATCTCGGTGCGGATGCGCTTCAGGATCGCGTGCGTCTCGGGCAGGTTCTCGTTGTTCGTGCCCTCGCGCTCCACCAGATAGGGCACAGCGTCGAGCCTGAGCCCGTCGACCCCCAGGTCGAGCCAGAAATGCATGATGCCCAGCACCGCCTTGACGACGTGCGGATTGTCGAAGTTCAGGTCGGGTTGGTGGGAATAGAAACGGTGCCAGTAATAGGCGTTGGCGACCGGGTCCCAGGTCCAGTTTGAGCGCTCTGTGTCGAGAAAGATGATGCGCGTGCCCTGGTACTTCTGATCAGAATCGGACCAGACGTAGAAGTCGCGTGCCACGGAGCCTGGCTTGGCGCGGCGCGCGCGCTGGAACCAGGGATGCTGGTCGGACGTGTGGTTTATGACGAGCTCGGTGATGACCCGCAGTCCGCGGCGGTGGGCGGCGGCGATGAAGCGTTTCACGTCGGCCATCGTGCCGTATTCGGGGTGGACGGCGCGGTAATCGGAAATGTCGTAGCCGTCATCGAGCCGCGGCGACGGATAGAAGGGCAGTAGCCAGATCGTGTTGACGCCGAGATCGGCGATATAGTCGAGCTTGGAGATCAGGCCGGGAAAGTCGCCGATACCGTCGTTATTGGCATCGAAGAACGACTTCACGTGAAGCTGATAGATGATCGCGTCCTTGTACCAGAGCGGTTCGTGCATCGAGAGGTGGGCGTCTTCGTCGACGCGCAGGGATTCCTTGGCCTGCACATTCATGCGCGGTCTCCTTGCTCGGTGGCGAGGCGCCAGATGGCGAAGGGAAGTACGGCCGGGTCGAGCCGCAGCCGTTGATTCTTGCCGGTCCAGGTAAAGCGATGGCCGGTCATCAGATCCTCGGCTGCAAGCGAGCCACTGTCGGGTAGCTTCCATTCCCACAAGGGCAGCTCGAAATCGGTCTCCTGTACATGGTGCGGATCGAGGCAGACCGCGACCAGGATCATATCGTCTTGCCCCGGCCTCGTACGGCCATAGACCATCATCTGGTCATTGGAGGCGTAATAGAAACGAATGCCGCGATGGCTGTGCAAGGCGGGATTGGCACGGCGGATGCGGTTCAGCGTCGTGATCTCGGCCGCAATGTTGCCGGGCGCATTCCAGTCACGGATACGGATCTCGTACTTTTCTGAATCGAGGTATTCTTCGCGGCCGGGCAGCGGCGCGGATTCGCAAAGCTCGAAGCCCGAATACATGCCCCACAGTCCCGAGGTCGTCGTGGCCAGGATGGCGCGGATCAGGAAACCCGCGCGGCCTGATGTCTGCAGGAAGGTAGGATTGATATCGGGCGTGTTGACGAAGAAATGCGGGCGGAAGAACTCGACCGGCGCAGTCGTCGAGAGCTCGGTCAGATATTCGATCAGCTCATGCTTGGTGTTGCGCCAGGTAAAGTAGGTGTAGGACTGCGAGAAACCGACCTTGGCCAGGCGATACATCATCTTCGGTCGCGTGAAGGCCTCGGCGAGGAAGATCGTGTCTGGATGGCGCCCCCGCACATCGCCGATCATCCATTGCCAGAAGGGCAGCGGCTTGGTGTGCGGATTGTCGACGCGAAAGATCTTCACACCCTGCTCGATCCAGAACAACACGATGTCGCGCAGCGCCTCCCACAGCGCGGGCACCGCGCCCGGTGCATAGAAATCGACGTTGACGATATCCTCGTACTTCTTGGGAGGGTTCTCGGCGTATTTGATCGTTCCATCCGGCCGATGCCTGAACCAGTCAGGATGCTCCTTCAGCCAGGGATGGTCGGGTGAGCATTGGATTGCGAAGTCGATTGCGATCTCGAGCCCGTGATCGGCGGCCGCGGCAACCAGCCGGCGGAAATCCTCGAAACTTCCGAGGGCGGGATGGAGCGCATCGTGTCCGCCTTCCGGACTGCCGATCGCGTAGGGACTGCCGAGGTCGCCGGGTGCGGCTTTGAGCGCATTGTTGCGGCCCTTGCGCGCCGTCGTGCCAATCGGATGGATCGGGGGAAAGTAAAGGACGTCGAAGCCCATGTCGCGAATGCGCGGCAAACGGTCGATCACGTCGGCAAAGGTGCCGTGGCGTTTGGGTTCGTTGGTCTGTGAGCGGGGGAAAAGCTCGTACCAGCTGCCAAAACCCGCGGCCGGCCGCTCGACATCAAGCAGCAGGGGCTCATGACGGGTGGCGAAAGGCGGACGGGCGCCGGCCTTCGTCAGTGCCTTTTCCTCGTCCAGCTCGACGGAGATGTCCTGGCCCGCTTCGCGCTTCAGCCGCATCGCGTGGCGCACAGTGGCAAGCTCGTCGAGCCAGGCTTCGACTGTGAACTGCCAGCGGCCGACACGCTGCGGCGTCATCGACGCCTGCCAGCGGTCGTTGACAAGCGGCGTCATGGGTGTGCGGTTCCAGCTCTTCTGGTCGGCCGCCTTCCACAGGAGATCGGCGCCGAGGACATCGTGTCCGTCCATGAAGATGTCGGCCTCGACAATCACGGTCTCGCCGACGATGCGCTTGGCGGCGAACGGGCCGCCTTCGACGCGCGGCGTCACGTTCTCGACCACGATGCGCGGCGCCTGGGTGGCGTTGCGCAGCGCTTCCTTCCGTTTGGGCCGCGCTTCGATGATCGGCGGTTCGGGTGCAAGGGCGACCAGTCGTACTTCGCCGGGTTCCAGCACGGCATTGGCCATCGATGCCATGGCCAGTGCGACCGGAATGGAACGCGCACGACCGAGGTCGCTGTTGATGCAAAGCACTGTTTCGCCATTGCGCGGCTGCACCACGCAGACCGGACTGCCCGATCCTGTAAGGGGGCGCCAATCGCCCGCCACCTTGAGAGATGTCGCGGCCAGGCCTGCGTTGGCGGCGCTGATGTCTGCCGAGAGATCGCAGTCGGCTTCGTGCTCCATTTCGGTGAAGTCAGCGGGCTCACCGAACCTGGGATCCAGCGGTCGGCGCGCCATGAACTCGAAGCCCATTGGCACCAGAAGTCCGCCGCCGCTCATCGCCGCGATCTGCAGGCAGCGTCGAGCAAGCAATCGTCGCCGCTCGGTGTGGCGTTCGTGCAAACCGATCCGTTCCTCGAATGGCGCCTCGACGACACCGATCGGCGGTGCAATGCGTTGCAGGATGTTGTGCTCTTCGATGTACCAGCTTGCGCGGCCGTCCCACCATGGTGTCGAAGCGAAGACGGCGTCGAGTCCCGTTTCGGCGAAGCTCGCCGTGCGCTCCCAGGCAAGCCCCGGTGTCCAGGCCAGGAAGCGGCAGTCGGCGGCATCGCGTCGGGTCGCATCGATCATCCGGCGCAAGGTCGGCGCAGGAACACGATCGAGCCCCACGAGCCGGAAACCCGCGAGCCCCGCCCCGATCAATGGCATGAGGCGCTCGGCCCACCAGTCGGCGAAGGTCTCGGCCTCTTCGAAGCGCGCAGGCGCGGCACGGAATGGCGAGGCAGGCTGGCGTGGATCGATAAACAGGCCGATGCGTTCAGGGGCACCGAACAAATCAGGGAACAGAAGAGCGGTCTCGCCAGCCGTGGCAACGCGGTCGATCATAAGATCAGCCAGAAGGTGGAGCCCCGCATCGGTCGCCCGTTCCGCCATGGCCCGCACCGCCATCTCGGTTGTGCCGTCGATGCCCAATGCAGGGTCGGGACGGTCGTGCTGGCTGGTCAGGAACACGTCGCCGTCAGGACCCGGCACAAAAGGTGGGGCGACACAAACGTGGTCGAACCCCATTCCGGCGATGCGCTTGAAATGACGATCCCAGCCCGACACCGGCCCGGCCAGGCGCGGATGGAGGTAATAGATCTTGAAGGGAGCAGTGCGGGTCGAGGGGGGAGAAGACGGACTCATTGCGCACGAGGACAGTGTATGGGCGGTGGGCTGCGGCGCCATACGGGTAGAACGCAGATTTTCCATATGGTTCCGCGCCTTCCTGCAATATGTGAACGCTTGACTGGCGCAGATTCTTTCACACTGCGACGACGATCGCTGATCGGCAAAGGAGGCTTTCGCCGCGTTGCCGGTCACCTTGGTCGAAGGATGACTCGGGGTGGCCGGATTTTGCAACAGCTGCCTTTGCTGACGCAGGGGTGCGGCTTGACAGGCTCGACCAGGCGACCATCCATTCTACGATTTCGATGGACCCGAGCAGCTTTGGACCCGGGCAGCTTCAGCATGACGCTGCTCGTCATGGGGCGCTTCAGCTTTTCGGGCGGCGGCTACAGCCGCGTGACTATCCGGTTGCATAACGATCGAATCACAAGCATCCGCCATGGCGGTGAGACAAGCTCGACGGCTGCACCCGACGCCTATTGTCCCGGTGGTCAGCTGATCCCGTGATCCCGTGCGCCGCGGCGATCGACGGCGGCGCCGGCACCTTTGTCCGACCCTGAAGGCGGGCCGATAGTACGGCTGGCGCTGACGATGTGCATCGAACTCAAGCTGTGACGCAAACGACTGGCGCTCCGGCTTCGGCGCGACCGATGATGCGCGCACCCGGGCTGCCGGAGTCGTGAACCCGGCGCAGCACATCCGGTGCCTGGTCTGCCGTACAGGCGATCAGCAGGCCGCCCGAGGTCTGCGGATCGACCAGCAGATGACGCTTCCAGTCTGGCAGTCCCGCGGGCAGCGAAATGTCACCGCCGTAGCTTGCCCAGTTGCGGTGGGAGGCGCCGGTGACATGGCCTTGTTGGGCAAGCGATGCCGCCTCGGCGAGAAGCGGGACGGCGTCGGCCTCGACAGTGAGGGCGAGCTTGGAACCGCGCGCCATTTCCAGCCCGTGACCCAGCACGCCGAAGCCCGTGACGTCTGTGATGGCGTGAACATCCTTGCTGCCCGCAAGCTCGGCGCCGACCCTGTTCAGCAATGTCGTGGTATCGATCATCTCCTGGTAGGCCTGCGGCGAAAGGGCGCCCTTCTTGATGGCCGCCGAATAGATGCCGACGCCGATCGGCTTGGTGAGGATCAGCGCATCGCCCGGCCGGGCCCCCGAATTGCGCCGCACCTGCTCGGGCCGGCAGGTGCCGATGACCGCGAGCCCGTAGACCGGTTCGGGGCAGTCGATCGAATGGCCGCCTGCGACCGGGATGCCGGCTTTGGCGCAAACGGAGGCGCCGCCTTTCAGGATCTCTCGCACCATCTCTGTCGGGATCTTGCCCAACGGCATGCCGAGGATGGCGAGCGCCATGACCGGCTTGCCTCCCATGGCATAGACGTCGGAGATCGCGTTGGTGGCGGCGATGCGGCCGAAATCGAACGGATCGTCGACCATCGGCATGAAGAAATCGGTGGTGGCGATGATGCAGGTGTTGTCGTCGACCTGCCACACGGCAGCATCGTCGGAGGTTTCCGTGCCGACCAGAAGCTGCTTGTACATTGCCGCGGCTGGCTGATCGGCCAGCAGTTCCTGCAAGACCGACGGCGCAAGCTTGCAGCCGCAGCCGCCACCATGAGCAAGGCTCGTCAGCCGGACCTGGTGCGTATTCATGTCGATCACTCCCGTTGACGCGGGAGAATAGCACCAGGTTCGCCGCGCCGTTAGCCTCCTTCAGGCCGGCAGTGCCGGCGGGGCTGGTCGACGCGGAAAGCGGCAACATGCCGGCCTGCTTCATTCCGAGCAGGATGAAGAGCGCAGCGGCTCGAAGTGCATGAATGCGGTTGCCGGCGCGCTTCGACGAGGGCCAGGTGTGGACCTGATCATCATAAGGTCGCGGCGAATGTTTCACGCTCTGGAAAGTGGCAGGTCGTGGTTGATCGGGAGCAGCGCTTTCTTTTTCGGCCACAATGGACCAGCCGCGCGTGCGCTGTCGTCGCCGAACACGTCACGATCTCCAGAAAGCTCGCATGTTCACCGGTCCTTTCTCGAACGGCGTGGACTCGCCGGGCGCGAGGGCCCAATCGAGCTCGGCCTTCCAGATCAGGAGCATCGGGGTCGGAAACAGGTCGATATTTCCGGTATGGCCACCATGGGTATGCGAGATCGTGACGAAGGCGATGTCGGCAGGTTTCACCTTCACCTCGTCGAGCTGTGCGGCGAGTTTCTTCGCGCGTGTCGCCGTGCCGATAGCGTTGGTCGCAGTCTTGTCGGCGACCGCATCGGGGTAGCCCGTATTCCACGGGAACCACTGCGCGTTGTGATAGAGGAGATAGAAGTTGTCGGAGAATTCGATCGACGTGCCGACGTTGACCCCGGGCGACCGGCGCGATTGGTCGGTCGCGGCGTTGTGCCCGCAATCCATGACCCCCACAATCCATGACCCTCACAATCCATGACATAGAGCCGGGCCGCCGTCCGCTGCGAGGAAAGAGATCCCTGTCACAATCGTCCATTCCGGAAACAGCCAGTGCACGCGCATGGGGTTCTTCCGCGGTAAGGGCTAGCGAGGCGGCGGCGAAGGTGGCTCTCACTTCTGCGGGACGGGCTGATCGTCCAGCCAGCGACGCGCCTCATGGATCTCGCGGAAGATTGCGAGTGGACGGTTTACCGTTGCCGCGTCGGCGAAGATCCGGGCTTGGGCGTAGCTTTCGTCGGATGCGGCGACAATCGCCACCGGCCCGATCTGGCCATGTTGCGCGTAGTACATCATCCGTGCCCCCAGAGCTTTGAGGTTCTCCTCGCTGAGGGCCATAGGCGTATGGGTGATCTCGAATATCTTGCGGTAGGACAAACCGCCCTCGGCGGTTACGCCGGCGAAGTATTGCTCGATGTCGGCAACCGTCACTTCATCTCGGGCGATGGCGACGACCAGCCGGTTGGAGTGGGAAACGGTCCAGTGAACCGGCATCCGTCCCGCGAACCGCGCGCTTCACGCTGCGGGGATGTGTGGGCGCGCAGTAGCAGCCTCGGCACGAAAGCGCTGCTGGCCGAGAGCCGTCAGACGGATGCGGCCGTCGCTTTCCTCGACGAGCGCCAGTCGTTTCAATCGTTCCACCGAACTTGAGCGTAGATGCTGGGGCTTGGTGATTCCATTCGCCACGCGCTGCAGAGCCGTCTGTTCGTTGGGGCTGAGCGGGGCGAGCAAGCCGCGTTCCATTGACATCTCCTGCTCATCGAGTAGGCATCAAAGCGCGTCGCGGCGGAGGTGGCAACAAAATCAATGTGAAGAGACTGTGGCGGCGGATAAATTGCCGTTGCGGGCATTACGGCCTGCTTACAGTGGGCGTACCGTCACCGAGGCGTTTCACAACATGTACTACGTGGAGCAGGCCTGCCGGCTGCGGATCGCGGCGACCCAGGGCGGACAGAAGGTCGCGCTGCCGTCGGGCAACGTCGCCGCCTTCTCCCGCCGGGCTCAACCGCAGCCCCGCCACCAGGGGTCAACGCCCGTGGGCGGCGCTCCGTGGCAAGCTCGACCGTATCAGTCCGGAATACGCGACTTGGTCTGGAGGCGTAGGCGGATTTGTTTCAGGCCTTGAATGCCTGGCGTGCCAGCAGTTTCCAGTTCGACCCCTGCTTTTGCCAGACCTGAAGGACCCCCAGCTTGGAGACGGTCCAGTTGCCGTCGCCGCCGCCGCTCTCGCTCATCCAGGCATGGCGTACGATGGCATCGTTGCCCGAGATGGCGATGGTCTGCTTGGAAAGTTCGATCGACTTGTAGACCGTCTTCTTGCTCACGATCACGTCGACGAAGGCAGCCTTGTCCTGGACCAGGCCGCTCGAGTGGCCGTAGCTCAGCTGATCGGCAACCAGCGATTCAAGCTTTCCCTTGTCGGCTGCGAGCATCGCCTTGGTGAGCTCGATGACGGCGTCCGCGACGGCGGCAGCGGTCTCCTTGTTGGCCTTTTCCTTGTCCTTGTCCTGAGCCGCCGCGCCGGTCGTGGCCAATGCCGTGGCGGCAGAGGTCAGCAGCGCAGTCACGGCCAAGTGGCGGCGACGGATCGTCATAAAGTCCTCCGGGAGTTCCCCGACGTCGAGCGATTGGCCTGACGTTAGCACAGGAGCCTCTTGACAGACGCCGTGAATGTTTGGGCCATCCATCCGTCGCTGCATGGCGTCGATGTGCCATGATCAGGGGCGGTTGTTTCTGGAGCGGCATATGAGCCGTCGATACGCGGCGCGCCCCTGCAACCGGAAATGGAGATGCCGCCGATGAGTTGGAGCGCAAGAGCCACAGATCCTGTCATTGCAGCATCTTCTTGTTTTCAACGATTTGTGAGGATGTAGACGAGGTAGATTGGAGGAAGGGCCGCGTAGACGCCGATCAGTCCCCAGAACAGCAACGGTTGCCGGATACGGTCGATTGCGCCACGGCGGCCGAACTCCATCCGTCCGTAGCGCAGTGCGCGGACGATCAGCCAGCCGGACAGGGCTGCAAGCGCCGCCAGGGCGACGAATGTCTCGCCGGGGAGGCTGTCATCTGCGTTCATGATCGATCAGGCGGCGATCGCTGCTTCGCTCACCGGATCGCCGGCAATGCGGCTGTGCCACATCACGCGCGGCTGGGTCATGTCCCAGGGCGTGGCCTGATGCAGCAGGCAACGATTGTCCCACACCACCACATCGCCCGGCCGCCAGTCGTGGTGGTAGACGCGCGGTGGCTGACAGGCGAACGCGATGAGATCTTCGAGGAAACGTTCCGACTGGGCCTTGTCCATGCCGGGGATGTTGTGCGCGTGCCGGCCGATCAGCAGCGACTTGCGGCCGGTCTCCGGATGGACCTTCACCAGTGGGCGCAGCGGCACCGGACCGCTATGCAGGCCGTAACCGTTGTATTCGCCGTCGGACGCCTTGGTTTCGTGACCGAGCTTCGATTGGCTGTAATGCAGCGAGTGGTAGGCTGAAAGCCCTTCGACCGTGGTACGCGTTTCGCCGTCGAGCGCGTCATAGGCTGCACGCATGTCGGCCCAGCCGGTGTGACCGCCAACCGTCGGCACGATCTCGGCGCTGAACACGGCGCCCTTGGCCTGCACGGGCATGTAGGTCGAATCGGCATGCCAGCCCATATTGCCCTTCAATATCTTCATCATGTCATCGTTGTCTTTTTCGAGGCGCAAGGTGCCGTCGGCCTTCACGTTGCTGAGAGCCGCCATTTCGAATTCAAGTGGGCCAAAGCGCTTGGCGAAGGAGATCTGCTCGTCGCGCTTCAGGAACTGCCCGGGGAAGACCAGAAGCGCGTGGTCGAGCCATGCGGCATGAAGTTCCCGCCAAGTCGCCTCGTCGAGTTCGGGAATGCGAACGCCCGTGACGATGGCGCCAAAGGTGGCGGCCTCGAGCGGCTGGATCGAGAAACCCTGAGGCATGTCCTGTTCTCCTCCTCCGCGTTTTCTGCCACGTCCTGTCGAGTATAGCAGGCGCCGCCGTGGGGAGGCCGCATTTGCGATCGCTATTTCGCTGGCCCAGGTGCCGTGGGGTCGTTCGGGTCGAGCGGCGCGGGATAGCGCGGCAATCCCTGGACACGCGGCGATACCGGAGCAGGGCGTGGTGCCTCGACCCGACCAGATGGAGGGAGGCCGCCGGGTGGGGGCGGTGGCGGGAGGACCGGGTGGGTCGTGCCGTTGGCATAGCCCGGAGCGGTGCCGCCGGGCGGCGCGCCGAGACCGCTGCCGATTCCAGTGCTGTTGCCGATTGGCCCGCCGGGCGTCACGCCTTGGGCCTTGGCATCGATAGCGCCGGCGATCAGCGCAACCGAAACGGTGAACAAGGCCTTGATCATGCCTACAGTGTCGGACAGGCCAAGGACGGGTGCTAGTCGCGGTCTGACGTGTCGCTGATCACGAAAGCGGCAATCATGCCCATGCTGCCAACGATGCCCAGCAGGAAGGCGATGACCGGCACGTTGCCGAGGAAAGCGAGGGCAAGGCAGACGAGCACCAGCACGATATGAAGCAAGGAGAACAGCATCAGCCGCTCGAAAGTGAGGAACGAGCGCCGATGGGCACGCATTTCCTCCGGCGAAACAGGGGAATCGACAGGAAAAGCGGTGGAATCGGTCATGGCGCAGCTTCGCTACGGCAGTTGACGGGAACATCCAGTCAACGTTTGTCATGGGCAGCGGGTTTCCGGTTGCCCGTATCATCGATCGGGCCGGCGTCCGTGGCCGGGTCGACAGGGGCGTCAGGATGGGCAGGCGGTTGCGCCGCCCTGCCTGGGACAGGACGCGGCCTGTGGTTCGAGGGCGGCTTCCAGCCGCTCTGGTCCATCGCGGCGGCGGGTGTCCTGGAGGCGCCGGCCGGCGATGGCATAGATGCCGCCACCAGTTCGCACTCCACCATGGAGGCCAAGCGGGCGGCCGATACGTCGAGTGAAAGGCCGACCGTCAGCGTTCCTGATGAAGCGCAGGCGATCCAAGTGTTCCTGTCGATAGGGGTCGATAGGGAATGCATTTATTGCAGCGAAACCGCAGCGGCTTGGGCGGCAATCCCAAACGCTCGTAGGTGCGGACAGCATCCACATCGATGCCGGGCGCTTGCGCCAGGCCGTCGATGTGGCAAGGGAAGAAGCTGGCATGCCGAACGTTGTCTTTGACGTCGCGATCGAGATCGTTGTCCCGGATCTGGGCAACGATCTCATCTGCCGAGACCGCACTGTATAGTAGAGTCGTCACCGCTCGCGCTTGCCCGCCCGGGCCGTGTCGCCGTGATCCATTTGAGACAAAATGTTGGCCAGACCTGCGCGTTTGCAGCCTGCATGCATGCTATAGTGGCGCCATTGGAAAAATCAGCCGTACCAGAGACGCTATCGGGTCAAGGATTTGTGCGCGTCTCCGTTTCGGCTGGTTGCTCGAAAAAAATTTCACCAGCGTTCCTGTTGGAAAGTCATTGGTCATGTCACCGAATTCGCCTGGCATTGCGGCGCCGGATTTCCGGCTCGTTTTGGCTGGGATGCGCGACAAGTTCCTGTCCGTTTCTGCGATCGCGCGTGCGGCTCTCGGCAGGCGCGGCGTCGCCTTCGCGTCCATCGCAGCTCTTGTCGGCTTTTTGTGTTGCCTCGGTGCCCTGGCCGAGTTGGCGCTGTCGCTGCGCACCGCCGATGTGATGCGTGAGCGCCACAAGGTCCGTGAGATTCTCGACCTCGAGCAGAAGAACCGCATCCTGATGCGCGGTCTGGTCGCCCGGACGTTCGGCGTGCAGACCATGGCGGGTGACACGGTATCGTTGCTGCAGGCGTGGGAGAGAGTGGACGGCGCGCTTGGCACTCTTTGCGCGCAGCCTGACAGGGCTACGATCGATATTGGGGGGATCTCGGAGATCTGTGCCGCAGGAGCAGGGGTGCGCAAGAGCCTGCCAGGCGAGCTTGCCCGGTTCGATCCGCCCGCTCGCGTCGTTTCCGCCGAGGTGATGTCCCAGGCGATCCTTCTCGCGGCGCGGATCAACGACGCGAGCGCCGCCGAGGCGCGAGAGTCCGATGCGCTGGTCGGGCGCATGGTTCAGCACTACAGCCTGTCCCTCCTGGTGTTGGCGCTCAGCACGTGCGGCTTCGTTGCAGCCGGCCTGATCCTGATCGTGTTGATCGGCCGCAGCACGGTGCTGTTCCATGCTCAGTGGCGCGATGCGCGTCAGGCGCAGGAACGTCTGCAGGAGACGATCGAGGCGTTGCCGGCAGGTATCGTCCTCTACGACGCCGAAGAGCGGCTGGTCATGTTCAACTCGGCCGCCGCCGAGGCGAGTCCTCAGCTCAATCAATCCAACGTGATCGGCAAGACCTACGAAGAAATTGCGCATAACGCCGCGGCGAGTTTCGCCCGAATGGGGGCACCTCCGCAGGGTACGCCGGAAGACTGGATCACGCGTTTCCGCAGCAAGGGCAATGTCGACATATGGCGGTCCGCCGACGGCCATTGGCACGAATGGCGGGAAGTGGCGACGCGCTCGGGCGGAACGGTCGGACTGCGGGTCGACGTGACCGACCTCAAGGAAGCGAAGCGGCACGCAGAGGAAGCGCATGCCCTATACGAGTCGCTTGTCGATTCGCTGACGGACATGGTCTACAAGGTCGACTTCCGGCGTGGGACAATCACCTTCGTGAGTGCTGCCGCGGCGAGGTTTTTCGGTGTCCCGCCGGCGACATTGATCGGCAAGCCGTTCCTGGACTTTGTACCGCGCGACGATCACGAGAAGATCAAGGATGCGGTGCGTGCCGCGCGCTATGCGCCCGATGCCATGCAGCAGGTTCAATTCCGGCTGGTCGCCAGCGACGGCACGGTGCGGCATATCGAAGACCGCTTCCGGCGCAGTCGCGAGCAGGACGATGGCATCATCTTCGGCGTGATGCGCGACGTGAGCGAGAGTGTGGTGCTCAGCAGCCGGCTCGAAGAGGAGATGGGGCGGCTGCGGTCGATCGTCGAATCCAGCGGCGCCGTCATCGTCCTGGCCGACCGCAATCTCCGGATATTGGTGGTCAATCGCGAGTTCGAGCAGTTGCATGGTCTGAAGGCGAATGCCGTGGTCGGCCGGTTGCTCCCCGACGTCCTGCTCACCGGTCTCGATCCGGCGATCCATGCGAGGTGGTGCCATGGGCCGATCGACAAGAGTCGGGCAGTTCCGCTGCGCTACACCAAGCAGGTCACCGATCCGGCTGGTCGCCGGCGCGTCATGAGCATGACCGCAGTGCCGATCGTCGAAGACGATGGCTGGGTTCACCGCATCATCTTCCTGGGCGTTGACGATACCGAACGCCTGGAGGCCGAGCAGACGCTCTTCAGGTCCGAACGGCTGGTCACGGTCGGCGAGATGGCGGCCACGGTCGCGCACGAAATCGCACAGCCGCTGCAGGTGATTGATCTTGCGCGGTCCGCAGCACAGGAAGAAGTCGCCCTGGCGGATCAGTCCGGCACGCCGCTGGACGGCGACTACGTCCTCGGACGTCTCGAGCGCATCGGCCAGCAGGTCGAGCGCGCCAATCGCATTGTGAATGACCTGCGCAATTTCGTGCGCGGGCATGGCCCGGAAGATCTGACGCTGTTCAATCCTGTCACGGCGGTGCAGGGGGCGATCAACCTCACCCAGCACTCGTTCAAGCAGGCAGGTATCGTCACATCGGTCGTGCTCGCAGATCCACTGCCCCCCGTGCGAGGCCATATCAACCGCCTGGAGCAGGTGCTGGTGAACCTGATCAACAATGCCCGCGATGCAGGCGCGAAGACCATCGAGCTGCACGGCGAGAAGCGGTTGGCCGAAGACGGCCGCGTGGTCTGTCTTGCGGTGGTCGATGACGGGCCCGGGATTCCTGCTGATGTGCTGCCGCGTTTGTTCCGCGAGTTCGTCACCACCAAGCCTCGCGGGGAGGGAACGGGATTGGGCCTGCGCATCTGCCGCCGTATTGTCGAGGAGATGGGCGGCACCATCACGGCAACCAACCGGCCTACCGGCGGTGCCCGCTTCGAGATCCTGCTTCCATCGGCGCTTTAGACGAGAGCCCCCTGCAAGGACGGTGTGCTTCAAGTGGCATGCTGGCGCTCGGCGTGGGCGAGAAGCTCGCGGATGGTCGAGATCAGTTCGGAAGCGCGATAGGGTTTGGCGAGCAGTGGCGGATCATCGTCGCGGCGTTGAGGAGAGCCGGATGCCAGCAGGGCCGGGATCCTCGGATGCTCGCGTCGTAGCCAGTTGACCAAACCACGGCCATCGAGGCGGCCTGGCATGTCGACGTCCGAGAAGACGAGGTCGACCGAGGTTGTCGTCAGCAGCCGGATCGCCTCCTCCGCACCCGGTGCCTGCATGACCGAAAAGCCGGACCTCTCCAGGCGCTCGGCCACTTCGATGCGAATGAGTTCATCGTCCTCGACGATCAAGACAACCGGGCAGACGCCCTCCCTGGACGCCGCCCCTCTTCTCGCTGCCATCGAGACTCCCACAGTCCGGTGAAACCAGCCTTCCCACAGGCTGCGGCAGACGATGAAGTATCGTGCACTGCCCGCCAATAAAAAAATGGCAGTTTCGGTGCAAGATGGTCATGATTGCAGTGACTTTCCCGATCGGACCTAAAATGAGCAAGGCTCTAGTCTGCTCGCCGCCGTAGTGGAGCTGCGGCGCCGAAACAGTCAGCAGTGTGAGGATAGGGACGACGGTGAGCCTGCCAGCCAGTGCAAGCCATTGCCGCAGGATACTGTCGATCGGGCCCGCATCGTTGGCGCTCAGGCAGCGGGACGTCTAGCAGGCTGTTGAAAAAGTCGAGAACTACGACATGACGCACAGCCATCGAATCGAGATCGGCGCAATCTTGACTCTAATATGCGGTCTCGGCGTGGCCTTTGAATCGATATCGATATTGCCTTGGCTCAAAGCCCTTCTTCAACAGACTGCTAGATCGATCGGTCTGGGCATTGATCTCGAGGATAACGTCTTCTTCGCCGGGCAGGTCGGCTGATACATCGGCACAGTCGTTGCTCAACAGGTACCACCGGCGTGCGCAAGCCGATCTCGGGCACGCCGCTACATCACGCAATCGTTGCTCAACGGAATACGTGTTGCATTCATGGCAATGGGGGCGGTCGTTACCACCTTCGCGCCGTACCGCCGGCAGTCGCAAGCGGGGTGGGAAGGTGAAGGCGCCGGCGACAGGTCAGTATGTCGCCGGCACCG
This sequence comes from Pseudomonadota bacterium, assembly GCA_018242505.1. Lineage (GTDB taxonomy): Bacteria > Pseudomonadota > Alphaproteobacteria > Reyranellales > Reyranellaceae > Reyranella. The sequence continues at coordinate 36,886 of JAFEBU010000067.1, forward strand.
CTGTCGACGCAGGTTGGGGTGTGCGGCGGTCAGCAAGGGCAACCTGATCTTCTCTCGCCGCGATGGCCAGTGACCAAACGGAGAAGTGCGTATCGTCGGTCACTTCCCGCGCCAGGGCTGTCCCGAATCTCCTGTCGGCGCCGACTTGGCTTTCGCATCGGCAGGGCTCGATGGCTGTGGTCTCGCCGAGACCGGCGGTCCGACGCTCGTGCAGGGCAAGATGACCAGCGCGAAGACGGCGACGAAGATCTTCCAGAGACTGGCGAGCAGCGATCTGGCCAGGCCCGGTTTCTGCGTCGACGCCTTGGGTCGCAGCAGTGCTCGCAAAATTCGGATCGTCTGTGGCCGATCGCCGGGCTGGAGCGCCAACGCCCGGTCGATACCGGCAAGCAGCTCGCGGCTGAAGCCGGCGGGCGCAAGCGCGGTCAGAGGTTCGTACCGGTCGGTCCGCAACCGCTCGGCTGCGTCGGGCGGCGCACGGCCTGTGATGGCGTAATAGATCGTGGCGGCGAGTGCATAGATGTCGGTCGCGGTGCTCGGCAGTTCGCCGCGCGCCAGCTCGGGTGCGGCATAGCCTGGCACGTATAGCGCAGCCATCTTGCCTAGCCGCGAGGCCATGGCGGTGCGGGCGATGCCGAAGTCGATCAGGGTCGGGCGTCCGATCAGGTCGAGCATCACGTTGGCAGGCCGGATATCGCCATGGAGCAGGCCTTCGCCGTGCAGACATGACAATGCCTCGATCAGGGAGTTCAGCAGGCGCTCGACCGATGTGGATCGCAGTGTGCCGCTGGTCTTGACGCGCTTGTCGAGGCTGATGCCGGAGACCAGATCGAAGACAATGCAGGATGTGCCGTTGGCCTCGACCGTTTCGACCGCGCGGGCGACGAACGGCGCCGGCGGCATCTCCCGCAGCTTTACACCTTCTTCGATGAAACGCGCGCGGATCCATTCGAGGTCGCCGGCGAGTGCGGGGGGATGTGCGACGACGTTGGTGCCGTCCCGCCGCAACGCCAGCGTCCAGGGCAAAAATTCCTTGATGACGACGTTGCGGCCCAGCGTGCGGTCGCGAGCGTGGTAGGTGGGACCCAATGCGCCGCACCCCAGCAAAGAAATCACTTCGTAGCGACCGATCGTATCGCCGCGCCATAGCGTGACGAAGGCGGCATCTCCGAGATGACGCGCAACAGCGTCCGACGGGCTTTCCTCGGTTTGGAAGGGTCCGGGCGATCTGTCGGCACAGAGGGCGACCATTCAAACGACCTTAAGTGCCGGCGGCGGGCCTGACGGTGACAAAGTTGAGCCTTAATCGAGGCCGACCGAAACCACGCTCTCGGTTGCCTATTCCGCCGCAGATGGTCGATGTGGTTCGTGGCGCATGGCTGATCGGCATGAGGACACGTGCCAGCCGAGCATGGAGATTGGGAATGCGGGTGTAGCGCGGAAGCTCGGACCCCGCGCGCTCATACAAAATCGCCGAGGCGTCTGCCGGGAAGATGGCCCCAGCAGGTCTGACCAACGTAGGCTCCCGACGCCTGGCCCAGGGCGGCCCATACGGTCCAGCAGAAGGCAGCGCTCGAAATGCCAGGTCCGATAGCCAACAGGCGAGCACCGCGGTGATGATGCTGCCGAAGAACAGGCCGAGATAGATCCAGTGCAGCGACCAGGTCCGCCAGGCCATCTATCAACGCGGGATCCATGAAAACGACCGCTGGTGTAGTTCTTGAGCAGGCAGTCGATCAAAATGACCAGGGTGATGGTTGGGAACAGCCCTGAGATCTGACTCCGCCGCGCCTGCATTATGGTGAGGAAAAGCGCATAGCCGATGGTGATCAAGGAGATGAGCTGGATTGAGTCCGTTCAGTCGGCGCGGGAACACCACGTTCGGCGCCATAAGGATGGAGACGACACAGAGGAAACAGGACAAAAAGATATAAATGTGCCTTCCGTGATCTGTCGCTTGTGGCGCCACAGCAGCATCATGCCAGCCAAGCCTGACGGCAGCGGCACCGTGGTCGGAATCATGATCGTGGAGTGGGTATGGAGGCCGAGCAGGAAAAGGCAGATCAGCGCCATGTCGACCCGGCCGATTGCCGGAGCCCGCCGACGCCGTCACGTGGCCTGCCCTCGCGGCCGTACCAATCCGATTGGGAAGCATGTCGTCGGTAGTCGAGCGCATGGGCCGTCGTCTGAATCCTCTTCAGACCCCAACCATCTCCTCTCCGATTGCTCTTCAAGAACCGGCCCATCGAAGGGTGCCTGCCGGCATCGGGACGGCGCAGCGTTGATGATCCTCTATCACGCGTTGTGGCGGCTGGCCCGGTAGCATCGATGTGGCGCGAGCAAAGAGGGGGCACGCCGCGTCCAAGTTCCGGGCGTGCTATTCCTCGTGCGTCAACCGTGGAGAACCGCTCTCCCTGGGCGCGGCGGTGCGCATGCGCAGAACCTGCAGCCGCGACGGCAGATCGGTGCGTGCCGGTGTCGGGCGCGGTCGCGCGGCGGCCGTGTCCCCCCGTTGATGCAGGATGGCAGCGGCGCCGGTCAGGAAGAGCACCGCCCAGCACGTCGGCCCGACATAGGCGCCAGACGCCTGGCCGAGGATCGCCCACACCATCCAGCAGAAAGCCATGCTGGGCACGCCGAGCGCATAGAACCAGCTCGTGAGGGCGAAGGCGATGACAAGCCCGCAGAACAGGCCCAGGTAGAGCCAGTGCATCCAGAAATAGTTGACCACGAGCTCGGTCGCCGGAGAGACCGCGCGCCAGGCCGTTGAATAGGCAGGGGAGCGCGCATAGAGCTGGATGACATGCGATTCGACGTAGGGCTCACCCGTCAGTCCGGCGCCAGCGAGCGGCAGACTCAAAAGGGTATCCATACCGGCAATCGCCGGTCCCTGAACGCGATAGAAGAAGCTGGGATCGTTACCGTTGGAGATATCCTTCAGGCGGTTCGAGAAGACCGACTGGCCTGCGATGATGGCGGCGCAGAGGAGGGCGACGGCAAGCACCGCCACCCGCAGGAGCTTCATGATGTCGAGGCGACCATTCTTGCGGCTGGCGAGGAACAGCATGTAGGGCAGGACCATCACCAGCATCAGCATCAGCGTCGGGCCCGGCATGGCGAAGATGCCCACGCCCACCAGCGCCACGTAGAGGAAGAGCTTCAGGCGCCAGCGGCTGGTCACGAACCAGACGAAGGTGAAGAGCGAGAAGCAGAAGGTGACGCTGGCCGGCTCCGAGGCGAAGAACTTCGGCCGGATGCGGTTGTACAGCAGCATGTCACGCAGGTCTGCATCGTACACGCCGCTGCGGTAGATGACCTTGCGAACCTCGTCGCTGATGGCGCGCAAGCCCGTATAGTCCTCGAGCAGACAGCCGATCAGGATGAAGACGGCGATGCTGAGGAACAACCCGGAGATCTGGCGACGACTCGCCTGTACCACGGTGAGAAACAGCCCATAACCGATGATGATGGAATAGGTGAGCTGGATCAGTCCGTTCAGTCGGCGCGGCAAGAACGTGAGATTGGGCGCCAGCAGGATCGACACGATGTAGAGGAACAGGACGACGAGAAGTCCCACCAGCGCACGCTCGGTGATCTGGTCGCGGCGTCGCAGCAGCAGGATGACTCCGGCAATGCCGGATGGGGCTGACGGAAAGGGCAGCTTCGCCGACAGCATGATCGTATAGTTGGTGTAGAGGCCGAGCAGGAAGACGCAGATCAGCGCCATATCCACCCAGCCGATGCCGGCTTTGCGCTGCGGCACGGCTGCGCTGCCGTCGCCGCTCCAGGCGGACTCCGCCGACGCTCGCAAATCATACGGCGCAAAAGTCATCGTGGCCCTTCCTGCAACGCGATGTGCGTTGCACCCCTACGCATGCGGTCTATCACTGTGGCGCCAGTGTCTCCCATGTTCTTGGTGTGGTCGGCCGGCTGTCATCTTTGTGACCATGCGGCGGAGAAGCTGTGCCGCCGTGGGGAAGCGCCACTGCGGCCTGCGCGATCAGCGCGCAGCGTCGGGCGGCTGTTCCGGCGGAGTGTCGTCCGCCGATTGCGCGCCGCGCACCTTGGCAGGCGGCGTCTTTGGCGTGAGATCGAACTTCTCGATCGCCGCGGCAGCCTCCTTCAGGAGCACCTGCATATCGGCCTCCGTTAGGAAGCCGCTCGCGGGCAGATTGCGAGCCTTCTGCCAGGCGGAGACCATCTGGCGCGTGCGCGGTCCGAATCGGCCGTCCGAGCCCCAGGTGTCGAAGCCCTGCGTCGTCAGTGCGACCTGCACATGCTGACGGTCGAGCAGTGTCAGGTTCAGCGCGGCTTCGCGGGCCTCGGCGCGCGTAGGCTCCAGCGTCTCGTCGTAGGTGGAGATTGCTGTCGCCGCATCCTTCATGAGCACATGGAACTCGATCGCGGTCAGGTAGCCGGTCGGCGCATCGTCGCGGCTTGTCTGCCAGGTGGCGATCATCTGGCGTGTGCGTGGCCCGAATATGCCGTCGATATCTCCGGGATCGAAGCTCAGCGCGGCGAGCGCGACCTGCACGTGCTGGCGATCGAGCGTCACCAGGCGTAGCGCCAACTCGTTGGCTTCGGCACGCCGCGGATCCTGCAGGGCGTCGAAATCGGCGATGGCCTGCAGCGGGGCATCCTTGATGATGGTCTGGATCTGGTCCGCAGTCAGGAAGCCGGTGGGCGGCAACTTGTGGCCCTGCTGCCACTGGGCGATCGCCTTGCGCGTCTGGTTGCCCAGCGAGCCGTCGAACTCACCGGCATCGAAGCCAAGCGCGTTCAGCGCCACCTGGACGTGTTGACGGTCGATCCGTGACAGGCGGAGCGCGGTCTCCTCCGTCTCGGCAGTCTTAAGGTCGAGCGTCGCGGCAAGGCGTTTCGCCTCGGCCTCGATTTGGCGCTTGGCCTCTGCCTCGGCGTCGGCTTGCCGCTGGGCTGCCGCCGCTGCTTCGCTCTGGCGCTTGGCCTCCGCTTCGGCCTCGAGCTTCTTGAGGATGGCCTGCTCTTCCTCCTGTCGGCGGCGGCGCGCTGATTCGGCTGCCTCGGCCTCTTCCTTCTTGCGCGCCTCCTCGTGTCGTTGCATCTCGCGCTCGACGGCTTCGATCGTGGCCTTGTCGGTCTGGCGGTTACGCTTGATTTCCTCGAGTGCAGCTTGGCGCGACTGTGCCTCGGCGCGTTCCATGGCCAGTCGCATGCTTTTGTCCGCGGCTGACGGCCGCGACGGCTCGGACGGTGAAGAGAAGGCTTCGAGCAGAAGTCGCGTTCCACCCAGGAAATGGAATCCGCCTGCCGCCGCCACGCCAAGCAAGGCTGCGGTTCCCGCGCCAATCCAGAAGCTTGGCCCGCGATGGCGTGTCGGACGTTCCGGTTCGGCTGCGATCGCTTCCATCTGCGAGGACGGTGCGGCCATCAGCGCGCGGGGAGCGTTGGCAGGCCAAAGCATTGCTTGCCACGCCGCAACCGACTGTGGCCGGTTCGCCGGTGCAAGCTCGAGACCCCGATCGATGCCGGCCAGAACGGCGGGCGCAAAACCAGCCGGCGCCAGCGTTGCCAACCGGCGATAGCCGTCCGCCTGCAGCCGGTCGGCGGCGTCAGGAGGCGGACGTCCGATAATGGCGCAATGGAACGTGGCTGCGAGGCTGTAGATGTCGGTCCAGGAGCCCGGGGCTTCGTCGTCGAGCTGCTCGGGGGCGGCATAGTTGGCTCTCGTCAGAATGGCGAGGGCTGGTATCGGCATGGCGCTCGCCGCGTGCGTGCTGCCGACATTGATCAGCGTCGGCCGGCCGGACATGTCGAGCATGATATTGGCGGGGTTGATGTCGCCGTGCAGGAGGCCGGCTTCGTGCAACGGCAGCAACGCCTCGCACAGCGCCCGCATCAGCCGGTCGGCTTCTTCCGGCCGCAGGCATTTGCTGCCATGCAAGCGATCCTCGAGCGAGATGCCAGCCACCAGATCGAGCACGAGATAGAAGGTGCTGTGGGCTTCGACGAGATCGACCACCCGCGCGAGGAAGGGCGCGCGCTGGAGTGTCGAGAGACTGCGCGCGTCTTCGACGAAGCATTCGCGAGCGTGGTCGAGATCGGGGGCGAGCCGTGGGGAGCGCGGGACCATGTCGAGGCCATCGGATCGCATCGCCAGCGCCGCCGGCAGGAATTCCTTGATCATGACCTCGCGACCGAGCACGCGGTCGCGCCCGCGATAAGTGGGGCCGAGCGGACTGCGACTCAGCGGAGCCACGATCTCGTAACGACCAACCGGTTCGCCCTTCGGCAGGAGGGGGCACGCGATTTCGTCGGCGACCCATTCCGTGCTGCGCTCAGGAGATGGACGTCCCGGGGCATCAGGCGGATCGGCATCCGGTATCGAGGCGTCATCGGCAAGAGGCATAGCGGCGCAAGTGTACGGAGACGCGCTCTCGGCGTTCCAGCGCCTCCTCCGTGACAAAGCTAAGGCCGGGCTGTGACCGGCCGGCGATGCCGCGGCGTCGCTATTCCTGTCGCGTCAGCGTCAGGCTGCTGCTTGAGTCACTGCCATTGGCGAAGCTGACTTGGATGGTGTTGCTTGCCACCTGCCCATCCAGATGTTGACCCATTGGCTCGCATTGCGGGCTGTAAGTCCTGAGGTCGAGCGACATGGCGCCGTCGGGTGTGATCGACAGGGTGAACGTCGTCGTGCCGCAGCCGTCGACTTTCCATCGGCCCGAGCCCTTGCCACCCGCGACTCGCACCGACAAGGGCTGATCGCCAGTCGAGGCGCTTACCACGCCTACATAGTCTCCGTCATAAGGATTGTTCGTCTTGGCAGTCGCCTCGGCCGCCTTCTTCATCTGATCGTCGAAGGCGGCGATCGCCGCGGCGCCGTTCTCGAACAGGGCATCCCGCTGACGCGCAGTCAGGAAAGTGGTCGGCGGCTCGTTCCGTCCCTTTTGCCACGCCGCAATCATCTGGCGCGTGCGCGGCCCGAAAACACCATCGACCCCGCGCGTATCGAAGCCGAGCCCGCTCAGCGCCGCCTGCACATGCTGACGGTCGAGCAGCGTGAGCTTGAGCGCGGTCTCGGCAGCCTGCGCGAGCTTGGGATCGGCGGCCTCGGCTTTGCGTTTGGCCTCCGCCGCCGCCTCCTGCTTTTTCAGGAATTCGGCCTCGATCTCCTTGCGCAAGGCCGCCTTTTCGGCCTCGATCCGCCGGCGATCGGCCTCTTCCTGCTTGCGTTTGGCCGCGGCGGCAGCTTGCTGGGCCGCCCGCTCGCTCGCTTCCCGCTCGATGCGCTGACGATCGAGCTCGGCCTGCGCATGGCCGGCCGTCGCTGTCGCTTCGGTCGGGACGGACGACGGAATGGCGAACACGAAGTAGGTCAGGCCACCCAGCGCCAGCACCGATGCCGCCGCGACGCCGAGCCAGCCGCGGCGTCGGCCGACAGGAACGGCTACATGGCGTGCACTTTGATCGAAGCTTTCGTTGGACGGCCGCAAACGTGGCGCGCTGAAGTCCGGAGTAACCGGTGCAGCCTCGGTCCGCACGGCAGCATTCGATCCGCCGTACTTGCCGGTTCGCCACAGGATCGACCGCCATTGTGCGATTGACTGCGGCCGGTCGGCGACACGCAATGCCAAGCCTTTGTCGATGCCCTCCAGCATTGCCAGTGAGAAGCCTGCTGGCTTGATCTGGACGAGCGGCTGGCAGCTGTCCTCCGGCAGCCGATCGCGCACGCTGGGCGGCGGATGGCCGACCAGCGCACGGTAGAACGTCGCGGCGAGGCTATAGATATCGGTCCAGGGACCTTGTTTGCCGCCACCTGTCAGCTCGGGTGCGGCATAGCCAGGTGTGACCGCGGCGGTAGCTGGCGTGCGCGCCGAGCCGAAATCGATCAGAGTCGGCTTGCCGACTGCATCGAGCACGATATTGGCGGGATTGATGTTGCCGTGGAAGAAGCCGCGGGTATGGACCCGCTCCAGGCTTTCGAGCAGAGGCCACAGCATGCGATCGAGCTCGGCCGACGACAGGCGGTTGCCTTCTCTCAGCCGGTGCTCGAGCGTGATGCCCTGCGCCTGCTCCATGATGATATAGGCCGTCTCGTTGGCCTCGATGCAATCGAGCACCCGTACGACTGACGGTGCGAGCTGCAGCGAAGCCAGCATCCGGCCTTCGTTCAGGAAATGACGCCGGCCGCGGGCGAACTCATCGGCGGTCTTGTTGGAGCGCGGGACAACAAGGCCGTTCGCCTCGCGTACCGCCAGTATCGGCGGCAGGAACTCCTTGATTGAGACTTCGCGTCCCAGCCGCATGTCGCGGGCGCGATAAGTCACGCCGACGGCACCTCCTCTCAGGAGGGCCTCGATCCTGTAACGGCCAACCGCTTGGCCCGGCCGCAGGGCAATCTCGGCGTCGCGCGCGCCCGGCCCGATTTCGTCAGGGGGTGTCATTGCTGGCGCGAGTGTAGTGACCGGCCATCGAGGTACCAGCGGTGTTGCCAGATATCCCGTGACAAAGTTGCGTCCGGAGCTGCCAACCCCTTGTTTTGCCGCGCCAATCAGTCGCGGCGGGTGGCGCCTCGTGGCTGTGCAAAGAAAGGATCACCAGGGTTGCGGGATATCCCCTCCGGGCTGTCGGAGCATTGGTCACGGTACAGATCTCACGCCGTTCTCGGCCTCCCAGGCCCTCAGCACGCCCAGTTGCTGCAGGGGCTCGAAGAGGCGAAGCAGGCTCGTATAGTTGACTTCCAATAGGGTCATGATTTCGGGTTGCTGAACATAGGCCATGGCAACAATCACGCCACCTTTGCGCTTGAGACATCGGCCTTCGCGCACGAGCCGGGTCAGCCGCCGGCGGACGGTCGATTCGCCGAGCCCCAGCACGGCCGCGATCATGGTGGCGCTGGCCGGAACCTTGAGTTCGTCCGGCATCAGTCCCTTGCTGATCACCACTGCCGGCAGATCGGCAGTATGTTCGGAATTCTCGCGCAGCGTCGCCAACAGGATCAGCGCGGTGGTGAGATCGCCGATGGCGCGCACGAGTTCGGCGAGCGTGCGCAGGAAGTGGTTGAAAGTGAGCCGGGCGACCGCGCGGATCGGCGGCGAACCGGCAAAGGGCGGCATTGTCCTGTCGGCGAGCTCCTCCAGGCATCCGTTCGCCTTCAGTCGTCCATAGAGTGCGCGGGTCAGGGCGTAAGTTGCGCCAAGCGTCGCCTCATTCTCGGCAAGCGAGATCACCCGAGAGGGGATGCGCACGCCGTCCGGGCCGAACTCGCACAGCCCTTCGGCGCCGAGGCGCCGAATCCGACGGCGAACGGTCTCGAAGGCGACGCCTGTTTGGGCCGAGACCGCGCTGATGCTGACTGGGCGGCGCAGCTCGTCGGGCGGCAGGGCGTCAAGCGTGCTGTAGAGGCGCAGCAGGGCCGGATCCGTCACCAGCGCGGCGACGTTGGCCTGGGCGACCGCGGTCAGGATAATGCGGTCGAGAGGATCCTCGCCAAAGGCGATTTCCACCAGCAAATCGAGCAGCAGCGCGTTCGACGCGCGCATCGCGGCCGCGATCGTCGACAAGGAGACGACAGGTGTCATCACCGGCTTCGAAGACTTTTCCCACACTGCAGCAGCACCCGGACGACAGGTTATCACGAATCATCGCCGGGTGGACGGTGAGTAATCCTACTCAGCTGCGGGCAGAAAGGAGGACGTCGGGATTCACCACATGAATGGGCGCGCCTGCGGCATAGGCCACGATCTGGTCGAAGATGTCGGCGAACTGCACCTCGTACTCGTCGCGTGTGACGTAGCCGATATGCGGCGTGCAGACGACGTTGGGCATCGCCAGCAGCGGATCGGCGACGTCGAGCAGCGGCTCTTCCTCATAGACATCGACTGCCGCCATGCCGGGCCGCCCGGCCTTCAAGGCGCGCACCAGGACGTCAGGTGCGATCAGCGGTGCGCGGCTGGTGTTGACCAGCAGCGACGTGGGCTTCATGCGCGCAAGATCATCCGCCGTGACGAGACCGCGTGTCGCCTCGACCAGGCGCAGATGCAGCGAGAGCACATCGCTCGTCTCGAAGAAGGCTTCTTTATTGGGCGCCGCGGCGTATCCGTCCGCGGCCGCTTTCATGCGCGCGGGCTCGCGCGCCCATATCTGGACCTGCATACCGAAAGCCTTGCCGTAGCCCGCGACCGTGGCGCCAATCCGGCCGTAGCCGTAGATGCCCAGCATCTTGCCGCGCAGGCCGGAGCCCACGCCCATCTGCCATCGGCCGGCCTTGAGCGCCGCCATCTGCTGGGGGATCTGGCGCATCGCCGCCAGCACCAGGCCCCAGGTGAGTTCGGCTGCACCGTAGGAAGGCGTGCCGGGATGCTGGCTCGACGAGACGACAATGCCGAGTCGCGTGCAGGTATCGATATCGATATGCGGATAGACGCTGCGCTGGCTGATGAGCTTCAGCCGCGGCAGGCGCTCGAGCAAGGGGGTCCGGATCTTGGTGCGTTCGCGGATCAGGACCAGCGCCTCGGTATCTTTCAGGCGGTCGGCCAGGCGGTCGACCTCCTGTACATGGTCGTTCCAGATCGTGACTTCGTGCCCCGCGAGCTTGGCAAAGCAGGGCAGCGTGCGCAGCGTGTCGAAATAATCGTCGAGGATCGTGACCTTCACAGGCCGCTTTCCCAGCCGCGATCTTCGCGGCGTTCGAGGAAGGCGCGGCCGAGCGGCGTGATCTCGACCATCCGCCCCTTGCGCGCGACGAAGCCGTGACCGGTCGTCTCTTCCCAGACGGGCAGGCGCGGACAGGACGTGCGCCAGCCGTCCATGACCTCCGCGTGTGTACGCGGCTCCTTGGCGATCCATTCGAGCAGATCGCGGATCAGCGGCGTCAGTGTGTTGCCCATCGAATCCCTCTGGGATGACCTCATCGATCGAGCATGGGTCAATGGCGGGCACTTTTCCAATACGCCGGATCGCTGTTCAGCATACCTGATCGATATGGCGAGGTGGGAAGGCAACGAGGCAACAGCGTCGCATCATCAACGGCGCGGCGGCGCTGCCGGGCGTGGTCGGCACGCGGCTAGGCGGGGCGACGTGTGGAACCGACGTGCCGGGAAGGCCGGACTTTCGACGGGGTGCTTCGAGATATCGTCGCGGGCGCACATGTTGAGCCCGAAGAAGGAGGCCATGCGGTGCTGCACAAGCGGAGGCTCAAATGTCTCCAGGACATGTTCATCGCTGGCTGTAACGACATGCCGTCTATCCCTCGTCTCGGAGATTGCAGGCGCGGCACCGGCCAAGCATCGTGTGATGCTGGTACCTTCCCTGTGGTTCGAGGTTCGACGGCCGTATCGTCTCTCGGACGAAGCATTGAAGTCGTACAGAAATATTGCAATCGTTTGCGCAATATGGAGGTGCAGGTGGCCGAGACGGGGACAGCTGGAAGCGTCGTCGGGACCGTAGAGGGTGTCGCCCGAGCCGTGCTCGCCGCCATGGACGGTGCGCCGAATGCCCGACTGCGGGAGATCGGGCCGGCGTTCGTGTGCCACATGCACGCTTTCGCTCGAGGGGTGAAGCGCAGCGAGCAGGACCAGGGGGAGGACCGAGGATGGGTGCCCGAAGAGCGATCGTCGGCAGTTTGGCGATTTTCGCATTCTTGACGATTGCCAACGATGCGACGGCGGGTGAGGGGTTCGATGTCGTGGCGCTCGGCGCCCTGGGCGGCATCCAGGACGGCAATCTCAGCGCTTATCTCGTTCATCCCCACGGCGACAGCGCTGCGGTCACCTGCGATGCCGGAACGCTGGTGAACGGCCTGCGCGCTGCCAATGCCAAAGGCGCGTTCGATGCCATCGAGGTGCCGCCGGCGACCGGGCTGGATCGCGTCGGCTATGTGCTCACGACCCGGATCAAGGGCTACCTGATCAGCCACGCCCACCTCGATCATGTCGCCGGACTCGTCATCGCCTCGCCCGATGACAGCAAGAAGCCGGTCTATGCGCTTGCGTCGGTCACCGCGGCCTTGGAGGCAAACTACTTCAACTGGCAGGCTTGGCCCAATTTCACCGATCGCGGAAAGGCCCCGCAGCTCAAGAAGTTCACCCTGATCGACCTCGTACCTACGACGGCAATGCCGCTGTCCGGCACAAAGATGACGGCGACGGCCTTTCCTTTGAGCCATGGCGGTGTCGAATCGACCGCCTTTCTGATCGAGAGCAACGGCGACGCCTTGCTCTGTTTCGGCGATACCGGCCCGGACGTGGTCGAGAAGACGACGCGCATGCACGACGTCTGGTCGGCGGTGGCCGACAAAGTGAAGCAGCATCGCCTGAAGGCGATCATTATCGAGACGTCCTATGACAACGACCGGCCCGACAAGCTGCTGTTCGGCCATCTCACGCCCAAATGGCTGCTTGCTTCCCTGCACGAGCTCGAAGGGGCCGCTGGGCCGGGGGCATTGCAGGGGCTGCCGATCGTCATCAGCCACATAAAATACTCCCTGACCACGGAACAGCCGCAGAAGAAGATTCTCGAGGAACTGCAGGCCGGGAACAATCTCGGCGTGCGATTCGTCATTCCCCAGCAGGGGGATCACTGGCAGTTCAAATGAACCGCGCAGGAACCGATAGCGCCGGACGGACCGGCCTCACACCGGAACAGGCGGTCGATCGTCTGGAGTTCCTCCATGCCCGCGCATGCGACGCGCTGCGCGAAGCGCTGGCGCGTTTCACCAGGTCCGGAACCGTGCCGACGGAGGAACAGCGGCGCGCGTTCCGCTACCCCGAGCTGCGCGTCGACTGGCAACCGTCCGGCACGGTCCATTTCACACGCCGGGCCTGGGCGAAGTTCCAGTCACCGGGACTCTATTCCACCACCATCACCCAGCCGGCTTTCTTTCGCCGCTATCTGCTCGAACAATTGCGGCCGCTGGTCGGCGAATTCGGTGCGCGTCTGGAGGTCGGCGTCAGCGACCAGGAGATCCCGTATCCCTTCGTCACCGAGGAGGGCGATGAGTTCATCCACGGCGAGCTCTCCGTCAGCGAGCTTGCCCGCTATTTCCCGACGCCGGTCCTCGCCAATGTCGGCGACGAGATCGCCGACGGAACGTGGGTGTTCGAGAGGCGGCGGTCGCGGCCGCTCGCCCTGTTCGATGCGCTGCGCGTCGACTTCTCCTTGCGTCGCTTGCTCCACTACACCGGCACCGACTGGCGCACCATCCAACCCTGGATCCTGTTCACCAACTACCAGCGCTATGTCGACCAGTTCCTCGCCTGGGCGCTGGAGGAATTGGCGAGGCCGGCGGGGCCCTATGTCCGGCTCGTCCTGCCCGGCGGTGTCATCGTTCGGCGCGAGGACAGCGCGACGGTGGCGTCCGCCGCCATTGCCGCCGCGCCCTGGCACCGCTTCCAGATGCCGGCATACAGCCTTCAGCGCTCGGATGATCGCGGCGGAGTCACCATCGTCAATATCGGCGTCGGCCCATCGAATGCGAAGAACGCGACCGATCACCTCGCGGTGCTGCGCCCGCACTGCTGGCTGATGATCGGCCACTGCGGCGGGTTGCGACAGTCGCAGACGATCGGCGACTATGTGCTGGCGCATGCCTATATGCGACGCGACCGCATCCTCGACGATCTCGTGCCGCCGGAAGTGCCGGTGCCGGCCCTGGCCGAAGTGCAGCTTGCCCTGCAGAAAGCGGCGGAGCGCGTCACCGGAGAGCAGGGCGACGCGCTGAAGCGGCGACTGCGCACCGGGACGGTGGTGAGCTATGACGACCGCAACTGGGAGTTCCGCTGGTCTCAGGAGCGTCGACGCATCAATCTCGGCCGCGCCATCGCCGTCGACATGGAGAGCGCCGCCCTGGCCACTCAGGGCTTCCGGCTGCGCGTACCTTACGGCACGCTGCTTTGCGTTTCCGACAAGCCCCTGCATGGCGAGATCAAGCTCCCCGGCGCCGCCACCAGCTTCTACCAGCGTGCGGTTGGGGAGCATCTGAGGATCGGGCTGGAAGCGATCGACCTTCTGCGCGGCGAACTCGGCTCGCTACATTCTCGCAAGCTGCGCAGCTTCGACGAGCCGCCCTTCAGGTGAGGGCCGGTCGCCCGTGCTGCTGATGAAATGCACCGGCTGTCTCTTTCGACTACGTCATCGAAGCACCGTCGGGAGCCGATTCCGCTTTCGGTGGCAGGTCCCCGAGGTCATCGCCCGGAGAGCCATTCTCCAACGTCGAGATCGTCTCCTGCGTCCGGTTCGGCACCCGGATCTTGCACGGGATCGACTTGATATGGACCTTGCCCGCCGCTTCGGTGATTTCGCGAGTATGTGCGATCACCTTGTTGGCATGACCTTTCGCGAAGCCGTCCAGGATCCGTGCCGCGCGCTCGGACAGTCTGGGACTTTGTGCAGCACCGAAGCACGCACAGCAGTCACCACCGCAAGCGTCGACCTCGGTTGGGCCGAGGCCGCTTCCGATCGGGAGACAGTGCGACAAGGCAAGCAACGTGCCGGGCACTGTCCGCGAGTGCGAGCCGTTCGGCGGCAGCGTATCGCCGTCAGTATCCGCACCGGGCTTGCCGGTTCCGGCTGGACGAAGACAGGACGCTTCGCACCGGCCACGATAGTACAACAGTCCAAGGACCAGGATTCCGCCGCGAGCGCTTCCCAACGGGCGGTCGTGCCGACGCACCTGTCCCGCTGGTCGGCCGTCGTCGATCGCCCTGCGGTCGGCTCGCTGGCCCTCGGTCCGGCCAGCGTCTAACCTGCGGCCGTTCACCATGGAAGCCAACGAGTACGGAGGAAAGAATGAACAACGATGCGAAGAAAACGGTTCTGCGCATGATCCCCTACGGGATCTACGTCCTGACCGCAGCCGACGGGGACAAGATCGCGGCGGCGACGGTGAACTGGGTAACCCAGTCTGCCTTCGCGCCGCCTCTGGTCGTGGTCGGCGTCAAGACCGACTCGGGCGCCTACCAGATCGTGAAATCAGCCAAGACCTTCGCCCTCAACATGCTGGGCAAGGACCAGAAGGGGCTTGCTTTCACCTTCTTCAAGCCGGCGAGCGTTGCCGACGGCAAGATCAGCGGGCAGGCCTATCGTACCGGGACGACCGGCGCCCCGATCCTCGTCGATGCACCGGGTGCCGTCGAATGCCGGGTCACCGGCATCGTCGAGCAGGGCGACCATCACATCGTCGTCGGTGAGGTGGTGGAAGCCCACCTGCCGAAGCCCCTGACGGGCCGTCCCGATGCGGCGATCCTCGAGATGAAGGATCTCGGCGACAACGTCTTCTACGGCGGATAGGCGAAGGCCTCAGGTCTTGTCCTGGCCGCCGAGATAGGCATCGCGGATGCGCGGATCGGATCGCAGATCGCCGGCCGGGCCGTCGAGCACGATGCGGCCGGTCTGCAGCACATAGGCATGGTGGGCGATCTCGAGCGCGAGGCTCGCATTCTGCTCCACCATGAAGACCGTGACGCCCTCCCGATTGATCGTCGCGATCAGGTCGAGCACGCGATCGACCCAGAGGGGCGAGAGGCCCATGGTCGGCTCGTCCATGCAGATCAGTTTCGGCCGGCCCATCAGCGCCCGTGCCATTGCGACCATCTGCTGCTCGCCGCCCGACAGGGTGCCGGCGCGCTGTCCGAGCCGTTCGGCGAGCTTGGGAAAGAGCCCGAGCGCGCGGTCGAGGTCTCGGGCGATGGCGCGTTCGTCCCGTCGGGTGAATGCGCCCATCAGGAGGTTCTCGCGTACCGTCATCTCGCCGAACAACCGTCGGGCCTCGGGTACCGAACCGACGCCGCGCCGCACGATCTGCGGTGTGGGAAGACCGCTGACGGGTTCTCCGCCGAGGCGCACGACGCCCGATGCGGGTTTCACCAGCCCCAGGATGATCTTCATGGTCGTCGACTTGCCGCTGGCATTGCCGCCCAGCAAGCAGACGATCTGGCCTCGGCCGACGGTCAAGTTGAGGTCGAAATGGACCTGGACCGGGCCGTAGAACGTGTTGATGCTGTCGAGCGCCAGCAGCGGCTCGGCCGGCTTCGGTGCAGGGGCGGCGCCGGCGGTCATTCGACCGCTTCCTGCGGCATCGGCGATGCCTCGGCCGCGTCGCTGCGGCGATGACCGAGATAGGCCTCGATCACCGCCGGATCGTTGCGCACGTCGTTCGGTTTGCCGTTGGCGATCACCGAGCCTTCGTCCATCACCACGACGCGGTCGGAAAGCTGCATCACCATGTCGAGCTTGTGCTCGATCAGCAGGATCGAGAGACCCGAGCGTTTGAGATCGCCGATCAGCCCCTGCATCTCGGCCGTCTCGGTCTGGTTCATGCCCGCGGTCGGCTCGTCGAGCATCAGCAGGCGCGGTCCCAGCGCCAGGGCGCGGCCGATCTCGACCCGGCGCCGGTTGGCGTAGGAAAGGCTGTACGCCGGATGGTCCAGGCGCGGCAGCAGACGTTCGCCGAAGCGCGACAGGATCTTCAGCGCCTCCTCGCGCATGCGCTTCTCCTCGGCCGCCACCGACCGCGGCCGGATCAGGGCGAGGGCGAGCTCGGCGAGGGGCGAGAGCAGGCTGAACGGAAAGGGCCAGGTCGGCCGCACCGTCCTGAAACGCACGTGCGCACCCACCAGCACATTGTCCATCACGCTCAAATTGGCGAACACGCGGCCATGCTGGAAGGTGCGGGCAATGCCGAGCGCCGCCAGCCGTTCGGGCGGGAGGCGTGTGATGTCGTCGCCCCTGAAGCGCACCGTCCCGGCATCGGGATCGTCGAGGCCGGTCATCAGGTTGAAGAGCGTCGTCTTGCCGGCGCCGTTGGGACCGATGATGCTCACGAACTCGCCTTCGGCGAGGTCGAGATCGATCCCGGCCACGGCGGTGAGTCCGCCGAAGCGGCGGGTCAGGCCGCGGACCTCGAGCAGGGATGCGGAGGACAGGCGGCTCATACCGTGCCCAGCAAGCCTTGCGGGCGGAAGCGGATCAGGAGCAGCAGAACCAACCCGTAGATCAGCACGCGATATTCGGCGGCGATGCGAAAGACTTCCGGCAAGCCGACCAGCAGGACCGAGCCCAGGATCGCGCCGGCGACATTGCCCATGCCCCCCAGGATGACGATGGTGAGCGCCAGGATGGAGAGCTGGCTGTTGAAGGTCTCGTGGTTGATATAGGAATAGAGATGCGAGGTGATGCCGCCACTGATGCCGGCGGCGAAGCTGCCGACAGCGAAGGCGAGCGCCTTGTAGCGGTTCAGGCCGATGCCATAGGACCGCGCCGCGATATCGTCGTCACGCACCGCGCGCAGGACGCGGCCGAGATGCGAGCCCAATAGCCGGAACTGCAGCGCCGCCAGCACGACCAGGGTGGCGAGCGTGAACCAGTAGATCGAGCGGTCGGTGTCGAGCTCGATGCCGAAGATCGACAGCGGCGGGATGCCCGAGATGCCGATCGGTCCGCGCGTGAGGCTCTCCCAGTTCAGGATCACCAGCGACACGATCTCGCCGATCGCCAGCGTGGCGATGGAGAGATAGTGGCCGCGCAGGCGGAAGGAGGGAAAGACGAGGAGGGTGCCGATCGCCGCCGCGATCAGGCCGGCCGAGAGGATGGAAAGACCGATCGGCACGCCGAGATTGATCGACAGCAACGCCGAGGCATAGCCGCCGATGGCCAGGAGCGCGGCATGGCCGAGCGAGATGAGGCCGACTGTGCCCGCGATCAGGGTCAGGCTGAGGCCCGCCAGGCCGTAGAGCCAGGCGTTGGTGAGCGTCTGCAGGACGTAGGGGTCAGGCAAGACGGCGGGCAGCAGCGCCGCGACGAGAGCGAGCGCGACCAGGATGCGATAGGGGATATGGATCGGCTTGCTGGGGGCGATGAAGGTGCCGGTCATCGGCTCGGGCGGCGTCTGACGTCGCGAGGCGAACAGGCCGTTGGGCTTCAGCACCAGCACCGCGACCAGCAGGACGAAGGCGAAGAGGTTGCGGTAGCTGGTGCCGAACAGGGCGATGCCATAGCTCTCGACCAGGCCCAGCAGCAGGCTGCCGGCGATGGCGCCCGGCACGTTGCCGACGCCACCCACGACCTGGGCGACGACGCCTTTCAGGGTCGCCTGGAAGCTCATCGCGGGGTCGATATAGTTGTAATACATGCCGACCAGCAGGCCGCTCAGGGCGCCGAGGCCGGAGGCGATGGCGAAAACCGTGCGGTTGATCGCGTCGACATTGACGCCCATCTGCTGCGCCGCATCGCGATCCTGTGCGGTGGCGCGTACCGCCCAGCCGAGCTTGGTGTAGCGCAGGAAGGCGTAGAGCAGGCCCGCACTTGCAAGTCCGATGGCGGCGATCAGGAGATCGAGCGCGCCGATCGTGCCGGAGCCCACCTGGAAGCGCTGCTGGAGCAATTCGCTCGGCAGCGCTCGCGGATCGGGGGAGAAGGTGAGTTGCATGATCTGGTCGAGCACGAAGCTGATGCCGATGGTGGCGAGCAGCGGGGCGATATGGGCATAGCCTTGCAACGGTCTCAGGCCGAAGCGTTCGATGACCAGGCCCAGCAGCGCGCCGACGGCGACGGCGATCAGGATGGTGAGCGGCAGCGGGGTGCCGAACTGCGTCACCGCCACGAAGCCGGCATAGGCGCCCACGACATAGACCGAGCCGTGGGCGAAATTGATCAGGCGCGCCACGCCGAAGATCAGGGCAAGGCCCACCGCCAGCAACGCATAGATGTTGCCGATGATGATGCCGTTCAGCGTGTAGTCGAACCAGGAAGACAAGGTGCCCTCGACGACAGCTGTCAGTGGACGACCGGGCCGCCCTCGTAGACGGTGAATCGGCCGTTCTTGACCACCAGGTCGACGCTCATCGCGCCCGACACTCGGCGTGTGTTCGGGTCGAACGTCGCCTTGCCGAAGATCACGCTCGGCACGTCCTTCACTTTCAGAAGCCCGTCGTGGATCGCCTTGCGGTCGGTGCCCGATTCGCGCATCACCTGGGCCATCAGGACCATGGTGTCATAGGCGTAGGCGTTGAAGGCGTCGGGTTCCTTGGCGTACTTCTTCTTGAACCTGGTGATGAAATCACGCACCTGCGGCCGCGGATCTTCCGGGAAGTAACGAGATGCCGTGAAGATTCCCTCGACCGCATCACCGCCCAGCTCGAGGAGCTTCGGCGAATAGACCGAACTTGCCGCGACCGTGGGCAGCTTGACACCGGCCTGCTGGAGCTGGCGCGCGATCAGCGCTGCGTCGGAATAGTAGGAGATCAGCATCAGGCCGTCAGGCTTGGCGTCGCGTATGCGCACGATGGTGGAGCGGAAGTCCTTCTCGTCGGGCATGTAGCCCTCGGTGGCGACGATCTCGGCGCCGTCCTCCTTGGCCGCCTTGACGAAGATATCCTTGCTGGTACGACCCCAGTCGGTATTGAGATGGAGCACCGCGATCCGTTTCATGCCAAGGCGTTTCACGGCGAAAGCCGCGCTGAGCGGCTGCTCGTCGGCCTGGCTGACCGAGTTGCTCCACATATAGTCGCCGCCCTTGGTGAAGTCGGGATGCGAGTTGGTGAAGCCGAACTGCACCAGCTTGGCCCGCTGATAGATCGGAGACGCCGCCATCGAGGCCGGACTCGAGAAATCGCCGAGTTCGGCCACGATGCGCTTGTCGGCGACGAACTTCTGGGCGACGGCGACCGACTGGCGGGGATCGCTCTGGCTGTCCTCGAAGATATAGGCCAGCGGCCGACCCTTGATGCCGCCCGCGCCGTTGATCTCGTCGAGGGCGAGGTCGAAGCCCTGCTTCCATTGCGCGCCATATTGGGCGTTGGGACCGGTGAGCGGGCCGCTGACGCCGAGGTAGATCGGCTCGCCCTTGGCGGGGCCGGTTTGCGCGCCGGCCGGCATGGCTGAAAGGCCGATGAGGGCCGCGGTCGCGCCGAGCAGAAGGCGGCGGTGGAGGGCTGGCATGGGGACCTCTTGGATGTCTGGTTCCGATGTCGGCGGCGAACGGCCAAGCCGATGGAAGGCGGCGAACCTGTCAGGCGCGCCGTTGCCGGGAAAGGGAATGTTCGCATCGAAAAAAAGCGAATTGGCATCACATCCTCGCTCCTTGGAGCGACATCACAACGGAATCCATGCACGGGCCGTGCCGGAGGGCTCATCGATTGCGCGCGATCGCAATCCGCGTGCGAACCGGCGCTCGCCAGGAACGTGTCCGAGCAAGCGACATGAGGGTGCGATGGCGTTTCGCAATCCGAGCTTTTGGCGCGCGCGGATGGACGCCTTGGGGTAGAAAGGAGGGTCAAACCTCGTGGGGAAAGCGCGCCAGATGACCGACGATCTCTTTGCCGAATTGCGCAAGATCGACACGCCCACCATCACCAATGTGGTGGCGACCTATCCGAAGAACCCTTTGTGCCTCGGCCTCTACAATCCCTGGACCGAGAACTGGTACACCGACACCTCCATCCGCTGCATCTACCCTGAGCTTGGCGCCACCCTCGGCTATGCCGTGACCTGCGTTTACGGGCTGCCCGATCCGAACTTCTCGGGGCGCCTCAGCTTCATGGATGTGGTCGATGCGCTCGATGCCATGAAGAAGCCGACCATCCTGGTGATCCAGCAGAAATGGCCGCCGGAGCTGCACAACAAGGCGGGTTTGGCTGGCGAGATGATGGTGAGCTCGATGATGGCGGTGGGGTGCGTCGGCCTGTTGTCGAACGGACCGTCGCGGGATGTCGATGCGATTCGCAAGCTCAGGTTCCAGCTTCTGCTGGGAGGTGTCACGGCAGGCCACGGCGAGATGGCGGTGCAGGCGGTGAACGTGCCGGTGTCGGTGGGAGGCATGGATGTGGCGCCGGGCGATCTCGTCCATATGGATGAGAACGGTGCGGTGAAGTTCCCCGTGCAGCATGCCGAGGCGGTGCTGAAGAACGCGCGCGCCATGCTCGACGATGAGGCGCGCCGACTGGTCCAGATCCGCAAGGCGAAGACCGCGGCTGAGGTCCGCGCTGCCAATTCCGGCGGCGCCTACACGCAAAAGAAGGGGTAGGAGATGGCCGAGCTTTCCAAGGATCTTCGCGAGGCGCTGGCCAAGGTCGGCACTTCGACGCTCACCGGCGTCCTGAATCGCCGCGGTTTGCGCAGCATGACCCTGTTCGATGTCTGGCCGCTGCGGCCCGAACAGCCGCCCATGGTCGGCATCGCCTTCACCATGCGCTTCATTCCTTCGCGTGAGGACATGGACGGCCCGACTTCGACCAACCGCTCGCGGGTCCAGCCGCAGGCGATGGAGGAATGCCCGCCGGGCCACGTGCTGATGATCGATTCTCGGGGCGATTCGCGGGCGGCCTCGGCGGGCGATCTCTATGTCGGGCGGCTCAAGGCCCGCGGCGCGGCCGGCATCGTCACCGACGGCGGCTTTCGCGACACCAACGGCATCTTCAAGACCGGACTGCCCGCCTACCATCGCCGGCCGTCCTCGCCGCCGAGCCCGATCGTGCATCGCCCGATCGACCTTCAGTTGCCCATCGGCTGCGGCGGCGTCGCCGTCTATCCCGGCGACATCGTGGTCGGCGACCGTGATGCAGTGCTGGTGATCCCGCCCGACATCGTCGAGTCGGTCGCCGAGGAAGCGGTGAAGAACTACGAGTACGAGGAGTTTGCCGAACTCGAAGTGGCACGCGGCCGGTCGCTCAAGGGCCTGTTCCCGGTCGCGAGCGATGAAGCCAAGCGCGACTACGAGGAGTGGAAGAAGAAGGGCGGGAAGAAGTAGGCGAAGGCGGTCACGCCTTCGCCATCACGTCGCCGGCAAAGCGCTTCATCTCCTCCAGCATGGCCGCGACCGAAGCGCCGCCGAAACTGAGGTCGATGGCGCTGACGCCGATGGCCGCCAGCGCCTTGATGTCGCCGGCGATGGCGGCCGGCGGGCCCGAAAAGAGCCGCCGCTCCCCGTCGCCCGCCTTGTCCGGCAGCGCCGCGCCATAGCGCGGGAAACGAAAGGCAAGCCCGATCGATCGCGGGTCACGGCCGGCCTCGGTCGCGAGCTTGCGCAGTTTCCCGACGGCGGCCTCGAAACGCGCCAGGCTATCGAGCGGGAAGGCAGGATTGCTGCCGATCGGGTACCAGGCATCGCCAAGCCGCGCGGTGCGTCGCAGCGCCGGTCCCGATTCGCCACCCACCCAGATCGGGATGCCGGCCTTCTGCGCCGGCTTGGGTGCGAAGACGATGTTGTCGAACCGCACGAACTCGCCCGAGAACCTGGGGTGCTCCTTGGTCCAGAGCTCGCGAAAGGCCGCGACGTATTCGTCGGTCACCTTGCCGCGCTTGCCGAAATCGGGCGCGCCGATCGCCTCGAACTCCTCCTTCATCCAGCCCGCGCCGATGCCGAGTGTCACGCGTCCGCCCGACAGTACATCGATGGTGGCAAGTTGCTTGGCCGCCAGTACGGCCGGCCGGTGCGGCACGACCATGACCGAGGTCACCAGCCGAAGTGTCGAAGTTCGGGCGGCAACGAAGGCCAGCTCGATCAGCTGCTCGTTGCGCTCGCCGTTGCCCGCGGTGCTGAACTCGCCGGTGTCGCTGTAGGGATAGCGCGCCTCGATGTCGGTCGGGATCACCACATGGTCGCTGAAGGTGGCGTAGTGATAGCCCAGCGATTCGGCGCCGGTTGCCAGCCGGGTGAGGTTGTCGGCGCTCGCCAGAGGGCCAGCCGTGGGGGCGCTGAATCCGATCTGCATGGTGCCTCCTTCAGGCGAGCGTGGTGCGGATCTCGAGGCCGCGCTTCAGAGTGAGCGTTACCGGCGTGCGCTCGGCGATCTCGGCCATGCGCTTCTTCTGTTCCTGGTCGACATTTCCCTCGATCCGCAGGCGGCGGTCGATGTGCTGGTCGTCGCCCTCGCGCACGAAATGGATGTCGGCGTGGACGGCCTCGACCGGCCATTTCTTGCGCTCGGCATACATGCGCAGGGTGATCACGGTGCAGGCGCCGAGCGCGGATACCAGCAGGTCGTAGGGCGCGGGTCCCGAGTCCTTGCCGCCAAGCTCCGGTCCTTCGTCAGCCTTGAGCCGGTGGTGGTCGGTCGCGATGGAGGTTTCATAGTTGGTCGTGCCGATGCTCGCCGTTGCATGCGCCATGCTGATACCTTTCTTGCCGTCTGTCTTTTGCCGCCCAGTGTAGCGACCTCGCCGACCTCTCGCCGCTGTGCAACAGGGAACTGGAACATTTCTAGAAAATGTCGTATTATCAGTAAATTATATAATATTCTTTTAGTTATTTCGGAGCTTCTCATGGCCGTCACATCCGGCCTTTCCCTCTCTCCCAACTTTCAGGTCAAACCGGCGCGCTCCCTTTGGACGCCGTCTTGGCCGCACCTGATGGGCATGGTGGCCTTCGTCTGGCTGGTCCTGATCAAGGGATTGCCCCTGCTGCGCGATCCGGACACCCACTGGCATATCACCGTCGGCAACTGGATCCTGCAGCACGCCGCCGTCCCCCGAGTCGATACCTATTCCTACACCTTTACCGGGCACCCGTGGATCGCCAAGGAGTGGCTGTCGCAGGTCTTCCTGGCGACCGCTTACGATCTCGGCGGCTGGGGCGGCGTGGTGGTCCTGGCAGCCGCGGCCGTCGGAGTGACATTCGCCCTGCTGCTGCGCCTCCTGCTGCGCGACCTGACGCCCTTCCCGGCGGTCCTATTCACGGTCGCGGCGTTCGCCATGACGAGCATCCATCTTCTGGCGCGTCCGCATGTGCTCGCCTTTCCCTTCATGTTGTGGTGGGTGGCGGGTCTGGTGCGCGCGGTCGAGGAGCGGCGGGCGCCGAAGCCGGTGCTGCTCATCGCCATGTTGCTATGGGCCAACCTTCACGGGGGATTCACCCTGGGCCTCTTGCTGACCGGCGCGATGGCTCTCGATGCGCTGGTAGGGGCCAGGGACGGGGCGGAGCGACGGACTCTGTTCATCGCCTGGACGAAGTTCGGTGTGGCCGCGTTCCTGGTGGCATGCGTGACGCCCTACGGGCCGGAGTCGATGCTGGTGACGTTCCGCATCTTCGGTCTTGGCGATGCACTCTCCTTGATCTCGGAGTGGAAGTCGCCGAACTTCCAGGAGCTGCCTACGCAGGAACTCGTCCTGCTGATCGCGCTGTATGTCGCGTTTTCGCGTGGCCTCAAGCTGCCTCTGGTGCGCCTCCTGATCGTGATCGGGCTGACGCATCTCTTCCTGCGGTACGTGCGCAACGTGGAACTGCTGGCGATGCTGGTGCCGCTCGTGATCGCGCCTGTATTGGCGCGGCAATGGCCGTCGTTGCGGCCGAACGCCGAGGCGAGCGGCCGGCTCGCCGCGCTGGCACGGCCGGCGGGCCATGGGCTCGTCGCGCTCTGCGTCGCGCTGTCGGCTCTGCTGGTCGGGGGAATGGTGCACTCCGGTGTGATCACCGCGTTCGAGGCGACAACGCCCGCGGCGGCACTCAAGTTCGCGCGCGAGGCCGGCCTTACCAAGGAGCGGGTGTTCAATCACTATGGGTATGGCGGGTATCTGATCGAATCGGGCATCCCGACCTTCATCGATGGCCGCGGCGAGCTCTTCGGCGGCAAGTTCATCAAGCGCTACGTCGATGTTGCCTATTTGAACGGGAAGCCGCATCTCGAAGACGTTCTCAATGAATACCACGTCAAGTGGACGCTGCTTTCAAAGGACCTGCCTGCCAACAAGCTCCTGGCGCACCTGCCTGGCTGGCACCTCGCCTACAGCGACGATCTGGCGATGATCTTCGTGCGCGATCGCTAGTCCTTGAGCAGGATCCAGGTGCAGTGGCCGAGGGCGCAGAGGCGGCCGCTCTCGGTATAAAGGGCGCAGCCTGAATAGAGCTTGCGGCCTTCGGCACCGATTTTCCAGCCGACGACGGCGCAGCGTTCGCCCACCCGCGGTGGATCGATGACCCTGGCGGTCATGCGTCCGGTAAGGGCCGGGCGCCAGTCGTTCGGATCCTGCGCCGCCCATGCGCCGGGACAGTCGAGCGTTCCCCACACGAACTCCCGCTTGACGCGCCCGTCGCCGTTGGCGTGTGCGGCATGCGGGAGATAGCAGGAGAGCGAGCGTCCGGCCTCGGGGCCGTGCGTTCCGAGCACGCGCAGCCCGTCGCCGACCGCACGACCGCGACCGCACACGATGCAATGGTGAAATTCACTGTCCTCGAAGCAACCGCCGTCGCGCTCGCGTTGCATCACGTCGGTCCAGTCTGTCGGCGGGGGCGGGGGCGACAAGTGATCGACCGAACCCGGGCGCGCTTCGCAGATCAGGGTATCGCCGTCGCGAAGGTCCAGATTGCCGTTTGCCCTGTGCAACGTCAGCGGACGTTCGAGCGGGATCGGCGCACGAAACGTCACCTCGACAGCGCTGTCGGGGTCGAAATGCCGGGCGAGCATGCCGCCGACATAGCCGCCGTTGCCGGAGAGGCGCGGCCCATTGAAGCGACGGTCAACGATCAGGGTATGGTTCACGAAGTCCTCCGCGGCGCGGAACGTGGCGCGCTCACGCCGCAATTGCAAGCCTGCCGGCCGGCAAAGCGCTTGCGCAATCACTATCGTGCGGCCAAGGGTAACGTGGATGAATCGGTTCGTGCCCTGGTCGCTGGTGGCGCTGTGCTTCGCCCTCGGCGTGGCCAGTCGATCGATCAACGATTCGTTCGTCGTTTTCGTGCCGTCGTTGCAGCAGGCCTTCGAGGCCAGCCGCAGTTCGGTGACTGTGATCTACAGCTTTGCCCTCCTGGTCGGGGGAACCGGTGCGCCGGTGGCCGGATGGATCGTCGATCGTTTCGGCTTGCGGACGCTCACGGTGGTCGGCATGTGCGCCGCGGCCATAGCCGCTGCCAGCGCGGCGCAGGCGATTCATCTCTGGCAACTCTATCTCGGTCTTGGCGCCGTCATGGGCTTCGGCGGCGCGTCGCTTTCGGGCGTGTTGAGTTCATCGGTGATCGGCCGATGGTTTCCCGCGCATCGGCTGGGCGTGGCGCTCGCCGTCGCCTGGTCGGCGCCAGGTGTGGGCTCGATCGTCATCCTGCCGTTGGCCGAGCACATCATCGCGACCGAGGGATGGCGGCACGCCTACGTCGTTTTCGCCTGCATCAGCGCGGCGTTCATTCCGCTGCTGCTCGTGCTGCCGTGGCGTCGCATCGCCGCAGGAGCGCCCGGGCTTGCGCGTGCGCATGCATCGATGAGCACGGGAATGACGGTGCGGCAGGCGGTGCGCGAATGGCCGTTTTGGGCGCTCACTTTTTCTTTCGGCTTTACGTCGCTTGGCATCTTCGCCATCGCGCCGCAGGCCATGGTGTATCTGCTGGAGCGTGGAATGGAGGGCGGCTACGCGGCACGCGCCCTCGCGGTCGCCGGAGTCCTGACGCCGCTCGGTATGGTCGGTTTCAGTTGGCTCTCCGACCGCGGCGGCCGCAAGCTTGCGGCCATTCTTGCCTATGCCTGTTCGATCGTTGGCGTGGGCATGCTGGCGCTGGTCCGTGGGCCCACAGACGATCTCTGGCTGTGGCTCTATGTGCTGCTGTTCGGCGGCAGCCAAGGCTCGCGCGGTCCGATGATCTCGACACTCGCGACCCTGCGCTATCGTGGCGCCAATTTTGGCCGCATCTATGGCCTCATCAGCACGGGCATGGGGCTGGGTGGCTTCCTCGGCGCCTGGATCGGCGGCCTGCTGCACGATCTCACCGGCGGCTATGCTGCGGTGATGATCTTCTCGGCTTGCGCTCTGGCGCTTGCGGCCACCTCGCTGGGGGCCGAGGCCGGAGCCCGCGAGCGGCTCAGCCACTGAGTGTCGCAAATAGCGACGATTCGGTGAACCTTGCGCGACATGTCGATGACCTTGATATCGACATATTGTGTTTCCATAAAACTTTGCCACAATGCGCGCTATGCTCGAACGATCCTTTGATCGCCTCGACTTTCGGAGTAGTCCCAGCCAACGGCGGTGGAGCTAGCCGTGACGCCGGGCCTTGAGTCCTGCCACGCGCTGGTCCTCAACGCCGACTTTCGGCCGCTGTCGTATTTTCCCTTGTCGATCTGGTCCTGGCAGGATGCCGTGAAAGCGGTCTTCCTCGACCGTGTCAGCGTCGTTTCCGAGTACGACCGCAAGATCCACAGCCCGTCCTTCGAGATGCGGCTGCCGAGCGTGATTGCCCTCAAGGAATATGTGCCCGCGGCGCGGCGGCCGGCCTTCACGCGATTCAACGTCTTCCTGCGCGATCGCTTCAATTGCCAGTATTGCGGCGGCGATTTCGCGACCAGCGAGCTTACCTTCGACCATGTGGTGCCGAAGTCGCGGGGCGGCCGAACGGTCTGGACCAATGTCGTCACAGCCTGCAGTCCGTGCAATCTCCTGAAGGGCAATCGGTTGCTGCGCGAGAGCGGCATGTTCCTGCAGCGTGTCCCGATCGAGCCGACGACGGCGGAACTGCAGGAAAACGGCCGCGCCTTTCCCCCGGGCTATCTGCACGAGAGCTGGCGCGACTTCCTGTATTGGGACAGCGAGCTGGATCAGACCTGAGCGAGCCGGAGACTCCGCGCGCCGACAGATCAGATCCGGGTCGACAGCCAGATCGCAAGCCTGGAGCCGGTCTTGATGGCGCCCGTCAGCAGCCTGTAGGCCGGCGCCTGCTCGGCGCCTGACGCCAGCGCTTCGTCGCGATGGGCGATCTCGTCAGCGCGGAACTTCTCGACTGTGGCGCGCAACTCCGCCTCGTCGTCGCCCAGGGCCGCCGCCTGGCCCGCATAGTGCTCGTCGATCGTCTCCTCGATGGCGACGGTGCAGGCCATCGCCGCCTTGTCGCCCATCAGCGCGGTCGCCGCGCCAAGCGCAAAGCCCGCCAGGTCCCAGAGCGGCGACAGCGCCGTCGGCCGCACCCGGCGTTCGGCCAGGAGGCGGTCGAAGGTGGCGCGATGCTCGCGCTCGGAACGGGCCATGGTGGCGATCTTGCGCCCGGCCTCGCCATTGGCGCGGCCGACCAAGCGCAAGGCCGCGAGCTGGCCCTCGTAGATTCGGACCGCCCCGAATTCACCCGCCTGGTCGACGCGGATGATGCGCTCGACGAGTTGACGGGGCTCGAGATCGCCTGGATTGCGCCCTTCGCCGGTCCTCATGGATGCTCCCGGATCTGTCGGGCGACGCGGAGCGACAGCATCAGGGCGACGCCTGCCGACAGGATCGCATTCCAGCCCGCCATCGAGATGCCCCACATCGACCAGGCCGCCTGGTCGCAGCGCACCATCTTGGCGGAAAAGAGATATTTCTTGAGCTCTGCCGGCGACAGCCCTCCCGGGATGCGGCCGGAACAGGCCTGCGGTCCGGCCCACCAGTGCTGCTCGACACCGACATGGAAGAGGCCGATGCCGGCCGTGATGAACAGGGCCGCGATCGCCGCGAGAGCGAAGACATAGGCGAGGCGGGGGACCGCGAGCGAGGCGACGGAGGCGAGGCCGAGTCCGATCGAAGCGATGTGCGGATAGCGTTGCCAGTGGCAGAGGTCGCACGGCGGCAGGCCGACGACGTATTGGAAATAGAGCGCCCCCGCCATCAGGGCACCGCTGGCAAGGGCGGCGATCAGGCCGATCATACTCGGGAGGGGAAGTCGCTTGGCCAAAGCAGAATTCATCGACGATCTCAGAACAGGTAGCGGAAGGCCACGAAGCCGCCGACCAGCGCCACCAGGAACAGCCCCGTCACCAACGTGAGGCGCTCCTCGATGAAGCTACGGATCGGCTCGCCGAACTTCCACAGCAAGGCTGCCACGATGAAGAAGCGCAGGCCACGCGTCACGATGGATGCCCACACGAAAGTGAAAAGATCGAAGTGCGCAGCACCCGAAGCGATTGTCACCAACTTGTAAGGAATCGGCGTCAACCCCTTGATCAGAATGATCAAGGTGCCCCATTCGGCGAATCCGGAGCGGAACCGCTCGAGGCCGGCCTGCAAGCCGTAGGTCTGCACCAGCCAGGCCCCGATCGTCTCGAAGAAATAGAAGCCGATCGCGTAGCCCAGCAGGCCGCCCAGGACCGAGCAGACGGTGCAGACGAGCGCGATCCTGAACGCCTTGGTGCGGTTGGCCAGCACCATGGGGATCAGCATCACGTCGGGAGGGATCGGAAAGAACGAGCTTTCGGCGAAGGCCACCGCGCCCATGGCGACAATGGCTTTGGGATGGCCGGCGAGCCGGATCACCCAGTCATAGAGGCGGCGGAGCATGGCGCCGATGCCTAGCAGTTAGGCTGGGCGCGCGCCACTGCGCGCGCAGTAACCTGCGCGCTGGGGTGTGCGTCCAGTGATTATTCGGCCGCCTGCGTCAATCGGGTCGGCACCGTCACGCCGGCAAACAGCGCGGCGCGTGCAGCTTCATATTCGGCCTTGAGGCGGGCGACGACCTCGCCGGCCGGTGGCGCGTCGTGGATCTGCCCCACGCCCTGGCCCGCGCCCCAGATGTCGCGCCAGGCCTTGGTCTTCATGTTGCCGCCCGAGCCGAAGTTCATCTTGCTCTTGTCGGCTTCCGGCAGTGTGTCCGGATCGAGGCCGGCGGCGGCGATGCTGCGCTTCAGGTAGTTGCCGTGCACGCCGGTGAAGAGGTTGGTGTAGACGATCTCCTCGCCACTCGACTCGATGATGCATTGCTTGTTCTCGGCCGACGCCGCCGCTTCCTTGCTGGCGATGAAGCGCGTGCCGATATAGGCGAGGTCCGCGCCGACCGCCTGGGCCGACAGCACCGACGCCCCGTTGGCGATCGAGCCCGAGAGCAGCAGGCAGCCGTCGTAGAACTGGCGCACCTCCGCCACCAGTGCGAACGGCGACAGCCGGCCGGCGTGGCCGCCGGCACCGGCACAGACCAGGATCAGGCCGTCGACGCCCGCCTGCAGCGCACGCTTGGCGTGGGCGACGTTGGTCACGTCGTGGAACACCAGGCAGCCGGTGCGCCTGGCCGATTTCACCACGTCGTCGGGCGCGCGCAGCGAGGTGATCTGGATCGGCACCCGGTACTTCTCGCAGAGATCGACGTCGTGCTGCAGCCGGTCGTTGGAGCTGTGCACGATCTGGTTCACGGCGAAGGGGGCGACCTTCCGGTCGGGGTGCTTGGCCTTGTAGTCACCCAGTTCGCCGATGATGCGCTTCAGCCACTCTTCCAGGAGTTCCTTCGGTCGTGCGTTCAGCGCCGGGAAGGACCCGACGATCCCCGCCTTGCACTGTTCGATCACGAGATCGGGATTGGAGACGATGAAGAGCGGCGCACCGACGACGGGAATGGTGAGCGAATCGCGCAGCAATGCCGGAAGAGCCATGAATCAAGTCCTCGTCTGTCGTCGGCAATCTGCCTTGGCAGGCTGTTGAAGAAGTCGGAAATTACGACATGACGCGCAGCAATCGAATCGAGATCGGCACAATCTTGAGTCTCGAGATCGGTACAATCTTGAATCTTCGGCACAATCTTGAATCTAATGTGCGGTCTCGGCGCCGCCTTTGAATCGATGTTGCTCGGACGCATGGCTCAAAGCCCTCTTTCAACAGCCTGTCAGAGCGGGCCGGGCCGCCAGTTGCCGTGGAAGCCGGCGGGCACGCGGCTCGAGAGATGCGCCACGGCGATCGGGCCTCTGGCGACGTCGGCGGCCTCGAACACGGCAAGGTCGCTGCGGCCCTCTTCGGCGCGGAACACGACGCTCAGCAGCCAGCCGTCGCCTTCGGCGGCGTCCTCTGTACGCGGCACGAAGATCGGCTCGCCGAAGCGGTCGTCCGGTCCTGCGTTCCAGGTGGCGTTCTTGCCGGTCGCGAGATCGTAGTGGGTGATGCCCTCGCGCCGTGGCGCCCCGGCCGCGGCGATATTGCCCGACACGATCCAGCCATGGCGATAGTCGCTCATGCAGAAGCGTTCGTCGAAGCGCGGGAATTCACCGGCGCGGTCGTCGAGCTGCTCTTCCCTGAAGGTATTGCCCTGGGCCGCGAGATCGAAGGTCCAGCGGAACAGCCGTGCCTGCGGCGGCTCCTTTGCCGAAGGCGAGCCGTCGGGCAGGGGGAACAGCGGCGCCACGTCGTACTTCATGACGTCGATCACCACCTTGCCGTCGTCCGTCTCGAAGTGGTTCATCGGGTGGAAGACATAGCAGGGCGGCGCGGCGACCCATTTGGCGTCGGCCACCGTACCGTTGCGGGGAATGAAGGCGATGTGCGTGCCCTTGTCCGGCTCCCAGGCGAAGGGCGGCTTGCCGCCCATGGCGCGCTCCATCGAGCCCGTGAGCGGGAAGATCGGCACGACGATCCAGTTCCTGGTCACCGCGAAGTCGTGGATCATCGAGGGGTAGGGGCCGTCCAGGATCTCGGCGCGCGTGATCCGGCCATCGGCACTGACGGTCTGCACGCTCACCTCCTTGGTGAAATGGCCCTTGGCCGAATAGCCGAAGAACACCATCTCGCCGGTCTTGGGGTCGAGCTTGGGATGTGCCGTGAACGGTCCGCAAAGCGTGTCGCCCCAGGTCTCGTAGCCGCCCTTGGGACCGACCGGCATCAGGCTCGCCGGGTCGAGCGAGAAGGGCGCGTGCGCCTCCTCGAGTGCCAGGAGCTTGCCGCCGTGCCAGACGATGTTGGTGTTGGCGATGGTCGAGCCGAGCGCCAGCACGCGCGGGTCGGTGTACATGGGGGTACTGAAGGTGCCTGACAGGCCTTCGCCTTCCTTGTTCTCCAGCTCCCACTTCGGCGTGCGCACCCAGCGGTTCTTGTAGGACACGTTGCCGTTCTCGATGTGGAAGGCGTGGATCATGCCGTCGCCGCCGAACCAGTGGTATGGCCCGCGTGGCGCGAACTGCGGGTTGGGGCCGTTGCGGTAGAGCGTGCCGCAGAGCTCCTTCGGCATCTCGCCGGAGATGTGCAGATGGGCAGCATCCGCCTCGGTGTTCACCGGCGCGTAGTAACCCTGGAGGAAGGGATTGTCGGTCGGAAAGGCCTTGGCCATGGCGCGCTCCTGTTCGAGAGCATAAGGGAAACGCTGTGTATTTAACGGATGCTATCAATACACACCGTTTCCCGCAAGAGGGATTGTCAGTGAATTTTTGGCGACGGGCGGAAGGGCAGCGTCACTTGATCCAGACGCCGCCGTCCTTGTTCCGGTAGCCCAGCGACAGGTAGGCGGCGTCGACCAGCGACTGGCCGCGCTCGTTCATGAGCAGGCCAGGGCCCATCTGGTTCATGGTGTAGCCGAAGGACAGGCCCGCGGCGGGATCGGCGAAGCCCAGCGAGCCACCGGCGCCGACATGGCCGAAGGCGGCGCTGCCCAGGATCACGCTATCGACGTCAGACCCGAAGATCTCGGCGCCCACGCTGCGCCGGCGGTTGTCCATCGACTTCATGAAGCCCAATGCAAAGCGGGTGGGAATGCGCAAGGTGGCATCGTCGTGCGTGGCCATCGAGACTTCGCCCATGCGCACGAGCGTCTTTTCGTCGACCAGCTTGCCGCCGCCAGTCGCCAATGGCGCATACATGCCGGCCAGCCCGCGCGCATTGGTGATGCCGTTGGCCGCGCCGATCTCGGCGGCGTGGCCCGCGCGCGTGTTGGCGCCTCCGGTCCGCCATGCCCCGACATTGAGGAAGAAGAGCGCGGCGATCGACTGGCGATCGGCAAGGTCGCGCAGGAACGGCGTCACCGCCTGTTCGCGCTTGTAGGCAAAAGGAAGGATCGGCGCCACGCGTGGCTCGATTGCCTCGGGCAGGCCGATCCAGAAGTCGAGGCCGAGGGGCTTTGCGATCTCGTCCTGGAAGAAGGTGCCGAGCGACTTGCCGCTCGTGCGCCGCACCATCTCGCCCACTGTCCAGCCGAAGGTGAAGCCGTGGTAGCCATTGCGCGTACCGGGCTTCCAGAACGGCTCTTCTGCCGCGAGTCGTTCGGTCATGTACGACCAGTCGTAGGGGCCGGAGTCCTTGACCTTCTCACGTACCGCCGGCACGGCAGACGAATGGTCGAGCATCATGCGCGTGGTGACCTGCGCCTTGCCGTGCTGGCCGAATTCGGGCCAGAGTTCTGTCACCGGCGCGTCGATATCGAGCTTGCCGCGGCTCGCCAGCACATGCGCGCACAGTGCCGTCGCGCCCTTGGTGCAGGAAAAGACGATGCTGACCGTGTCGCGCGTCCACGCCTTGCCGGACTTGGGCTCGGCGAGTCCGCCCCATAGATCGACCACGGTCTCGCCGCCGACCGTCAGGCAGACCGAGGCACCGACCTCGCCGTGGTCGGCGAAGTTCTTCTGGAACGCTTCGGCGACGCGCTCGAAGCCTTTCTTGCAGGTTCCTTCGACAGGCATGTCAGCGTCGTTGTTGGGGCAGGGGAAGCTTGAAGACATCCAGCAGGAATGAGGCCGCCTGCGAGAGTCCGGTCTGGTCGATGCCGTGACCTACGCCACGGGCGATGTGCACGTGCACCGGCACGCCGTTCTGGCGCAGCACTTCGGCCGCGCGTTCGGTCAGGACATGCGGCAGCATCTCGTCGCTGTCGCCGTGCAGCAGCAGCACCGGCGGCCGGGTCTTGATCTCGGCGCCCAGCGCTTCCGGCGCGGCCAGCATGCCGGAAAAGCCGACAATCCCCGCAAGCTGCTTCGCCCGGCGCAGGCCGACATGCAGCGCCATCATCGTGCCCTGGCTGAAGCCCACCAAAGCGGCTTTGCTTTCGTCGAGCCCATATTTGGCCAGCATCTCGTCGAGGAAAGCGTCGACGAACGGTGCCGCGGCGCGCACACCGGCGGCTGCGGCTTGCGGGTCGAGCCGGGAAATGCCGAACCACTGGAAGCCCATCGGGTTGCCCTCGCAGGGATAGGGCGCGTTGGGCGCATGGAACACCACGTCGGGCATCAGCGGCGCCAGGACCGGCGCGAGACCGATCAGGTCGTTGCCGTCGGCGCCGTAGCCGTGCAGCAGGATGACGAGATGGCCCGGCCGGCCGCCGGCCTCCGGGCCGTGGCTGGGCCCATCGAGCTTGATCATGCGGCCTCCATTTGCTTGCGAACGGATTTGACGGGCTTGCCCTCCGGTTTGGTCGCCGGCTTGACGTCCGGCTTTATGGGCACCTTGGGTTCCTTGGCGCTCCAGTCGGGCATGTTGCGGCGGTAATGCCAGAGAAGCAGCGCCGCGGCGCTGCGCCACGGGCGCCAGGCTTCGGCGATCTTGATCAGCCGCTTGGCATCGGGCCGCTTGCGCAGCTTCTTGAGATGCTGCGCTGCGACCACTAGGCCGAGATCGAGGCCGGGCATGATGTCGGGGCGGCCATGGGCGAACATCAGGTAGATCTCCGCCGTCCAGCGTCCGATGCCCTTGGCCTGCGTCAGCATGGCGATCGCCGCTTCGTCCTCGAGCTCGTTCAGGGCCACGAAGTCGATGCGCCCCTCGACAATGTCGGTGGCGAGGCTGCGGCCGTACTTCATCTTGGCGGCAGAAAGGCCCACGGCCCGCAGTTGCTCGTCGCCGAGCTTCAGGAACTCCGCCGGTTCCATCGACGGTGCGGCCGCCTCGAGGCGGAGCCAGATGCTGCGTGCGGCGTGGACCGAGACCTGCTGGCCCACGATCGAGCGCATCAGCCCGCCGAACCCTGTCGGCACCTCCCGCAACTGCGGGTGGCCGACATCCTTCAAGATGCGTGCGAAGTCGGGATCGACCTTCGCCAGGTGCCGCATCGCCTTCTTGAGGTTCGCGGCATCGAGGATCACTTGAGCCATGGTCTTCGCATAGCACGCCGCGCGACCCCGCTGTAACGTCCGATCATGCAGATGGTGACACGTTTTGCCCCCAGCCCGACCGGTGATCTGCATCTCGGTTCGGCTTATTCCGCCTGGGTGGGATGGCATCGTGCGCGCGAGGCGGGCGGGCGTTTCCTGGTGCGCATCGAGGATATCGATATCCGCCGCTGCCGACGCGAATACGAACAGTCGATTCTCGCCGATCTCGCGTGGCTGGGCCTCGATTGGGATGGCGAGGTGCGGCGCCAGTCGGACCACTTTGCCGATTATGGCCGCGTGCTCGACCAGCTTGATGCCCGGGGGCTCGTCTATCCCTGTTTCTGTTCGCGTGCCGACATCGCGCGCGAACTGGCGGCCTCGGCGGCCGCGCCGCACGCTTCCCGGCATGGGCCGGATGGACCGCTCTACCCTGGCACATGCCGTCATTTGGCCGCCGCAGAACGGCGGTCCCGGCTGACGGCGGGTGAGGAGCATTGCCTGCGACTCGACGCGGAGAAAGCGGCGGAACTCGTCGGGCCGTACCATTTCGAGGACGAGACGCATGGTCGCTTCGAAGGGCAGCCGCTGCTGATGGGCGACTTCGTCATCGCCCGCAAGGATACGCCCACCAGCTATCACCTCTCGGTTACGGTCGACGACCACCTGCAGGGCGTCACGCTCGTGACGCGCGGGGAGGACGTGTTGGCGTCGACCCATGTCCATGTCCTGTTGCAGAAGCTTCTGGACTACGAGACGCCGCTCTATGCCCATCACAGGCTCCTGACTGATCCAGGTGGTCGGCGGTTCGCCAAGCGAGACCGCGACATGACGATCGGGGCCATGCGTGCCGCAGGGCTGACGCCCGGGCAGGTGATTGACCGGGCGCGTGGGGCCGTCGCCTCGCTGGCGGCGCCTGCCGCCAGGCCGTAGACTTTGACCATGGACAGGAAAGAAGAACTGGCCGTCGGGAGGCGGCTCATGGGCCACATCGATGGCCGCACCACCGACCTGGCGGACGATCTGTTCCGCAACAAGGTGATCGCCTATTCCTGCCGTGAGCGCGCCAAGCTCGAGCGCGAGCGGTTGTTCCGCGATCATCCGATCTTCATGGGGCTCGGCACGCGGCTCGCCAAGCCGGGCGACTATCTCACCGAGGACGTGGCCGGCCTGCCAGTGCTGCTGGCGCGCGGCACCGACGGCGCAGTGAGGGCGTTCGCCAATATCTGTCGCCATCGTGGCGCGCCGGTGGCGCAGGGCTGCGGCAATGCGCGGGCCTTCACCTGTCCCTACCACGCCTGGACCTACGATCTTGCGGGCAGGCTGCTTGGAACGACCGACAAGGTCGCCTTCGCCGGCCTCGATCTGGCGAGCCACGGCCTGGTCCCGCTGCCGGTGGCGGAGAAGCACGGCATGGTCTTCGTGCGGCCAAGACCCATTCAACCGGATGAGGCGGGGGCGATCGATATCGACGCGACCCTGGGTGCGATGGCAGCCGATATGGAGGCGCTTCGGCTCGATACCTATCCGATGTTCTCGGCCGACCGCATCGCGCCGCGCATCAACTGGAAATTCGCGGTCGATACTTTTCTCGAGGGCTATCACATCCCGCACCTGCACCGGAAGACGATCGGACCCTATTTCATCGGCAATTGCGGCACATTCGACGCGGCCGGATTCAACTGCCGTATGTGCGTGGCCCGGACTTCGATCGACTCGGTGCGGACGCTGCCCGAGCCTGAACGCAATTACCGGCCGCACGTGATCTCGGTCTACCAGCTCTTCCCGAACACCATCGTGATCTGGCAGGTCGACCATATCGAGATCTGGCGCGCCTTTCCCGATCGCGACGATCCGGGTCGATGCGACGTCGAGATGACGATCTACAAGCCGGCTGATTCGGACCGGCCCGACTCCTACTGGGAGAAGAATCGCGACATCGCGATCCGCACGGTGATGGAGGAGGACTTTCCATTGGGCGAGCGCATGCAGATCGGCTTCGAGTCGGGGGCGACCGACGAGGTGATCTATGGCCGCAACGAGCCGTCGCTGGTCCATTTCCATCGTTCCATCCGGACAGCCCTCGACGTCACGGCTTGATCGGCGGAGCGCGCAACTCCAGTTGCGCTCCCGAGCATCGAGAAGAGGCGCCACTGGAGTGGCGCGCTCCAATGAGGAAGACATGCAGCGAAGCAAACCGCCGTTTCGGGCCGATCAGGTCGGCAGCCTTCTGCGCAGCGCGCCGGTCAAGGAAGCGCGCACCAAACGATTGGCGGGCGAGATCACGGCCGCGCAATTGACGGCAGTCGAGGATGAAGAGATCCGCAAGCTCGTCGCCAGGCAGGAGTCGATCGGCCTCAAGGGCGTGACCGACGGCGAGTTCCGCCGCTCATGGTGGCACTACGATTTCCTGGCCAAGCTCAAGGGCGTCGAATTGGTGAGCGTGGCGCAAGGCCTGCAGTTCAAGGGCACCGAGACCAAGGCCGAAGGGCTGCATGTCCACGGCAAGATCGATTTCGCCGCCGACCATCCCATGCTCGACCATTTCAGGTTCCTGAAATCGGTCGCGACGCAGACGCCGAAGATGACCATCCCCTCGCCGACGGCGTTGCATTATCGCGGTGGACGGCAGGCGATCGAGACATCGGTCTATCCCGAGATGGAGCCGTTCTTCGAGGATCTCGGCCGCGCCTACACCAAGGCCGTGCGCGCCTTCGGCGAAGCAGGCTGCACCTACCTGCAGCTCGACGAGGTGTTCGTCGCCTATCTCTGCGATTCCGCCCAGCGCGACTATCTGCGCCGCCGCGGCGACGATCCCGACAGGCTGCTGCATATCTACGCCGACCTCGTGAATGCGGCCTGTGCCGGCCGCACGCCCGGGATGACGATCTCCATGCATCTCTGCCGCGGCAACTTCCGTTCGACCTGGATGGCGCAGGGCGGCTACGAGCCGGTGGCCGACATCCTGTTCAACAAGATGAACGTCGACGCCTATTTCATGGAGTACGACACCGACCGCGCCGGCGGCTTCGAGCCCCTGCGTTTCCTGCCCAGGAACAAGCAGGTGGTGCTGGGCGTCATGACCTCCAAGACCGGCGCACTGGAAAGCAAGGACCAGCTCAAGCGCCGCATCGACGAGGCCTCGAAGTGCGCGCCCCTCGACCAGCTCTGCCTCTCGCCGCAATGCGGGTTCGCCAGCACGGAAGAGGGCAACCTGCTCGCCGAGGACGAGCAATGGGCCAAGCTCTCCCGCTGCGTCGAGGTGGCGGAAGAGGTCTGGGGCTGACGGCAGGACGAACAGCAACAGAGAGAGATCTCACGCTGCGTTTGGAGATCTCACGCTGCGTTCGGGATGACACGACATTCTCGTTCCACGACATTCTCGTTCAAAGTCTGTGTCATCCCGGCTGGAGTTCTGCGTCATCCCGAACGGAGTGAGGGATCTTTGCTTCTTGACCTTGGCCTGACGTCGGGCGGATTGGTTAAGCCGCCTTCTTCCGTCCTTCGATGGCGCGGCGGATGGCGGCACGCGCGAGCAGGCGCGTCGAATCGAGCGTCGGCAGGGGCGCGTTGGCATCGCTCAGGATCAGCGGGATCTCGGTGCAGCCCAGCACCACGGCGTCGCAGCCGTCCTCCTCCTTGAGGCGCGCGATCACCTTCTGGAAATAGGCCACGCCCTCGGGCTTGAAGACGCCGCGCACCAGCTCGTCCATGATGATGCGATTGATCTCGTCGCGCTCGGCGATCGTGGGCCGCACCCATTCCAGGCCGCGGGCGGAAAGCTTCTGCGGATAGACCTCGCTGTCGGTGAGCCAGCGCGTTCCGGTGATGGCGATGCGGTGGAAGCCGCGGCTGACCGCCTCGGCCGCCACGCCGTCGGCGATGTGCAGCCAGGGGATCGGCGAGCGCGCCTCGATGAACGGCAGCGCCTGATGGATCGTGTTGTCGGGGCAGATCACGAAGGCGGCGCCCACGCGGGCGAGCTTCTCGGCCGAGGCGAGCATCAGGTCTCCCACGCCGCGCCAGTCGCCGCGATAGATGCAGTTCATGTAATCGTCGAACGACGGTGTGTGCAGGGTCACCTCGGGATGGCCATGGCCGCCCAACAGGGCAGGGGCCTCGGTGCAGATGGTGCGATAGCACAGGGCCGCGCCTTCGGCGGAGCAGGCGGCGATTCCGATATGAAGCGGTGTCATGCCGCCAGTGTCGCCGAGGAAGGGGCCAAAATCATCCCCTTCCTCGGCGGGCATACTCCGCAGCCATCGCTCTGACTTCGTCAGCGCTTGCAACTTCGCCAGGCGACTCAATCCCCTCAAGGGGTCTCGCGTCCTGCGAGTTCATGCAAGGCCTGGACAAAGAGCCCGAAAGACTGAACCTCGATCCGCTCCAGAACTCGATCCGCTCCGGCAAATGCCGGGGCCGAACACCTAACGCGAGGCGTACTTGAATTCAGGCAACGCCTTCAGCGCTTCCTTGGTGGCGCCCGGCATCGTGAGCTTGTTGCCTTCGACCTTGAGCGCTGTGTAGGGCAGTGCGACCAATTTCGATCCGACGCCAAGGAAACCGCCAACCGAGAGTATGACAAAAGACGCGGTGCCGTCGGTGCTCACGATCATGTCGTCGACCTTGCCGACCGTTTCGTGGGCATCGTTGATGACGGGCTCGCCGACGATCTTGCTGGTTCGATAACCCTTGGCCACCTGGGTGACGTCGATCTTGGCCAGCTGGACTGTCTGCGTTGCGCCTTGGGCGTAGGCAGGACCACTTGTCAGGAGAGCGGCCGCGGCAACGGCGGCAAGCGAGAGTACAAAGCGCATGGAAGGCTCCTTTCCGGTGAACGGTTCGAAGAACGCGAGTGCCGTCAGCGACGTTGCGCGCAACTCGCCGTTCATCGTGGCGTTAAGTAAGCACGCGATCTCTCCAATCTCCTGGAAGACCCGACGTTCTCCCGGAAGACCCGATTCTTCATTTCCTCGAAAAACCAGAGCACGGAGGCGACGATGACTGACGTCACCAAGATCACGAGCGGCTCGTTGATCGGCGCGGACAAGGTGAACGGCACCAGTGTCTACAATGGCGCCGGCGAAAAGCTCGGCACGGTGGACGATATCATGCTCGACAAGAAAAGCGGCCGGGTGATCTATGCCGTGATGTCGTTCGGCGGCTTTCTCGGAATGGGCGAGAAGCAGCATCCCTTGCCGTGGTCCTCGTTGACGTATGACGAGAACAAGAGCGGCTTCGTGGTCGACCTCGACAAGAAGAAGCTGCAAAGTGCGCCGACAATCGAGGACTACGAGGTCTTCGAATGGACGCCGGATTACGGCCGCACCGTCGACAAGTACTACGGTGCCCCGACCTACTGGTGAGGGCCGCTCGGCGGGCCACTTCTCCCGTCGCTCGGCTGGCTACTTCTCCCCCAGCTGCGCGTTGATCCAGTCCTGCACCGGGTCGGCGTCGAGGAAGCGATAGGCGATGCGGCGCAGCTTCTCGTCGGCGACGTTGCCGACCACGACCGCCACCACGAGATCGCAGCGATAGGCGACAGCGATCGCTTCGGCGAGTTGTGTCGGTCCGCGCGACCGCAGCTTGTAAAGCCGGCTGCGGCCCAGAAGGTCGGTCACCTGAACGCGCCGGCCAGATCCAAGCGGTGTGAACAGCGGATCCACGAGGTCGATATCGGTGACTCGGTCGACTTCCGAATCCTCGACCACGCCGGTGTCGCAGTTGCCGCAGAAGCCCAGCTTCGGCCGCACATAGAGCTCGAGACCGTGGCCGCGCCAGGCCTGGCCTTCGTTCCAGCCATCTTGCGGGAAGGGCCAGGTGATTCGATGCCAGCCGTCATATTCCCAGGGCCTGTGCGCCACATCCCAGCGCACGTACGTAGAGAAGGCCGCCGTGGCGAGCAGGAATACGGCGGCGAGAGAGGCGTAGACGATTGTGCGCCGGCTCAGCATCGCTCACTTCGATCCGGCCACGACAAGCCGCATCATGGGATGTCCTCCGATGCCGCAAGACTATTACAGCGTCCGGCGCCGGCAACCCTGCGCCGTGGTGCCGCCTCCATCGCTGCCCTTCACTGCGGCGGCGGTGAAGGCGGTGATGGAGGCGTAGGGCGCAGCGTCGTCACGGCGTTATCCCGCCCCTTGTCGGCGGGCAGAGGTCGGGATGGGCGGCCGCGGCCCGCCATCGCAGGCCGCAGGTGCTCGATGGCCAGCGCGGGCACCGCGAGCAACGCGATACCCGCGAGGGCGATCAGTGTCTTTGTCGCTTCGTTGAACGGTCCCCAGTCGTGATCGACCGCTTTCAGGAGGTAGATCATGATCACATGCCAGGCATAGACCTGCAGCGAATGCCGGCCCAGCAGGCGCAGGAAGGAGAGGTCGAACAGGCCGCCCAGGAACTGGCCGAGCCGACGCAGCGGAGCGCTGTCGGTTGTCGGGCCGACGCGGATGATCCAGGTCACGGCATACGCTGCGGCCGCGAAGTTCAGCAAATAGACGAGGCTGAACTCACCGCGGTTGGCGAGGACATGGAAACGGGTGGCGATCGGCTCGGGCAGGACGAAGTGATTCGACCACACCCGCCAGACCGCGAAGAAAAGCAGCAGCGCGGTTGCAATGAGGACCGGCTCCGGCCGGTCGCGGCGGAACAGCCGATCCCAGTCGATCCGGCCCTGGGCCATGGTGACGCCGATCATCAGCCCGACCATGAAGACGAGTTGCCAGGCCAGCACGTTGAAGTAGGCCCGCAAGGGCAGGACGCGATCGATCGCGGCGGCGATCGGCAGGTGCGCGCCAAGCTGGACGGCGAGCCAGAGGGTACCGCAGCCTGCCGCAAGCCACGCCCAGCGGCCGCGCAGGCAAAGCCAGAGCAGGGGTGGCGTCACCAGGAGATAGGCGATGTATTGCGGCA
Organism: Pseudomonadota bacterium; assembly: GCA_018242505.1. Taxonomy (GTDB): domain Bacteria; phylum Pseudomonadota; class Alphaproteobacteria; order Reyranellales; family Reyranellaceae; genus Reyranella. The sequence goes on from JAFEBU010000067.1 coordinate 78,477, forward strand.
GGATATCGAGGTGGTCGGGCTGGTAGAGCAGCAGCGCCGAGTCCGCCACCAGCCGCTTTCGGCTGAACTGAAGATCGCCCAGCCAGTGATGCCAATAAAGCTGCGAGCCGGGCAGCACGTCGCGCAGCACGAGGATGATCAGGACGCAGCCCAGTGCGTAAGCATAGATCTCGGCGGCGCGGTTCCAGACGGCGCCGGCCGCGGGACCGAAGCCATGACGGATCATGCGCCGGCCATGGATGAGGCCTGCGAGCAAGCCGGACAGGAAGACGAAGCCCTGGGCGCCTTCGACGAAGCTCAGTTCGTCATGATTGATCTTCACCAGCAGATAGTCGCCGGTGAAGGTCAAATGATTGAGGAACATGAAGACGAGGAAATATCCGCGCAGTCCGTCGAGGATCGTCAAGCGGCCCATGAGCAAACTCCCTCACGCCGGGCAGGACGTCCTGCGCAACCGAAACCACTTCGCCGCCAAGACAAGATATGCGCCCTCGATGCCCGGATACGACCCGGCTACGCAGCAGAGGAACGCCCTATCCCCCTTCGGGTTCAGCGGTGCCGCTTCAACTTTCCGTGCTTCACACGGCGCGCACCCTTCAAACGGCCACTCCTCTGCGAGTCAGATCTGGTGCGCCATCGGCGGGGCCGGGATGGGGCGCACGCGCTCGTAGGCGGCCGCGGCGCGCATCGCCAGCGCGTCCTTGTAGTGGGCGGCGACGATCTGCAGGCCGATCGGCAGGCCGTCGCGATCGAGGCCGCAGGGGATGGTCGCCGCCGGCTGGCGTGTGAGGTTGAAAGTGAGGGTGAACGGCGTCCAGCCGATATCGACGCCGTCGCCGCCCCAGGCTCCATTCTCGTTCACCGCGAAGGCGGCCATCGGCATGGTGGGCGTCAGCAGCAGGTCGTACTTGGCCAGGAACTGGCTCAGGATCACTGCGATCTGCTGACGTTGGTTGATCGCGGTCACCACCGTCTCCTGGCCGAGATCGGCGCCGACCTCGGCCGCCTTCAGGAGGCCGGGATCCATGAGGGCGCGCTTCTCCGCGCTGAAGTTCTTCACCAGAACTGCGACATTGGATTGCCAGTGCGCGTTCAGGATGCGGCGCGGGTCGAGCCCCATCAGGTCGGGCGAATCCTCGACGACCTTGGCGCCCAGCGTCCTGAACACCTTGGCCGCGGCCTCGACCGCCACTGCAACGTCGCGATCGATCTTTTCTTTCTCGACGAAGCCGAGATTTGGGGAATAGGCGATGCGAAGGCCCTTCACGCCCTTGTCGAGGCCCTTGAGGTAATCCTCCTCGTCATCGGGCCGCGCATAGGGGTCGCGCGCGTCGTAGCGGGCGATGACGTTCATCATCATTGCCGCATCCTTCACGGTGCGCGTCATGGGGCCGATATGCGACAGCGTGCCCTGGGACGAGGCGGGCCAGAGCGGCACGCGACCTTGCGTCGGCTTCAGTCCGAAGAGGCCGCTGAACGAGCAGGGGATGCGCACCGAGCCCGCCCCGTCGGTGCCGATCGCAAGGTTGCCCATGCCGACCGCTTCGGCCGCCACGCCGCCGCCCGACGAGCCGCCGCTGGTGCGGCCGATCTTCCACGGGTTGTGCGTGGCGCCGAACAGCGCCGAGTCGGTCACGCCTTTCCAGCCATATTCCGGCGACGTCGTCTTGCCGAGGAGGACTGTGCCCGCCTCGCGCAGGCGCTGCGCAACCGGCGCATCGACGGTCCATGGGCCCTCGGGGTCGGTGGCAAGGCTTCCCATGCGCGTGGGCATGCCCTTGGTCAGCACCATGTCCTTGATGGTGATCGGCACGCCGTCGATATCGGACAGCCGCTTGCCGCCCTTCTTCCAGCGCTTTTCGGAGGCGCGTGCAGCGCGCATCGCCATGTCGGGATCGAGGTGCTGGAAGGCATTGAGCTGCGGGTTGAACGCCTCGATGCGGGCGATGGCCGCCTTGGTCGCCTCGACCGGTGAGGCCTTGCGCGCCTTGTAGAGTTTCACGAGCTGGTGGGCGGGCATCATCGCAAGGTCGGCACTCATTTGACAGTCTCCGGCAGGACGGGAAATTCGAGGGGATCGGCTTCGGCGTAGCGGGCGGCAGCGCGCAGGACCTGCGCGTCCTTGTAATGTCCGGCCACGATCTGAAGGCCGATCGGCAGGCCGTCGCGGCTACGCCCGCACGGCACGCTGATCGCGGGATGGCGCGAGAGGTTGAACTGGAAGGTGTAGGGCGACCACTGGTGGTTCGGCTTGCCGTCCGCACCCAGGGGAGCGTTTTGCCCGGCCTCGAACGGCTGCACCGCGAGCGTCGGAGTCAGCAGCAGGTCGTATTTCGTGAAAAAGCCGTTCCAGGCGATCGTCATGTCGCGGCGCACGACCTGTGCGTTGACCAGGTCCTGCAGCGTGAACTTGCGCCCGTTCTCCGCCCCTGCCATCAGGCTCTCGTCGAACTCACGATGGCGCTGTTCGGGATAGAGCTGCAGCAGGCGCTGCAAGGCGCTCAGCCAGTGCACCACGAAGGCGCGACCGGTCTCTCGATAGTTGGTGGGCGCCATCACCTCTTCGACGATGCAGCCCATCTTTTCGAAGCGCTTGGCGGCCTTGGTGACGAGGGCCGCCACTTCGATATCGAGCGGGTGATCGCCCATGCGCAGGACGAAGGCGATCCTGGGCTTCTTGAGCTTGCCCTTCAGCGCTTCCACATAGTCGACGCCGTCCGGCGGCAGGCTCCAGCCGTCCAGCGGGTCGGGCCTGGCGATCACGTTCATCATCAACGCCGCGTCGAGGGCTGTGCGGCACATTGGGCCCGTATTGGAAAGCTCGCCCGTGAGCGACGGCGGCCAGGCGGCAACGCGGCCGAAGGTGGCCTTGAGCCCGACCAGGCCGGTGAAGCTCGAGGGCAGGCGAACCGAACCGCCGCCGTCGGTGCCGATCGCGATCGGCCCGAAGCCGGCCGCGACCGCGGCGCCGGCGCCGCCCGACGATCCTCCCGGCGTGCGCGTCACATCCCATGGATTGCGGGTGATGCCGTGCAGGGGCGAATCGGTCACGCCCTTGTGGCCGTATTCCGAACTGGTGCTTTGTGCGAAGAGGATCGCGCCTGATTCGCGCAGCCGTGCCACCGCCGGCGCATCCGCCTCGGCCGGCGTCGTGTCGGTGAGCTTGCTGCCCATCCGCACCGGCCAGCCCTTCACCCGCACCAGTTCCTTGACCGATACCGGCACGCCATCGAGGGCCGACAGTGGCTTGCCCTTCTTCCAGCGCCGCTCCGATGCCTTTGCCGCCGTGAGCGCCGGTTCGGCATCGACGAGACAGAGTGCATTGAGGTGCGGATTGACGGACTCGACACGCCTCAGCACGGCCTTCATGGCCTCGACAGGCGAGGCCTTGCCCTTGGCATAGAGCTTGCCGAGCTGGGCGGCGCTTGCCTGGGTGAGATCGATGGTCACGCGGCGGCTCCTTTGACGTTGCGATATTGCCGCGCAAGCTGCTCGGCCTGGTACTCCGCAGCCATCGCCTGCTCGGTGCGGCCGAGCTTGCGATAGAGCGCGGCAAGCCCGCGCTTGGTTGCGGGGATGGTGGGGCGCTCGCGCTCGTCGGCCTGCAGGATGGCGAGCGCGGCGTCGTTCCATCCCGAGCGCATCAACGCATCGAGATAGATCGTCCCGAACAGCGCCCGCTGGGCGATGCTGCCGCCGATCGTGGCGAGGTGCGGCATGGCTTGACCAAGCAGGCGCGCCGCTTCGGCATGGTCGCCCTTGGCATGGGCGGCCAGCCCATGCGCGGCCGGCACGGTGCAATCGGCCCAGGCCTCGCGCTCGAACGGCTTGGCGCTCTCGGCTCGATCCTCGAGGCTCGCCAGCATCTCGGTGACGGCGCTCCCTTCGCCGGCGCGCGCCAGCGCATAGAGATACTGCAAATCGAGAAAAGGCACGAAGTGATCGTGCAGACGGCCTTTCAGGTAAGACGCGACATCGGCCCAGCGCGAGCCGACGTCGACGCCGCGCAATTCGAGCCGCGCCAGCAGGGAGATTGCGTTGATCTGGTCCTCGCAGAATTCCTTCCACACGCCCCAGACCCGCCGGTCGAACAGGGCGAGCGCTTCATCCGTACGGTCGAGATCGATCAGGAACAGCGCGAGATGCCACCAGTTGTGGGTGTACATGAAGGAGTTGCAGTCCTCCCACGTATCGGTCATCGAGCCCAGGAAGGCGATGCCCTCGACCAGCCGTCCGCGCGCTTCGAGACAGTGGGCCAGCGCATGATGGGACCAGGGGTCCTTGCGCTCCATCTCGATCGCATGGCGAGCATGCGCCTCGGCCTCGTCGAGACGATGACATTCCTCCAGGCCGAAGGCGCACATGCCCCAGACGAAATGGTTCTCGCGATTGGCGGCGAGCAGCCGCTCGCCGATGCGCAACAGCGCCTTGGCATCGCCCTGGTTGAAGGCATGCAGCTGGCCGAGCTTGCCCGCCAGCAGGTCGCGCGGCCATTCGGTGACGATCTTCTCCTGGATCTCGAGGCTCTTGTCGGTGTCGCCGTCGAGCCAGGCTGCGGTCGCGGCAATCCAGGCCTTTTCGCGTGGGCCCGCCTCCTTCTCCAGGACCTGGGCTCGCGCCAGGTAGCGCGCGCCCAGCGCCCGGCCCTCCACCGAATTCATCGACAGCGCGAGATTGGCCGCCATCACCGGCAGCAGGGCGCAACGTTCCTCGCGGTCGGCCGCTTCCATGAAGCCCTGGAAGCGCTTGCCGAAGACCAGCCATTCCTCGCGCAGGAAATCCAGCGCCTCGATCGCCTTTGCATCGGCGCCACCGACCTCCAACCCCTGACCGTCCCGTGCCACGCGACCCCCTTCTTCGGGGCGACTTTTGCATGGTTGGGCGGGGAGGGCAAAACGTTGCATCGGCGGAGAACGCTGTTCCGCGCGCCGGATTTGCGACTCGGAGTGGGGCAGCGCTTCGGCGCGCCACCGAGAACGCGATGGAGCATCCCGCGTCTCGGGCGCCGATGTGGCTGTTGCCGTCGAAGGCGAGCTGCTTCGGCGCGGCATGCGCCGGCACGCACACCCAGTGGCTGTTGATCATCGCGCACCAGGTGCCATCCCCGGTGGGATAGGCGCGGGTCGGACGGCAAATCGCCGAAGCGGCCGTCAGCCGCGCCGTTGCGACAGGAATAGTCTGTGCCGGGCTGCTTAAGGTCCTTGTACCGGTCGTGGTTTTCGGGATGGCCTTGGCCATGGGAGCCGTCTTGCGCCGAAGCTGCCACGGAGAGAGTGAAGAGGAGTGCGACAGGGAACAACAGGCTGGCGGCGAAAGAGCGTGTAACGATCCCTCTTTGCGCACCATCGGTCGAGCCGGTCACGTATTCGCAGCGACACGCTCCAGTCGCGTATTCGTAACGACACACGTATTCGTAACGACACGCCACGGCGCTCGACTGGATCCGTCTCGTCAATGCTGGTTCAAGCCGCAGCTAGCTCACATCGCGGTGGATATCGTCAGCTCTTCGGCACACCGCCGATGAAACAGAAGATCATGCCGCTCTTTCCGGCGCAGATATGCGAATTGCCATCTGGCGCCATCCTCTCGAGCACGACGCCGGGCGGCACGGTTTGCCAATGGCCATCGACCAATGCGCGCCACGTTCCGTCGCTCGTCTTGTAGGCGCGGGTCGGCCGGCAGTCGCCGTGCGTGACGTCGCCGCTGCAGCAGGAATAGCCGGTTCCGGGCTGCTTGAGGGTCTTGTACCAATCGTGGTTCTCGGCATGACCATGCCCCCACTGACCATCAATCGTCGTGCCATCGGACAACCCGCCATTGTGTGCGTGGTCCGATATGTCTTGGGCCGTTGCCGGAAGCGCAAGCACCGAGGTGAGCACGATGGAGAGAGGCACGATGGAGAGAGGCACGATGGAGAGAGGCACGATGGAGAGAGGCACGATGGAGAGAGGAAGGACGCGCATGAGGGACAAACCTCCTCAGGCGCTTCAACGTACCTATCCCGATGGAAGTTGCGAAAGGCTGGGCTGCATCTGACGCAGGCCGCCGACGATGGCGAAGAAGTCCGGATCGTCGGCGGCGAGCAGCCCATGGCGGACGAAGAAGTCGATCAGCACCAAATTGCAATTATATTTGAAGTGCTTGGTGTCACGCACCGTTTCGAATACCTGTCGCACCGGCCAGAGTTCGAAGGACTCGACTTCCCCGTCATGTGCGGTCGGTGTGAAATCCTCGGGCAGCTCGAGATCGAAACACGTCATGATGTCGGGCTTGAGCTGGGCGCCCGACTGGTTCCAGTACGAAACGTAGCCGACAGCCTTCGCCTGGCGGGCCAGCTCGGGGGGAATCGCTGCCTCCTCGCCGCATTCCTTCACCAGATTGTCGAGGAGGCCGATGCCGGCCGGCTGGCCGCCCGCCACCGTGTTGTCGAGTTCGCCCGGAAAGGTCGGCTTGTCGCGCGACCGTCGCGGCACCCAGACATGGAGGCCGTCCTTCTTGCGCACATACCCGGTCATGTGCGGTCCGTAGGCGCGCACGCCGAACCACGGCACCGCCGCGCGCTCCATCTCCATGAGCGCCGGCCGCGAGAACTCCCATGTGACGGAGTAAGCCTCCTCCCGCCACAGGCCCTTGAAATGGCCTTGCGCGCGCAGCTCCAGCAGGAAGCTGCGCATCGCGGCGGTGCGCTTGGTCGGCGCATCGAGGGCGCCGGCGAAATACCAGCCCTGTCGGCGATGGGTGAAGAGTTCGGGCTTGGCCGCCAGAACGGGCGCGAAGTCGCGATGGATGAAGCCCGCACGTTCGGTGCCGATGAACCACGGTTCGAACTGGCGCAGGTCGGCATTGTTGCAGCGCGCGATATGGTCGAGAAAGGACATGGCGACACGACTAGCACGAAGGACCGTGGATGACCGAAGGCGAACTGCAGGCTTTTCTCGAGCGGATCATTCCGGCGCGCGATCGCTATGGCGTGTTCGTCGAGGAATGCCAGGACCAGGACGTGCGATTGCGCTTCTCCATGCCTGTCGACGAACGCTGGTCGACGCCGGCGCTTCTGGCGCTGATCGACGCGTCGTTGCAGGCGGCGGTAGGCACCGAGGTTGCCGTGACGCACCTCGCCGTGACGATGATCCACCCTGCAGCGCGCGCGGATGTGCTGGCTTTGTCGCGCGTCATCCGCCGCGATCGCGGCGCAATTTACGCCGAGACTTGGCTGTTCAGTCACGCCGCCGTCGAGCCGATGCTGCACGCGACGGCAACCCTCGGCGCCGATCCGTGATTGGGGCGCCCTGGTGGCGCCCCTCAGAGCGGCGGGATGCGGATCTTCTGGCCCGGGAAGATCAGGTTGGCATCCTTGATGACTTCGCGGTTGGCCTCGAAGATCTTCGGATACTTGTTGGCGTCCTTGTAGAAATGCTGCGCGATGGCCGACAGCGTGTCGCCGGACTTGATGATGTAGTACTGGGTCTGGTCTTCGGCGGGCGGCGCCTTCATGCCGTCGATCACCACGTTGCTCACGCCCATCGCATTGCCGGCGATGAGGATCGCCTTCTGCAAATCCTCCGTGCTCGACGCCTGGCCGCCCAGCTTCACATTGCCGGAAGAGGGGTCGTAGTCGACCGTCAGCCCTTCGATGCCCTTGAGGGAGGCTTCGATCTCGGCCTTGATCTTGTCGTTCGCTTCTGAATCGCTGTTGAAGACCTTGCGGCCGATGTTGCGGACGAAATCGAACAGACCCATGGGTACCTCCTATGTTGCTCTGGCAGTTACGCTAGGCCAGTTTGCAGGGCGGGCGCAACCGATGCGCGATGAGCATTTTGTTACGCCGCCTCTTTCCATGCGCCATCGACGACGACGGTGATGTCGCGCATGATCTGGGTGAGGTCGAAATCCTTGGGCGTATAGACGCGCGCGACGCCTGCCTCGATCAGCGCTGCTGCGTCGCTGGGCGGGATGATGCCGCCCACCACGACCGGCACGTCGCCGATGCCTGCTTCGCGCATGCCACGCAATACATCGCCGACCAGCGAGACATGGCCGCCCGACAGGATCGACAGTCCGACGACATGCACGCTTTCCTCGAGGGCGGCGTTGACGATGCGCTCGGGCGTGAGACGGATCCCCTCGTAGACCACCTCCATCCCGCAGTCGCGGGCGCGCACGGCAATTTGCTCCGCGCCATTGGAATGGCCGTCGAGACCGGGCTTGCCGACCAGGATCTTTATGCGTCGGCCAAGGCGGCGCGATACGGCATCGACCTCGCGGCGGGTGGTGTCAAGGCGGGCGTCGCTTACACCGGCGGCGCGGGCCACTCCCGTCGGCGCGCGGTACTCGCCGAAGATCTCGCGCAGCGCCTGGGTCCATTCGCCGGTGGTGACGCCGGCCTGCGCGCAGGCGATCGATGCCGGCATCACGTTGCGATCCTCTTTCGCCGCCGCGGCCAGGTCGGCGAGGGCCTTCTCGACGGCGCCGCCGTCGCGCGACGCTCGCCAGGCATTCAGGCGCTCGATCTGGTCGCGCTCCACCGAGGCATCGACCGTGAGGATGGCGCCTTCGCCGGCCGAGAGCGGGGAAGGCTCGCCTTCGGTGAAGGCGTTGACGCCGATCACCGTCTGCTCGCCGGCCTCGATGGCGGCGAGCCGCCGCAGATTCGATTCGACCAGCCGCTGCTTCATGTAGGCGGCCTCGATCGCGGCCACCGCGCCCCCCATGTCCTCGATGCGCTTCATCTCGGCCAGCGCTTCCTGCTTAAGCCCCTCGACCTTGCGTGCGATCTCGCCGCTGCCGTCGAAGATGTCGGCGTATTCCAGCAGGTCGGTCTCGTAAGCCACGATCTGTTGCAGCCTGAGCGACCATTGCTGGTCCCAGGGACGCGGCAGGCCGAGCGCCTCGTTCCAGGCAGGAAGCTGGACCGACCGGGCGCGCGCATTCTTGCTCATCACGACCGCCAGCATCTCGAGCAGGATGCGGTAGACGTTGTTCTCCGGCTGCTGCTCGGTGAGGCCGAGCGAGTTCACCTGCACGCCGTATCGAAACAGCCGCTGCTTGGCATCTTCGACACCGTAGCGGGTGTGGGTGATCTCATCCCACAGCTCGGCGAAGGCCCGCATCTTGCAGATTTCGGTGATGAAGCGGATGCCGGCGTTCACGAAGAAGGAGATGCGACCAACGACCTTGGGGAAATCGGACGAGGGCACCTGGCCGCGATCGCGCACCGCGTCGAGCACGGCGATCGCATTGGCGAGCGCGAAGGCCAGCTCCTGCATCGGTGTCGCGCCCGCTTCCTGCAGGTGATAGCTGCAGACATTCATCGGGTTCCATTTCGGAACCTCGCGATAGGTGAAGCCGATCGTATCGGCGGTGAGGCGCAGCGACGGTTCAGGTGGGAAGATGTAGGTGCCGCGGGAAAGGTATTCCTTGATGATGTCGTTCTGCGTCGTGCCCTGCAGCCTGGCGCGATCGACGCCCTGCGCCTCGGCGGTGGCGATGTAGAGCGCGAGCAGCCACGCCGCCGGCGCATTGATCGTCATCGAGGTGTTCATGCGGTCGAGCGGGATGCCGTCGAACAGGGTGCGCATGTCGCCGAGATGGCTGATCGGCACGCCGACCTTGCCGACCTCGCCTTTGGCCAGCGGGTGATCGGAGTCGTAGCCGGTCTGGGTCGGCAGGTCGAAGGCCACCGAGAGACCGGTCTGGCCGCGCGCGAGGTTGGTACGGTAAAGCTCGTTCGATTTGGCCGCTGTCGAATGGCCGGCATAGGTACGGATCAGCCAGGGCTTGTCGCGCGTGGCGGCGGTCATGGTATAAGCTCCGCTCCTCTCAACCGATGTTGCATTGCAGCATAACGTCTTCTGCGATGCAGCCAAGAGGTAAAAGCCTGTCGTGAGCGACCCTGTCGGCCGTGCCGCCGGCCTGCCTCCCCCCTTCGAGCCGCAGCCGATACCGAGCCGGCCGGTCTATGACGGCAGGCTCGGCGA
>JAFEBU010000068.1 GCA_018242505.1 Pseudomonadota bacterium
ATTTCGCCGCCCATCGTTACGCTATATGAAATCTGATTTCATAGGAAGCACAAGCAAAGCGCCGCCGGTACTTTTTTTCGCAAGCCACAGGGCGCGTCCGGAGGGCAGCTGTCACCACATGTCGAGTCACTCAACACAAAGGGAAAAAGTCCATGAACATGGTCGCCGCGCGAATCGCGCGCGTTAATGCTTCGGCGTCCGAGCAAGCCTCTGGCCGCGCGCGCGAGCTCATCGCCGCGGGCGCGGACGTCATTTCCCTTGCAAGCGGCGAGCCGGACTTCGATACGCCCCCTCATGTCATCGAGGCAGCCATTGCGGCAATGCGCGCAGGTGAAACCCGTTACACTGGCACTGGGGGAACGCCCGAACTGCGCAGCGCCATTATCGAGAAGTTTCGCCGCGACAACTGTCTTTCATTTGGAAAGGACGAGATCATTGCAAGCGCTGGTCTCAAGAACGTCATTTATCTGGCACTAACAGCCAGCCTCAATCCGGGCGATGAAGTGATCGTCCCTGCTCCTCATTGGGTTTCGTATACCGACATGACGGTGCTTGCCGGTGGCACCCCGGTTGTCGTCGGATGCGGCGAGAATACGGGCTTCAAGCTTCAGCCCGACGCGCTGCGCGCTGCGATCACCGACAAGACAAGATGGCTGATGCTGAACGCGCCGAACAATCCCACGGGCACGATCTATTCCAAAGAAGAACTGGCGGCGTTAGCCGATGTAATCCGTGGGCATGCGCACGTTATGGTAATGGTCGACGAGATCTATGAGCATATCTTGTTCGACGGACGGAAATTCCACAGCTTGGCGGCAGTGGCGCCAGATATTGCGCCGAGAATCCTGACCTTGAATGGCGTGTCCAAGGCCTACGCAATGACCGGCTGGCGTGTCGGCTTCGCCGGGGGCGCAGCTCCCCTTATCGCTGCCATGAAGAAGGTCCAGTCGCAAACCCTGGGCAGCATCTGCTCCATCAGCCAAGCCGCCTCCATTGCTGCGTTGACAGGCCCACAGGACTATCTGGCCGATCGATCCGCTTCGTTCGAAAGCCGCCGGAATGCGACCATCGAGCTGCTGGATCGGGTGCCTGGCCTCAGATGCCATCGTCCTGAAGGTGCCTTTTATCTCTTCGTCCATTGCGGCGGGCTGATCGGTGCGAAGACCAACAACGAACGCGTACTGCATAGCGACGCTGACGTGGCGACATTTCTCCTGGATCAGGCCCAGGTAGTAGTTGTCGCAGGAGCCGCCTACGGCCTCTCGCCGTACATTCGCCTTTCGATCGCGACGTCTCTAGACAAGCTTCGCCTTGCCTGCGATCGCGTAGCCAAGGCGGTTGCAACCCTGCAATGACACCTGCTCAGCTCGAAGCCATCAAGAAATTGATCGACTTGCTCGCGGATAGCCGCATCGGCGAGATCGAGGTCTCCGATGGAGAATTCAAGGTACGTGTCGTAAACGCCAGCTTTGGTACGCCGGTCCCCCCAGTGCTGGCAACATCGGTCGGCCTCGCGCCGGTCGCTCATGCAGCACCGCCACGACCGACGGCTTTGTCCGACCGACTTGTGCGTGCCGGCCTGCATGGCATCTTCCACCATGCGCCAGCCCCCAACGCTCCTCCGTTCGTGCAGACCGGCGTTGCCGTGACCAAGGGCGACCAGCTTTGTATCCTCGAGGCTATGAAAGTGTTCACATCGGTTCGAGCGCCGTGCTCCGGCGTCGTCCGGACCATTCACGTCAATGACGGCGAGCAAGTTGCGGCAGGCGACCTTCTCTACACCTTGGAACCGATAGCGGAATGAATACTGGCGTCGTCGAACTCGCCGCTCCTCGCGTGAGCTTGTGCGGTGATGCTGCCCTGTTGCTGGATGCAGAGGGCTCTCTGTCGCTTCCGACGCAGCAGCGCATCTGGACGCTCAGCGAGGAAGTCCTGCAGTGGCCCGAGGTCGTCGATACGCAGCCTGGGATGAACAGCCTTCTGGTCGTCCTCGATCCCATCAAGAGTGATCCGGAAGGCGTCGCCACCCGATTGCTTGATGCGTGGCTGCGCACAGACTCCGGCAGGCCAGCTGGCCGGCTCCTCGAAGTGGGCGTCGTCTATGGTGGCGAATGGGGAATGGACTTGCCTGAGGTCGCTCGGATTCTCGGGATGACCATCGAATCAGTGGCGCAGCTGCATGCCTCAACCGAGTACACCGTATTCGCACCCGGCGTTGGTCCCGGTTACGGCTATCTCTTCGGACTCGACCCAAAGCTGTTCACGCCACGCAGGCAGGTTCCCGTGATGCGCCCTGCCGATTCGTCGATCGCCATCGGCGGCGCCCAGTCCAACTTGCGCGGGCCGCGGATGCCGAAGAAGCCAGATATGGTCGCCACGGGCTGGTACAGTGTCGGGCGCGCCACGGACGTGCCTGTTCCATTTGATTTCTCCCGGCAGCCACCCAATCTGCTGTCGCTCGGCGATAGGATCCGGTTTCGGATCGAGCGCATCGACGCATGATCGAAGTAATCGAAACGGCTCCGCTCAATTCCGTGCAAGACCTGGGTCGCGTCGGGATGCGGAAGTTTGGCATGAGCCCCGCTGGCGGCATGGACAGGCTCGCATTGGCAATAGCCAATGCCGTTCTCGGCAATCCCCGAGGCGCTGCGGCCATCGAATTCCAGATGTTTCCGGTACGACTGCGCATCCTTGCCGACACCGGCATCGCGGTCACCGGAGCGGATTGCAATGCACGTCTGGATGGCCGCGTGTTGCCGCCCTGGTGGGCCATTCCTGCGCGCGCTGGACAGGTGCTCGAACTCGAGGGGGTAACGAAAGGCGTCCGCGGCTATATGGGTGTCGCCGGCGGCATCGACGTTCCCATCATCCTGGGATCGCGCAGCACGTCGTTGAGGGACGGCTTCGGCGGATTGGATGGGCGCGCCCTTGCTGCAGGAGATGTGCTGCGCTCCGCCGAGCTTGTCGCTATCGCTAGCAGGGACGCGCAAGGCTTCGGCGTTCAGCCACCTTCCGTGGCTCTGGCCTTTGGGACGGCTGGCCCGCGCGAAACGCTACTCAGGGTCATTCCCGCTGCTGAGTATCCGCAGTTCGATGATGCCTCGCAAACTAGTTTCTGGAACGCGGGATGGACCATAACACCGCGGAGTAATCGGCAGGGTTACCAGCTTGCCGGCGCGGCGCCGTTGCTTCGGACAGAGGCTCTGGAGATGCGGTCCCACGCGATCGTTCCTGGAACGATCCAGGTGCCACCATCTGGACAGCCCATCATACAGCTGGCCGACGCCAACTCGGCGGGCGGCTATCCCAAGATCGGTGTCGTTATCGACGCAGACCTTTGGCGTATTGCGCAGGCGGCGCCGGGCCAAATACTTCGATTCGTCGAATGTGATGTCAAAACGGCCCGCGCCGCCGCGCGGGATGTTGCTACCTATCTGTCGGAGGTTGAACGACTGTCGTCCTATGTCTGGTCGAGGCGCGCCGCATGAGTGTCTCACTTGAACAGATCATCGAGATCCTGACCCGCATGCAGGCAGCAGGTGTCGTCAGTCTGACAGCATCCGGTCCAGGTTGGTCTTTGCAACTGAGATTGCCGGAAGAGATGCGGTCTTCGACGCCAACATCAACAGCGACACCGCAGATGAGCATCGCAATGTCGCCATCTGTCGGCATGCTGATCAGGCAACACCCATTGCAGAGGGAGCCCGCGACAAGCAGGGGGCAAGTCGTGGCTCATGACGAAATTCTCGCCTTTGTCGCCGCAGGTCTGCTCTACCGACCGGTCACTGCGCCCGTTGCCGGTCAAGTTGTGGACTGTCTCGTCGAGCACGGGGAACTCGTCGAGTTCGGTACGCCGCTTTTCAGAATTGCCCCTGCCCTTCATCAAGGAGATGGCCATGCAGATTGATCTCAACTCGGATCTTGGCGAGGGATTCGGTCGCTGGAAGATGGGTGACGACGAGGCGCTCCTGAAGCTCGTCTCTTCGGCCAACATTGCCTGCGGCTTTCATGCCGGTGATGCGGTCATCATGACCCGCACCGTCGAGACGGCCAAGGCCAACAACGTTGCCATCGGCGCGCATTGCGGGCTTCCCGACCTTCTGGGCTTCGGCCGAATCGTCATGAATATCCCGCCGCGCGATCTCGCGAAGCACACCCTCTATCAGCTTGGCGCACTTGCAGCGATCGCCAAGGTCGCCGGTCACAAAGTCACCCATGCCGGTACCCACGGTGTCATCGGCAACATGGCAGCGGAGAATCATGAGTATATCGAGCTCATCCTCGATGCGTTCAAGGCGTTCGATAAGGACCTGGCATACGCGAGCGCGCCAAGCGGCCATGGCTTCAAATATGCAAAGAAGATCGGGCTCCGGACCGTCGGAAAGGTGTTCGCCGATCGTGCCTACGACGACGAAGGTAGGCTGGTGAAGCGGCAGGTGCCGGGTGCTGTCGTCACCGATCCAGCTCAGGTCGCGCGCTTCATCACTCAATTCCTGGACGATGGCACGGTCACGGCTCAGTCAGGAAAGCGGGTGAAGATCGACGCCAAGTGCGTTCTGGTGCACTCTGACACACCTGGAGCAGTAGAAATCGCAACCACCGTTCGGAACACTGTCGAAAAGGGTGGGGGCAAAATTGTTCCCTTTACCGAGCTTGCTCACTGAGGACACAGAAATTGAGCTTCGGCACTGTCCTGATCGCCAATCGGGGGGAGATCGCACTTCGGATAATTCGCGCCTGCAGACAGTTGGGACTGAAATCGGTCGCAATCTGTTCAAAAGCCGATCAGGGGGCTTCCTATCTCGACGCGGCAGACCACTCGGTTTGCATCGGTGGACCCACCGCAAGTGAAAGCTACATGGATGGCTCCGCTATTCTGATGGCCGCCGAGGCCACGGGCGCCGATGCGATTCATCCGGGCTACGGCTTCTTGTCTGAGAACGCGGACTTTGCCGAAAGGGTAGAGGCGGCGGGCCTCGTGTTCATCGGACCCACGGCAGGTGCAATGCGCACCATGGGAGACAAGATAGCCGCAAAGGCCGCGATGCGGGCTTCAGCTGTCCCGTGCGTTCCGGGAACAGAGGGAGCCTTGTCAAATGACGCGGAAGCCATGGTCGCCGCTGCAGAAGCGATCGGTTATCCCGTGATAGTCAAGGCTGCGGGCGGAGGCGGCGGCCGTGGGATGCGGGTCGTACGCAGCGTCAACGAGCTTGACGTTTCAGTGCAGGCTACGCGAGAAGAAGCTCGCCGCACCTTCAACAACCCGGAGGTCTATCTCGAGAAGTTCCTCGAGAAGCCACGGCACATTGAGATCCAGGTACTCTGCGATCATCATGGCAATGCCGTTTGGCTCGGTGAACGCGACTGCTCGGTGCAGCGACGGCACCAGAAGGTCATCGAAGAAGGTCCCGCGCTGGGCATTCCACGCGAAGCCATTGGCGCAGTGGGAGAGCGGTGCGTGGCCGCCTGCAAGGCGATTGGCTATCGCGGAGCCGGCACACTTGAGTTTCTGTATGAAGATGGTGTCTTCGCCTTCATCGAAATGAACACCCGCATCCAGGTGGAACACCCTGTTACAGAGGCGCTGACCGGCATCGATCTCGTCGCCGAACAGATTCAGATCGCCCAAGGCAATGAGCTATCGATCCACCAGTCCGACATAACCGTTAGCGGACATGCGATCGAATGCCGGATAAACGCAGAGCATTCGCTAGAAGGTCTACCCTCGCCTGGAACGGTCGTGAACTGGCATAGCCCGGGCGGCCCCGGCGTACGGGTCGATACGCATGTCGCTCGAGGGACGACTGTTCCTCCTTACTACGATTCCTTGATCGCAAAGGTCATCGCCACGGGCCGTGACCGGGCCGAAGCGCTTTCACGCATGCGAGGCGCGCTAGCCGAAATGCGCGTTGCCGGAATCGAGGTCAATATTGCTTTGCATCAGGCAATCCTGCGCGACCCGGCGTTTGTCACTGGTCCCGCAACGATCCACTATCTCGAGAAGGCGCTGGCGGAGAAACGGTTTACCGTCAGCTAATATTGCGCTGGATCCCGGAGCGAGCCACGATCCCTAACTTCAGCCTTTCATTGGGTCCGTAGTCTTCCAAGGGATGGAAGAACAGCCTCGGCGTTTGCTCCAACTGCATCAGTCGCTGGCGATAAGCGGCCAGGTAGGCCAGCCGGCCATCGGCGTCAATTCGCCCCGGCATGTAGGCCACGAAGGGTTCAACGACTTCGAGGCCGCAATAGCAGCAACCCGTTATGGATGGGCCAGAGGACAGAGAGGATGTCGCCGTCTATACCATCTGGCGCATATGTATCCGCTGAGTTGCCTGTCGTACAGCTGACCATGGCGGTCTTTCCTCGCAGCAAGCCGGTATCGTATTTGCGCCCGCTGATGTAGGCGAAGCCGCGATCGGCCCAGCCCTTTAGGGCTCAAATACCCCTATTCGCTGAGAACCGGTTTCGGGCTAGCGGGGGCGGCCAACCTGCCCGACAACGTGGTGCAGCTCTGGGCTCAGTTGATTGAAAAGGTACCTGCGCTGCCCGAGTGGGAGAAACTAATGGCCACGTACAATTTCCTGCCCAAGATCGTGCCCGGTCCAAAGTTGTTGACCCAGCTGATCGAGGGCCGCGAAACCTTTGGCAAGATTCTGCCAACTCTCAACATCAAACCGTGAGAGAAGCCACGATCGTGCAACGCGGCAATTGAGCCGCGAAGGGTAGGGCCACAGATGCAGCCCTATTGCCCTTAAACAAACTGACGCAGTTGGCTTAGCGCTCACGGGCGCTCGTGAGAATAATTCCGCCGGAAAGAAGCGCGCATTATTGACGATTGCAGCGGATCTTGAGAGCCAATCCGACCGCTTTGCGCTCCTCGAGGCTATCGCTACCGGCAAACCGCTTCGTGAGGCCCGCTCCCTGGATATCGCGCAGTCCGTCTCCCGTCTGGTACGCGGAGCTGGCCGACAAGATCTACGGAGAGGTTGCCCCAACTGTCCGAACGCCTCGGCCTCATCACACGAGAACCTGTCGGCGTTGTTGCCGCGATAGTTCCTTGAAGCTTTCCCCTAATGATGGCGATCACGAAGATCGCTCCCGCGCTGGCCACAGGCAACGCAGTGATCCTTAAGCCAGTCGAGCAGTTCAGTTTGACCGCAATTGCTTTGGCTGAGATTGCCGCCGCTCATTTACCTCAAGGCACTTCAAGTGGTGACCGGCCTGGGAGAAACATGTGGCCGGGATCTGGCGAAGCATCGCGACGTCAATGCAACTACCTTTATCGGCTCGACCCCCGTGGGCGCGCTCATCATAAAGTACGCTGCGAGCAGCAACATGAAGCGCGTGCCTCTGGAGTGCGGAGAAAAATCGCCGCATATCGTACTCGACACGCGTTCAGTAACAACCACGTATGCCGACATGCCGAACTCCACAGACAAACGTTTCTTAGAGAATTCCTGTGCTTTCGCTGGAGAGCAGCGCCTTCATAAGCGTCTCGTCCTGGTATCGGTAGAGACACAGGAATTTTGTGAATTCCGGACGACTGTCGCCGAAGGCCCATTTCGCGACGAGAGCCCCCGTTGCACAGGAGGCCATGGTGCCGAAGCCTGAAAGAGCGCCGGCGACAAATGCACCGCTGGTTGCCATGGGGCCAATGAGCGGCCAATTCTCCTTCGTCATCGTGTAGTACCCGCCGTAATGCGACATGCGAGCTGGCAAGCGTCCATAGTAGACCTTGAGGCTAGGATTAAGCCTGCTCGCGCCCCTAAGGACGATCTCCGGAAAATTCGGGAAGAAGGGCAGCGTCTCGCTCGGTTCGGAGGGAGTCGTGTTGAATGCCCATCCAAGCTTAAGCCACTTGCCGTGCTCACCGCCTTCTGGCCTGCAGTGAATGGCGCCTGGCATGGCCTTCGTAAGCCAGTCCAAATCGGGGTCTTCCGCCAGGACTTCACGCTCCTGCTCACTCCAGTCGACCACCTGCCCATCCAGATCGATGGAAAAGGGCATCTGCCGGTTAATCGCTTTTTGCGCATCTTCGAACGCGATCTTCTGCTGAAAGACGTTCTGGACTGGCAACTTCTCACCGAGGAGTTCCGCGACGTGACCCACGTAGGGGCCAGCTGCATTGACCACAAGGTCCGCAGTAATTGTCTGGGCAGCAGCCTCGCTTTCAACAGCGACAGAGAAGCTTCCAGTACGCTGGATAGCCACCACCTTACCCTGGACAACGCTCCCCCCCAGTTCGCGGATCTTGTGCAGCATGAAGCTACCCATCTGTTGTCCACTTATGTCGCCTGCACGACGAATGTGCAGGACCGTGCTGACTTCCTTGTCGAAGCTCGGGAAGTAGCTGTCCAAGATGGCACGATCCTGGATCACATCCACGCCATCTGGCGCGCTCTGCCAATCAGCGGAGAGTGCGGGCTGATATTTGGTGCCTGAGCCTTTCTTGTGCCAGCGGATCTTGGCGCCTCCGTCAGCGCCATAGCCCTCGTAGAGTTGCCTGAGGAGAGTGTCTGGATCAGCCAGCCGCGTGGCAAGCGCATATCCACGGCGAGTCATATGGAGCTGATTGTTGCTCTGACGGGAGATCTCTTCCATCAGATCGGTACTGAAGTCCGTGAACTCCGTCATCACCTGGTGCGGCCACCAGTTACGGTAGTTTTCGCCTGACGCGGCCGAAGTAAGACTCATCGGTGCCAGCGGATCGATGATGACGACTTTGGGAGCGCGTTTGGAGATCGCCAGGTAATACGCACAGGCGATTCCGACGATGCCCGCGCCTACTACAGCAACATCGGCATGTTGCGTCTTCATTTTGCTCTCACTTTCTTGGCGATTGGCTCTTTGCTCAAGCGACTCAGATGATGCCCTGCTCTGGATAGGGCGTGTTGTTCTCGACGCGCTTCCAGCCCAGCCTCGTCAGGTCTAGAGTCTCGAATCGGCGCCTCAGAATGAGTTCTGCTATGGCATGACCTGTCGCGGGGGCGTGCATTAACCCGTGCCCGGAGAAGCCGGTGGCAAGGTAGAAGTTCTCGCACTGCCCCTCCCAAGGACCAATGATGGGATTGCCGTCCAAATCGTTCTGATCATAGAGGCCGGACATCGTGTTCTTGCACTTGGTCTTCTCGAACTGCGGGAAACGATGAGCCAAGGCTGGCCAAACAACACTGTCGAAATACTCGTGATTGACCTCAAAGTTGTAGGCCCTGGGTTCGGCCAGCGTGGGCACGCCGCCGGTATAGCCCTTGCCTTCCGGCCGGAAGGCAAGGCGGTTCACGTCTTTCACATACGGAAGCGGCTCGATCTGCTCTTCACATTCAAAGTAGTGCTCGAAGCGCCGCAGGGGTGTGACCGGTATCGTCTGCCCCACCATCTGGCTCACCAGTGGCGACCAAGCGCCGGCCGCATTCACGATATTGGCGGCCTTGAGTTTCTTGCCTGATGTGAGCGTCACCCCACGCACAAGCGCTCCTTCGCGCTCGATGCTAACGACTTCGTCTTGGATCAAGGCGACGTCGAGCGACCGCACTTTCTTTCGAAAAGCCATCAACGCCGCATACGGATCCATCCAGCCGTCATCCAGAGAGTGCACGGCCGCCGCCAGATCGCCCGTGGTCATGGATGGAAACCGCTTCTTCAGGCCGTCTGGCTCAAGGAAGTCTACGTTTACGCCAAGTTTCTTCTGCGTCTCGTAGTTCCGCTTGAGATTGCCGACATCGGCCGTAGGCACGATGAACAGATATCCACCCTTCCGGAAGCTGATATTGGCTTTCTCACCATTCACCGCCATGAGCTCGGGAAACTGCTCGTAGACCGGGATGCTGAAATTGGAGAGCTCGATGTTTTCCGGCAAGGCAAACAGTCGCCGCACACCCCCGGAAGCACGTGGGGTCGAAGCGAGGGTATAGGCCGAATCGCGTTCTACAACGGCAACGTGACAACCGGCACTCATCGACTTCAGATAGTAGGCGACGGCCATGCCAATGGCGCCGCCGCCGACCACAACCACGTCGAAGGATTCTTGACCGTTTACGCTCACAATTTCCTCTTTCCGGCACTCTGGATGCATTCTGCACTATTTGGATACAATACGGCAATCTGCCCGTCACTCATAATTCAAGACCGTCATGCAAATTCGAGCGGGCACAGCGGCAGGGATCGGCCCAAGCACCCAGCACCCAGCACCCTTTCATCTGCCGGTGATCATACGCTAGGTTCAGTACATTGCATCCATATCTATTGTAATGGATACAATCTATCACTTAGAGGATATTCTCGCAGCACCGGGAGACCTGACGCCGCGTGAAGGTATTTGAATGGACGTTATGGACTTTCGCAGACAGTTTTCGGCCCTGAAGAAAGGCGACTGCTTCGTCTACTATGTAGGAGAACTGGTGTCCGGGAGACGCCGCAAAAATGGCGTCACCAAGATGGCTGTTGAAACTCTCGCCCGCGAAGCTTGGAGGCTCCACCAATCCGGTCAGGCAATCCTTGGGCAACGGCGCGTCCGCCAAGGCACTTACCAATATCTGATTTGGCGCTCCTCGACTGCCGCCCGGCCAGCGGCAAGCGCTAGCCGCGAGTCAACCAGACATCATTCGGACAATGGCCTTCCGCGAGAGGATCCGTCGGGTCGATGAGGGCCTGACTGAATCCGGTGATCCACGCACGACCCGATATTTCCGTAATCACCGCGTCGACCGTCCCGACTTTTGTTGTCTCGCTTACAAATCCTTCGAAGTAGGTGCCGAAAATCGAACGATGCACGAGGCGCTCCCTCTTCTCAATGGAGCCTGACTTATGCAGCAACGCCATGCGAGCCGAAACGCCAGTTCCGCACGGGGATCGGTCAAGTCGCCCATTGCCAATCACGGTCGCGCTCAGCAACTCGCCGACACCGTCCGGGCGCCGAGCGAACTGATCAGTGAGAATAATGTTTGTGATGCCACGTACCTTGTCGTTTTCCGGATGAATGGTTGGGTATGCATCGTTGGCGGCAACGCGAATCGCAATGCCAGCCTTGACGATTTCCGCCGCACTGTCCAACTTTAGCTCTACTCCCACAGCGTCAGCCGAGGCGATTGCGAAGAAAATTCCGCCGTACGCGATAGCGATTTCTATCTTTCCATAGTCCGGAACACTCAGGGGCACTTTGGGATCAAGCACAAAGGACGGGAGCATTCTGAGGTGAACCCGCTCCACTCTTCCGTCCTTGCAGGCGCACCTCGCCTCGACCAACCCACCCGGTGCTTCAAGGATTAGGGTCGTTTCCGGCTCGTGCATGGGGCGTATCCCAGTCTCCAAGACCGCGGTCGCAACACACATCGTGTTGGATCCCGACATCATTGGATACTTTGTGGCCTCCATGATGACGAATGCCATATCTGCCTTTGGATTTGACGTCGGCAACAACACATTGACCGCTCGACAGACCGATCCCCGCGGTTCGAACAAGAGTGAGCGCCGAAGGCCATCACTTTGGTCCCTCAAGAATTCCATCTTGTCGAAGGCGGTTGCGCCGGGAACGTCCACGACGCCGCCAACGACAACGTTGCCGACCTCGCCCTCCGCATGGGTGTTTACAAGATTAACAGTCCGCCACGACTTCATATGCGATCTCCGGAACCCAACTGGAGCGTTAGTGATTTCGCCAAGCGCATCTGGGGTTGGACGTCGGCCTACTTTCCGACGTCGAGCACGAGATCGTTCAACATGGCATCAATAGGCGTGATACCCAGACCGGCTTCTGTGCTTGCGGCAAGTCGTCCACGCACTTTCATGGGCGTGCCGGTAGCGATCTTCTCTTTGATGTAACTGCTGAAGTCGGTCGTCGCGAAGAGCATGCTAGGGGGTGTGCTGTGCGCGAGATGCGCCATGGCGGCCGTGATGATGTCACCGCCCTTCGCATTGTCGATGAAAATCGGCATTCCTAGCCGCGCGCAGAGATTGCGCGCTTCGTTTGTCTTTGTAACTCCCCCGAGCTTCGCGACCTTCAGATTGATGATATCAGCGACGCCATCGCTGTACGCTCGAACAATGTCATGTACAGTCTCAATGGACTCATCAAGAATGAACGGCTTGGAACACTGACTACGAACTGTTTTGCACTCCTCGTAAGTGGAGCATGGTTGCTCGACATAGAACCGGATATCCCGGGTCGCCTCGAGAACCTGGAGTGCCTCATGCACAAGCCACCCACGATTGGCATCAGCGATCAGCTTCTCGCCATCCCTCAGATCCTTGGCGACCGCCCGAATGCGGGCAATATCGGTATCGACGTCCCCGCCGACCTTCAGCTGGAAAGACTTGTAGCCTTGGCCGCGATATTCAGCGACGCGCGTCGCCATCTTCTCGGGCGTGTCCTGGCCGACGGGATGGTAGAGTGGAAAGTCCGGAGTGAAGCGGCCGCCGAGCAACGTCGAGACCGGAAGCTGCGCTGCTTTACCCAGGATATCCCAGCACGCGATGTCAATTCCCGACTTCGCGTAGTCATGCCCGGTCAAGGTCGCGTCCATGATCGCATTGATGTTGGCAATCTGCGTAGGGTCTTCGCCGAGTAGCGCTGGAGCCACTTCCGCTGTCCCGGCGCGCGTGCCTGCAGCGAAGAACGGCGTATAGCCCGGCGCCATCGGGCAGCAGACTTCGCCGAACCCGCTGATCCCGGCATCAGTGTCGACGCAGATGATGGTGCTGTCCAATTCATCGACAAAGCGCCCCTTGCCCCAGGCGTAACGGCCCTCGATCGTGTGGAGCACGACCCGATAGGCGCGAATGCGCTCGATCTTCATCGGCAACTTCTCTTCTTCAGATATTATCCATATAGGATTATCGTGGATACAATCTGCTGTCGAGCCGACAAAATGTGCTAATCTGGCCCGACTATCTGGCTGCGCTGGCATTGCCACAGGAAAGGCCGTCACATGGCTTCCTCCAAGGGATTCGATCGCGGACTCGCGGACTTCGGCGATCGCGATTTTGCCCGCTACCTGAGGCGGGCCTTCGTGCGCTCGACAGGTATTTCCGGCGAGATGCTTGAGCGACCGATTGTCGGCATCGTCGAGACCGGATCAGGCTTCAACAACTGCCACCGCGCGATGCCCGAGCTCGTCACGGCCGTCTCGCGCGGCGTGATCACGGGCGGTGCCCTACCGGTTCCCTTCCCGACCATCTCGATTAGCGACATCTTCGCCAATCCGACCGGCCTCATGTTTAGAAACCTGATGGCGATGGATACGGAGGAGATGATCCGCGCGCAGCCAATGGACGCCGTGGTCCTGATCGGTGGCTGCGACAACACCGTGCCCGCCCAGCTCATGGGCGCGGTCTCCGCCGGAATACCCGCTGTCCAGCTTGTGACTGGGCCGATGTCGACCGGCCGGCACCGAGGCGAGAAGCTGGGAGCGTGCACGGATTGCCGTCAGTTCTGGTCGCGATATCGCGCTGACGAAGTCGGCCAGGACGAGATCAACCAGGTCGAAGGCCGTCTCGTCGTCACCACCGGCACCTGCGCGGTCATGGGCACCGCCAGCACCATGGCCTGTGTCTCAGAAACGCTTGGCATGTCGCTGCCAGGATCGGCTTCGATTCCAGCCGTCTACTCGGATCGACTCGTCGCCGCCGAGGAGAGCGGCCGGCTGGCAGCCCAGCTGACGCGCGATCCTGTCGTGCCAGCAGACGTCATCACACAGAACTCGCTGGAGAACGCGTTCCGTGTGCTAGTTGCGATCGGCGGCTCGACAAATGTCATTATGCACCTTGTGGCCATCGGCGCCCGCCTCGGCATCACAATCCCACCCGAGCGATTGAACAAGATCTTCGATGAGACGCCGGTACTCGTGGACCTCAAGCCGGTGGGCGATGCCTATATGGAAGACTTCCACGCTGCCGGCGGCGTAGGCGCTGTTCTCCGGGATCTGGCGCCCCTGCTGCATCTCGACACCGTCGACGTCACCGGCACAACGTTGGGTGATCGGCTCAAGGAGCCCCTGGATTGGGTCGACCGCTCGGTTATTCGCTCGCTAAACGACCCGATCTGGCCCGGTGGCGGTCTGGTCGTTCTTAAGGGGAACCTCGCCCCTGATGGAGCTCTCATCAAAGCGGCAGCTGCGACGCCTGGGCTGTTCGAGACTGACGGTCGCGCGGTGGTCTTCGATGGCTTGCAGGATCTCATTTCCCGCATCGACGACCCGGCGCTCGACGTCGAGCCAAACGATTTCCTGCTACTGAAGAACGTGGGGCCGGTCGGTGCTGGCATGCCGGAGGCGGGATACCTGCCCATTCCGAGAAAGCTCGCGCGGCAAGGCGTCAAAGACATGGTCCGCATCTCGGACGCCCGCATGTCAGGCACCGCGGCCGGCACCATCGTGCTGCACGTTGCACCCGAAGCGGCCATTGGTGGAACCATCGCCGCAGTACAGAACGGCGACCGCATCCGGTTAAGCATTGCCGAGAAGCGACTCGATCTTCTGGTCGACCAGACCGAAATCGAAAAGCGGCTTCGCGCCTTCTTACCTCCGCCGGGCCCGGCGCGCGGATATCAGGCCCTGTATCACCGCTCGGTTCTCCAGGCCCCTCAGGGATGCGACTTCGACTTCCTCGTCGGCAGCAAGAGCTAGCGCTGCCGGCTAGCTTCCAAACTTGAAGCCCGCCGGAAACGGATCGCTGGGATCAAGCGTGAATTCCGCTGTGCCCGTAATCCACGCCCGTCCCTTGATTTGAGGCACGACGGCCGGTACGTCGCCAACCTTGGTTGCTTCAAGCAGTCGGCCTTCGAAGCGGGTGCCGAGAATGGACTCGTGAATGAAGGGCTCATCGAGGCAAAGCTTCCCGGCCTGATACGCCATGGCCATACGCGCCGACGTTCCCGTGCCGCATGGGGAGCGATCGAAGTAGCGGGGCTCCTTGACCATCAGATTTTTTGCCGGCGCATCTTTCGATGCAGGCTTTGTCAGGATGGCGGCGCGCAGCCACACGTTTGCCTGATCGGTTGGATACCTGATCGGCACCTGTTCTCTTGTGGAAGCGATGACGGCCAATCCGAGGTCCATAAGATCTTCGATGTCGGAGAGCACGAGATCCCGCTTGATCTGGGTGACGTCGAGGATGGCGTAGAAATTGCCGCCGTAGGCAACATCGATCAGCACAGAACCGACGCCGGGAATTTCGACTCGAACATTGCTCGCCGTGACAAACGACGGAACGTTCGTGAAGGTGACGTCGACCACCTTGCCTGACTTGATCCGCACGTGAGCCACGACCAGGCCGGCCGGCGTATCGAGTCGAACTTCCGTGATCGGCTCAGAGACCTTGACCAGCCCCTTCTCGACGATGACCGTTGCGACGCCGATCGTGCCGTGGCCACACATGCCGAGGAAGCCGCTCGCGCTCATGAACAGGACGCCATGATCGGCATCCGCGCGCGTGGCGGGCATCAGGATCGCGCCGAACATGGCGGCATGGCCGCGCGGCTCGTTCATGAGGAATTGGCGCAGGTCGTTCAGGTTCTGCTCGGCCCATTGCAGACGCTTCGCCATCGAGTCGCCCGGAATGACTGGAGCGCCGTCGACGACAATGCGAGTCGGCATGCCCTCGGTGTGCGATTCGACGGTGCGAATGGATCGAGGTGCCGACATGCGAGAACTACCGCCGATAAGAGCCTATACGGGCGTGGGATATATGCATAACCTTTCCACGAATAGTATCCAATATTGAAACCCGTCATGAATGAGAATGACCCGTGGGATAGCGAGCGCTCGGCTCCCGCTCCCCTTCCGCGCTCGCTGTGGGCCAGCATCTCGCCACCGGCACCTGAAACCAGACGAGCCACGCAGGACGCCCGAGTTGACGTCGCAATCATCGGCGGGGGTTACACCGGCCTCTCTACGGCGATCCATCTCCGGCAGACAGGCGCGAACGTTGCCGTCGTCGAAGCGGCAGAAGCCGGTTGGGGTGCGTCGGGCCGAAACGGCGGCCAGGTCATTCCCGGACTCAAGATCGACCCCGACGAGATCGAGGCTTTCGTCGGTGGCGAATGCGGCCGCCGGCTGGTCGCCTGGGCCGGCAGCGCACCAGACATGGTCTTCAGCCTCATCAAACAACACGAAATCGACTGCAGCCCCGTCCGGAATGGCTGGATCCAGCCCGCCTACACGAAGGTGAGCCTCGAAATCGTAGCGTCTCGCTGCCGGCAGTGGCAGGAGCGTGGCGCACCTGTCGAAATGCTCGATCCGGCGCAACTGCCGGACATGCTCGGCACATCCAAATATGTCGGCGCGTGGATGGACCGACGCGGCGGCTCAATCAATCCGATGGCGTACAGCCGGGGCCTGGCGCGTGCGGCACTTGCCGCCGGCGCCAAGATCTACACGGCCACCCCGGTTCAGAAACTCGAGCGCCAGGGCGCGGTCTGGAAAGTAATCACGCCCTCCGCGACCTTCACGGCGGACCATGTCGTCGTGGCAACCGGCGCCTATTGCAACGATCTGGTCCCCGGCCTGAAACGGACCATCATTCCGACGCGCATCGGCGAGGTGGCGACGAAGCCTCTCAGCCACAACATCCTCGCCAAGATATTGCCGGGGCGGCAGCTCGCCTCCGATTGGCGACGCCTACTGGCCTCGTTCAGGATCACGCCCGACGGCCGCCTGATGATGGGTGGCTCGACGGCGACGGCTGGTCCGGAGACGACGAAGATCCGCGACAGCTTGCACCGGGCGGCGCGCGACCTGTTTGGTCACTACGGGGAATTCGAATGGGACTTCTTCTGGAGCGGCGTCTTCGCCGTGACGCCCGACAAGCTGCCGCATCTCCATGAGCCGCACCCCCATCTCATCGCTGCGTTGGGCTGCAATGGCCGTGGCATCGCAATCTCGACGGCAATGGGCAAGGTCCTGGCGGAACGTATACGGGGTGCCTCCGACGAGGAACTCGTTCTTCCAGTTTCGCGGCTTGCCCCAATGCACTTCTATTTTCTGCGCCGACCAGTGGTCGACTTTCTGATCAAGGTCAAGGGAGTGCAGGACAAGTTCGACCGAGCGCGTACCTGACAACGCCTACATCAGGATTTTGCTGAGGAAATCCCGCGCGCGGTCAGTTTTAGGGTTGGTGAAGAAGGCTTCGGGAGGAGCCTCTTCTACGATCTGCCCAGCATCCATGAAGATCACACGATGGGCGACACGACGCGCAAACCCCATCTCATGGGTGACGACGAGCATCGTCATTCCCTCTTTCGCAAGCTGCGTCATGACCTCGAGCACTTCGTTGACCATCTCCGGGTCCAGGGCTGAGGTGGGTTCATCGAACAAGATCGCCTTTGGGCGCATGGCCAATGCTCTGGCGATCGCCGCCCTTTGTTGCTGGCCACCGGAGAGCTGCGCCGGAAACTTGTGCGCCTGATCGCCGATACCTACTCGATCCAGGAAGCCAAGAGCCTCCTTGCAGGCCTCGGCTCCGGACTGCCTCAGCACCTTGATCGGCCCAAGAGTGACGTTGTCGAGAATGCTCAAGTGCGAAAAGAGATTGAACTGCTGAAAGACCATCGCGACTTCGGATCGCAGCTTCGCAAGCTCCCGGCCTTCGGCTGGAAGCGTCTCGCCATTAACTCGAATCGTGCCGCTATCAATCGTCTCCAGCCGGTTGATGGTCCTGCACATGGTGGACTTGCCTGACCCGGATGGGCCGGCAACCACCACCACCTCACCAGCGCTCACGCGGAAATTGATGTCCCGCAGCGCGTGCAAGGCGCCAAACCACTTGTTGACCTTGTCCATCGATATTACGGAATCGGGCATTCTGAAACTCCTGGCACGGCCCGCGGCCGGTTCAACGTTCATCCACGGCGGCTACGCGCGCGGACGCATAAACCTTGCTAAGGGTGCGCTTCTGTCTTTCACCAATGTAGTTGCTCGCTTCCGACAGAAGCGAATTGAGCAGGATGTAGACCACGCCGACTATCATGTAAGTCTGCAGCGGGTTGTTCAGCAGCAACGCTGCGGACTGCGCCTGGGCGGCAAGTTCCTGATATCCGACGATAAATCCGAGCGCACTATCTTTGATCAGGACCACAAGCTGGCTGATAAGGCTTGGAAGCATGATCCGTATTGCCTGAGGCAGGAGAACGAGCGCCATCGTCTGTCTCCAGCTCAGCCCCATCGCCATGGCCGCTTCGCGCTGACCCTTGGGCAGCGTCAGCACCCCGGCGCGCACAATCTCGGCTATGACCGCGCCATTGTAGAGCGTGAGAGCCAGAACGACGGTCCAGAACGCCGGCAGGTCAATGTGAAAAGCTAGCGGGAAAGCCAGGAAGAGAAACAGCATGTTGAGCAGCACAGGCAGGCCACGCACTAGCTCCACCACAGCAGCGCACGGGGTGTGCACAACTTTCGCCTCGCTCAAACGCCCAACACCGAGAGCTATTCCCAGAACAAGAGCGAGCCCAAGCGAGACGATGGCGGCCCCTATCGTGTTCCCAAGACCCAGAAGCAGGAACTTGATCAGGTCGAGGTTCGTCACGAACGGCAACCACTTCGCTGCAGCGAGCTGACCCTTGTCTGTCAATTGAACAAGGGCGTAGGCGAGAGCTACGACAGCAAGGACACCGGCGATAATGCTCCCGATGATCATGCGCCTGATTGCTTTCGGGCCGGGCGCGTCGAAAAGATGCCTGTCTGCGCCGGTCATCTCGCGATCAGGGCCTTTCGTTCGAGCCAGGTAAACGCCCGGCCAAAAAGCAGCGCGAGCGCGACATAGATGGCTGCAGTCGCCCCCATGATCGACAGCACAATCGTGCTGTGGACGTTCACCATGTTTGTCATGACGCTGATCGCCTCTGCGACGCCAAATGCGCTGGCAATTGAACTGTTCTTGAAGAGGGCAATGAACGTGCTTGCCAGAGGTGGCACGACACTTCGCACGGCTTGCGGGAGGACCACATAAGCGAGGACCTGAGTGAAGGTCAGGCCAATGGAACGCGCAGCCTCGATCTGCCCGATGGGAATCGCCTGAATGCCGGCACGTACCGTCTCTGCGACGAAGGTCGCCGTATAGAGCGTCAGCGCCAGCAGGGCGAAGGAGAAGAACGAGAAATTGACGCCGACCTGCGGTAACCCGAACACCGTGATGAAGAACACGATGGTGAGAGGTGTGTTGCGCACGAGGCGCACGTAGACGGAAACCGCCCAGCGCAGCGGTGGGACCGGCGACACCCGCATCGCCGCCGCAAGAATGCCGACGACAAGCGACAAGATCGCAGACAAGAATGTGAGTTCGAGCGTCGTGACGAACGCGCGCAGGAGCGTTGAGATAACCCCCATAAGCTCGTTCACAACGATAACCTCGCAGTGATGTTGGTTATCAGTCCGGCCGAGACGCACCAGCGACGCGATCAAGGAGATCGCGCCGCTGCTTCGGTATGCGCAACCAGATCACTCTGACCTAGAGGCCATCGCTTTTCAAACGATCGAACTCACCCGTTAGCCAGGGCAAGAAGCCCCGATCGCCGGAAGCTTGGGCGCACCGCCCGGGACGACCGTACCGATAGTGTCATTGTAGGCCTTGGCCCAGGACCCATCCTTGTAGGCTTCTTCGAGCGTCTTGTTGATCCATTTGCAGAAGGTCTTGTCGTCGGTCTTCTTCAGGCCGACGCCATACAGCGACATGTCGTAGTTAATTCCGAGAACCTGCAGCTGGCCGTCGTTCTGCTTGGACAACGCGGCGAGGATTGCCACTTCCGTCGTGGAAGCATCGGCTTGGCCATTGATGACCGCCTGCGCACACTTGGCGCTGGAGTCGAACAACACCATGGTCTTGCGCACTTCAGGGAAATGCTCACTGATGTACGATTCCTGGTTGCTTCCGCTCGGTCCGCACAGCTTCTTGCCGATCAGGTCCTTCATCGACTTGATGCCGAGAGGATTACCCTTCTTCACCATGACGGCGCTTGGAGACGGCAGATAGGGGCCCGCAAAGTCGATGACCTTCTCGCGGTTCGGCGTGATGCTGTAGGCTGCGATGATCATGTCGACCTTGTCCTGCTCCAGGAACGGCTCGCGCGTCGGCGTCGTCACGGGAACGAACTCGATGCCGTCCTTCTTGATGCCAAGTTTCGCGGCGATCAAACGGGCGACATCGACGTCAAAGCCTTCATAGCCCGACAGTGTCTTCATCCCGATCAGCGGATACTGGGTCTGGACACCGACCCTGATCTTTCCCGCTTTGGCGAGCTGGTCCATTTTTGAACCGGCCGGGAAATCGGCCGCATTTGCCGATCCGCCTGCCGCGATGGCAATCGCCATACCGAATGCAGTTGCTGCCTTCATCAATCCACGCACGTTAACCTCCCTTTTGAACTGCTGAACTCCAGCTTGATCTCGCTTTTTATCCCCGTATCCATATTTCCCAGATTGGATACTATATTGTCAATCGAGGATATAGATTGTACACTCCAATCTATCTTTGTCTCCGCCCTGATTGGGGGACATCGAGCCCAACGTTGAAGGCGCGACCGCTACCGTCAGCGCCGCGAGAAACAGGACCACGAATGGCTAGCCGCGCCGTCGAAAAGCAGCCCGCACCGGAACTGGTCCGCGACCGCCTGAGGGAAGCGATTCATTCCGGCAAACTTCAGCCCGGCGAGCAGCTACGCCAAGAAGAGCTCGCAGAGCGCTTCGGCATCAGCCGCATTCCCGTGCGCGAGGCGCTGCGGCAGCTCGAAGCCGAAGGTCTAGTGACGCGTCAGCCAAATCGCGGTGCCGTCGTGTCTGCGCTCTCAATCCAGGAAGTGATCGAGATGCTCGACATCCGGATCGGCCTCGAATGCCGGGCTCTGATGCTTGCCGTCCCAAACATGATCGACAGTGACTTCGAAGCCGCAACGAAGATCCTCAAGTCCTATGACAAGGAACCGCGCCCGCAGAAATGGGGCGAGATGAACTGGCGCTTCCACGAAACCATCTACGCGCCGTGCAACCGGCCGAAGCTGCTCGAGATGATCGAAGCCAATTATGGCCATGTGAGCCGGTTTACCCGGACCCAGGTCTCGATCGCCTCGGGCAAGGAGAAGCCCCAGAAGGAGCATTTCGAAATCCTCGAAGCCTGCAAGGGAGGCGATGCGTCGGCCGCCGCCGCGTTGCTCGAAGCGCACATCACACAGACCCAAAAGGCCTTGATGGCCGCCTCGCGCCAGCGGCGATCTGGCCGCTGACTCGCCACTCGCGGTAGGCCTTCAGCCTATCTCCAAGTAGGCCGCTTCAGCGGCGGCGCGCACAGCAATCCACGTCGCCTTCATCACCGCACCCCAACTCTCCGGAGCGACGACAACAACTGGACACTCTGTCCGATAGAGTGCCCGCGCGACAAGAGATCCGGTCACAAGAATACCGTCGGCCTCACGAAGTAGGATGGCCTTCGGGCCTTTTGAGAGACGCAGGACCTCCGCGAGCACCGGGCTGCCGGAGCTCGAGCCACGTCCGGCCGGAAGCACGAGAATGCGTCCTTCCATGAGGGCGCCGTGCTGGGGATGCCAGCGATCGGTGATCTTGCCCGTACGCGGATCGACGCCGCCCGAGAAGCTGAGCGCTTCGTGAAGCACAAGAGTTGCGCCCTCGGCGGTCCCGCTGACAAGCGTCCGATGCGATATCGTGCTCACAATCGGACCACGCGACCTGCCTGGGCCGAGACGACGCATTCTGCTGTCGACCCGAAGGCTGTCTCGATCCCGAGATTGTTCGGCGCGTAGTAGGCCCATTTGCCGGAGTTGGTCATGACGGGCCCTGCGCCTTCGCGCATCGACGGGCTGTTATAAGTACAGGCGTCGACGATCAGCGTCACGCCCCAGGCCTCGAGAGGCGCCACCATTCCCAGGCTTTGCAGTTCGCTGAAAACCTGCCGCCCGGTGCTGATATAGACATCTACCGCGGCGCGCGGCGCTTTCAGCATCGGAAGGAGCTGCTCGAACTCCTGCAGCGAATAGTGTGGCGTGCCGAGGCTGACGGCCCGGAGCGGTGACCCGTCATCAACAGTCGACAAGTGCCGCAAGGTATCCTCGAACTCTCGCTCGCCGATGGTGATAACCTCCTGAGGCCTCACATTCTGGCAGGCCTCATCCAAGGTCTTCGCCTCCGGTGTGCGGCCAACGACATGGAAGAGCGCGACCGAGCCGGCGGACGCGGCAACGGCACCGAGCGCCTTGAGATCGTCATCCGTAAGTGATGCAGGCAGACCAATAATGGCTGGAATCCTGTTGCCGCATTGCTTACCGACGATATGCCCGACCACGACGCAGAGGACTTGCCGGTCCATCGCACTGACATCTACATCAACTTCAACGGCGATCTGGGCTCGGCGGTTCTCCACCAGGTGAAGACCGTAGTACGGGACGCGTCCCGTCATCGCGCAACAAAGATCCAGGAAGTCGCCATAGCGGTTGGTTCGAGCGCCGATCACCGAATTGGCGAACACAATGGCATTCGACTCACCCCAAGCGATCTGCTGGCCGAACCTTGGACGATAGATCGTCTGATAGGGCGCGCAAGTAAAGGTCGGCTGGCCGCCGAGCTCGGCATAGGCCAGCATCAGCCGCGTCGAAGCCGCCTTCAGGTCGGAAGGTCCGAAATAGCCGTGCGGCGCACACAGATTGATGGAGCCGGTATTGAGGGTCGTCGGCACTCTCACCTTGCCCTTGCGCTGAACGAAGGCCTCGACGAAGTCCAGCGACGCCTGCCCCTTGTAAATGCAGCCATCGACATGGACGGACTCGGTATCGATCAACTCCGGTGCACCGACTGCCTCGGCAAACTGGACGAGCAACTCCATGGCGAACTGCGCGCCGGCGCCTTCCCTGCCATCGAGAAGTGCCTGATCTTTATGCGCGAGCTTCATCGCTGGCCTTGCTTGAGAGAACTATAGTCGCCGTCGCTGATTTCGACGCCGTCGCGCTCGGCCAACGCCCTCCGCGCGTAGCGATGATCTCCGGGCATCCGCTCGGTCCCTGCTGCAAGCAGATGCTGGACCAGCAGCTCGACGCGATCAACAAATCCGTCGCCGCCAATGCGCTTCGGATCGATCAGCAGCATGAACTGGCCGGCATTCGATGTCAGCGCGCCTTTGATCCCTGCGGACGTGTCCTCGAAACCGAATCGCGCGCCCGTCAGTGCTGCCGACAGTATCTCGATCATGAATGCGATGGAGCCGCCCTTGGCGTTGGCAAAGGGCAGCAGGGCTCCGCCCTGAAGCACGGCGTCGGGATCGGTCGTCGCCCTGCCCTCGGCATCCACGCCGATACCCGGCAGCAATTGACGCTTGGCCGAAGAGGCCAGAAGCACATCGCCTTGTGACATGGTGCTCGAAGCCTGGTCCCATACGACCGGTGGCTTGCCCTTGCGTGGACAACCAAAGGCCATTGGGTTGGTTCCCAAAACCCTCTTGGTTCCTCCCCATGTGACAATGCGGGCGCGAGAATGGATCATGCTCAGAACGATATAGCCATCCGCCGCAAACGGCTCGACGTCAGGCCAGAGAGCGGCAAAGTGATGGGAGTCCCTCGTGGCCAAGCTCGCCGTACCCTGGCGCTCAACCATTGCACGGAGCCGCAACGACGCCCGCGCAAGTGCGACTTGGGCGAACCCGTTGCGCGCATCCACTTTAAGCAGACTGGGTGCCGCTTCTTCGATGACGGGCTCCGCCTTGCCGTCGACCCAGCCGCTCTTGAGACTGCTGAGATAGCCTGGAAGGCGCTGGAGGCCGTGACTACGGCTGCCGTCGCGCTCCGCCGCGACGATGGTCGCCGCAACAAGCGGCGCGTTGGCGGGCACCATCCCATGACCGATCAATGCCTGTTCGATCAGACCCTGGAGTTCGGTAATGGCGATCTTCATGGCTCCTCTACAGCGACATCAAACTCGCGTTGCCGCCGGCGGCAGCCGTATTGTGGCTGACCGAACGCTCGGACACGAGAAAATCGAGCGGATAGCCAGTGGGGTCAGATCGGTAGACCGGAATGACGGGCCCTTCGCTTTTGGCAAGCGAGACCGCAAGCTGCTTCATATCTTCTGGTGATCCGTCGAAGAGCGCCGCATCGCAAGCTGGTATCGTGCCCGGCGCCACCTTCTCGATCACGTCGCCGAACGTCTTCGCGTCAACGATGCCTTGGGCGAAGGGCGTTTGGGGAACCACCGCGATGCTGCCGACGGCGAGAGCCGCACCAATCTGCGCCGCAAGCGCTTCGGCCGAATTGGCAACGCACAACACGCGACCCCTGGGCCGAAGCGCGTAGACATTCTGCTCACCCACAGGTCCCGGCAATTGCTGTTCCCGGCCGAGTAGCGTTCGCGTATTGAAGGCCTCGCAGACGTCCGCCGCTGGCGATCCCTTGTCGCGAAGGTGCCGTACCCAGTTCGATGCATGCTCGGGAACGGCTTGCCCACTCGCGCCAGATACGGGACGCCGTGATAGAAGGCGGTAGAGATAGGAAGGACCGCCCGCCTTCGGCCCGGTGCCCGAAAGCTTGCTCCCGCCGAATGGCTGGACGCCGACCACGGCGCCCACGAGATTGCGGTTGATATAGACGTTTCCGGCATTCACGCGACCGACGACGTCGTCGATGGTTTCATCAATGCGACTGTGAATCCCGAAGGTCAGGGCATAGCCGGTCGCGTTGATATCCTTGATAAGCTTATAAAGTCCATCCTTCCTGAAGCGAAGCACATGCAGGACCGGTCCAAAGACTTCGCGCTTTAAATCGGCCAGAGAGCCAATTTCGATGATGGCCGGAGCGACAAAGATGCCGTTTGCGCAGCTCGCCGGAAGCGCCTGCTGTTCAACCTTGTAGCCGGCAGCGCGCATGCCGTCGATGTGCTCGACAATGATCTTCCTGGCGTCGTCGGTAATGACCGGGCCAACATCGGTCGACAGACGGTCGGGAATGCCGACCGTGAGTTCCTTTAACGCGCCCTTCAGCATCACCAGCGTCTGGTCGGCAACATCGTCCTGAAGGCACAATACGCGCAGGGCTGAGCAGCGCTGCCCGGTAGAGTCGAACGCGGATTGAAGGACATCGGCAACGACCTGTTCTGCAAGCGCCGACGAGTCGACCACCAGGGCATTCTGCCCGCCAGTCTCCGCGATGAACGGGACTGGCGCACCGTCGGCATTCGCCCGCAGCGCAAGCTGGCGCTGGATTAGGCGCGCTACTTCCGTTGAGCCCGTGAACATCACGCCCTGGACGCGATTATCGGCGACCAACGCCGCCCCAATCCGCCCATCACCAGGAAGAAGCTGAAGGGCAGAACCCGGCACGCCTGCCTC
This sequence comes from Pseudomonadota bacterium, assembly GCA_018242505.1. Lineage (GTDB taxonomy): Bacteria > Pseudomonadota > Alphaproteobacteria > Reyranellales > Reyranellaceae > Reyranella. The sequence continues at coordinate 25,303 of JAFEBU010000068.1, forward strand.
ATGCAGGGCTTTAACGGCCAGCGAGGCGATCAGCGGCGTCTCTTCGGCCGGCTTCGCCAGGACCGTGTTGCCAGCCGCCAATGCCGCCGCCACCTGGCCAGTGAAGATGGCGAGCGGGAAATTCCACGGGCTGATGCAGACGACAGGACCCAGCGGTACATGGGTCGCATTGGCGAATTCGCTGCGGATCTGGCAGCTATAGTACCGGAGGAAGTCCACGGCCTCGCGGATCTCACCAATGGCGTTCGGGAGCGTCTTGCCCGCTTCCCGGACGATGACGGCGATCAGTTCCGGCGTACGGGCCTCGAGAAGATTCGCCGCCCTTTCCAAAGCCCCGGCTCTCTTGTCGGGTGTGGTATCCACCCAGCCTCGGCCACCCTCGGCCGCAATGCCGATCGCTCTCGCCACCTGGGATGCGTCGGCCTCTTCGACGGTACCGATGATGTCATGGCTGTCCGCCGGATTGACGCACTTGCGTTCGATGCCCCGCTCCGCGATTCCGCTGATCAAGGGCCGAGCGAGGTGCTGGATGCCGAGCGTTGCCGTGACATCGTCGGCCAGCTTCTGCAAGGCAAGTTCGTTCGAGAAATCGAACCCGTCCGAATTACGCCGTTCGTTGCCGAACAAGTCGGCCGGCAGGGCAATCCTGTCGTGTGGCCGGCCGAGCGGCGTCAACTCGTTTGCACTCTCGACCGGATCGGCCAACAGCTTCTCGAGCGGATAGTTCGGATTGCCAATCTGATTGACGAAGGAGGAGTTGGCACCATTCTCGAGCAGACGGCGAACCAGATAGGCCAACAGGGTTTCGTGTGAACCCACAGGCGCATAGACACGGCAAGGCCGGTTCAATTTTGAGCGCGGAACGACCTCCTCGTAGAGCGGTTCACCCATGCCATGCAGACACTGGAATTCGTACTGGCCCTGGTAGTAGTTCTGGCCGGCCATCGCATGGATCGTGGCAAGTGTCAGCGCATTATGCGTGGCGAATTGCGGATAGACGACATCGACGGCGCCAAGCAGCTTGCGGGCACAGGCAACGTAGGAAACATCAGTGTAGATCTTCCGCGTGAACACCGGAAAGCCCTCGAGACCGTCCATCTGGGCGCGCTTGATCTCGCTGTCCCAATAGGCGCCCTTCACCAGGCGGATCATCAGCCGGTGCTTCGAGCGCCGTGCAAGATCGATAACGTAGTCCAGCACAAAAGGCGCACGCTTCTGGTACGCCTGCACGACGAAGCCAATGCCGTTCCATCCGGAAAGGCGCGGCTCGAAGCAGATGGCTTCCAGCAATTCGAGCGAGAGCTCGAGGCGGTCGGCTTCTTCGGCGTCAATATTGAGACCGATGTCGAATTGCCGGGCGAGGACGGCGAGCTCGGTGACGCGCGGCATCAGCTCCGCCAGCACGCGGTCGCGTTGCGCCCGCGAATAGCGTGGATGGAGCGCCGAAAGCTTGATGGAAATACCGGGGCCTTCGTAGATGCCGCGACCGTCGGAGGCCGCACCGATCGCCCGGATCGCCGCGTCATAGGAAGCGTAGTAGCGTTCGGCATCCTCCGCCGTGGCGGCGGCCTCGCCAAGCATGTCGTAAGAATAGCGAAAACCCTGGGCTTCCGGCTTGCGGGCCCGCGCCACCGCCTCTTCGATCGTCTGACCGGCAACAAATTGCTCGCCCATGAGACGCATGGCGATGTCAACGGCCTTGCGGATAAGCGGCTCCCCGCCCTTCCCCGCCAAACGGACAAGAGCGGTGGCCATTTTCCGCTCGTTTGTCGTCTGCGTGAGGCGACCGGTCACGACCAAGCCCCACGTCGCGGCATTGACGAAGAGCGAGGGGCTTTGTCCGACATGCGAGCGCCAGTCGCGTCCGGCAATCTTGTCCTTGATCAGAGCATCGCGCGTTTCCCGATCCGGAATGCGCAGCAACGCTTCTGCAAGACACATGAGGGCGACGCCTTCCTCGGTTGAGAGGGCGTATTCCTGGACAAGTCCCTCGACTCCCGCGCCCCGCGGCTTCGTTCGCAAGGCTTCGGTCAGCCGCCTCGCAACCGACCTGGCTGAAACAAGCACATCCGTGGCCAGCGTCGCCTGCTCGAGGAGAACGGGCACACACTCCGTTTCCGGCCGCCTGTAGGCGGCGGTGATCCGGTCCCGCAAATCCGATCGAGGTGCACGATCGGCGCGGAAGGCTTCAAAAGTAGACGTCATGGATGGCTTCTAAGTTAATGGATGCACTTTGTCATTTTTTGGATACAATCGGCAATGCTAAAAGTGCTTCTCTCCTGCCTACCGAATGAGCCCCGATGTCCAACACCGCTGCCGATAAGCCCTCGCGGAGGATCTGCCTGATAGGTGGCGGGAAATGGGTCTGGCTCTCCTCAAGGGATGGCTCAAGTCCGGTCGAGAGGGTTCCGACATTGTCGTTGTGGACCCTTCACCCGGTGATGAGCTTCGTACACTCGCCAGCGTACAGGAAATCCCGCTTATGGCCACAGTCGATCAGAAGGTACGAGCCGGCGCTATCGTGCTCGCGGTGAAACCTCAAATCTCCACTGCCGTGCTCGGTGCGATCAAAAGTGCCGCCGGTAAGCAGACCATCGTCATTTCGATCATGGCCGGCACTAAGCTTGCGACGCTTCGTACCGCGCTTCCCCATGCTGGCGCCATCGTGCGGGCAATGCCAAACCTGCCGGCCTCCGTCGGCCGGGGTATGACGGTCGCCGTCTCCGAGGGCTCTGCCAGAGATTCGGACCTTGCCGCGGCCAGAGCGCTACTAGAGGCGACCGGTGCATTCGAATGGCTCGGCGACGAAGGCTTGTTGGACGTCGTTACCGGCCTCTCGGGATCCGGGCCAGCCTACGTCTTCTACCTTGTGGAGTGCCTGACGAAGGCCGGGATTGACCTCGGGCTCCAGCCACATATTGCCGAGAAGCTCGCCCGGTCAACCGTCGAAGGGGCCGGAGAGCTGCTCTACCAATCGGAGCGGACTCCCAAAGAGCTGCGAGACCAGGTCACCTCTCCGGGCGGAACGACCGCAGCGGGCATCGGCGTCCTGATGGACGGACGTCTTCAGGAGATCGCCACGGCTGCCGTGCAAGCAGCAAAGACTCGCTCCCAGCAGCTTTCGAGCGATTAACTTTGGGAGCTTCGCGCACCGCGCTCTTGGGTTCGACCTGTGCGATCAGGGCTCCGTGGGTCGAGCCGAGCGACAGACTGTCCGCGATTCAAACGTTACCGGCTGAATTTCGACGCCGAGCAATCCACGCTCGACCCGCCCATGTCTACGTAGAGTGTCCGGCCACAAGTTGGTACCGCTTGCATGCGTATCTATGGCATCACCTCAACGAGCACAACTTCAACTCCTACCGGATCGAGCATCAGGTTGCTCATGGCGAGGATGACGACGTGTGCGCCGCCTTGAACTCGGCCGAATGACCGCCGTAGCGGGGCAAGATGCTTTGCCACGGTTCGGCAACGAGATTCGCCGCGCGCAGGAATACCGCCGCTCGCTCTTGCCAGGGGAGATGACTCCAGTCATTCCGCGCTCTCAGCGCCGCGGCTACAGCTTCTTCAACTTGGATGCGCCCGGCTAAATGCGCGATCGCAAGCACCTGCCGATGATTGTGTGGAGAAACAGCGTCCTCGAACGAACCCGTGGTGATGCTGGACGGCACCAATTTCTAGCTGAATTCCTGGAGGGGCAACAAATCCCCGCTTTAGAGGGAGTAAAGATCCCTGCCGTTAAAGGCCGCTTCGGGCCTCATACCTTCTACAGCTTTGCCATTAGCGCTCGGCGCCTGCTCAAGATTGCGTTCGTCAATCATCAAGCGTTAGATCATCCCGGTGCGCGGCCGGCATATCAGCGCATGATCAATAAGGGACGCATTAAGAAGATCGGTCAATTCATCGAGAAGGGGGGCTTCTTCCCGACCAACCTTCTAGTGAATTTCGCAGACAAGTGCCGGTTCGATCCGTTATCGAATGAGGGTAGCGGCGACGACAATCTGAAGTTCGGATGTTCTCTTGGGACGATCAAATTCGCCTGCGGGATGCCGTCGCCAGTGCAGCAAAGCGTGGCGCGAAGTTGCTTGTTACCAATGCCAATCATCCTAGCGTGCGAGCACTATACGGAGACATTGGTGTGGTGGAAGCCCTTTCGCGCGCGAGCGTTTTGGCGGCAAGGGCAAACTACCGCGTACAAACGAGTGAATTGGTTATAACTGCAGGATGAAGCTGAGCCGATAATGAGAGTCGCTTCCATTCGATTGAAGAACTTCAAGCGGTTTACCGATCTGGAGGTTCGAGACATTCCATCGACGGCCAAGCTGGTCGTAGTGGTGGGACCAAATGGCTGCGGCAAGTCATCGTTGTTTGACGGCCTCAACCATTGGTACCGCGGAAAGGTCGGCTTCGGTAACCCGGGAGAGAAGGACTACTTCCGCAAGAATCAAAGCGCCAGCTACTCATGGGATTCAGTTGTCAGGAGCCTAGGGACAAAAGCCTGCGGCAGTTGGGCTTTTGGACGCTGGCAGCGGCCGGAGGGGCGGAGAAAGGATTCGGACAGACGGTAGCTTGCTTAAGCGGCCGCTTTTGGTAGCGCCTCGGTGGGCAGCGCGGCGGCAATGCCGATCAAGGCGGCATCGGTCGCCGCGCGGGGCGGTGCCTCGACCCCGAACTCGAACGGCAAGGGCTGCCGCTGTGCCTTCTCCCAAGCCGACGTGCTGAGCTTGACGAAGCCCCGGCTCATCTCGGCGGCCACGGCAAGGCAGATCCCGGGCCTGTCGGACAACAATCGATCCCCCTCCGGATGAACACGCAGCCCCGCCCGGTCGGCCTGGTAGCGAAGCGCCGCCGTGCAGAACAGGCCTGTCGCTCGAGGATGAATAAGTCCCTCCCACGCCTGCAGACGTCCACGCACCCCGTCGAAACGGAGCGGCTGCATCAAGTCAAAATCGAGCAGCGTCAGCGACACGATGCCAGCCTGCTGATGGCGGCCGGCCCAATAGAGGCAGGCGAGCCCCGCCCCATCGACGGCGGCGGATGCATACAGCAGGGAGCCTCGCCGCGGCAGCGACACGGGGACACCGTTGGCCAGGAGATCGTCGGGGCGCCACAGCGCCGGCGCCGCCTGCGCGGCCGCGATCACCAGCGCGCCGGCACAGGCATTGGCGAGGTCATCGTGGCCGCCGGCCGGATGTCCAATGGCATCGCGGCCCGATCGGCTGGTCCGGCGCTCCAATGTCACCAGCTGATGGGCAAGACGTTTGTTGTCCAGAAGACGGACGCGACCAGCGGTAAAGAGCGGCAGGACATCGAGGTAGATCTTCGACCGGTCGCGATCGGCTCTGGCGTAACGGACGCCCTCTTTCGCGAACGCCTCGACCACCCATTCGGCGCCGTAGTTGTCGCCGGTGACGTCCGTGAGGCCGTAGCTCTTGAGCAACGCTGCGACCTCGGCGACGACGGCCGTCGGATCGAAAGGGGGCCTGCGCTCGTAGAGGGCATCGAGGACGACGGTCGTCCCTTCGGAATGCGCGATCGCGCAGGCGAAGCTGTCCCCTCGCCCGCCGGATGCGTCCGCAAAGGCGAGGTAGCGATGGCCTACTGGGGGGCGACCTTGCAACCCTTATGGCGCTCTGATCGAACAGGCTGTACATCGCCTTTTCGAAATCCCGGGTACGATAGCTCTCGTTACCCGACATTTTGCTGAACATTTTCGGGGCGTAGTTTCCTGAATGATTGTTCGCGGACACAGGCCGCCCCTGGGCCCTTGCGCGATCGAGCAACATCAGAAACACGTTCGCGGCGGATGGCCGATCTTTGGCGGATTCCTGCCCTGGCACGAGGAATGCCCCGTCTTGCCAGCGCAGATGGACCACGTCGTCGCGCGCCGCGTAGTTGGCCTTCCGGCGCGCCAGGATTCGTTCATCTGGATCTGGATCTGGTTCTTCGTCGTCCTTGTCCTTTTCCTTCTTCTTTGGCCTTTCGAGCGACAGGCGTGAGCGGAAGGCGTTGCTCCACCCGGTGGACCCTCCATCCCCCTCGCCGCTCGCCAATCCCGTGCGCGAGGGATGCGCACAGGCGAGGACGGTCCCTCCAATCTCTCGAGCAATGTGAGCGAGAGCGCCCTGAACGTACTGGCGCACCTGCTGGCGATCGTTCTCGTTGCCGCCGTACGTGTCGGCGACCGTGTCGATGATAACGAGCTTCGCGCCGAACTCCCGCGCTTCCGCTATAACCTGATCGAGGAATTTGGTCGGAGTGCCGACGCCATTCTTGAATGTCATCAAGAGATTGTCCATGCCAACTCGTTCGCACCATCGCATCATTGCCAGATCGTCGAAGGAGCACCCGTAGAGTCGATTGATATCGGCCTGCCGTCGATGCAATTCATCCTTCGAATCTTCACAGTAGAAGCCAATCGATGGAGTCCGCTCAACTTCGAGGCCGACCCATGACTTGCCGATCGCCAGGCAAGTCTGCAGCTGCTGCGTTAGCAAAGTCTTTCCGGTACCCCCGTCCCCATAAAGGCCGGTGACGACACCTTCTGGAATCCAATCCGGAACAAGCCACTGACGCGGTGGCACCTGCAGTCTATGCAGAGAAACCGGATTGATTAGAACTAACTTGCTAGCCTCCGGCGCGGTGCTCTTGGTCGGTGATGACAGAACATAGGTCGTGCTGTTGCCGGAATCATATACGATCGCGCTGCCGTCCTCGTGCTTGAGGATGAAGGCCGCCTCGCTGTACGACTCGCGGAAGGGCGCCTCGCAACGCTTCTTCTCACCCGGGCTGATTTCCTTCAGCCATTCAACCAGGGGCTTGGTCACGCTTCGCGCAGTGATCTCGGTCTCAGGTGTGAGCTGGCCGTAGCTTTTGACGCTTAGCCCTCCACCACCGTCTTTCACTTCCAGCTTTTGGCCGGTGCGTTCCCGGTACGCCCCGAGATCCTTTTCGGAAGGAAGTGCAAGGCGCGCAATGCGCAGCGGCCCACCGCCCCGATTTACTATCCTGACGTCGGCCCCCGCCACGGTGTAGCCGGCGGGCTCGACATACGGCTGAGCGCAGAATACCAGCCGTCCACAGACGAACACCGCAAGATCAAATACTGTTCTCGCCTCGATACCCACGACCTTACTTGGATCGCTTCGGCTATGCTTTTCATATCCGAAGGACAAACCTTCGTTGACGATCGCAACAATAAGGTAGGTCCTAAGACGATCTATGGCCGATGGATCATCGACCCGGATCCACGCATGACTCGCTGGACCAGGCTCTTCATCGACGCAGTGCACGCGCGAAGATGACCCGCGTAACTCAATTCGCTCGCATTTACTCAGACCTGGAAGAATCGGCTCCAAAAATTCTGCGCGTTCCTGGATGCTCATAGCAGCCCATTCGGCAGGCATGCCGGGTGGGCTGTCGGCGTCCAAAAGGAGCCACCACGAAGGATAGATCCCGCGTTTGAGACGAGCGGCAACGCGCTTCCCATCGTGTTCATGCACTCCGGCAAGCTCTGGAGACCCGACGGGCTTCCCGAGCATTTCTTCGAGTGCGCGTTCAGAGACGATATGGAACGGACTGCCGTCGCAGCCGTGCCATTTTCCTGGGCATATTACTTGATTGCTGCTCTGCGTGACCTGGCGCAGCAGGGCCGCCATGGCATCCGCATCACGGACCTCATGGCACTGCGCTATGCCTTCGGTGATGTGCGCTACCGCCGTCTTTTGAAGCCGCCCATCTGGCGCCAAGGTGTAGTGCTTGTTGACCGTCGCCGGATTGATGGACTTGATGACGGTGACGAAGGAACTGGTCACGCTTTGCCTGCCGGCGCCGGCCAATCGATGGGGCGCAGTTCCGGCCATTCTCTCTGTATCGCCTTGGAGGCCTTTGTGATGAGCGACTCATCATCAAGGCGCCTGCATACTCGGCAAACGCCTGAAAATATCCCGACCGTCGACTTGCCATCGAATGGCCTTATCTCGAAAAGCGCTGCTGGTGCTGAGCGCTTTAAATCACGTTCGCAGGTGAGGCATTGCGGTCGAGGGCCACTGGCGGGAATAGACTCCACCCACGTCGCCACAGCCAAGGCAAATCGAAGCCTGACTTCGAGGTCTATAGCAGCCGCAGCATTCCCGCGGGCAGGCCGCAGCAAGGTGACCGTCATAAGGCCAGCGCTTTCGCTGAAAAATGTCCGGAAAAGCTCAGCTTCGGCTTTGGCCTGGTCGGCAGACTTTCTCTTAGACATTGCTCGCGGCCCCTTTATGGCGACAACGACGAATTCACCTCGGCGTGAAGTGGAACGGCGTGATGTGCTTATGAGGACTTGTGGCAGCGAGACGGCCGGATGTTGGCGGCTGGCATGGTCGCGAGGTATTCGAGTCCATGCTCGACATCGATCAAAAGACGCCGACCCACCTTGATGGCGCGCAACTTGCCCTCGCCCAGCAATTCATAGCTCTTGCTGCGCCCGAGACCTGATATGACACGCCACTCTGGTAGAGGCGCGTATTTCGGATAGTTGGAGCTCGCGCGGTGCGACCTGGATGTGCGGTGATGATTCGCTTTCACTGCTATCCACCAATGTCCTCAATGACGTTGGCGGACTATGGCTCCAGAACGGTCCTCAATACCCCGGGACGTTATGAGAATTCCCGCATCAATCGGCATGCTCGTGGCTTCATTGTTGGGCTGAAGCCGAGGTTCGTCCCCGCAGGCGGCCATGGCCGGGCGGAAGCTAAAGAAGGGATTTTTGAAGCGCCTCTAATAGAAGCTCCGGGTCATTAACAACTCCGGTTGGAAGTGGTGCATGGAACTGCGCAATTGCTTTGGCAGACACACGCGCGCCGGGACCGGGACCTTCTTTGCAACCCTCGCGCCAACGGGCCACCGTCCGTGCCGCTACCTTGGGATGGCGAGCATTGATCGCCTTCGCAACCCGGCTGGCCGCTTTCAGGCGGCTTTCTCCGGCCTTGACCAGTTCGTCCATCGTCCGAGCTGCAAGGGCGATGATCGGATCAGGAACGCTATGACCTGGATTGACCCTTCGGGGCGGCTTCACAACTGCTACTACTTTCCCGGAGTCTAGGTCTCCGAGAGCTAGATACAGCCGCTTCAGCAAATCGGAACCGCCGCACTTCAGAATGAACTCAGATCTTTCCAGATATACGATGACTCGTCGCAACGCATACCGCACGGCAATCCGATCGTCGCGGGACTTGGCTCCTACGGTCTTTCGATCGAGTTCAGCGGCCCAAGCAAGATGGGCACAGAGATCAATCCAAGCACTTCCGTCAAACTCTTTATCGATGAGCTCGTCTATGAGCTGTTGTCGGTAAGCCTTCCAAGTTTCCTCGTCTGGATACGGCAACCCAGGCGGAAAGTGTGACTCATCAATCACTTTTCAGCCCTCAGTTTAGTGACGGTGCCCGCGGTCTTCTGCGTCATGGCGCAGAACTCTGCCCACGCATCCATCAAACGCCGCCGCTTCTCAAACATATCGCCACGGCGGTAGGCGGCTTCGACCTTGTTCCCGACTGCGTGCGCCAGTGCCATCTCGACAACCTCGTTTGGCCAGTTCGTTTGCTCGGCAGCCCAGTCGCGGAAGGAGCTGCGGAAGCCATGCACGGTGATGCCGTCGCGCTTCATGCGTCGGAGTACGGACAGCATCGCCATGTTGGAGAGCGGCTTGCCCAGCTGAACACCAGGGAAAACAAAGTCGCTCTCCTCGTGCCGGAGCGGATCCATCTCGTTGAGGATGGCCACCGCGCGGCCGCTCAGCGGCACGCGGTGCTCGCGCCCCGCCTTCATGCGCTCCGGGGGGATGACCCATAAGCTGCGCCCGAGGTCGACCTCGGACCAGCGCGCGCCGAGCGCCTCACCGGTGCGGGTGCCGGTAAGGATCGTGAACTCCAGCAGTCGGGCAGCCGTGCCCTCTTGCCGTCGCAGCTCGGTGAGAAACGACGCCACCTCGTCATACGGCAGCGCGGCGTGGTGCTTGACGCGCCGCACCCTGCTCTTGTCGGCAAGCAATTTGTCGAGGTGCCCCTTCCAGCGGGCCGGGTTCTCCCCATTCCGGTAGCCCCTGGCCCCAGCCCAATCCAGGATCGCCTCAAGGCGCCCCCGTAACCGACTCGCCGTTTCCGGCTTTTCGGTCCAGATGGGCTCCAGGACTTTGAGGATTAAGCCTGTGTCGACCGCCTGCACCGCCAGTGAACCGATCTCGGGCTCGGCGTACGTGGCCAGGGTGTTCTCCCACTGCTGGCGGTGCTTGTCGTTCTTCCAGGCCGCCTCCTTGGCGGCGATGTATTGGGCGGCACATTCACCGAAGGTGATGGCCTTCGCGCTCTCGAGCAGGCGGGCCGCCCGTTCGGCCTTCCGGTCGGCCAGTGGATCATGGCCATCCCGCACCGCCTTGAATAGCGCCGAGGCCTTGCCTCGCGCCTCGCTCAAGGTGACGGGGGCGCGCCCCGCCGCGGGGCCAAGCCCCATCTCGCGCATGCGCCCGTCGCGCACGTAGCGGAACACCCAGAACTTGGCCTCTGGCGAGCGGACGAGCAGGTAGAGGCCGGCGCCGTCGCCGTACCGACCCGGCTTGGCCTTGGCTACTTTTTGGGCCGACAGTCCTTGTGCGCGTCGCGGCATATCCCCTCTTCCATCCCCTAATTTTAGCGCCGAACGGGGGCGGACGCAAGCGGACGTCGGCGGGCCTCGCGTTGAGATAAATACCGATAATGCGTAGGTTTTATCGGCTATTAGCCGGATATGCGCGGACGGCGGCGGACGGGAAATTGGCGGAGAGGGTGGGATTCGAACCCACGGTACGCTTGCACGCACAACGGTTTTCGAGACCGTCCCGATCGACCACTCCGGCACCTCTCCCGCGGCCCGCTTATAGGGGGCGGCGTTGGACGCGGCAACACGGTCGCCGGGCGTTGGAAAATAAAGGCTTTCCGACGTTGACTTGAGGTCTGCCTTGCGTATATTCCGCGCCTCTCCGGCGGGTCGTAGGGCCCGCCGTGCTCTTTCGCGCTTGCCGGTATCTTGGGCCCGACGCCCGCCAAATCCCTAGGGTTGGTGGGCCGTGTCCGGGGCGGCAGGCCTCAGCCAGGTGTCCCATGATCGCCGTTATCCGCACGGGTGGAAAGCAATACACGGTCGCCGCCGACGACACGCTCACCGTGGAGCGGATCGCGGGCGAAGCCGGCGCCAAGATCGAGTTCAACGACGTCCTGATGGTGGGCGAGAAAGTCGGCACGCCGACGGTCGCCGGCGCCAAGGTCGTGGGCTCGATCGTGAAGCAGGCGCGCGGGCCGCACCTGATCGTCTTCAAGAAGCGCCGCCGCCAGAACTCGCGGCGCAAGAACGGCCATCGCCAGGATCTGACGGTGGTCAAGATCGAACAGATCGTCGCCTGATCCAGAGAGCGACCGGAGTACTACGATGGCACACAAGAAAGCAGGCGGCTCCTCGCGCAACGGCCGCGATTCCGACGGCCGGCGTCTCGGCGTGAAGCGCTTCGGCGGCCAGAAGGTTCTGGCCGGGAACATCCTCGTTCGCCAGCGCGGCACCAAGATGAATGCCGGCGAGAACGTGGGCGTTGGCCGCGACCATACGCTGTTCGCCACGGCTGACGGCGTCGTCGCCTTCCGCACCCGCTCGGGCGGCAAGGTCGAGGTGAACGTGCATCCGGCGCCGGCCAAGGTGGCCGCCGAATAGCCGTCCCCGCACCAAAAGGATATGCCAGAGGGGGAGCGGCTCGGCCGTTCCCCCTTTTCGTTTCCGGAAACCACCCATCGTCATGAAATTCCTCGACCAAGCCAAGATCTACATCCGCTCCGGCAATGGCGGCGCGGGCTGCGTGGGCTTTCGCCGCGAGAAGTTCATCGAATTCGGCGGCCCGGACGGCGGCGACGGCGGCCGCGGCGGCGACGTGATCGCCGAATGCGTCGATGGCCTCAACACGCTGATCGACTACCGCTACGCCCAGCACTTCAAGGCCGAGACCGGCCATCACGGCATGGGCAGCCAGCGCACCGGCGGCAAGGGCAAGGACGTGGTCCTGCGCCTGCCGTGCGGCACGCAGATCCTTGCCGAGGACAACGAGACCCTGCTCGCCGACCTCACCGAGGTGGGCCAGCGCATCGTGCTCGCCAAGGGCGGCGACGGCGGTTACGGCAACCTGCACTACAAGAGCTCGACCAACCGCGCGCCGCGCCGCGCCGACAAGGGCTGGCCGGGCGAGGAGCGCTGGATCTGGCTGCGGCTGAAGCTGATCGCCGATATCGGCCTGGTCGGCCTGCCCAACGCCGGCAAGTCGACCTTCCTCTCGGCGACATCGAATGCGCGGCCCAAGATCGCCGACTATCCCTTCACCACCCTGCATCCCGGCCTCGGCGTGGTGAAGGTCGGCAACCGCGAGTTCGTGATGGCCGACATCCCGGGCCTGATCGAGGGCGCCCATGAAGGTGCGGGGCTGGGCACGCGCTTCCTGGGCCATGTCGAACGCTGCCGGGCGTTGCTGCACCTTGTCGATGGCACGCAGGACGATGTCGCCGCCGCCTATCGTACCGTGCGCGCCGAGCTCAAGGCCTATGGCGGTACGCTGGCGCGCAAGAAGGAGATCGTGGCGCTCAACAAGACCGACGCCATGACCGACGAGGACATCGAGGCCAAGCGCGCTGCGCTCGCCAGGACGAGTCGCAAGACGGTGCACCTGATCTCCGGCGTTTCGGGCAAAGGCGTCCAACCCCTCCTGCACGAGCTGATGAAGCTCGTCGACCGGCAGCGCGATGGCGCAAAGGCAGCAGCATGACTTCGCTGACCAGCTCCAAGCGGCTGGTCGTGAAGATCGGCTCCTCGATCCTGGTCGACGAAGCCAAAGGCCGGATCCGCCGCGACTGGCTGGACGCCCTCACCGACGACGTGGCGCGGCTGCACAAGCAGGGCTGCGAGGTCGTGCTGGTTTCATCGGGCGCAATCCGGCTTGGCCGTACGCATCTCAAGCTCGCCTCGGGGCCGCTGAAGCTCGAGGAAAGCCAGGCTGCAGCCGCGACCGGCCAGATCCAGCTCGCCCATGCCTACCAGGCGGCATTGGCACGGCACGGCATCACGGTCGCACAGGTGCTGCTGACGCTCGACGATTCCGAGCAGCGGCGACGCTACCTCAACGCGCGCCAGACCATGGCCACGCTGCTGGGCCTCGGTGCGGTGCCGGTGATCAACGAGAACGACACCGTCGCCACCGACGAGATCCGCTTTGGTGACAACGACCGGCTGGGTGCGCGTGTCGCCGAGATGATCTCGGCCGACACGCTTGTGCTCCTGTCCGACATCGACGGCCTTTACACCGGCGATCCTCGGACCGACTCAAGCGCCCGGTACATTCCCGAGATCCGCGAGATCACGTCCGAAATCGAGGCGATGGCCGGCGCCGCCGCCTCGAACCTCTCCAACGGCGGCATGGTCACCAAGCTCATCGCGGGCCGGATCGCGCTGGCGGCCGGCTGTCGCATGGCCATTGCCGACGGCCGCCAGGTGGGGGCGCTCGGGGCTTTGATCGACGGCACGACGCGCTGCAGCTGGTTCCTGCCGGAAGGTTCGCCGCTCTCCGCACGCAAGAAATGGATCAAGGGGTCGCTGACGTCCGCGGGCACATTGGTCGTCGATGACGGCGCCGTGCGTGCCTTGTCCAAGGGCAAGAGCCTGTTGCCGGCCGGCGTCACCGGCATCGACGGCGAGTTCAAGCGCGGCGATGTGGTCGACGTGAAGGACCGCACCGGCCGACTGCTGGCGCGTGGCCTGGTGGCCTATGCTGTCGAGGATGCCCGTCGCATCGCCGGCCGGAAAAGCGCCGAAATCGAGAAATTGCTGGGTTTTCGCGGCCGGGACGAGATGGTCCATCGCGACGACCTCGTGGTCGAATGAGCTATACTGGGACAGCCATGACACGGACTAGAGACTCATTGCTGGGAGCGCGCCACTCCAATGGCGCTTCTTTGTCGCAAGAGGCCATGAGCGCGACGGGGGTCGCGCACTCCCGGCAAGAGGATGCCACCGCGATCGTGGCCGCACTCGGCCAGCGCGCCAGGGCGGCGGCGGTCGCGCTGCGCAATGCCCCGACCGAAGCCAAGAACCGTGCACTGATCGAGGCGGCGCGACTCATTCGTGCCGAGACGGCCGCGATTCTCGCCGCCAATGCGCGCGACATCGAGGCGGCAAAGGCTGCCGGCATGAGCGGTGCCCTGCAGGATCGCCTGCTGCTGAACGCGGCGCGAATCGAGAGCATGGCCAAGGGCCTCGACGATATCGTGGCCTTGCCCGATCCGGTCGGCGTGGAGATCGAACGCTGGCAGCGGCCGAACGGCCTCGAGATCAGCCGCGTGCGGGTGCCGATCGGCATCATCGGCGTGATCTATGAGTCCCGGCCCAACGTCACGGCCGATGCCGGCGCGCTCTGCATCAAGTCCGGCAACGTGGTGGTGCTGCGCGGCGGCTCCGACAGCTTTCATTCCTCGCGTTCGATCGTCGAGCTTCTGCGAAAGGCGCTGAAGACGGCGGGCCTGCCGGAGGATTGCGTGCAGCTCGTGCCCACCACGGACCGCGCCGCGGTGGGCGAGCTTCTGAAGGCGATCGACTGGCTCGACCTGATCGTGCCGCGCGGCGGACGTTCGCTGATCGATCGCGTGACGCAGGAAAGCCGCGTCCCGGTGCTGCGCCACTATGACGGCATCTGTCATGTGTATGTCGACCGCGACGCCGACACCGAAATGGCGCGCGACCTCGTCGCCAACGCCAAGATGCGACGCGTGAGCGTGTGCGGCGCCACCGAGACCCTGCTGATCGATCGCGCCGCCCTCGATACGCACCTCACGACCGTTCTGGCGAAGCTGCATGAGCTCGGCTGCGAGGTGCGCGGCGATCCGGAGGTTCGCAAGCGCGATCCGAATGCCCTGCCGGCAACCGAAAAGGACTGGCGCACGGAGTATCTCGAACCGATCATCTCCGTCGCCACGGTCGATGGCGTCGAAGGCGCGATCCGTCATATCGCGACCTATGGCAGCCAGCACACCGAGGCGATCGTCACCAACAACCAGGCCACCGCCGACCGCTTCCTGAAGGAGGTCGACAGCGCCATCGTGATGCACAACGCCAGCACCCAGTTCGCTGACGGCGGCGAGTTTGGCCTGGGCGCGGAGATCGGCATTTCGACCAACCGCATGCACGCCCGCGGGCCGGTCGGCCTGGTCGAGCTCACGACCTACAAGAACGTCGTGCGCGGCAAGGGCACCTTGCGTCCATGAGCCCTGCTGCGTGACCGAGGCGCGCCATCCCATGCCCGGCGTGCCCCGCGATACGCGGCGGCGCATCGGGCTTCTGGGCGGGTCGTTCAATCCCGCCCATGAAGGCCATTTGCATGTAAGCCTCGAAGCCCTGAAACGGCTCGGCCTCGATGAGATCTGGTGGCTGGTCTCGCCGCAAAATCCGCTGAAGAGCGGCGACGGCATGGAGCCGCTCGCGAGCCGCCTGGCACGCGCCAAGCAACTGGCGCGCCATCCGCGAATCCGGGTCGACGCGCCGGAGCTGTTGCTGGGCACGCGCTACACGCTCGATACCGTGCAGGAATTGAAGCGGCTCTATCCGCATGCGCGCTTCGTGTGGCTGATCGGCGCCGACATCCTGCCGCAACTCGTGCATTGGGAAGGTTGGCGCGATCTGTTCGGCACCATTCCCATCGCCGCCTTTGCCCGGCCGGGCTGGGGGTACGCCGCCCTGCAGTCGGCAGCCCCCCGTGCCTTTGCGCGTTACCGGCTCGATGCCGGCCAAGGCCGCCGGCTCGCGGATTGCGCGCCGCCTGCCTGGTGCTTTATCCCGAGCCGTCTCGACAGCCATTCGGCCACGGCAATACGCGCCGAGCGGCCAAACCGGACCAGACCGAAAGGAAAGACCATTTCCGACCCGATCAGACCGCTTCCCGACCGAAGCAATGCCGCCGACGCGCAGCTCGCGCTGGTGCGTCGATCCCTTGAGGACGACAAGGCCGAGGACATCGTCGTCATCGATCTCAAGGGCAAGTCATCCTTCGCCGACTACATGGTGATCGCCTCGGGCCGCTCGAACCGACAGGTCGTGGCCATCGCCGACCATCTTGCCGAGCGGCTGAAACAGGCAGGCCAGGGATATATCCCGGTCGAGGGCAAGCAGGGCGGCGATTGGGTGCTGGTCGATGCCGGCGATGTCGTCGTCCACGTCTTCCGCCCCGAGCCGCGGGCCTTCTACGCCTTGGAAAAGATGTGGGCGCTGGAGAATGACGCCGCCGTCAGGCCAAAGGCGGCCAAGCCGGTGCGCCGCAAGCGGGCGCCCTGACTCTCGCCGTGATGGGGCCGCCATGAGGCTCGTGATCGCCGCCATCGGCCGTGCCGGCCGCGGTCCCGAGCGCGATCTTTATGACCACTACGCGCGTCGCATCCGCTGGCCGCTGATCCTGCGCGAACTCGAGGAAAAGCGCCGGTTTCCGCCGGCGGAGCTGATGCGACGGGAGGGCGAGCTCTTGCTGGCCGCCGCACCCGCAGGCGCGGTCCTGGTGGCGTTGGACAGGCGCGGCCGGACGTTGGACAGCGAGGCCCTTGCCCGCCAGTTCGGCCGCTGGCGTGACGATTCGGTGCCCGACATCGCCTTCCTGATCGGCGGGGCCGATGGGCATGCCGAGCCGTTGCTCAAAAAAGCATCCCTCGTGCTGTCTTTCGGGGCCATGACGTGGCCGCACCAGCTTGCCCGGGCAATGCTGGCCGAGCAGATCTACCGCAGCCAGCAGCTCCTGGCCGGCCACCCCTATCACCGGGCATGAGAATCGGCTCCATTTTGCCTCTGTTCTGACGAAAAACCCGGGCTACATTGGTCCCCATGCATCCTCTTCTTCCCCGGTTTGCCGTCGGCCTGGTTGGACTTGCCGCGGCGGCGCTGTCGACGGCTTCGGTCGCCCAGACTCCGGCTGCGGACACGCCGCCTCCGGTGACCAAGCCGGTGCGCAGCATTCCCTACGTGTCGATCACCGGGGAGGACGGCAAGCAGCGCAACTACGAGACCAATGCGATCCCGTTGCTGTTCAACCGCGCCTGCTTCGGCTGGCGCATGTATCTCGGCGGCCCGACCCGCACCGTGTCGATGACGGAAGTGCTGACGACCTCCAGGCCCGCCGAGCAGGTCATCGCCGGCCCGGAGACCGAGGTGAGCGCCGACAAGACCAAGGCCACAACGCGCATACGCGAAATCGTCCAGGACGGGGTCCTGCAGCGCTCGTGGTGCATCATTCCGGGCGATCCGCCGGGGACCTACACCTACGACATCACCATCGATGGCGAGCCGCGCGGCGAATTCGTATTCTGCGCCATCGAGATTCCCGACCAGAACCCCAACATCGATCCGCGCGACCTGCATTGCCCGAACAAGTTCAACTCGGTCGAGCGCGCGCGGCCCTTCAGCCTCCCGAAAGCCTCCTGATGCCAGCCCCCCGTCCCCGACCCGCCGTCCTGTGCATCCTGGATGGCTGGGGCTTTCGTACCGATCCGCGTGACAACGCCATCCTCGATGCCCGGACCCCGAATTACGACCGGCTGATCGCCACCTGCCCGCAAGGTCTGATCGACGCCTCGGAGACCTTCGTCGGCCTGCCCAGCGGACAAATGGGCAATTCCGAGGTTGGCCACATGAATCTTGGTGCGGGGCGGGTGGCCGTGCCCGACCAGCCGCGCATCGACAAGGCGATCGAGAACGGATCTCTGGCGAAGAACAAGATCCTGGCCGACCTGATCGCCGATCTGAAGAAGAGCGGTGGCGCCTGCCATCTGATGGGGCTCGCCTCGCCGGGCGGCGTGCATTCCCACCAGGATCACCTGATTGCGCTCGCCAACCTGATCGCTGGCGCCGGCGTCTCCGTCTGGATCCACGCTTTCCTCGACGGTCGCGACATGCCGCCGCGCAGCGCGCATGACTGCCTGAAGGAGATCAAGGCCGGACTCAGGCAGGACCTGCCGATCCGCTTCGCCACCGTGACCGGCCGCTTCTATGCCATGGATCGCGACAAGCGCTGGGAACGCGTCAACGCCGCCTACGACGCTCTCGTCGATGCCAGGGGCAAGGAGACGGCGAGCACTCCCGACGAAGCGGTCGACAAGGCCTACGCCGCGAACAAGAACGACGAGTTCGTCGAGCCGACGACGGTCGACGGTTACACGGGCATGAAGGACGGCGACGCCCTCCTGATGTTCAACTACCGCTCCGACCGCGCGCGCGAGATCCTGACAGCGCTGCTCGATCCGATGTTCGACGGCTTCAGGCGCAACCGTGTCGTGAAGTTCTCGGATGCCGTCGGCATGGTCGAATATTCGGCGGCCCTGAACGAATTCCTGAAGACGCTCTTTCCCCCTCTCACCATCAGGATGGGCCTGGGCGAGACGGTGTCGCGTGCCGGCCTGAAACAGCTTCGCATCGCCGAGACCGAGAAGTACGCGCATGTCACGTTCTTCTTCAACGGTGGCGAGGAACGGCAATTCGAGGGCGAGGAGCGGATCCTGGTGCCCTCTCCCAAGGTCCAGACCTACGACCTCAAGCCCGAGATGAGCGCCCCCGAGGTGACCGACAAGCTTGTCGAGGCGATCGGCTCGGGCCAGTTCGACCTCGTCGTGGTGAATTACGCCAACTCCGATATGGTCGGTCATACCGGCGAGCTGTCGGCCGCGATCAGGGCGATCGAGGCGGTCGATACCTGCCTGGGCCGGCTCATGGAGGCGGTCAAGAAGGCCGGCGGCGTGCTGCTGGTGACGGCCGACCACGGCAATGCCGAACAGATGTTCGACGAGACGACCGGCCAGAAACACACCCAGCACACGCTCAATCGCGTCCCAGCCCTGCTGTTCAACGGTCCGGCCGACATCCGCTCGCTGGGTGACGGCAAGCTGGCCGATGTCGCACCCACCATGCTCGCCCTCATGGGCGTGCCGCAGCCAGCCGAAATGACCGGCCATTCGCTGCTATCCCATGCCATGCGGCCGGCGGTGCTGGCCGTACCGCATCAAGCCGCCGCAGCCCTGGCATGAATGTGAAGGCCGTGGAGCCGCTCACCGCCTTGATCCCGCCAAAGACGGCCGGGTATCTTGGCTTCCGACGCCGATTGACCCTTTTCGCCCGGCCGGCCGCCGGCGGGCATCGTTTTGCAAAGGCATCCCCATGACCCGCTTGCGCTTCGTCTCCGTCGCCGCGACCCTGGCGTTCCTTACCGTGCCGGCCGTGGTACCCGTCTCGGCGCAGGACAAGTCCGACGCCAAGGGGCCGGGCAACGACAAGAGCGAGCTCTATCAGCAGCTCAACCTGTTCGGCGATGTGCTCGAGCGCATCCGCCGCGACTATGTCGAACCGGTCGACGAGAAATCGCTGATCGAGAACGCGATCAACGGCATGCTGGCGTCGCTCGATCCGCATTCGAGCTACATGAACCCCAAGAGCTACAAGGACATGCAAGTCCAGACCCGGGGCGAGTTCGGGGGGCTCGGTATCGAAGTCACGATGGAGAACGGCGTCATCAAGGTGGTGTCGCCGATCGACGATACGCCGGCCTCCAAGGCGGGTCTGCAGCCGGGCGATCTCATCTTCGCGCTCGACGGCGAGCCGGTGCAGGGGCTGACCCTGCAGGAAGCCGTCGAGAAGATGCGCGGCAAGATCGGCTCGTCGATCAAGATCTCCGTCAAGCGCGCAAACAAGGAGCCGTTCGACATCTCGCTGACGCGCGAGAACATCAAGGTGAAATCGACGCGCTGGCATATGGAAGGCGGGGACGTCGGCTATATCCGCGTCACCTCCTTCACCGAACAGAGCACGTCGGGCGTGCTCGATGCGGTGAACCACATCAAGAAAGAGGCCGGTAACAAGCTCAAGGGCTACGTCCTCGACCTGCGCAACAACCCGGGCGGCCTGCTCGACCAGGCAATCTCGATGGTCGACGCCTTCCTCGACAAGGGCGAGATCGTGTCGGTCAAGGCACGCAAGCCCGAGGACGTGCAGCGCTGGAATGCCAAGCCGGGCGACGTCGCCAACGGCCTGCCGATCGTGGTGCTGGTGAACGGCGGCTCCGCCTCGGCCTCCGAGATCGTGGCCGGCGCGCTGCAGGACCACCACCGCGCGATCATTCTCGGCACCCGCACCTTCGGCAAAGGCTCGGTGCAGACCATCATGCAGGTGACCGGCGGCGGCGCCATCCGGCTCACCACCGCACTCTACTTCACGCCGTCGGGCCGCTCGATCCAGAAGGAGGGCATCAAGCCCGATATCGAGGTCCAGCAGGCCAAGGTCGAGGCCATCGAATCGCGGCCCGGTTTCCGTGAGGAGAATCTGCGCCGCTCGATCGCCAATCCGATCGACAAGCCCGCCGACAAGAAATCGGTGACTCCGCCGAACGCCAATGCCAAGCCGGTGAAGCCCGGCGACAAGCAGCCCGGAAGCGAGGGCGCGGCGCCGGGCGGCGCTCCTGCACCGTCATCCGAATCGGCGACCGATCCGAACGAGCCGCCGAAGGACGCCGTGCAGGACTATCAGCTGCTGCGCGCTGTCGACCTGATCCGCGGGATCTCGCTTTACGCGAGCAACCGCGCCAACTGACGAGAGCGGCCGGCGTGGCATGGCGGACGAGCCGGAACGGCGCAGGGCGCTCTTTCGCTGGCGTCCGCCCAAGGGCCTGACAAGCGGGCCGCTTGCCGCCTACGCACTGGTGATCGGCCTTACAGCGGCCTGTGCCGGCCTCGTCTATCTCCAGATCGATCGGCCGCCGCCTCTTGTCGAAGAAGCGGCGGCCGCCACCCCTGCTCCGGCGGCGACCCGGCCCGTCAGCTCCCTGAAGCTGCCGTTCCGGCGACCGCGCCCGCTCGAATTCCGGGCGCTGACGCTCGCCGAGCGCAACGACATGGTCGAGGTGACGGCCGATGGCCTGCGCCTGCCGAAGATCTCCTTTGATGGCTGGATGCCATGGATCGCCTACGCGCGGCGCTACGATCCCGATGGCCCGGCGGCGCGCATCGGACTTCTGATCATCAATGTCGGCGCCAACGAGACGCTGATGACGCGGGTGATCGACGAACTGCCGGGCGAAGTCAGTATCGCCTTCCTGCCGGGCACGCCCGATCTCGCGAGATGGATGAAGCGGGCACATGCGCACAACCACGAGACCTACCTGATGATGCCGGTCGAGGAGCCCGAAGGCATCGGAGAACGCGGCATCCGCCCCATCTCTCCCAAGGCCACCGGCGAGGAGAACGTAAAACGCCTGCAGGAAGCGATGGCTCGCGGCGAAGGCTATGTCGGCTTCGTCATGCCAACTGCGGGGCCGGTGTCACAGTCCGAGGAGATCGCGCGTCCCCTGATGACGGAGATCGCCGATCGCGGACTGGGCCTCATTGAAATCAATCCTGGCCCGACGCCGACGGCGATGTATCGGCTGTCGACCGAGCTGGGCGTCGGTTACGCACGCACCTCGACCGTGCTCGACTACAGGCTGGCGCGCAATGGCCTCGACGGCAATCTGGACCGGCTGGCCGAATGGACCGGCGAGAGCTGGCCCGGCCGGCCGGCGCGCCACGACTTCGGCGTGCTGCAACCGGACGACGCCGCCATTGACGCCATCATCGCCTGGCGTGGACGGCTCGCCAAACAGAATGCCGTCTCGCTGGTTCCCATCATCGGCCACTTCGAGTGCCGATCGGCCTGCATGGCGCGACTGCGCCTCCAGCCCGACCAGCTCCGGCCGTGATCCGCGACGTTCCCCGATCCCATCGCCCCAATGTCGGGTTGATGCTGATCGGACCGGATCGGCGGATCTTTGTCGGCGAGCGCGCCGGCATGCCCGGCGCCTGGCAGATGCCTCAGGGTGGCATCGACCGCGGCGAGACCGTGATCGAGGCCGCCTGCCGCGAGCTTGCCGAGGAAGTCGGGACGACCCACGCGCTGCTCCTGCGCGAAAGCTGCGCGTGGCGGCTCTACGACTTTCCGCCCGAGGTCGCGCCTGGACACTGGAAGGGACGTTGGCGCGGTCAGGCCCAGAAATGGGTCGCGCTCGCCTTCACCGGCAGTGACTCCGAGATCGATATCCACGCCCACGATCATGAATTCGACGCCTGGACGTGGGCCAGGCCCGCCGACGTGCTAGGGTGGATCGTCCCGTTCAAGCGTCCGATCTACGAAGCGGTGCTGGAAGAATTCTCGGATCTGATTTCCTAGCCGGACCCTGGCGAAGGAGCCTTCGATGTTGCTGAATGCCCAATTCCCGACCCGCGACATTGGCACCGACCCGGCAAAGATCCGGGATTGGGCGCAAGCTGCGGAGGATCTCGGTTATCACTGCATCGAGGTGGCCGATCACGTTTTCGGCGCGGCACCGCGCGGCGACTGGAAGCCGCTCTACAGCGAAGCCGATCCCTTCCATGAAACCTTCACGACGATGGCCTTCATCGCTGCCGTCACCAAGAACATCCAACTGTGCAGCGGCGTGCTGATCCTGCCGCAGCGACAGACCGGGCTCGTCGCCAAGCAGGCCGCCCAGGTCGACATCCTGAGCGGCGGACGACTGCGCCTGGGAGTCGGCGTCGGCTGGAACCACATCGAGTACGAGGCGCTCGGCATGGAATGGCAGACGCGCGGTGCGATGCAGGCGGAACAGATCGAGGTGATGCGGCGCCTGTGGACGGGGGATCTGGTGAACTTCACCGGACGGTTCCACAAGCTGGTCGACGTCAACGTGATCCCCGGTCCTGTCCAGCGTCCGATCCCGATCTGGTTCGGCGGATCGTCGGATGCCGTGATCAAGCGCGCAGCGCGGATCGGCGACGGCTGGATGCCGATCATGGCGCCCGACGGCGAAGGCGAGAAGAAGCTTGCGATGCTACGCCAGCACCTGAAATCGTTCGGACGCGATCCCGCCACCTTCGGGCTCGAGGGTTGGCTGCGCATGGACAAGGCCGACCCCGATGCCTGGGCCGCCGCAGCGCAAGGCTGGAAGCGTCTCGGCGCCCAGATGGTCATGCTCTATCCCATGTACCGGATGCCGAAGTTCGATCAGCAGATCGAGACCTTGCGGCGCTTCAAGGAAGTGGCGGGCGGATAGCTCCCGGAGACGGAATCGCCCTCGATTCTCGCGAATTTCTCACGGAGTGAGAAGCCGCCAACGCCGATGGCATCGGCATTTCAGGCCATTCTTCTCATTTTCTCACCATACCCCTCTTGGGGTAATAGAATACCGCAAAGCCGGTCGAATTGCCGGCTGGTCTAAGCGCCGCTCGCGGCGAGTCGGGTCGAGCGCCTGCGCAGGAACCAGAGTCCGGCACGGGTTAGGAGCCCGTTCAGCCGACCCTGCGGCTCGAGGCCCACGGCCTTCAGCACCATCGCCATCGCACGCTGGACATGCGTCGGCCGATAGAGCGGAAAGGCGCGCCGTGCATAGGCCTCCATGGCCCGCTTGCGGTCATAGACGGCGTCCGCAGGCTCGTTGGCGGCGAAATAGGCATAGGCGAGTTCATCGTCCTCGCTCTCGGCCAGTCGCCCCCAGCCGATACGCAGCCGGCTCCATCTGCTGAGCCGGTCGCGCTCCAGGCAGCGCCGCAAATGGTCATAGAAGAGCTTGTAGTGACGGAATTCGTCGGCAGCGATCTTGGCGCAGATCTGCTTCAGCACCGGCTCGGCCGACGCATCGCGAAGCGCGCTGTAGTAGGAGCTGGTACCGGTCTCGACGATGCAGCGCGCCATCATCTCGCCAGCCTGGCTGCCGCGCACCGACTCGGTCACCTCGAGTGGCAGCTGGTAGCCCTCGCGGAACCGCGTGAAGGCAGCATCGAAATTCCAGGCCGGATCAGCGAGCTGCGCCCAGCGACCGAGCGCCATTCCGTGCTGGATCTCTTCGATCGCCCACCGGTTCACATCCTCGACGAACGCAGGATCGGAAGCGAAGACCCGGGCAAGATAAGCGCCGTAGTCGGCGCCATTCCGCTCGACCATGGCGGCAGCCTTGATGTTGCGCAGGATTTCCGGATCGACCTTCGCGGCATCGAAGCGATCCCAAGCGATCGAATCGAGTGTCCAGTTGCCCATCGTTCAGCGCCCTCGGCGACCGTCGCCCAACCGTAATAAAGCGACCTCACGTCCGGCTTTCAATGGGCCGAACGGGCGCAGGGGACAGATTATTTCGCGTTCGAACCGGAACTAACGACTGGCGTAAAAGGCCTGGGCGCGCCGCAGGTCCTTCGCAATTGCGAGATCCTTTTGGGCGGCAGCCTTTTCGGCATCGTTCGCCGCATCGACTAGATCGCGCTCAGCCGCCCGCTCGCGCTCGGCGAGCTGCTCGGCCGTCACCTCGGCAAAGGGTATCGCCTCGTCGGCCAGCACGGTGCAACGCTCGGGCGTCACCTCGGCGAAGCCGCCGACCACGATGAAGCGCTGCTCGACCTTGTTGCCCTGGAGCACCTCGAGAACGCCAGGACGAAGGGTCGAGATCAGAGGCGCATGGCCGTGCAGGACGCCGAAATCGCCTTCGCTGCCCGGCACCACGACCATATCGGCCTCGGTGTCGAGCAGCTCGCGCTCGGGCATCACCAGCCGGAAGGAGACCTTGGCCATCGGTTCAGGCCGCCTCGGCCGCGAGCTTCTTGGCCTTGGCGACGGCTTCGTCGATCGTGCCGACCATGTAGAAGGCGGCTTCCGGCAGCTCGTCGTACTCGCCGGCGACGATGCCCTTGAAGGCCTTGATCGTGTCCTCGAGCTTCACGAACACGCCCGGCGTGCCGGTGAAGACCTCGGCGACATGGAACGGCTGGCTGAGGAAGCGCTGGATCTTGCGCGCGCGCGCCACGACCAGCTTGTCCTCTTCCGAGAGCTCGTCCATGCCCAGGATGGCGATGATGTCCTGCAGCGACTTGTACTGCTGCAG
>JAFEBU010000069.1 GCA_018242505.1 Pseudomonadota bacterium
CATGGCCGAGGAGAAGGGTATGATCGAACCCTTTGTCGACGCCCAGAAGCGCGACGGCATCATCTCTTACGGCCTCTCATCCTACGGCTACGACGCCCGCGTGGGCACAGACTTCAAGATCTTCACCAACGTGGATTCGGCGGTGGTGGACCCGAAGAACTTCGCTGACAACAGTTTCGTCGACCGTACGACTGACGTGTGCATCATCCCGCCCAACTCCTTCGCATTGGCGCGCACGGTCGAATATTTCCGCATTCCACGCGACGTTCTGGTGGTGTGCGTGGGCAAATCGACCTATGCCCGCTGTGGCATCATCGTGAATGTGACGCCGCTCGAACCCGAATGGGAAGGTCACGTGACGCTCGAATTCTCCAACACCACGCCCTTGCCGGCCAAAATCTACGCCAACGAGGGCGCAGCACAGTTCCTGTTCCTGCAAGGCAATGAGCCCTGCGAGGTTTCCTACCGCGACAAGGCCGGCAAGTACCAAGGCCAGCGCGGCGTCACGCTGCCCAAGATCTGAAGCAGGAGGACGGACATGGATCGCATCCGTATCAAGGGCGGCCGCCAGCTCAAGGGCGAAATCGTCGTTTCCGGCTCCAAGAACGCCTGCCTGCCGTTGATGGTGGCGTCGCTGCTGACCGACCAGCCGCTGACGCTCAAGAACGTGCCGCGGCTGGCCGACATCACCACCATGATCCGGCTCCTACAGCAGCATGGCGTCGAGATCTCGGCCACGCCGGGCGAAAACGGCCATAGCCACGGCACCACGCTCACGCTCAAGGCCGGCAAGATCGCTTCGACCACCGCGCCTTACGACATTGTGCGCAAGATGCGGGCGTCGGTGCTGGTGCTGGGAGCGTTGCTCGCCCGTGAAGGCGAGGCGCGTGTATCGCTGCCCGGCGGTTGCGCCATCGGCGCGCGGCCGGTCGACCTGCATATCGCCGGCCTGAAGGCGATGGGTGCCGAGATCGATATCGACCGCGGCTATATTGTCGCCAAGGCGCCGGAAGGGTTGAAGGGTGCGCGCTACACCTTTCCCAAGGTATCGGTCGGGGCTACGGAAAACCTGATCATGGCGGCGGCGCTCGCCAAGGGTACGACCGTGCTCGACAATGCCGCGCGGGAGCCAGAAGTTACCGACCTTGCCGAATGCCTGTCCAAGATGGGCGTGTCCATCTCCGGCATCGGCACGGAGACGCTGACCATCGGCGGCATGGAGCGTCTCACGGGCACGACCCACACCGTCATTCCCGACCGCATCGAGACCGGAACCTACGCTATGGCGATCGCCATGACGGCAGGCGATGTCGAACTGGTGGGAGGCCGGCTGGATCTGGTGGAAGCCGCCGCCCAAAGCCTGCGTGCTGCGGGCGTGGTTCTGAAGAAGACCAATCGCGGCATCCATGTCGGCCGAGCCAACGGGCTGCATGGCGTCGACGTGATGACCGAACCTTATCCCGGATTCCCGACCGACCTGCAGGCACAGATGATGGCGCTGATGACGCGTGCCGAGGGCGCTTCGATGATCACCGAGACGATCTTCGAAAGCCGCTTCATGCACGTCCCGGAGCTGGCGCGCATGGGCGCGAACGTGACGGTCCATCATGAATCGGCGCTGGTGCGCGGCGTGCCCAAGCTCAGGGGCGCCGAAGTGATGGCGACAGACCTGCGCGCCTCCGTTTCGCTCGCGATCGCGGGACTTGCGGCAGAGGGAGAGACAACTCTGCACCGCGTCTACCATCTCGACCGCGGTTACGAGCGGCTGGAGGAAAAGCTTGCCGCTTGCGGCGCGGAGATCGAACGGTTGAAGGGATGACGTCCGCCGGGTTGAAGCTCACGGCGCTGGACGCCGACGATCTCGCAGTGATCTCGACGGCGGTGCAGGATTCGCTGGTTGCCGTGCGCGATTGCGCTTTCTTCGCCGGCGAGAAGCGGTTTGTTCTCCTGCTCAACCGCTTCTGCTGGGAGGCTGGCGCCACCGTCGATACGGCCTATTGGCGAACCCATTCCGCCCTTGTTTTCAACGAGGTGGATGCCGTCCATCACCACAGGATCCCGCTCCAGCAACCCGACCGGATGCTGGAGTTGCTGGCCGTGGGGCAGGGCAAGGACGGATCGGTGACGCTTCGCTTTGCCGCCGACCGCGCCATACGGCTGGAAATTGGCCGGCTTGCGTGCCATTTGGGGGATGTCGGGGAGCCTTGGCCTACCCCGTGGAAGCCCGCCCATCCGGTCGAATAGCCTTTGGCGCCGATCAGGGCGGGCGTTCGTTACTGGAGCGATGTCGTGTCGAGCGAAGCGAACGAGAAGTTGATCCTGGCGCTGCCGAAAGGGCGCATCCTCGGTGAAGCGGCGCCCTTGCTG
This sequence comes from Pseudomonadota bacterium, assembly GCA_018242505.1. Taxonomy (GTDB): domain Bacteria; phylum Pseudomonadota; class Alphaproteobacteria; order Reyranellales; family Reyranellaceae; genus Reyranella. Next base: position 2,368 of record JAFEBU010000069.1, read on the forward strand.
GCTGCCGCCAACATCGAGCCCGAGCGGGCCTTTGCCGATCCGGATGCGCGCCAACTGCGCTTCACGACCAACCATCCCGACCTCGACATCATCCGCGTCCGCTCCTTCGACGTTGCGACCTTCGTGGCCTTTGGCGCAGCCCATCTCGGCATCGCGGGCTATGACGTGCTCATGGAGTTCGATTATCCGGAAATCTACGCGCCGATCGATCTCGGCATCGGCAAGTGCCGGCTCGCGGTCGCAGAACCCGCGGAGATGGCCGACAACGACGATCCCCGGCGCTGGAGCCATGTGCGCATTGCCACCAAGTATCCCGAAGTGACGCGTCGCCACTTCGCAGCCCGCGGCGTGCAGGCCGAGTGTGTGAAGCTCTCCGGTGCCATGGAACTCGCCCCCTCGCTCGGCCTCAGCCATCGCATCGTCGACCTGGTCGATTCGGGTCGTACGCTGCGCGACAACGGACTGGTCGAGATCGAGCATATTGCCGACGTTACGTCCCGATTCATCGTCAACCGCGCCGCGCTCAAGACGCAGCCGGAGCGTCTCGGCCACTGGGTCGATCGCTTTCGCGAGGTACGCCGTGCCGCCTGAGAGGCCGACAAGACTCGATGCCTCGTCGCCGGGCTTCGAAAAGGATTTTTCGGCCTTCCTCGGGCGCAACCGGGATACTGACGAGAATGTCGACCGCATCGCCACGGAGATCGTGGCCGATGTCCGCAGTCGGGGCGATGCGGCACTGATCGAGTACACGCGGAAGTTCGACCGGGTCGAGTCCAACGCTGCCAGCCTGCGCCTCTCCGACGCCGAACGCCGTGCCGCCGCAGCCCAAGTGCCGGAGGTGCAGCGTAATGCGCTGGAGCTCGCCGCGCGTCGCATCGAGGCATTCCATCGCGCGCTGCTGCCAAAGGATGTCGACTTCACCGACGAGACCGGTACACGGCTCGGCGCGCGGTACCGGCCGCTCGACTCGGTCGGCGTCTATGTGCCTGGCGGCACTGCGGCCTACCCTTCGTCGGTACTGATGAATGTCGTGCCGGCCAAGGTGGCGGGTGTGAAACGTATCGTCATGGTCGTGCCGACGCCGGGAGGGGTGCTCAATCCACTGGTCATGCTCGCGGCCGAGATTGCGGGCGCCGATGAGGTCTGGCGTATCGGCGGCGCGCAGGCCGTGGCCGCACTCGCCTACGGCACGCAGTCGATCGCGCCGGTCGACAAGATCACGGGCCCCGGCAATGCCTTCGTCGCTGCCGCCAAGCGCCGGGTGTTCGGCCAGGTCGGGATCGACCTGATCGCAGGCCCATCGGAGATCCTGGTGGTGGCGGATCGGCACAACGATCCTGCCTGGATCGCCGCTGATCTCCTGTCACAGGCCGAGCACGACCCCTCGTCGCAATCCGTGCTCATCGCCGATGATGCGGCTTTCGCCGATGCGGTTGCGCGAGCCGTTGAGGATCAACTCAAGATCCTGCCGCGCAGCGAGATCGCAAGTGCGAGCTGGCATGGGAATGGCGCCATTATCCTGGTGCCGGATCTTGGGCTGTCGGCGACGATCGTCGATCGTATCGCCGCCGAGCATGTCGAACTGGCGATGGAACCTGCCGTCGCCGAGGCGCTCAGCCGGAAGATCACTCATGCCGGTGCGATTTTCCTCGGCCGTCACACGCCCGAGGCGATCGGCGACTATGTCGCCGGCACCAATCATGTGCTGCCGACCTCGCGCGCAGCGCGCTTCTCGGGCGGACTCGGCGTTGCGGATTTCCTCAAGCGCACATCGATCGTGGGCTGTACAGCCGAAGCGTTGGCCCAGCTCGGTCCGGTGGCGCTGGTCCTCGCCGAGGCAGAAGGCCTCGATGCGCATGGCCGGTCGATCTCGATTCGATTGAATCGCCGCGGCTGACGGTCATGGCACATCCGCCGACACATGCGGGTCCCAGTGCGAGACGAGTCGTCGACATCGTGCTCGACGAGAAGTCGGTGGCGCGACGCTCTCCCGAGGTCGAGCATGAGCGTGCAGTGGCGCTGTTCGATCTTCTGGAGGAGAACGACTTCGCTCTGGTGAACGGTGACAGGGGACCCTACAAGCTGCACATTGGCATCTTCGAGCAGCGGCTGGTGTTCAGCGTCCACGCAGCCGACGATCGCAAGCTGCGCGACGTCATTCTCTCGCTGACTCCCTTCCGCAAGATCGTGAAGGATTACTTCCTGATCTGCGGCAGCTACTACGCCGCCATCAAGAAGCTCGGGCCGGCACAGATCGAAGCGCTCGACATGGGCCGCCGCGGCCTGCACAACGAGGGCTCGGAGCTGCTGCGTGAGCGGCTCGCCGGCAAGATAGAGCTCGATCTCGACACGGCACGCCGGCTCTTCACCTTGATCTGCGCCCTGCACATCAAGGCCTGAGGATGAGGAACGGCGAACTTCCCGGCAGCTTGTTGTTTGCCTGCACGTACAATTCCATCCGCTCGCCCATGGCCGAAGCTCTGGCGCGGCGTCTCTACGGCCAAACCGCTTATATCGAGTCGGTCGGCGTCCATCGCAGCGATCTCGACGGTTTCGTGGTGGCGGTGCTGGACGAGATCGGCATCGACAGCCATGGCCATCGCGCCAGGACCTTCGACGATGTCGACGCGAGTTCGTTCGACCTGATCGTGAGCCTGTCGCCCGAGGCCCATCACAGCGCTCTCGAGTCCACGCGCAGCACGGCAACCGATGTCGAATATTGGCCGATTCCCGATCCCAGCGCCGTCGAGGGCTCGCGCGAGACTCGGCTCGACGCCTATCGTCGTGTGCGCGACCTGATCCTCGCCCGCCTCAAGGCGAGGTTCGGTACTCCCTCCGGCCCGACGCTGTAGCTGCAGATTTCTATCATGAGTTGTAGATCGCGCCATTCCATCGCCTCAAAGTGGCACGAATATGGCGATATGAAACGCATCGCATGGCTTGTCGCCCGTCCGCTGCTCGTCGTGCTCTCGATACCTTTGGTCGATGCCGTGTACCTGGCGACGCCGATGTCGATCGATCTGTCCTCGCTTCTGGTGGAGGCCCTGCTGGCAGTCGTCTGGGCCGGGATCGCTTTCGGCGGCGCCGTCTTGTGCGTGATAGCGGTGCGCAAGCGAAAATGGCGGGTGGCGCTGTCGTGGCTTGTGGTGCCTGTGCTGATCACTATGGGCTTTCTCAATCTGCCCTATGTGACGTCGTCCACTTTCATTTCCGGAAGCGCACTGCGCTTCGCGATATTGTTGCCGCAATTCCGCGCCGACCTTGCCCGCGAGCGGCGCACGGACGAACCCGCCCTCCGGGTGTGGAATCGTGGCGGCATGATTTGGCACTCGTCGGGCATCGTTTACGACGAGAGTGACGAAGTTGCGTTGCCGCCCGGCCAGCAGTCCGCCGCATGGCAGAAGCGCGCCCGGCAGAGCGAGTTCGCGTGTGAGGGCTTCCATGTGGTCCCGCTGTTCGGGCACTTCTACATTGCCGACTTCCCGTGTTGAGCGGGCGAGGAGCGATCGCTTGCTGCCTTGGCCTCAGGACTGCGCTGGCCTGGCCGATGCTGGCCTGGCTGACGCTGGCCTGGCTGACGCTGGCAGGATTCCGCAATCGATCACCAGCCAGATCAGGCCGACAACCGGCAGCAGCAGGAGCATCGACCAGAAGCCGGTCTTGCCGCGATCGTGACAGCGCTTGATGGTGATGGCAGCCTGCATCCAGATGATGGGTAAGGCGAGGATCAGGGCGACGCCCGAGCCCATAAAGATGCTGCCCGGGAGCCAGGCCGCAAGCAGCCGGTCGGCATAGGCCACGTAGAGCCAGCCGAGCAGCAAAACGACGACCTGACCGGTCCAAAACAGACCACGTCCGATCCTGCCTTCGAAGCCGAAGAGCAGCGCCGCCATATATTCTTGCCTCCCTTTGGCGGTCTCCTGTCCCGCTACGGCGGAGCCTGCCCCAACCCGAACGAGCGGTCGAGAGCCTCCATGCCCGCTGGAAATGGCTGCAAATGACGGCAGCGGGGCCCGGAGGCGGGTTTTGCACAGGGCTGGTAGACGTTGACTAAACCCCTGTCCCAGCCCATTTTCCGGCCGCTTTCATCTTGTACCCACTCCAACCGGAGGCCGGATGGCCAAGGAAGATCTGATCGAATTCAACGGCGTGGTCGAGGAGTTGCTGCCCAACGCTATGTTCCGCGTGAAACTCGACAACGACCACACGATCCTTGCCCACACGTCGGGCAAGATGCGCAAGAACCGTATCCGCGTGCTGGCAGGTGATCGCGTCACTGTCGAGATGACGCCTTATGACCTGACCAAGGGCCGCATTACCTTCCGTTTCAAGTAGGCACCGCTGGCGCTGCCGCTGATCCTGGCTTCGGCCTCGCCGCGCCGCCTCGATCTTCTGCGGCAGATCGGGATCGAGCCGTCTGCGATCGATCCCGCCGACACCGACGAAACGCCGCTTCCGGGCGAGTTGCCGCGCGCCTATGCGCTGCGCGTGGCCTCGGCCAAGCTCGAGGTCGTCGCGGCGCGCCATCCCGAGGCATTGGTGCTGGCGGCAGACAGTGTCGTCGCAGTCGGCCGGCGCATCCTGCCCAAGGCCGAGCGCGAGGAGGAGGCGCGCGCCTGCCTTGGTCTTCTGTCAGGGCGCCGCCACAAAGTGCTGGGGGGTGTCGCCATAGCAGCAAAGGGATGTCTGCGTACACGCCTCGTCGAGACGACGGTGCGCTTCAAGCGCTTGGAGAGTCGAGAGGTCGACGCCTACATTGGAAGCGGCGAGTGGCAGGGCAAGGCGGGTGGCTATGCCATCCAGGGACGGGCGGCCACCTTCGTCTCCTTTCTGTCGGGCTCCTACAGCAATGTCGTCGGCTTGCCATTGTTCGAGACCGCGGTGGTGTTGCGGTCGATCGGCTTTGAGGTGCGCTCATCATGAGCCGGATCGACCGATTGATCTGCCAGGCCCTGCCGCGCGCCTTTCTGCTCGCATTCGTGGCGGGCGGCCGATTGGTCGAACTGCGTGTCGCACGACGTGACCGGCCATCGCTGACTGAAGGCATCTTCCTCGGCCGCCTGGAACGGGTGATGCCCGAACTTGGCGCGGCCTTTGTCGATATCGGCACCGGTCAGTCCGGCTTCCTGCGGGCCGAGGATCGCGCCGGTATCGACGGCTGGCCGCCGGCCGGCGCCCCGGTGCTGGTCCAAGTGCGCAGCGAAGGCGACAGTGAGGGCAAGGGACCGCGCCTGTCGATGGATGTCGCCGTCACCGGCCGCTATCTCGTCTATCATCCGCTGGGAACGGGTGTGGGCTTCTCCCGGCGCATCGAGGGCGAGGCCGAGCGTGAGCGGCTGGCGGACCATGTGCGACACCTGCTGGACGGCGGCGTCGTGTTGCGCACTGCGGCGGCAGGTGCATCCGGCGATCTTCTGGGCGCCGATGCAGTCCGGGTGCTCGAACGCTGGGAGGAGGTCCGCCGCCAGGCGTTCGACGCACCGCCGCCGGCCCATCTCACCGCACGCCTGCCGGGCGAGGGCGACCCGATCAAACGCGCCTTGCGCGATCACGGCGCAAGTCTGGAGGAGGTGATCCTCGACGATCGCGGCCGGGCGCTGGCGCTGCAGGGCGAACTGGATCGTCGCCAGGACAAGATCCGCGTGCGCTGGCACAGCGGGCCGATGCCAATCTTCGACATCGACGACGTGGCGGGCCAGATCGACACTGCGCTTGCGCCGCGCATTGTGCTTTCGAGCGGCGTCGAAGTGCTGTTCGAGCCGGGCGCGACTTTGATTGCGATCGATGTCGACAGCGCAGGTGCCGGCGGTCGCCAGGGCCGAGCACCCCGCCGGCCGGTCGACATCAACCTCGAGGCAGCGCCTGCGATCGCCCAGCAATTGCGTCTGCGCAACCTCTCTGGTGCGGTGGTCATTGATTTCGTCACCATGCGCAGCAGCTATGATCGAGACAAAGTCCAGGCCGCGCTGGCCGAGGCGCTGGCGGATGATCCTGTGCCGACCCAGCTCTTTGGCTTCACGCGGCTTGGTCACTTCGAGTTGACGCGCGCCCGACGCGGGGCGACGCTGGCGGCCGACTTCGAGGCCCTTCAACAAGGGACGGGCGAGTAGACCAACCGAGAGCCATGACGCCTGCCGATCGATCCTCTCCGCCACTGCGCGCCGTGCGCATCGAAACCAAATGCCCGGTCTGCGGCAAACCTGCCGATCTCAAGGTCCGGCCGTTCTGCAGCAAGCGCTGCGCCGACATCGATCTCGGGCGTTGGCTGAAGGAAAGCTATCGTGTGCCGACCGAAGAAACCCCGGACGACGAGGCAGGCGAAGGGTCCGACGGACGATCTGGACACGGGCTCTGACGCATCCTATACAGCCCGCCGCCGGACGGTGGCCCAGGTAGCTCAGTTGGTAGAGCATGCGACTGAAAATCGCAGTGTCGGTGGTTCGATCCCGCCCCTGGGCACCATTCTTTTTCAATGGGTTAGATGGCATGGTGCAAAACTACCGGTCCGGTGGTGCCGATCTATCCACTTGATCGCCGTGCTGATCGCCACATCGAAGCGGGCCGCAGCCTGATTGCACGACAGGCCGTCGCGCGCGACTGAATCGACTACTCGCTGCCGAAGATCCATCGAATAGGGTGCTGCCATCCAAGCTGGCCTCCTGCCCAGCCAGCTGGTTGAATCGGATCGCTCCCTCTCTGGGAATCCCCTTTCGATTCAGTCTCACGTCATCCCGCTCTAGATGTGAGCTTTCACTAGGTTGTCCATCCGACGCCTGCCGAGGAAGCTGATGTTGTCGAGACGTCAACTGTCCTTGGAGGAGCCGAATGGACATCCATGAGAATGCCCGCCTGACGCCGCGCGGTCG
>JAFEBU010000006.1 GCA_018242505.1 Pseudomonadota bacterium
ATGGCGCCGCCCGACAGGTACAGCGCCTCGAAGCCCGCCGCCCTGGCCTGCAGCGCCGCGATGCCATTGTGCGTTCCCGGCATCCGGAGGATTCGGGGCTGTTCCAGCAGGGCACGGAAACGGGCACCGAAGGACTGCTCGGACAAATCCGCGGCCACAAGATAAGGCATCTCCCTGCTCCTCATGTTCTCGACGTTGAACTCCTGCCGCGCCATCCCACGATCAAGCCTGCCGCGATGATCACCGCGCTGCCGAGCCATGTATAGATATCCGGTATTTCACTGAACATCAGATAACCTACGATCACTGAGCCGATCATCTGGGTATAGTTGAAAGGCGCAATGAAGTTGGCCGGGGCATAGGTCATGGCGCGGGCCACGCAGTAATGGCCTACTCCGCCGAAGACGCCAAGCGAGGAGAGCAGCAACAGATCCGTCCAGGTGTCGGGCGTACGCCAGACGAAGGGAACAAACGCCGTCATGACGATCGTACTGCCGAATGCGCTGTAGAAAACGGTGGTCGACGGATGGTCGAGCCCGGCAACGCGACGTATGAAGATCTGATACACCGCGTAGGCGACCGCACTGGCAAGGAGCATCAGCGATGCCCATTGAAACACGGAGCTGCCAGGCCGAATGACGATCAGGACACCGGCGAATCCGACAATGACGGCAAGAAGACGCGGTACGGTGATCGGCTCGCCCAGCAAAGGCCAGGCAAGAAAGACGACGGCAAGAGGTGCGATGAAAGAGATCGCGATCGCCTCGGCCACGCCGACATACTTCGCGGCGCCGAAGAAGCAGAATGTCGAAACGAGCAACATCATGGAGCAGATGAACTGCGAGATAGGCTGACGGCTCCGAAACAAGGCGACGCCACGACGCGGAAAGAAAACCACGACAATCAAAACGAGATGGGAAACGACCCGCGCCCAGACCACCTCCTCGAAGCGGTAACTGCCGGTCAGGAGCTTCACCAATCCGTTCATGATCGGGAACAACGCACAGGCGATGCCCATGAACAGGATGCCGAGCCACGGGCGGTAAACCCGGCCCGGAGCTGCAAGATCGGTCATGCCTTCGGCGGCCTAAGGAAGCTTGCAGGAGACCATGTCGGCCGGGACCGGATGGCCTGGTATGAACTCCGACTTGTAGCTCGGGTGTTTGCCGAGCGTGCAGTTTGCCGGCACTTTGGTCTTGTCGACGTCGACGCGGATGAAATCTTCCGGATCGTAGGTCGTGATCGTGAGCGTCTTGGACGGCTGCGGCAACGCCACGCGGATCGTGTAGACGAGATTGCGCGTCTTGTCGGGGGACTCCTTCGGTTGCTTCGGCCCGGGGGCTGATGCTTCCTTGTCACCGGCGTTCCTGTCCCATTCCGGCGGCGTGAAGCTTGCCGGATCCTCGATGCTCGCATTGAAGGCTTCGGCCTTGGTCGGCCTGAAATCCTTACCGCCGGTATTGAGCCAGGTCATGAAGTTGTCCTGTTCCAGTGCCTGCAAGGTGTCGGCGGCGAGGCGCTGGACTTCCGCCGACGACAGGCTGCCGTCCTTGTCCTGGTCGATTACGGCAATCTCGTTCTCGCTCGATGCTGGATCGAACCGCCATTCGAGTTCCAGGCCCGTGTAGTTGCCGTCGCTTACGATCGGCTTCACTCGCTGCAGCATCCAGATATGCGGATGGGCGGACGCGGCGCCCGGCGCCAAGAGCATGACAATCGCCAGGGCAAAAACAGGCAGCCTCACTTGGGCACCTCGCGCGGCTTGCCGTCATTGTCGATGGCGACAAACACGAAGGTGCCATGGGTGACCTGGATTTCCGCCGCATCATGGCGGCGCTGGACCATGGTTTCGAGGTCGATGGTGATCGAGGTTCGACCGGTCCGGGCCACCTTGCCGTAGATCGACACCATGTCGCCGACCTTGATCGGCTGGACGAAGGTCATGGCGGTAATGGCCACGGTGGCCACCCGGCCCCTGGCGACCCGCGCTGCCAAGGCGCCCCCGGCAATGTCCATCTGCGACAGCACCCAGCCGCCGAAAATGTCGCCGTTGCCGTTCATGTCGGCCGGCTGCGGCATGGTCCTGACGATGGGATCGCGCGGGTTTCCGGGCATTTGTCCTCTGCTGGATGTTGTTGCTTTTCCGGGGTTTTCCTACCATATCCCTATTGAAACGGTCATCCGGCGATCCCCTCGCGCGACCGTGTAACGACAAGAAGCAGGCATGGCGAAGAACGGCGATCTGTTCGAGCGGCCGGGCGGTGGCAAGCGTGCCGCAACGGCCAAGGACTCCTCCTATACCGCTCGCGATATCGAGGTACTGGAGGGGCTTGAGCCTGTCCGCAAGCGCCCTGGCATGTATATCGGCGGCACCGACGAGCGAGCGATGCATCACCTCGTCGCCGAGGTCCTCGACAATGCGATGGACGAAGCTGTCGCAGGACATGCCGACACGATCCACCTCGAACTGTTGGCCGGCAACAAGGTCCTGATCCGCGATAACGGCCGCGGCATGCCGGTCGATCCGCACCCCAAGTTCAAGAATAAATCGGCGCTGGAGGTCATTCTCACCACCCTGCATTCGGGCGGCAAGTTCAACAGCAAGGTCTATGCGACCTCAGGTGGCTTGCATGGCGTCGGCGTTTCCGTCGTCAATGCGCTGTCCGACGAGGTCACGGTCGAGGTTGCCCGCGATCGCCAGTCCTGGGCGCAAAGCTTCTCGCGCGGCAAGCCTACGTCGAAACTGAAGGCAAATGGCGCGGCGCCGAACCGGCGCGGCACGACGGTGACTTTCCACCCCGATCCAGAGATCTTTGGCAAGCAGGCATTCGTGCCTGAGCGGCTCTACCGCATGGCGCGCTCCAAATCCTATCTCTTCCGCGGCGTTGAGATCCGCTGGAAGTGCGACAAGAGCCTCTTGAAGGGCGGCACGATTCCCGAGGAGGAGTCGTTTCATTTTGCCGGGGGCCTCAAGGATTATCTGGTCTCCGAGATCGGCGAGCGGCCGACGGTCGTGCCCCAGCCTTTTGCCGGTGAGGCCAAAAGCGAAGCTAATGGGACGGCAGGCGGCAAGGTTGAATGGGCCGTCTGGTGGCCGAATGACGAAGAAGGTTTCGTCCGTTCCTACTGCAATACCGTGCCGACGTCCGAAGGCGGCACCCACGAATCCGGTTTCCGCAGCGCCCTGGTCCGTGGCCTCAAGCGTTATGCCGAGCTCACAGGCAATCGCAAGGGATCGGTCATCACGGCCGACGATGTCATCGACGGTGCTGCGGGTCTGGTCTCGGTCTTCATCGAGCAGCCTCAGTTCCAGGGCCAGACCAAAGAGAAGCTGGTCAGCGTCGAAGCGACCAAGCTCGTCGAAACGATCGTCGGCGACAATTTCGAGCATTGGCTGACAGGAGACAAGGAAGCCGGCAACGTGCTCCTCGAGCATGTGATCGCCAAGGCCGAGGAGCGGCTGCGGCGCAAGCAGGACCGCGAGCAGCAGCGCAAGACCGCGACGCGCAAGTTGCGCCTTCCCGGCAAGCTCGCCGACTGCAGCAACACCGCCGCCGAGGGGACCGAGATCTTCCTGGTCGAAGGCGATTCGGCCGGCGGCTCGGCCAAGGCGGCGCGCAATCGAGAAACCCAGGCCATCCTGCCCTTGCGCGGCAAGATCCTGAACGTGGCGAGCGCCAGCGCCGACAAGCTGCGCGACAATCAGGAGGTCCAGGACCTGATCCAGGCGCTGGGCTGCGGCACCGGTGCCCACTACAATGACGACCGGCTGCGCTACGAACGCGTCATCATCATGACCGACGCCGACGTGGATGGCGCCCACATCGCTTCGCTCCTGATGACGTTCTTCTATCGAGAGATGCCCAAGCTGATCGAGAACGGCCATCTTTTCCTGGCCCAGCCTCCGCTCTACCGCCTGAGCAAGGGAGGGCGGACCGAATATGCCCGCGACGAGGCGCACAAGGAGGAATTGGTGCGCGACGTTTTCGGGGGCGGCAAGATCGACATCACCCGCTTCAAGGGACTGGGCGAGATGCAGTCTGTGCATCTGCGCGAGACGACCATGGACGCAAGCAAGCGCGTCCTGCTCAAGGTCGATGTTCCGAAGTCGAGCGACGCGGATGAGCGACGCCTGGAGATGCAGACCCGCACCCTCGTCGAGGACCTGATGGGCCGCAAGCCGGAGAAGCGCTTCGCCTTCATCCAGGAGAACGCAAAATTCGCCCGTGACCTTGACGTTTAGGGCCTTACACCAGGCTGACTTTTCACGCGCGACAATGTGACGTGATGGGAGGTTGGGGCATACCTTAATCTTCCCCGGAATGTCCGTGGAGGAACGTTCGATGGGCACGGTCTGGAAATTCGGTATGATGACGATCGCGGCGATGACCCTCCCGGCCTTGGGTCATGCGGCGACGCTAGGCGGGCCGGACTATGCGATTCAGTACGACTACCGCGAATTCTATACGGCCACCGACAACAAGCCGTTCCGTGTCGTGCTGCTCGGCAATCCTTTCCCCAGCCTCGAGGCCGACAGTGTCGCCCGGCGCCTTCTGCCCGTGATGCAGGCCGCCAAGCCGCCACCGCGGCTGACCTTCACCTACGACGCACCCGCCGAGCCCCAACATCCGGACTATCGATTGATGCTTGTCTTCAATCCGGCGAACGACCTTGGCGCGGACTCCGTATGCAACGGCGCTCAGCGCTTCCGGCCCGCCAAGCCTGGCCAAGTCTATGTTCTGGGCGTTTATTGCCGGAACGACCTTGCGCTCTCACAAGTGACGGGATGGACCGATGCCACGGCGCCGGACGATCCGGCGATACTCGATCTGATGAAGAGCCTGTTCTCGGTTCTGTTCGACCCGGCCCCCGGTCTCCTGCCGCAGCACGGCGCCAGCGACATCCGCTGACGCCAGGGAGGATTATCGCATGCGCTGGATTTGGCGGCCTGCTGTGGCGCTGGCGGCGGCAGCCGCCATTCCGGTCGTGTCCCATGCGGCCGTCCTGGGTGGCTCGTATTTTGCCATCCAGTACGACTATCGGGAGTTCTACGCGGCGACGGACAACAAGTCGTTCCGCGTCGAACTGGCGGGTAATCCGTACCCCGCCATGCCGATGAACGATGTGGCGCGCCGCCTACTGCCGGTCATGCAGGCCAACAAACCACCGCCGAACCTCACTTTCACCTACGACGTGCCAGCCGAACGGCAGCGTCCCGACTACCGGCTGATACTGGTGTTCGATCCCGCGAATGACCTCAGTTCATATGCTGTCTGTAACGGCGCCAAGCGTTTCAAGCCGGGAACGCCTGGGCGCGTCTATGTGTTTGCCGTCTACTCGACCTCGCCTTATCGGAGGTCACCGGTTGGACCAATTCCACCACGCCCGACGATGCCGCGATGGGAGACCTCGTGAAGGATATCTTCAACGTCGTGTTCGACCGGTCAGGGTATGGTTACCGGCAGAATGGCTACGGCGGCTCGATCCGCTAACCTCGATCCGCTAACCTCGATCCGCTAACAAGGCACTCCACAGAAAACTCTGCTAACCGAATGGCATGGCCACCTGGTATGCCCTTGCCGACCTCTTCCTGTCGCGTCTCGATGCCGAGACCGCCCATGGTCTCGCGATCCGGGGGTTGAAGAACGGCTGGGTGCCGCAGGACCGGCGCCCCGACCCGTCCTCGCTTGGCGTCGAAGTCTGGGGCCGGCGCCTGCCCAATCCGATCGGGCTCGCCGCCGGTTTCGACAAGAATGCCGAGGTGCCGGACGCCGCTCTGGGCATGGGCTTCGGCTTGGTCGAGATCGGCAGCGTGACGCCCCGCCCCCAATCCGGCAACCCGCGCCCCCGCCTGTTCCGCCTTCGTGAAGATCGCGGTGTCATCAACCGAATGGGATTTCCGGGCCAGGGCCTGGCGGCGATTTTATCGAGGCTGCAATGCCGACCGCGCGCCGGTTGCGTCGGCGTCAATATCGGAGCGAACAAGGACAGTATCGACCGGACCGACGACTACGTTACTTGCGGCAAGGCACTGGCGGCGCAGGCTGACTATCTCGTTTGCAATGTTTCTTCTCCGAACACGCCCGGACTGCGCAATCTGCAAGGTCGCACCCAGCTCGCGGATCTCCTCAAGCGGGTGCAGGAGGCGATCGCCGCCAACCCGGTACCGCTGGTGGTCAAGATCGCGCCCGACGCCACCGATGACGACCTCGACGATATCGTCGCCGTTTGCCGCGATCTCAGGATCGACGGTATCATCATCGGCAATACGACTTTGTCGCGACCACCGTCTCTTGTCTCGCCGAGGCGCACCGAGGCGGGCGGGCTATCGGGCGCGCCGCTTGCCGCCCTCTCGACCGATGTCCTGCGACGCACGGCCTTGCGCGTCGAGCGCCAATTCCCCCTGATCGGTTGCGGCGGCATTAACTCCGGTGCAGCCGCCTATGCCAAGATCCGCGCCGGCGCTACCTTGGTGCAGCTCTACTCGGCGCTGGTGTTCGAAGGACCGCCGCTGGTCCGGCGCATCAAGGATGAGCTTGCTACTTTGCTGACGCGCGATGGATTCTCGTCTGTTTCGCAAGCCGTCGGAGCCGACCTCTAGGAGGCCGTCATGAGTGTCGATTTCCTGCTCACGACCCTGATCGTCGTGATCTCGCCAGGCACCGGAGTGCTCTACACACTGTCCGCGGGGCTCTCGCGTGGATGGCGCGCCAGTTCTGTCGCGGCCTTCGGCTGCACTCTGGGGATCGTACCGCACATGGCGGCGGCCATCCTGGGTCTCGCGGCCCTCCTGCACGCCAGCGCCCTCGCCTTCCAGACACTGAAATATCTCGGCGTCGCCTATCTCCTCTACATGGCCTGGAACACGCTTCGCGAACACGGTGCACTCAAGGTCGAAAACGATGTCCGGGCGAAGTCGAGCCTGCAGGTGATCGGCGAGGCGATTCTCCTCAATCTGCTCAATCCCAAGCTCTCGATCTTCTTCTTCGCTTTCCTGCCGCAATTCGTGCAAGCCGACGAAGCACATCCCTTGCCGAGCATGCTGATGCTGAGCGGCATCTTCATGCTCGTCACTTTCGTGGTGTTCGTGGGCTACGGGCTCTTCGCCTCGGCCGTCCGTCGGCATGTGATCTCCCGGCCGCGCGTTCTCGCCTGGATGCGGCGAACCTTTGCCGCAGCCTTCGTGGCGCTTGGCGTCAAGCTGGCGCTGGCCGAGCGTTAGTCGCCGACATACTGGTCGGCATCGAATTTGCCTTCTATTCGACCTTCGCTCCCGACTGTTGGATGAGGTCGGCCCAGATCGGCGTTTCACGCTTCAGCACCGCCGCAAGCTCAGCCGCGGTCGAACCGACCGGCGTCTGCCCCTGCTGGATCAGTTTGTCGGCGACGGAAGGATCGGCGACGGCAAGCGTGATCTCGCCTTGCAGTCGGTCAATGATGGCCGCCGGAGTTCCCCTCGGTGCGTAGCATCCGACAAACAGGCTGAGATCAAAGCCGGGCACGAGCTGCTCCGCAAATGTGCTGAGATCGGGCATCAAGGCCGACCGCTTTGGCCCCGCAGCGGCGATGGCCTTTATGCGGCCCGCCGAGATCTGCCGCTTGGCACTGACAGGACTTGCCCAGATGAGATCGAGCGTGCCGTTGGCGACATCCTGAAAGGCCTGTACATCGCCACGATAAGGCACGTGGTTGTAGAAGCCGCCCAATGCTTTTTCGAGCATCAGGCCGTACAGATGACCGCTCGATCCGATTCCCCAGCTTCCATAGGTTGCCGGCCGCCCCAGCGCCTTGACCCAGCGCGCCATGCCGCGCAGGTCGCTGAACGGTGCGTCACCTTTGGCCGCAATCAGGATGCTGCCCAACGAGACCAACGACACCGGCGCCAACTCCCTGGCCGGGTCGAAGGGCAGCTTCGTGTAGAGCGCAGGATTGCTGGTGTGCGTCGAATTGGTGGTGACGAGAAAGGTGTATCCGTCCGGCGGCGCCTTGACCACGACGTCCGACCCGAGGATCGTATTTATCCCGGGTTTTGAGTCGACCAAAACCTGCTGGCCGAGCCGGGGCGTCAGAGCTTCGCCGATCTCCCGGACAAGCACGTCGATCGCATCGCCGGGATTGAACGGCACGACGATACGCACCGGCTTGTTCGGCCAGGTTTCTCCCGCCCGCGCAACGAAGGGTGCACACAAGGCAGCGGCAAGGACGGCCCGCCTCTTCATCGATGTGTGCAACTCCGCTGGAGGGAAGCCCTTTCAGATATCGGCAAACACATGGCTTTCCTTCCTGGTGCCGGGGTGGGTGACGGCACCGTCGACGGCCGGTCCGACCAATTCGGCATATTTCCAGAGTGCTCCCGCCGTATAACCGTTCTTCCTGGGCTTCCACGCCTTACGGCGCTTCTTCAGCTCCTTGTCGGAAAGAGCGACCGACAGACGGCCCTTCACGGCATCGATCGTAATCATATCGCCGTTCCTGAGAAGCCCGATCGGACCGCCGACCTGCGCCTCGGGTCCGACATGGCCGACGCAGAAGCCGCGCGTACCGCCGGAAAAGCGGCCGTCGGTGATCAACGCAACCTTCTCGCCGACGCCAAGGCCGTAGAGCGCCGCCGTAGTCGACAGCATCTCGCGCATGCCAGGACCACCCTTTGGTCCTTCGTAACGGATGACGATCACGTCACCCTCCTTGAATTTGCCCTTCACCACGGCATCGAAGGCGGATTCCTCGGAATCGAAGCAGCGCGCGGGACCGGTGAAGGTCAGGCGTTGCATACCCGCCACTTTCACGATGGCACCATCGGGCGCGAGATTGCCTTTGAGGCCGACCACGCCACCAGTGGGCGTGATGCAATCCTTCACGCGATAGACGACATCCTGGTTCTCCGGGAATTTCACATCCTTGTGGTTTTCGGCCAGCGTCTTGCCCGTCGCCGTCAACACATCGCCGTGGAGGAGCCCCGCATCGAGCAGTTCCTTGATCACGACCGGAATGCCGCCGACCTGATAGAGATCGAAGGCCACGTACTTACCGCCTGGCTTGAGATCGGCGATGTAGGGCGTCTTCTTGAAGATCCGCGCAACATCGTGCAGGTTGAACTTGATGCCGGCCTCATGTGCCATCGCCGGCAGATGCAGTCCGGCATTGGTCGAGCCACCGGTGGCCGCGACCACGACCGCCGCATTCTCGAACGCTTCGCGCGAGCAGATGTCGCGCGGGCGAATGCCGAGTTTCAACAGATTCATCGCCGCCTCGCCCGAGGCCTCGGCATACTGGTCGCGCGTCTCGTAGGGTGCCGGCGCCCCTGCCGAGCCGGGCAATGCCAGGCCGATCGCTTCGGACACGCAGGCCATGGTGTTCGCGGTGAACTGGCCGCCGCACGAGCCGGCCGAAGGACAGGCCGCGCATTCGAGCTCATGCAGGTCCGAATCGGAGAACCTGCCGGCGGCATGCATGCCCACGCCCTCGAACACGTCGACCACCGTCACGTCCTTGCCGCGGAACTTGCCGGGTAGGATCGAACCGCCATACATGAAGACCGACGGCACGTTGAGCCGCAACATCGCCATCATCATGCCCGGCAACGACTTGTCGCAACCGGCCAGCGTCACCATGGCGTCGTAGCAGTGGCCACGCATGGTGAGCTCGACCGAATCGGCAATGAGATCGCGTGAGGCAAGTGACGACTTCATGCCTTGATGCCCCATGGCGATACCGTCGGTCACAGTGATCGTCGTGAATTCACGCGGCGTGCCGCCGCCACGGTCGACGCCGATCTTCACCGCCTGGGCCTGGCGGTTGAGTGCAATGTTGCAGGGGGCGGCCTCGTTCCAGCAGGTCGCGACACCGACGATCGGCTGGCTGATCTGCCTCTCGTTGAGGCCCATGGCGTAGAGATACGAACGATGCGGTGCGCGCTCCGGCCCGACCGTCGTATGCCGGCTCGGCATTTTCGATTTGTCGAAGGTCGGGTTGGGGTGCAGCCTGGGTTGCTTCTTCTTGGCCATCGCGTCCGGGCCTCCGCCCTCTTTGGGTGAATTCGGCCGGACATTACTCGGGCGTCCCCAAGCGGGAAAGAGGTCCGAGGCGCGAAAATCCGAAGGGCAGACGGCCGACGAAACTGCCCATACACTGTGCTCCCGAAGAAGGGGGAAACGTGCCGCTCTGGATACCGATCACCATCGCCGCTGCGCTGTTCCAGAACATCCGCACGACGATGCAGCAGAAGATTCGCCATGTGCTGAGCGTCGATGGGGCGAACTTCATCCGGTACCTTTATGGTGCCCCCCTCGCACTCGGTATGCTGGCCTTCCTGGTCTTCGCCACTGGCCGCGAGATCCCGGTGCTGTCGCCGACCTTCTTCGCCCTGGTCACACTGGCGGGTGTCGCCCAGATCGTGGCGACGTCCCTGATGATCCATGCCTTCTCGCTGCGCAACTACGCGGTCGGGACGGTTTATTCCAAGACCGAAACCGTCTTCGTCGCGATCTACGCGACCTTCATCGCCGCCGAGCCGCTGAACCTCGGCGCCTGGATCGGCATCCTGGTGTGCCTGGCCGGCGTTGCCATCCTGAGCGTGCGCGGATCGTTCGTGAACATCCGTAACGTACTCGCCGACCTCACGCACAAGGGCGCGCTCTACGGCATCCTGTCGGGCCTGTTCTTCGCAGTCGCCGCGGGAACCATACGCGAGGCTTCCAAGCACGAGCACAGCGGCGACTTCATGGTGCGTGGAATCACTGTGCTCGCCTGCATGAACACCATCCAGATCGTGATCATGGCGGTCTATCTTGCCCTCCGCGACCGATCACAGCTTCACAAGGTCTGGGTCAACTGGCGCGCATCGAGCTGGGTCGGTATCTTCAGCGTCCTCGGTTCGGCCGGCTGGGCACTTGCCATGACGCTGGAGAACGCCGCACTGGTCCGGGCGGTTGGCCAGATCGAACTCGTCTTCACCTTCATCGCTTCCCATCTTGTCCTCAAGGAGCGACCGTCCACCGGCGAGTGGATCGGAAGCCTCCTGGTCGTGGGTGGCGTCGTGCTCATCCTCATTGTCCGGTGATCTCATGACAGACCAAGCACTGCCTCGTCCCCTCACCGGCATCCGCGTGCTCGATTTCTCGACCACCATCGCCGGTCCGCACTGCGCACGCTTGATGGCCGACATGGGTGCCGACGTGATCAAGATCGAATCGCCAGAGGGAGATCTGATGCGCAGCCGACCGGTGCAGCGCGACGGTGCCGGCACGATGTTCGGCCAGCTCAACGCCGGCAAGCGGTCGATCGTCCTCGACCTCAAGCGACCCGAAGCAGTGGCGGCGGTGAAGAAGCTCGTAAAGACCGTCGATATCGTGCTGGAGAACTACCGGCCGGGTGTGATGAAGCGGCTGGGGCTCGACTACACCGAACTTGCGAAGGTCAATCCAGGAATCATCTATGGCGCCATCTCGGGTTACGGCCAGACTGGCCCCGGTGCCGGCCGCCCGGCCTACGCCCCCGTTATTCATGCCGCCACGGGCTACGATATGGCCCATCTCGGCTACCAGGCCGGCCGCGAGCGACCGGACAATTGCGGCATCTTCGTCGCCGACTATGCCAGCGGCGCCTATGCCCTGGGCGGTATCCTGGCTGCGCTCCATCAGCGCCATGTCACGGGCAAGGGCCAGATGGTCGATGTCTCGATGTTCGAAAGCCTAGTCGGCATGCTGCTGGGCGAGGTCAACCGCGCGCAGTTCGATTTCGAGGTGCCGTCTCGACCAATGTACGGCCCGATCGAGGCCAAGGACGGCTATGTGATGCTGGCGACGGCCAGTGAACGTACTTTCCAGGACATGGCGACCGCGGCCGGCCGGCGCGACTGGCTCACCGATCCGCGCTTCGAGAAATATGCCGACCGCCGCATGAACTGGGGTTTGTTCGTCGTCGAACTCGAGGAGTGGTCCAGAACCCTCACCGTGAGGGAAGTTGTCGCCGCCTTCGAGAAGCACGGCGTGCCCTGCTCGCCCTATCTCACCGTGACCGAGGCGTTGAAGGATCCCCAGGTCGAGCATCGCGGCTCGTTGTGCACGATCGAGGACCGTGCCGGCACCTACCAATCGCCTGCTCCGCCTTTCCGCTTCTCGGGCTCACCTCTGCAAAGCGGCCCCAAGGTGTCCTCTCTGGGCGAACATACGAGAAGCGTGCTCGCCGAAGCTGGCCTCAGTACGGCCGAGATCGAGGCGCTTGCCAAATGATCGACTCCCGGACTCCCATTCTCGTCGGCGCCGGCCAGATCACCGATACGACCAGCACACCGTCGAGCGAACGTTCGCGTGTCGCCTTCTGTGCCGAAGCTGCCCGAGCGGCCCTCGCTGACACCGGGTCGTCGGTCGGCGCCGAGGCACTTGGGCGAAAGATCGATGCGCTGGCGGTGATGGAGTTCTTCAGCGACATCAGCCCACGCTTCGCATCACCGTTCGGCCGCTCCAGCAATCCACCCAAGAGCGTCGCCAATCGGCTCGATGCCCGGCCACGGCAGCTCCTCTACAGCCATTCGGGCGGCAACATGCCCCAATACCTCGTCAATCGCTTTGCCGAGGAGATTGCGCATGGCGAGACGGAACTGGCCCTCGTCTGCGGCGCAGAGCTCCTGCGCAGCACCCAGAACGCCCGCAAGACCGGACTCGCGATTGACTGGAACGAAGATCCAGGCGGAGAACCCGAACGCGTCGGCGACAAGCGTTTCGGCTTCAGCGACGAGGAAGCGCGCCATGGTCTGCGTGCGGCCATCCACTTCTATCCGTTGCTTGAGAACGCAATCCGTGGCGGCCTTGGGCGCGACATGCCAACCCACATGGCAGCGATGGGCAAGCTGTTCGAGCGGCTTGCTGCAGTCGCAAAGAACAATCCGCTGGCCACACGCCGCGAAGGCTACAGCGCCGAACGGCTGACCACCATCTCCGACGACAATCGCTGGATCTGTTTCCCCTATCCGCGCCTGATGAACGCCAATGCGATCATCGACCAGGCGGCGGCCGTCCTGGTGACGTCGGTCGAGAAGGCGCGCGACTGGGGCATTCCGGAAGATCGATGGGTGTTCCTGCATGGCTGCGCCGACGGCACCGACACCTGGGTCGTCTCCGAGCGCGACAGACTGGATGCATCCCCTGCCATCCGCGGCTGCGCGCGTCTCGCCTTGGACATGGCAGGCAAGACGGTGTCGGACGTGGCGGCGTTCGATCTCTACAGCTGCTTCCCGTCGGCCGTCGAGGTGGCGATGAAGGAGATCGGGCTCGACGGGGACGATCCGCGACCGATCAGCGTGACCGGCGGCCTGCCCTTCTTCGGTGGGCCCGGCAACAATTACGTCACTCATGCCATCGCTGAAATGATGAATGTGGTGCGCAGAAAGCCCGGCACCTTTGGCATGGTCACGGCCAACGGCAACTACCTGACCAAGCACTCGGCCGGCCTCTATTCCACTGAACCAAAGAAGGACCCATGGCGACGACAGGCCCCCAGAATCCTCCAGGCGGAGCTCGATGCCGGACGGGCGCAAAAGGTGAATCCGGCCCCACAAGGCACCGGCACGATCGAAACCTACTGCGTGGCCTACGGTAAGGCAGCGCCTGAAGAAGCCTATATCTTCGGCCGCCTCGACGGATCGGGCGACCGCTTCGTGGCAGTGGCCGGGGGACACCCGACCCTGCTGGCCGACATGCTGGCGCAGGAACATCTCGGCCGCAGGGTCGACGTCCACCAGGAAGCTGGCCGCAACGTGTTCCGCCCACTCTGAGCGCCGTCAGCTACGCGACAGCAACTCGGCGGAACGGGGCCAAGGCGAAGGTATTTTGGCGACGGCCGCAACCCGCGACATTAGCCAGCGTTTCGCCCGCGCCGGGGAAGGTTCAGCATGAGGATTTGACCATGAAGCGCTTAGCTCTGCTCTTCACCGCCTTGATTGGCATGGCCGGCGTTGCCCACGCTCAGTCGCAGACCATGCATCCATCCATGCCCCGCGCTACGCATCAGACCGCTATGGCGCGGGCGTCGTGCGGCCATGAGACTGCGATCAAGGATGAATACGGCTTCCGCTACGACAGCATGGGCGATCGACTCAACACGCAGGGTTGCGTGATCGCCCCGCCGCATACACCGCCAGGCGGGCGGGCAATCAACGGCTGATCTCGCATGCAGACGGACCGGGAGGCCGCAGCCTCCCGGTCTTCCATCATGAGGTTGCCCGGTCGATCCGCTCTTTACGGCACCGGATCGAAGGCCCAAGCTTGGTCTGGACGGAGGAACAATGCCGAGCATGCTGAATGCCGTTCAGGCGGCGGAGTTTGAGGAAAAGGGCTTCACCTATGCGCGCGGTCTGTTCACGCCCGACGAGGTGAAGCTGCTCACCGATGCAATGGAAAAGGATCCGGCAGTCCGTGATTCAATCCTAGACCGGCGTGACGGCGAAGGCCGCTCCACTCGCATCGCACTCTGGAACCGGGCAGGCGATTCGGTCTATGGCCTCGCGGCTCGCAGCGAGCGAATGGTCGATACTTCCGCCGCGCTGCTCGGCGGCCCGATCTATCACTTCCAATCCAAGCTCACGGCAAAGGAGCCGGAGGTCGGCGGCGCGTGGGAATGGCATCAGGACTACGGCTATTGGTACTATAACGGATGCCTGAGACCCGATCTCCTGTCGGTGATGATCGCACTCGACAAGACCACGCGGGAGAACGGTTGCCTGCAGATCGCGACCGGCTCGCACAAGCTGGGACGGATCGACCATACGCCATTGTCGCCGACCCAGAACGAGGTCGACCCTGAGCGCATGCCCCATATCCTCGATCGCTGTCCGATCGAATATTGCGAGCTCGAACCTGGCGACGCGCTGATCTTCCACTGCAATGCCATCCACCGCTCCGATGCGAACCGGTCGCCACGTCGGCGCTGGACTTTGTTGATTTGCTACAACCGCGTCGATAACGACACCATCATCAAGAGCGACGACCGGTACTTCGTACCGCTCGACAAGGTCGATGACGGCGCCATTCGCCGCGCGGGCCTGCGCTTCGCCCGCGGCGACAACGAGGAACACTTCACGTCGCGTCCCTATGTGCCCGATCTGCGCAAGGCCTCTTGACGAGAGCTACGGCCGGACTGCCGTCACCTCGATCTCGACGAGGAATCCGGAGCCGGCGAGGCCTGCGACCTGCACCACCGAGCGCGACGGCAGGTTCGGCTGGGCGGCCGTGCCAAAGAATTGGGTATAGGCGGCCATGAAGCCGGAAAAGTCCATTTTTCCACCCTTTGCCGGATCGCCGACCAGGAAGACCTGCATCTTGACCACATTGCCCATCTTCAGGCCGAGCTCGCCGAGCGTCTTGTCGATCGCCTTCAAGACGGACTCGGTCTGAACCTTGGTATCGCCGTAGGCCGCGACCGTGTTCTTGTCGGCCGTCCTGTCGACGACCGACGGCACCACTCCGCTCAGATAGACTGTGGTCTTGCCGGCCGGAACCTCGACCGCCAAGGCAATTGGAAAATTCGAGTTCGGCAGCTTGTGGCGAACGACATCCTCCGCCATCGCCTGCGAGGCAGCGAAGAGTCCCGCTGCCGCAAGCGCAAGAAAGCCGATCCGCGATTTCATCGCTGCCCTTCCTTCCCGTGGGGCCGTACGTCCATCATCGAGCCTGTTTGACGTCCTCGGCCGTCGCCGCATCCTTATAGTCGTTGCCGAAGTGGGTGCGGACATAGTTGACCACGGCCGCCACCTGATCGTCGCTCAGCATGCCGCCAAAGGGAGGCATGGCCTTCTGCCCATGCAGAACGACGTAGATGGGATATCGGTTCGCCCTCAGCGAGTCGTTTCTGGCCAACGGCGGATAGCGCCCGGCGCCGACGGCGCCTTGCCCTTCGCCCATATGGCAGGCTTGGCAGAGGTTGGCATAGAGCGCCTCGCCGGTCTTCTCGGCGAATGTGCGTCCCGGACTGAAAGGCGCACCGACGGAGTCGGCGAAGGCGGACGGCACACCGACCGCTGCGAGGAAGGACAGGGTTGTCAGGAACGCCCAACGCTTCGGGAAGTGAACGACCATGACCTTCACCCTCCGAGAACGCGCCTGTGCAGGCGGCTGATCGCGTCGAGCGACGACAGGATCGCACCTTCCTGCCAGGCGGGAATATAGGATGCATGTTCGCCGGCCAGCACGATGCGGCCGTTGATCTGGCAGAGATCGTCGTAATGTGCCTTCCGTGCCTCCTCCGTCCAGTCTCCGGCGCAGCCGAGCGTGAACGGCGAGCGATGCCAGGCGACAGAGATGCCGGTCTCGAATTCGGTCCTGTATTGCGGATGGATTTGCGCCCCGAAGTCGACGGCCCGCCTCACCCGCTCGTCCGGCGTCATGGCCGTGAATTCATAGGAGTTCGGGCCGTTCCAGGTGTAACAGCCCAGCAGCACACCCTTGCCGATCGAGTTGTAGTCGGTGCTGGGATAGGAAATCTGCCGAATCGGCAGGTCGGTGTAGCTGATACCGCCGTAAATGGCGTCATCCTCTTCCCAGAACCGGCGCTTGAACTGCAGGCCGATCTTGACCGAGGAGGCGTATGGAACCGCCGCGATCGCCGCTTTCATGGCGTCGCCGACCTGGATGTCGATCTGACTGAGGATGGTGAGCGGAATGGTGCACACGCACCAATCGGCACTTGCCTTCTGCACGGCGCCAGGGGTCTTCGCATCCTCATAGAAGGCTGTCACGCCCTTGTCGTTCTGCTCGATCCTCGTAACCTTGGCGTTGTACGTGATCAGCTCGCCGACCTGCTTGGCGAACGCCTCGCCGATTCGTCCCATGCCACCGACGGGCTGGAACATGGTGGTCTGGAACTCGTAAAGCGTGAACGACATCAGGCTGAGCCACAGACGTGACCGCAGGATGTCCGGCAAACCGATGATCTGGCCTGGGACCGGCTCGGCGCCAAGCCCGCCACCAGGATCCTTGGCGTAGCCCCGGAATTCTGCGCTCAGGTCGCCTGCCTTGTAGGCATAATTCTTGTCGAGGGCTCCCCAGGATCGGAGGGCCTGGAGCAGGATCTCCTGATCCTCTTTAGTGACGGCTTCATCCAGATCGCCCTTCCGCACCGCCTTGGCCAAAAGTTCGGACGTTTGGCCCTGGAAGTCGGTCTTGATCTCGCGGATGCGCTGGGGCTTGCCGTCGAACGCCTTGGCCGAATGCAGGAACGCATTGTGGTTAAGCTGCTGGAACGGCTCCAACGCGACGCCGAGCCGCTTGCAATAGTCGAGAAGCCCGTTGTGATGATAGGGAATGCGCCATGGGCCGGGATTGAGATAGAGGCCCTGGTCGAACTCGCATTTCTGGGTGGCGCCGCCCAGCTCGGTGTAGGTATCGCCGCCGCGCAACGACCAGTTGCGGCCACCGGCGCGGCTGTTGAATTCGAGGATCTTCACCTTGTAGCCGGCCTGGCGCAATTCCAATGCCGCCGTCATCCCGGCCAGTCCGGCCCCGAGGATCAGAACGGACGCGCCCTTGGGATCGCCTTCCAGCTTGATCGGCCCCCTGTAGCCGGACTCGGCAGCATAGCCCAGGCTGGTCATCGCCTGATACATCGCCGCGCTGCCCGCTGTGAGGCCAATCAGCTTCAGCAGGTCGCGGCGGCTCATCCCGTCATCCGGTCGCTCTGGCAGCATTGCTCTCCCTCGATATGCCCGAGAAATGCAGACTGGCAATCACCGGAGAATGCGATCGATGCAATCGGCGGGAAAGGCCTTTGCCGCAGATGCCAGCTATGCGCCCAGCCTTTCGAGGGCCGTGCTGAGCCGCGCCCGCGTCTGCTCGGCCTGAGTGCGACGTTCACGCTGCTCCTCGACCACGTCTTCGGGGGCCCGGGCGATGAACGCAGCATTGCCGAGCTTGGCGTCGATCTTGCCGACCTCGTCGGCGAGCTTCCTGATTTCCTTCTGTAGCCGCGCGCCTTCGGCTTTGAGATCGATCACCTCTCCGACCGGCAGGACGTACGTCGCTTCGTCGACCACGATCTGCAATGCGGCCTTCGGAATCGTCGTCGCCACGGCATCGATACCATCCACACGGGCCAGTCGTTCGATCGCCGCGTGGTGTGCCCTAAGACGCTGGCCAGTCGCCGCATTGGCGCCGACAACCAGCAGCTTGAGCTTGGCTCCTGCGGGCACATTCAGCTCGGCACGGGCAGACCGGACGTCTGAAATCAGCTTCACCAGCCAGCCGATCTCGGCATCCGAGTCAGCATCGATCGCCGTCGGTGCGGGCCAGGGCTGGCCGATCAGCATGCCATGCCGGGCACGATGGCCGAGCTTGTCCCACAGTTCCTCGGTGATGAAGGGCATGACCGGGTGCAGGAGCTTCAAGGTTTCGCGCAACACGAACGCCGTGACAGCGCGTGTCTCGTCTTTCTCCGGTCCGTCCGGCCCCTGCAGGATCGGCTTGGTGAGCTCGACATACCAGTCGCAGACGATGCCCCAGATGAATTCGTAGAGCGTGCTCGCAGCCTCGTTCAGTCGAAATTCCGTCAGTGCCCTGTCGACGGACGTATTGGCGCGCCCAAGCTCTCCCAAGACCCATTTATTGATTGTGTGCCTGGCCGATGCCGGGTCGAAGTCTTCGGGAAGAAGCGCCCCGTTCATCTCGGAAAAGCGCGTGGCGTTCCAGAGCTTGGTGGCGAAATTGCGCGAGCCTTCGACGCGCGCCGGTGTGAACTTCAGGCGGCCGGCCGATGAGGCTGCCAGCGATGCCATGGTGAAGCGCAGCGCATCCGCGCCGTACCTGTCGATCAACTCCAGGGGATCCGTCACGTTCCCCTTGGATTTCGACATCTTCTGGCCCTTCTCGTCCGTCACCAGCCCATGCAGGTAGACGGTACGGAACGGCACTTCGGTCATGAAGTGCATGCCCATCATCATCATGCGGGCGACCCAGAAGAACAGGATGTCCCAGCCGGTCACCAGAACCGAGGTCGGGTAGTACTTCCCGAGTGCATCGGTCTCGTCCGGCCACCCCAGCGTCGAGAAAGGCCAAAGAGCCGAGCTGAACCACGTGTCGAGCACATCCGGATCACGCTCCAGCGGCACATCCTTGCCATAGTGCTCGCGCGCTTCAGCACGCGCTTCGCCTTCCGACAGGGCGACAAAGATCTTCCTGTCCGGGCCGTACCAGGCCGGAATCTGATGCCCCCACCAGAGCTGGCGCGAGATGCACCAGGGTTCGATGTTCTCCATCCAGCGGAAGAATTCTTCCCGCCCGCGTTCGGGAACGAAGCCGACGCGCCCGTCGCGCACGGCGGCGATCGGCGCCTCGGCGAGCTTCTTGGCGTCCGCGTACCATTGTTCGGTCAGGAACGGTTCGACGGGCACACCACCCCGGTCGCCATGCGGCACGGTATGGGTGTGAGGCTCGATCTTCTCGACCAGCCCCTGAGCTTCGAGGTCCGCCACGATCCTCTTGCGCGCTTCGAACCGGTCGAGGCCACGATACGTCTCCGGCGCGTGCTCGTTCACGCGCGCGAACTTGTCGAAGATCGAAATCGCCTCGAGCTTGTGTCGACGGCCGACCTCGAAATCGTTGAAGTCGTGCGCCGGCGTGATCTTCACTGCGCCGGAGCCCTTCTCCGGATCGGAGTACGCGTCAGCGACAATCGGGATACGGCGCCCCACCAGTGGCAGGATCGCGTGCTTGCCGATCAGATGCTTCCACTTGGGATCGTCCGGATGGACCGCGACGCCGGTGTCGCCCAGCATTGTCTCCGGCCGCGTGGTGGCGACGACGATATATTCCTCACTGCCTTCGATCGGGTACTTGAAATACCAGAGATGCCCCTTCACTTCGCGCGCCTCGACCTCGAGGTCCGAGATCGCGGTCAGCATCTTGGGATCCCAGTTGACCAGACGGTTGTCCTTGTAGATTAGGCCCTGGCGGTAAAGATCGACGAACACCCTCAGGACGGCGCGGGAAAGTCCCTCGTCCATGGTGAAGCGCTCGCGGCTCCAGTCGCAGGAGGCGCCAAGGCGCCGGAGCTGGCTGGTGATCGTGCCGCCGGAATAGGCCTTCCATTCCCAAACCTTAGCGAGAAACTCGTCGCGACTGAGGAGCTTCTTGTTGCCGTCACCTTTGTCGGCCCCCTCGACCGCAAGGCCGATCCCCTCCTGCCCGAGATTGCGCACCACGACCATCTGCGTCGCGATGCCGGCATGATCGGTGCCGGGTTGCCACAGCACGTCGTCGCCCTTCATGCGCCGCCAGCGGATCAGGATGTCCTGCAGCGTATTGTCGAGGGCATGGCCCATATGCAGGCTGCCCGTAACGTTTGGTGGCGGGATGACGATGCAGTAAGGCGGCTTGGCCGATTCCGGATGAGCCTTGAAAGCGCCGGACTTTTCCCATTCGGGGTAACGGCGCGCTTCGATCTCCTTGGGATCGTAGGTCTTGTCGAGCATTGCTAGCCTTATAACGAAAAACGCCACGGAGGACCCCGTGGCGTTCAGTCGATGAAGTTGCCCCGGGTCAGCGGCGGGTCAGCCTGACGATCTCGCGCTCGACATACCGCTCGACGATCGGCGGCAGGTTGCGGTCGAGCCAATCCTTCAGCATCGGACGCAGCATTTCCTTGACCATGTCCTCGATGGTCTTGCCCGTCTGGCCGACAGATGGGCCGGCCTCGGAGGCTCTCGGCGGTGGCACACTGTCCTGGACCGCCTGGTTCAGGCGCTCGAAGGCAGAGCTTGTTGCTCCGGCGACAGAGGATCCGATCAAGGGTTCGGAAGATTCGCTGTGGGATTGGGACATTTCTGGGGCACTCACAGGGTCGATGCGCGGAAGAGGAATAGGCGTGGGCTGGGACTCGGAAACGACAGGGTCTTCGATCAGGTCGGTCAGGAGCAGGACGTCGTCGTTTTTCCTCGGTTCCACGGAGATGGACGGAGGAATCGGTGGGACGACGGCGGAGTCACGCTGCAGCGGCGCCTCGCCGACCTGCGCGCGCGCTTCGTCGTCTGAAATGATCTTTCGAATGGACGCCAGGATGTCGTCCATCGATGGATCGTTGTTCGGGCTACGGCCATTGCTCATTATGCGACTACTTCCCGGAATCACTGCTCCCGTCGCCGATCCAGCGGGAGCCTACTTCCTTATAATACTTCTCCTCGTCATAATATTCGACAGGCAATCCAAGGGAACGAGCCGTCAGACGGCCGATCCCCGAAAGGACACCGTAGTAGCTCACCTGCGTGTCATGACGCGCCTGGAGGAGATTTACTTGGGAGTTCAGCAATTCCTGCTCGGCATTCAAGACGTCGAGGGTCGTCCGGGAGCCCACCAGAGCCTCCTGACGAACACCGTTTAACGCGACCTCGTTGGCTCGGACCTGCGCCTCGAAGGATAGTACCCGCGAGCGGGCCGAATCGAGGTTGCGCCAGGCCCGGATAACGGTCTCGGCGGCCTGCCGTCGGGCGCTGTCGAGTTCGTTGCGGCGCTGGCCGACGAGCTGCTTGGCCTGTCGTATTGCCGACCATTCGCTGCCGTTCTGGTAGATGGGCACCGTGGCCTGCAGGCGGACACCATACTGATAATACCGGTCGCCCGGCACCTGGACCTCGGACTGGTTCTGGATGAAGCCGGTAAGGTTGATCTGTGGCAGCAGATTGGCCACCGCACTGTTGACGCCGTAGCTTGCCGCCGCGATGCGATGCTGCGCGCTCACTGCTTTCGGACCGTTGTCCATGGCCAACATCACGCATTCATCTTCGGTCGACGGCAACGCACCGATCAAGGGCAGGTCGGCCAGCTTGCCCGGCTTCATGCCGATCTGATGCTGGAAAGCCGCCTCGTCGATACGCACTTGCGCCTGGGCCTGGACAAGATCGGCCTTCGCCTGCTCAAGGCGGGCCTCGGCCTGTGACACGTCGGTGATCGTGAGTTCACCAACCCGAAAACGCTCACGAGTGGCATCGAGTTGTTCTACCAGGACGCGCACATTGTTGCGCCGGGCATCGACGATGCCGACGTCCTGCAGGAGATCGGCATAGGCTTGCACCGAATTCAGCAGGACCGTTTGCTCGGTATCGGCCAGCTGTGCCCGCTGGGCCTGGATATTGGCCTGGGCGGCCTTGGTGTCGGCAATCGTCTTGCCACCGCGAAACAGGGGCTGGGTCACGGACAGAAGTGTCGTTCTGCCGTTCAGGAGGAATGTCGAGTTGGACCTGACGACCGGGATCGAGTCGGCCTCGATCTTGTTGTATTCGACCGACAAAGTGATCTTTGGCCGCCAATTGGCGACCGCTTGCGACAATGTCTCGTCCGTCTGGCGCAGGACCGCTCGCCCCGCCAGCAGATCGGGATTGCTGTTGTAGGTACTCGACAGAGCCTCGATCAGGCTCTGGCCCCAAGCAGCGGACCCCGTGCCGAGCCCTATGGCCAGCGCGCCCACGGCTACGGCGCAAGCGCGCATCAAGGTCGGCCGGCGACCCATTGAACTAACCCCCATTTTCCTGCCAACCCTATCATCGCCAGGACGCCCCCGATAGTGTTGTCCGAGACCTGCGACGGCCGCCGTCAGAAGCTGAAGCGCTGCGGGGGTGCGAAGCCCGGCAGAATCGGCGTACCGGCATCGAACAGCGGACGTCCGGAAGTGACGGTGCCTTCCCTCATCATGAGCTGGGCAACCCCCAGGATCTCGTTTGAACCGGCTACAACGGTGGCGAGCCGTCCACCTTCGGCGAGCTGATCGAGGATCGCCTGCGGAATCTCCCGTACCGCCCCTTCGATCAAGATGTTGTCATAGGGTGCCATTGCCGGCACTCCCGCTTCCATCGGGCCTACGACCTGCTGGACATTATCGATCCGCAACGCCTTCATGGTTTGCTCGGCCGAACCAGCCAGGGCGGCGTCGCTCTCGAGGGCGACCACGCTCTTCACCAATCGCGACAGCAAGGCGGCACCGTAGCCCCGTCCAGATGCCACCACGAGCGCCTTGCCGTCCATCGTTGGCTGGAGGGTCTGGATCAGCCGCGCCAAGACCATGGGCTCCATCAGGAACCGCCCCCCGCCAATCGGTACGTCGTCGTCCGCATAGGCAACCGACCTCAATCCATCCGGCAGGAAGCGCTCCCGCGGCAGATCGGCGATGGCGGCGAGCAGCGCAGTATTGGTCACCCGGTTGGGCCGAAGCTGACCGTCGATCATATTGCGGCGCGCGAGCGCGAAATCCGTCATCGGCTGCCCCCAAATGTTGTATTGCTTATAGGCGGATGGCCACGAGAGCGTCAAAGGGCAGCGCGTCGCGCCTCGCTTGACCATACTCCCGGCCCATGCGTATAGCAGCGCCGTTTCTGCGGCCGGCCTGGTGGCAGAGTGGCTATGTAGCGGACTGCAAATCCGTCAATGCCGGTTCGATTCCGGCCCAGGCCTCCACCGCGGTTTCGCTGCGGAAACGTCCCCCTTGCCTGCAAGCGGACACTCTGCCAAAAGTCCGCGCCTTCGCGAGCCGCATACCGCCGGCCGCGACCGATTTTTCCGGAGTAGCTCAGCGGTAGAGCAGGCGACTGTTAATCGCCGGGTCGCAGGTTCGAACCCTGCCTCCGGAGCCACTTCAGCTACGGCGCGCCAGAACGAACGGCGCGCCGTAGTCGTTTCGGCAGGCTGATGCGAAGGCGCGTGGAGGGACCACGACGCGCTCCGGGTCGACCGAGCTCCTCTCGCCAGTGCGCCGATGTTGGGCTATCGAGCGGCTCCCCCAGAGTTCGCGGAGCCACTCAATGAACCAGTCCCATCTGCCGAACGAGACCGCCGAGCTGGTCCGAAGCGAGGTGGCGTTCCAGGGATATTTCAAGGTGGTCCGCTACTTCTTCCGCCATGGGCTGCACCAGGGCGGCCAGAGCAAGGTCATCAGCCGCGAGGTGTTCGAGCGCGGCCAGGCGGCCGCAGTCCTCCCTTATGATCCTGTCCGCGATGAGGTCGTGCTGATCCGCCAGTTTCGTGCTGGGTCCTACGTTGCAGGCCGCCACCCGTTCACGTGGGAGACCGTTGCCGGCATCATCGAGCCTGGGGAAACGGCGGAGAAGCTGGTGCGCCGAGAGGCCGTCGAGGAAGCCGGCCTCACCGTAGCCGATCTCGTGCCAATGCAGAACGTGATGCTCACGCCCGGCGCCTGCTCCGAATCCTGCAGCATCTTTCTCGGCCGCGCCGACACCGCCAGGGCCGGCGGTGTCTTCGGTCTCGAATCCGAAGGCGAAAACATCCTCGCCAAGGCGGTGCCATTCGCCGAAGCCTATGCCCTGGTCGACCGCGGCGAAGTGGACAATGCGGTCACCGTCATTGCACTGCAATGGCTTGCTCTTCATCGTGACGAGATGCGTCGGCGCTGGTCCTAGCGGTTGCCTTCGCCCCTTGTCCCTGTCTACGGTCCATCGGGGAGCGAGCGCAGGGCCAGAAGAGCGAGTACCACCATGAACGTCCGGTCGGGTTTCATCGAAAGTATCGGCAACACGCCGCTGATCAAGCTGCGCGCGGCGTCGGAAGCCACCGGCTGCAATATCTACGGCAAGGCGGAGTTCCTCAATCCGGGCGGGTCGATCAAGGACCGTGCGGCACTTGCCATTATCGAGGACGCCGAGAAGCGCGGGCAGCTCCGGCCAGGCGGCGTTATCGTCGAAGGCACGGCCGGCAACACCGGTATCGGCATCGCGCTGGTCGCCAATGCGCGCGGCTACCGGTCGGTGATCGTGATGCCCGAGACGCAGAGCCAGGAAAAGAAGGATATGCTCAGGCTCTGCGGCGCCGACCTGCGTTTGGTGCCGGCCGTCCCCTACTCGAACCCTAACCACTACGCCCGCTACTCCGGCCGTCTCGCCGAAGAGATGGCCGGGAAAGAGCCGAACGGCGCGATCTGGGCCAACCAGTTCGACAACGTGGCCAACCGCGACGGTCACTACCGCACGACCGGCCCAGAGATCTGGGAGCAGACGGGCGGCAAGGTCGACGGCTTCACGTGCTCCGTCGGCAGCGGCGGCACGCTGGCCGGCGTTGCCCTCGCCCTCAAGGAACGCGATCCGAACGTGAAAATCGCCGTCAGTGATCCCATGGGTTCGGCGATCTACAGCTGGTTCGCCAAGGGCGAATTGAAGTCGGAGGGCAACTCGATCACCGAAGGCATCGGCCAGGGACGTGTGACCAGGAACCTCGAAGGCGCGCCCGTCGACCTGGCCTATCAGATCACGGATGAGGAGGCCCTGCCTGTCCTGTTCGACCTGATCGAGCATGAAGGGCTGGTGCTGGGCGGCTCGACGGCCATCAACGTCGTCGGCGCGATGCGACTGGCGCGCGATCTCGGCCCCGGCAAGACCATCATCACGATCCTCGCCGACGGCGGCCAACGCTACCAGTCCAAGCTCTTCAATCCTGCCTTCCTGCGCGAAAAGAAGCTGCCTGTGCCACCCTGGATGAAGTGAACCACAACACATGAGCCGGGTGATCGTCTGCGGCAGCCTCAACATGGATGTCGTCGTGCAAAGCGTGCGGCGGCCCCGGCCCGGCGAAACGATGCTGGGTGCGGAAGTGGTGTTCCTGCCCGGCGGAAAAGGTCTCAACCAGGCGATCGCGGCAGCGCGGCTCGGCCAGCCGACATCGATGTTCGGCGCAG
The DNA here is from genome assembly GCA_018242505.1 of Pseudomonadota bacterium. Taxonomy (GTDB): domain Bacteria; phylum Pseudomonadota; class Alphaproteobacteria; order Reyranellales; family Reyranellaceae; genus Reyranella. The sequence goes on from JAFEBU010000006.1 coordinate 25,654, forward strand.
TCGGTGACGATGCGTTCGGCGAGAGGCTGCGCGGCTTTCTTGCCGACAACGACGTCGATACGCTCGGGCTTCATGTCGTACCGGGACAAGCCTCCGGATTGGCGCTCATCCAGGTGGCCGAGGGCGACAATGCGATTACCGTCGCCTCGGGCGCCAACCAATTTTTTCGCGAGACGATGGTGAGCACCGAGCCGCACTCCAACGAGGTGTGGGTGGCACAACTCGAGACGCCGCTCGAGGCGACAGGCATCGTCATGCACAAGGTGCGAAAGGCCGGTGCCTGCACCGTCCTCAACATGGCGCCTTTCCAGCCCTGCCCCGCCACGCTTCTGGAGTCGGTCGACGTGGCCGTACTGAACGAGATCGAGCTTGCCCAGGCGACAGACATGGCGATCAGTGCCGCAAGCCCGGTCTCGACGATCGTCGAAGCCTGCCACAAGCTTCGCACCTCGGGTGCTCGCGCGGTGGTGGCAACACTCGGACCGCGCGGCGCCGTCGTCGTGACCGCCGAAAGCGCAACGCCCATTGCCGGCGCGAAGGCCGAGGTGGTCGATACGACCGGTGCGGGGGACTGCTTCGTCGGCGCTCTCGCTGCCCGACTGGCGACAGGCGTCGCAATTGTGGAGGCAGCCCGATATGCCAACGCCGCCGCGGCCTGTTCCGTCGAGCGGCTGGGTGCCGCGCCCTCCATGCCGACCGCCAAGGACGTTGCGGCACGTCTGACGAGCGCCTAAATCCTGTACATGCTTGAAGAACTCTTCCGTCAGGACGCCTATCTCAAAGAAGCCGACGCCCGCGTGACCGCCGTCGAGGAACGCGGGGTGCGGCTCGACCGCTCGATCTTCTATCCGACCGGAGGTGGCCAACCCGGCGATACGGGTGCCCTGCGCTGGGATGGCGGAGAAGCCAAGGTCATCGACACGATCAAGGCTGACGGCAATAACGTCTTGCATATCCTGGCGTCCGAAGCGCCGCGTCCTGCGCTTGGGACTGCCGTCCATGCCGTGCTCGACTGGGACCGGCGCTATCGCCACATGCGCATGCATACGGCACTTCATGTCATGTCTGCCGTGATCAAGGGCAATGTCACCGGCGGGCAGGTGGGTGCCGACAAGAGCCGCCTCGACTTCAACCTCGAAGGCGAGGTGCCGACCAAGGAATGGGTGACCGAGGAGATCAACAAGCTGCTCGCCGCCGATCACACTGTGGCGGCGCAATGGATCACCGACGAGGAACTCGCGACACGGCCGGAGCTGGTGAAAACCATGAGCGTGCGGCCACCGATGGGGGCCGGCCGCGTGCGTCTGCTCTCGATCGAGGACGTGGATCTGCAGGCCTGCGGCGGCACGCACGTGGCGCACACGGCGGAGATTGGCCGCGTCGAATGCATCAAGATCGAGAACAAAGGCAAGATGAACCGGCGGTTCATCATCGCCCTGCCCTGAGGAACGCCGAATGACCTACACACGGCCCGATGCCCTCGTCAGCACGGAATGGCTGGCCAATCATCTCGAAGCGCCCGACATCCGGATCGTCGACGGTTCGTTCTACCTGCCGGCGCAGAAGCGCAATCCGCGGGCGGAGTACGAGAACCAGCACATTCCGGGAGCCGTGTTCTTCGACATCGACGAGATCGCCGATACGTCGAGTTCCCTGCCCCACATGCTGCCGTCGCCCGAAAAGTTCTCCTCGCGCGTGCGCAGCCTCGGCCTCGGCGATGGCAACAAGATCGTGGTCTATGACACGACGCCCATGACCGGCGCGGCGCGGGTATGGTGGATGTTCCGCGCCATGGGCCACAAGGACGTGTCGATCCTCGACGGCGGCCTGCCCAAATGGATGGCCGAAGGGCGGCCGGTCACGGACGATCCGCCTCTGCCACGTGTCCGGCACTTCACGGCGCGGCTCGACAACACGCTGGTACGCTCGCTCGACGACGTGAGGGGGCTGATCGAGAACCGGCGCGAGCAGATCGTCGACGCCCGCGCAGCGGCGCGCTTCCGCGGCGAGGCACCCGAGCCGCGTGCCGGCCTGCGCAGTGGCCATATGCCTGGAGCATTCAATCTGCCCTACAACGATCTGCTCGATCCCCGAACCGGGACGATGGTCCCGGCCGCACAAATCGCCGCCCGGATCGCCGCCGCAGGCTTCGATCCGGCGAAGAAGGTCACAGCAAGTTGCGGCTCTGGCGTCACAGCCTGCGTGGTGGCGCTCGGGCTCTATCTCATCGGCGCACCGCATGCGGCCGTCTATGACGGCTCCTGGACGGAATGGGGTGGGCGTGACGACACGCCAATCGTCACAGGCGGCTGAACTTTTCGCCCATCAACCGCCGCCGCGGGCGGACGGTCGACTCGAGGTCACAATCACTTCCCTCGAGCTTACGCCCGATGAGTGGACTCGACGCGCCGAGCCGCCGGCAGTGTCCGTCAGCATTGTGCGCGAACCGTCGCCAGGCGTCGCCCTATATCGCCAACTCTACGACCGCGTGGGACGACCGTGGCTCTGGTATGAGCGGCGGCTTCTCTCCGACGCGGCCCTGAGCACACTCCTCGCCAAGCCCGGACACGAGCTGCATGTGGTGCGTACCGGCTCGGATTTGGTCGGCTATTTCGAACTGGACGGCGACGAACTGGCCTTCTTCGGCCTCGTCCTCGACCATATCGGCCGCCGGATTGGTCCTTGGCTGCTCGATCGCGCGATCGAGCGCGGCCTTGCCCGCGGCTCGGAGCGACTACGCCTCAACACAAATACAGTCGACCACCCGAGGGCGCTCGCGACCTATCTCAAGGCGGGGTTTCGCATCGTGCATCGCGAATCCAAGGTTCTGCAGGATCCGCGCATCCTCTGGCCCGACCTCTATCGCTGGCCGCCAGCTTGAGCCCTGTGTCATAGTGCTTTCATGACTGCGAAGAAAACTTATACCAACCCCGATACCGTTTTGGCCGTCGCCGGGCGCGACCCGGACAACAACTTCGGCATCGTCAATCCACCCGTCTACCACGCCTCGACCATCCTCCAGCCGACCATGGAGAAGTTCGAGAACCGCATCCCGTTCGAGGGGTTCGGTTATGGCCGCAACGGCACCCCGACACAGAAGGCGTTGGAGGATGCGGTCGCGGCGATCGAGGGTGCGCACCGCTCGATCGCCGTCCAGTCGGGGCTCGCCGCGGTGACCGGCGCGATCGTCGGCTTCCTGAAGGCCGGCGATCACATGCTGCTCACCGACAACGCCTACGGCCCGGCCCGACGCTTCGCCAACACCACGCTCAAAGGGTTCGGAGTCGAAACGACATTCTTCGATCCCATGATCGGCGCCGAGATCGAGAAGCTGATCAAGCCGAACACCAAGGTCGTCTACCTCGAAGCGCCCGGCTCGCAGACCTTCGAAGTGCAGGATGTGGACGCCATCGCGGCCGTCGCCAGAAAGCACGGCGCGGCCGTCCTGATCGACAACACCTGGGCGACGCCGCTCTATTTCAAGCCGTTCGACCATGGCTGCGACATCTCCATCCATGCCGGCACGAAATACATCGTCGGTCATTCCGATGCGATGATGGGCATCATCTCCTGCTCGACGCGCGGGATGTTCGAGACCGCCAAGACGGCATGCCAGAGTTTTGGTTTCCATGCCGCGCCCGATGATTGCTACCTCGCGCTGCGCGGCCTGCGCACCATGGCGGTGCGGTTGCGTCATCACGAGAAGAGCGGCATCCACATCGCCAACTGGCTAAAGGCACGCCCGGAGGTCGACAAGGTGTTGCATCCGGCCCTGCCCGACTGCCCCGGCCACGAACACTGGAAGAGGCAGTTCAAGGGCGCCTCGGGTCTGTTCTCCTTCACCCTGCGCGACGGCTATAGCCGCAATGCGCTCGCGGCGATGCTGGACGGCATGGACATTTTCGGCATGGGAGCGAGCTGGGGCGGCTACGAGAGCCTGATGATCCCGGCCCATCCGGATCAATATCGTACCGCTGTCCCCTGGCCCGCCGGCAAGCATTTGCTGCGCGTGCACATCGGCCTGGAAGACGTCGAGGACCTGAAGACCGACCTCGCCGAGGGATTCGACCGGCTGAACCGGGCGCACAACGCCTAAGCCTCCACTAACGCCGTGCGTATCATCGACATCCGGGAACGTACGGTCGAGATCTCGCGCTACGGCGACCCTGCCGTGCCGTCGGGCGGGCTCACCACCAGCATCGTAGCACTGACGACGGACGTCGTGCGTCACGGTCGTTCCGTCGTGGGTTTCGGCTTCTCCTCCTTTGGTCGGTTCGGCCAGGGCGGCTTGATCCGGGAACGCTTTGCGCCGCGTCTCATCGCCGCTGGCAACGTCGATCCACTCGAAGGTTGGGCGGCGATGATGAAGGGTGAGAAACCAGGCGGTCATGGCGAGCGCTGCGTCGCGGTGGGCACGCTCGACATGGCGCTCTGGGATGCCGCGGCCAAGATCGCCGGGCTGCCGCTGCATGAGCTGCTGCGACAATGGTTCGGCGATCGCGGCAATCCCGTGTCGGTCCCGGTCTATGCAAGTGGTGGTTATGCTTATCCCGAGAATGATCTTGCGCGGCTGAAAGACGAACTGCGTCGCTTTCAAGACACCGGCTATCGGCGCGCCAAGATCAAGATCGGTGCCTTGCCTCTTGCCCGGGATATCGAGCGCGTCAACACGGCCGCAGAGGTTTTTGCTGTGCCGCAATCGCTCGCCGTCGATGCCATGAACAGCTATGCGCCCGAGGCGGCTGTTGCCGCCGCGAAGGCATTGCGGCCCTACCGGCTGATGTGGTTCGAAGATGCCTGCGATCCCCTCGACTTCGAGGGTCAGGCGAAGGTGACCGCTGCATACGATGCGTCGATCGCCTCGGGCGAAGCGCTGTTCTCCGTCGCCGAGGCGAGGTTGCTGGATCGTCACGGTGGCCTGCGCCGGGATCGCGACATCCTGCTCTTCGATCCGGTCCATTGTTATGGGTTGCCGGGATATCTGCAAATCGTGGACGCAATGGAAACGCGTGGCTGGAAGCGCTCGGCGTTCTGGCCGCACGGCGGCCATCTCTTCAGCCTGCATGCCGCGAGCGCACTCGACCTCGGCGGAACCGAGGTCAATCCGTCGAGTTTCTTGCCCTTCGGTGGTCTCGCAGACGGCGACACCCTGTCGAACGGATGCGCATCACCGCCTGACCTTCCCGGAATCGGCTTCGAGAGCCAACCGGCGCTGGATCGCCTTTTCCGCAGCTTACTGTAGCGCGTTCAGGCCGACCGACGGCAATCGGCACAGGTGCCCGTGACTTCGAGGGTCATGTCGCGGGCGACGAAGCCGTGCCGGCTCGCGCTCGCGGTGATCGTGTCGGCAACGCCATCGCTCTCCAGTTCCTCGGCGTTGCCGCATTCGCCGCAAATCAGGAAGAACCCGCGATGGGCCTCTCCCGGATGGCTGCAGCCGACAAAGGCGTTCATGCGCTCGATCCGATGGATCAGCCCATGCTCGATCAGAAAGTCCAGCGCGCGATAGATCGTGGGCGGCGCCGACCCCAGATCCTCGTTGCGGAGTTCGTCGAGCAGAGCGTAGGCGCCGACCGGCTTGTGACTCGACCAGACAAGCTCGAGCACGCGACGGCGCAGTGGCGTGAAGCGAAGCCCTTTGGCCGCGCACAGCTTCTCGGCCGCAGCGACGGCATCCTCGATGCAGTGGCTATGGTCGTGGGTCGGGGGGGCTTTGGCCGGCTTCTTCAACACAGTCTCGATTTGCCAAGCGTAAACAGCCTGATTATACGCCCCGTTCCTCTTCGAGGCCAAGGCACGCTCATGTCCATCGCCGCACCCATGACCTTTCCGCAGGCTGCGATCAATCAGATGATCGCAGCCATACAGTTCAACGCACAGGGGCTCGTCGCCGCAATTGCCCAGCAGCACGACACGGGCGAGGTGTTGATGATGGCCTGGATGGACCGCGATGCGGTTGCCGAGACCATGCGCACAGGTCGTGTCTGTTACTGGTCGAGATCGCGTCGGGCACCGTGGCGCAAGGGCGACACGTCCGGCCACATCCAGCAACTGGTCGATCTGCGGGTGGATTGCGACGGCGACACGCTGCTGGTCGAGGTCGAGCAAACCGGCGTTGCCTGCCACACCGGACGCCACAACTGCTTTTTCCGTGCGATCCGCAATGGCGAACTGGAGACCATTGCGCCGATCGAGGTCGACATGACGACAGCCGGGAGGGAATGAATTGACTAAGCGTGGTTTTTCCCGGCGTACGTTATTTGGCGTCGCACTCGTCCTCCCTCTCGGTGCCTGCTCGAAGTCCGACCTGAACAGCCCGTTCGGCTACAAGCCCTTCACCCTCTCGGAGCGCGGCGACCGCATGGTGCGCTGGCTGCACAACCAGGGGCACGACGTCATGATGGCACCCGAGGCCTTCGCCGTGATGGGTCTCTACCGCGACGGACGCGACATTCCCGTGAAGCAGATGGCCATGGACGGACGCGACGGACGCTATGTCATCAGCCTGGTCAATATCCGCAAGATCCACGAGTTCGTGATGCATCGTCGCCAAGGCGACGTTCTGACGTTCCATCATTGCGACACGGCCTTCCGGCGCGAAAGCTCCGTCCGCTACCCGCGCAACGGCAAGCCGACGCTCATCCTGGATGCCGCAGTCGCCGAAAGCGACTTCCGGCAACAGACCGCCTTTTGGTTCGCGGAGATGCCGGGGCGGTAGTATTGTGACGGTGGGATGACAGTCGCTACCGCCCCTCTCTCCCCCAAAAAGACCCTCACCGTGTGTGGCGGGGCGCACGCGCTGCACGACGGATTCTCCGACCTTCTCAACGTCCTCTACCCGCTGCTGCAGGCCCAGTTCGGATTGAGCTACGCCGCCGTTGGCGCGCTGAAGACGGTCTATTCGGGCGCAATGGCAAGCGGCCAGATCCCGTCGAGCCGGCTGGCGGGCCGCCTGGGCAACGTGAACGTCCTGGCCTTTGGCACGGCATTGGTTGCCCTGGGTTATGGCCTCGCGGGCTTTACCGGATCGATTTATGGCGTCGTCATCGGACTGCTGCTTGCCGGGCTGGGGGGAAGCACCCAGCATCCCATCGCCTCGACCTTGGTCTCCGACGCCTTTCCCGGCCTCCGCTCGCGCGGAGCGTTGGGCACCTACAATTTCACCGGAGACCTCGGCAAGGTCGCACTGCCGTCCCTGTTTGCCCTCATCGCCGCGGCGTTCGGCTGGCGCGACGCGATGCTCGTCACCGCCGCGATCGCTGTCGCGGGCGCCGGCGTTATCTTGGCAACGCTGCCCGCTCACAACGCGTCGATGACAAGGGTCAAAACCGAAGCCAAGCAGGTCGAAGGTCGGAACCGGCCAGGGGCATTTTGGCTCCTGTTCTTCATTCACACCGCCGACAGCTCCGTGCGCACGGGTTTTCTGATCTTCCTTCCCTTCTTGTTGCGCGCGAAGGGGGCTGACCTGCCCGCCATCGGCCTCTGTCTGTCGCTGCTGTTCGCCGGCGGCGCAGCAGGCAAACTGGTGATGGGTTGGGTCGGCGCACGACTTGGTGTGGTGGCGTCGGTCGTGCTGACCGAGGTGGCGACGACCGCGCTCATCCTCGCGATCCTGCCGCTATCGCTTACAGGGTCGCTGATCCTGGCTCCCTTGCTCGGGTTGATGCTGAACGGCACGTCATCGGTGCTTTACGGCACCGTCCCCGAATTCGTCACCGCCGAGCGCCGTACGCACGCTTTCGCCATATTCTACACTGGCGGATCCGTCGCCGGGGCCGCCAGCCCTTTCCTGTTCGGTCTGCTCAGCGACTCGATCGGTCTCGATGCCGCCATGGCAAGCGTCGCGGGGCTTGCGCTGATCACTGTCCCGCTTGTCATGGCATTGCGTCCCTCCTTCCGCGCGGGCTAAGCGCCGTTCCAGACCGGTCCCATGGGCCGGAGCCTGATGCCCTTGCGCAAGTGCTTGTAAGGCATCTCGACAGGGTCGGTGATGTGCGCGCCGGGAGACTGGACGACAATGATCGTTTCTGCGATCGGCTGGAAGTCGGCGCGGAAGTGGACTGTCGATTTCAACCCCAGGATCGGCACCTTCGACGGCTCGACGCCGACATGCCGGAACATCTCCTGGTCGGCCGCCTGCACGCGCCGGCAGGCCAGCACTGCCGACACCCCGCTCGCTTCGTCGGTCACCAGTGCCATCGGGCCGATCTGGAATTTAGCGCCGCCATAGAACGGTCCCGTGCCGGTGAACTTGCCGTCGCCCAGCTTCACCACGCGCCAGTCGGCTTCGACCGGTTTTTCGCCGGCATAGCCGACTGCAGCACCGATGCCGCGCCGCATGACATTGCCTTCGCCTGTTTCGGCCGCCGCGCGAGCCGCCTCTTCATCGACGATCATGCCGATCACGGCGCCTTTCGCCTTCTGACGCATCAGCGCCGCCAGCAGACCGACGGTGTCGGATGTACCACCCGCCCCGGGGTTATCCTGCACGTCGGCCAGCACGATCGGTTTCGTCGCCGTCTTTGAAAGATCGATGGCACGCAGTGCTGCCGCGTCCGGATCGAGCAGTTCGCCGGCAAAGGCCTTTTCCTGCACCTTCACCGCCTGGGCGAGCCGGTCGGCAGCCGCTTCCACCGTCTCCTTGTCGTGGCCGTAGACGACCAGCGCCGGCCCGCACTGCGCGATGTCGGCCGGCGGAAAGCCCGGCGTGTGCGTCACGCTCACGATGCCCTGGTTGTGGCTCTTTCCACCGGTCTCGATCTCGCCCACCAGGTCGAAGATGCTCTTGGCCGGCTCGATGAAGGTGGATTGCCAGACCAGCGGAATCAGGAAGTCGAGCTGGCGATAGGCGCGGTAGACAGGCCGCTTGTCCTTCAGCAGCCGGTCCAGAAGCTCGGCAGCGCGCCGCCCCGTGGCGGCCATGTCGATATGCGGATAGGTGCGGTAGCCCACGAGCGCAGTCGCAAGCCGCGCCATGTCCGGCGTCAAATTCGCGTGATAGTCGAGGCTGGCCACGATCGGCAGCTCATTGCCGACGACGCCCCTGATGCGCCGCAGCCATTCGCCTTCGCCATCCTCTGTGTGCTCGGCCACCATCGCTCCGTGCAAATCGAGATAGATCGCATCGAACGGACCGAGCTTTCGGAGGTCCGGTTCAAACAACGCCCACATGCGCTCGTAAGCATCCCTGGTCACATAAGAGGCCGGCGGCGCCGACGCCCAGGCAAGCGGCACGATCTCATGACCAAGCTCCGCCAGCCGCTTGACTGCGCCGGCGATGGGAATGTTGAAGCCTTCAACGCCTGCGATCAGCTCCTTGCCGTGGAGCAACGGCGGCCAGGCATCGGCGCGCTCGAAATCGTTCCATGTCGCTTGCTGCGGTGCAAACGTATTGGTTTCGTGCTGAAAACCACCGACGGCGATACGCGCCATACTGCTCCCCTTCCTATATGCTGGGCAGCGACCATATCATCGTCATGCGCAAAATCCCGCCCTTCCTGCTCCTTCTCGTCCTCTCTGCCTGCTCCATTCCGGAGACGCGCTGGGAGAAAGCCGGCGCGGACGAGCAGGCAACGAAAAGCGACCTGCTGACCTGCCGTCAAGCCGCGCAGCAGGAGACGTTCATTTCCACGCCCTATTACGGATTAGGTTACGGCTTTGGCCCCTACCCGGGGCGTTTCCATCGCTGGAATTACTTCTACGAGAGCGACCGCCTCTATGCCCAAGGTCGGCTCACCGACTTTTGCATGCGCAACAAGGGCTATCAGCTCGTCACCATCCAGCCGCCCCAGACCAGGCCGCCCGCACCGACACCGGCGCCGGCTGCGCAGCCGCCAACGACCGACAAATAACTGTCAGCTCTTCTTGTGCTCGGCTGCTTCCTCGATCGCCTTGATCAAGACCGGCCAATATTCCTTGTCGTAGCCAAGCTCCTTTGCCCGCTCCATGAGCTCGCGCGCGACGTCGGCACCCAGCGCCGGCACGCCACGTTCCTCGGCCATCTCGATCGCGTAGCCGAGATCCTTGAGCGCGTAGACGGTCGAGAATGCTCGCTCGGGAAAGATGCCCGGCAGCATGGCTTTCATGCCATGATTGCGCAGGGCGAAGGAGTCTGCCGATCCCTTGGTCAGGGTCTCGAAGAGGATCTTGCCGTCGACGCCATGCGCGCGCGCGATGGTCAGCGCCTCGGCAAGCGCGACTCCGGTCTGGAACAGGATCATGTTGTTCAGGATCTTGACCGCCTGGCCGGCGCCGGCCTCGCCGCAATGCGTGATCTCGCTCGCCATATGGGCCAGAAGAGGCTTGATGCGCTCGAACGTCTCGGCCGTGCCGCCGACCATGATCGAGAGCGTGCCGTCGATTGCCGCCTGACGTGTGCGCGCGACCGGCGCATCGGCAAACGCGCAGGACCGGCCCTCGAACTCGGCATAAAGCCGGCGGGCCAGCGAGATCGGTGCGGTGCTGAGATCGATCACCGTACATCCCAGCGGGACCTTTGCGACCAGACCGCTCGGGCCGAAGCAGATCTGCTCGACTTCCTTGCCGCCGGGCAGGGACAGAAAGATCGTGCGGCATTGAGCGACAATCTCGTCGACCGAAGCCGCCTTCACGCCGTCGGCCGCAAGTCGTTCGAGCGGTGCCCGGTCGCGGTCAGCGGCCAGGACGGAAAGCCCGCCCTTGCGGGCGAGATTGCGGCACATCGGCTCGCCCATGGTGCCGACGCCGATAAATCCGATTTTGTCTGTCATGTCAGTCCACAATGAAAAGTTTGGCGCCCACATCGGTGCGCGAGCGATGGGCGAGGTCGCCGTCGGCCACCTGGTAGCTTTGGCCCGGCTTCAGCACGACCGTGCGGCCGTCGGCCAGTTCGGTATGCAGCTCACCGTCCAGCACCAGAAGCACATGGCCTTTCTGGCACCAATGGTCGGCCAGATAGCCCGGCGTGTATTCGACCATACGCACACGAATATTGTTGAAGGTGCGCGTGCGCCAGTAGGCCTTGCCGGTCTCGCCGGGATGTTCCGTGCGCTCAATGTCGCCCCAGTCGGTCGTGCCAAATGGAATGTCGAACATCAGCATCGATCGTTCCTCTTTTCGCTATTCCTGTAGCACGAAACTCAGCCCCAGTGGGCCAGCGCCGCGGTGAGGCTTTCCGGTCCGCGATAGAGCATCGCCCGCCAGCCGCACATGCGTGCACTGTCGACATTGGCCGCCTTGTCGTCGACGAACAGGATCGACTGCGCGACCGTAACGCCCATGCGCGCCTGGGCATTGGTGTAGAATACCCGGTCGGGCTTGCAGACGCCGAGTGCTGCCGAATACACGATCTCGTCGAAGTGTTCCCCTAGCCCGACCGTGTCGCGCAGATAAGCGGCGCGATGGTGTTCCTGGTTGGTCGCAGCGAAGCAGCGCCCGCCGGTGCGCTGCCGCCAGGTGTCGGCCAGCGCCAGCACCTTGCGATCGATCACGGCATCCTTCTCGAACCAGTAGGCGACGAACTCTTCCAGCCGGTTGGCCAGCCCCTTGACCTCGAAATAGGCGTGCAGGGCCGCGTACAGGTCAAGCCGGCCACGCAGCACCTGGTCGAACTCAGGCTTGAGGAAGAACTCCGGCGCGAGCTCCTTGTCATGACTGAGGCCCCAGTCTTCCTTCAGGGTCGCGTACCATGGCGTCGGCGAGCCGGGCTGGCCGAGTGAGACGACGCCGTCGATATCGAGGACAAGAACAGGGCTGGCGCTCATGAAACGTCATGCTACATCAAATCGCATGGAGTTGGTCGTCCCCGCTCTCGTCTATCTTGACGCCTATGCCGCCGCCCTGCAACGCGGTTGGTCGGCCGACAACGTCAGGCTGGCGGCGGCGGCACGTGAGGAACTGGCGAAGATCGCCGCCGATCCTCGAGCCTTCGTCGCCTCGCTGGACAATCGCGAGCCCAAGGGAGATCTGATCACCCTGCCCGATGGGTCGAAGGTCGCGCGCCTCCCCGGCTTCCGGCGCTGGATGTGGGACGGTGAATTCTGCGGCTCGATCGGCTTTCGCTGGCAGCCAGGCACAGGCGCCCTGCCGGCATACGTGCTGGGCCATATCGGCTACGCCGTCGTGCCGTGGAAACGCGGTCGAGGCTATGCCACGCGCAGCCTTGCCCTCATGCTCGACGAGGCGCGGCGCCAGGGCCTGCCCTATGTCGAACTCACGACCGATCCCGATAATGAACCGTCGCAGAAGGTGATCCGCGCCAATGGTGGCGTCTTCATCGAGCGTTTCCGATCGGCCGCCTACGACAAGGACGAGCTGCGCTTTCGCATTCCGCTCACCTAGGGATCACCACCGGCCCGTATCACCGCCTCGACCATCGCCCCCAGCATGGCCAGGCCCCGCGCCTTGAGCGCGCGCGGTGAATCCCCGTCGCCGATCTGGCCCTCCAGCACCAGGGTGATGAAGCCGTGGATCGACGCCCAGGCGAAGTCGACCATGCGTTGCTTGACCTCGGCCGGCGCCTGCGGAATGACCTCCTCCACGCCAGCGACATGGAGGAGATAAGCGCCCTTGGCCGCCGCCTTGAGCGCCGGTGTCTCGAAGCGATTGGCCTCGCGACCGAACATGAGCTGGAACAGCACCGGATTGGCCGCGGCAAAGGCCATGTAGCCCACGCCCTGGGCGACCAGGCGTGCCGCCGGTGTGGAGGCCGCCCGCTTCGCCTCGGCCTCCATGGCGGCGGCGAGTTCCTGGTAGCCGCGTGTGGCGATCTCCGCCAGCAGGTCGTCGATCGAAGCGAAATGGTGGGCAGGGGCGGCATGAGATACCGACGCGCGGCGGGCGCATTCGCGCAAGGTGAAGCCGCGAATGCCCCGTTCTTCCAGAAGCTTGCGGCCAGCGGATACCAGCGCCTCGCGCAGTTCTCCGTGATGATAAGGCCTGGATGATTGCGCTCGTGCCATCTCCCACCATCCACCCATGCGTCTCCCAACCCGTCAAGAATATGGTGTAATTTGTCATTGTCCAGATCTGCGGATGCCGGTCCAGCCAACGGAAAGATCGGAGTTCGCAATACCACCTCCTTGGACGCCGTCGCGGAAGTGGCGGTCTTCCCTTGGATATCAGGCCCGAGCATCCCGTTCATGGTTGGGGCCAAATCGGGCTTGGTGGAATGACGAAGGGCCGTGAAAACAGGCTGACCCTCTAGCTGCCCCTTCGCTGGCCTCGCCGCTTCTTCCCGAGCGCCTGCAGAAGCGCGGTCCGCAGCCATCGATTACCCGGATCAGCGTCCATTGCCTCGTGCCAGTAGAGGCAAACGTCGAGAGGCGGCACCTCGACCGGCATGCCGAAGACACGCACCCGCCTCCCTGCGCTCAGCAGATCCGCATAGCGCCGGGGCATGGTCAGTACGAAGTCGGTCGCCTCGACGATCCGGAATGCAGCGGCGTAGCTACGGCATCGCACCCGCACACGGCGATGCTTGCCCAATTGCCCGAGCGCCAGATCCTCCGGCGCCGGGCCTTGCCGTCGCGATGTCACCATCACGTGCTGCAAGCCGAGATAGGATGCCAGGGTAAGGCGCTTGCCGAGGCCAGGATGGCCATGGCGGGCAACGACCACGAAACTGCCGCCTTCCATTTTCTGCCGGCGCACATGGTCGGACAGCGGCAGAGGCACATCGAGGGCAATATCGATCGTGCCATCGGCCAGGGCGGCCTCGAGCGCGCGACGCCGGACCTGGACGGAGCGTAGTTCGACCTGACGAGCCGAGGTCGCGAGCTGGCCAGCGAGGTCGGGCAGAACGACCTGCTCCATTGGTTCGCGCATCGCGACCGTGAAATGGACCGGGGCATGCTGCGGGTCGAAGCGCCCACCCGAGGCGACGACGGCAGAGACTGCATTCAGCGCAGCCCGCAGCGGATCGGCGATGCTGCGCGTGAGCGCCGTCGGCACCAGCGTTCGCCCGCGGCGCACGAACAGAGGATCGCCGAACAAGTCGCGCAGCCTCGCCAGCGCATGGCTGATCGTAGGTTGTGTAAGATTGAGCTTGGCGGCGGCTCGCCCTACCCCGCCCTCGGCAAGGATCGTCTCCAGCACGACAAGCAGATTTAGATCGACGCGCGACAGATTGATCATATCGATGGATTATCATCCAGATCATTCAATTTTCCAATGTACGGCGAAGGGCTATGTCGCGGTCAAACCCAAGGAGCCCGCCATGTACTTCGCGCCAAACGCCAAGGTCACCGCCCTGCAGGAGAAGATTCAGGCTTTCATGGACCGGCATATCTATCCCAACGAGAGGCGCTACGCCGACGAGGTCGAATCGGGCGACCGTTGGCAGCCGAGCGTCGTGATGGAGGAGTTGAAAAGCAAGGCACGGGACGAAGGCCTGTGGAACCTTTTCCTCACGCATTCCAAGAACGGTCCCGGCCTCACCAACCTCGAATACGCCCCATTGTGCGAGATCATGGGCCGATCGCCGATCGCGCCGGAAGCCCTGAACTGCTCCGCGCCGGACACCGGCAACATGGAGACGCTCGACCTCTACGGCACCGAGGAGCAGAAGGAGCAATGGCTGAAGCCCCTGCTCGAGGGTCGCATCCGCTCCTGTTTCGCCATGACCGAGCCGGCGGTCGCCTCGTCCGACGCCACCAACATCGAGAGCACCATCGTGCGCGACGGCGACCACTACGTCATCAATGGCCGCAAATGGTGGGCCACGGGCGCCCCCGACCGGCGCTGCAAGATCGCGATCTTCATGGGCAAGACCGATCCGCGCAATCCCGACCGCCATCGCCAGCAGTCGATGGTGTTGGTGCCGATGGACACGCCGGGCGTGAAGGTGCTGCGGCCGCTCACGGTGTTCGGCTATGACGATGCGCCGCTCGGCCATGCCGAGGTGCTGTTCGAGAACGTACGTGTGCCGCGGTCCAATATCCTGTTGGGCGAAGGTCGCGGCTTCGAGATTGCCCAGGGTCGACTGGGCCCGGGCCGCATCCACCACTGCATGCGTGCGATCGGCATGGCCGAGCGTGCCATCGAGGACATGTGCCGGCGGGTAAAGAGCCGTGTCGCTTTCGGCAAGCCGCTCGCCGAGCAGGGCGTCACGGTAGAGCGCATCGCCGAGGCGCGCATCATGATCGAGCAGGCCCGGCTGCTGGTGCTGAAGGCGGCCTACATGATGGACACGGTCGGCAACAAGGCCGCACGTGCCGAGATCGCCATGATCAAGGTCGCGGTCCCAAACATGCTGGGAAAGGTCGTCGACATGGCAATGCAAGCCCACGGCGCCGCCGGCCTGTCGGGCGATTTCGGCCTCGCCAGCCTGTATGCCGGCGCGCGTTCACTCCGCATCGTCGACGGTCCCGACGAGGTCCACCGCGCTCAGATCGGCCGGCTGGAACTCGCCCGGTACAACTGAAGCGAGCCCGCACCCGGAGATACCCTTAATTTTCTCAAGGCTTCTCACTTTTTCTCATCGGGTGAGAGGCCTCCGATGCCGATGGTACGGGCATTCCGGGCCATTTTCTCATTTTCTCACCACCCCCCTATTTCACCGGCTCACTGACGAAGGCCACCTTGCTGAGGCCTGCCTTGGAGGCGTCGGCAAGCATCTCGGCGACATAGCGATAGGGCACGCTCTGATCGGCCCTAAGGTAAACCTCGGGCTGCGGCCGCTTCTCGCCCTCCTCGATGAAGCGCTGCGCCGCCTCCTCGCGGGTCAGACGCTCGCCATTCCAGAACAGCGCACCTGTTCCATCGATCGCAAACTCGATCTTGTCGGGCTTGTGAACGTCGGTATTGGACGTCGCCTTGGGCAGGTCGAGCTTCACCGCATTGGTAAGCAGC
>JAFEBU010000070.1 GCA_018242505.1 Pseudomonadota bacterium
GGTAGTCACGGCTGCCTGCCCGGTGATCCGGCCTTCCTCAAGATGTTGCGTGAGGAGACCAGGGCGCGGGGCATCACGCTGATCTTCGATGAGGTGATGACCTCCCGCCTCTCGCCGGGCGGCCTGCAGGCCAGGCTCGGGATCATCCCCGATATGACGACGCTCGGGAAATATATCGGCGGCGGCATGTCGTTCGGGGCTTTCGGCGGCCGGCGCGACATCATGGAGCTGTTCGACCCGACCAAGCCCGACGCGCTGCCGCATGCCGGCACCTTCAACAACAATGTGCTAACGATGGCGGCCGGCGTCGCGGGATACGGCGAGGTCTATACGCCCGAGGCGGCCGATGCGTTGAACGCGCGTGGCGAGAAGATCCGCGAACGGCTGAATGCCATCTGCAGGAAGAACGAAGTCGCGTTCCAGTTCTCCGGCATCGGCTCGATGATGGCGGCGCATGCGACCACGCGGCCCATCCGGACGGCGGCGGATATCGCCAGTTCCAACCAGGACGCCAAGGAGCTTTTCTTCTTCGACATGTCGGCGGCCGGCATCTGGATCGCACGCCGCGGCTTCGTGGCGCTCAACATCATGATCGGCGATGCCGAGACCGAACGGTTCGTGTCGGCCGTCGACGAGTTCGTGACGGCGCGAAAGGCCCTATTGCGGCCGCAATGAGTTCCCACATCCCGGCATGACTGAGGCCAGTTCCTTTCCCCAGCCTGTGTCAGGCACGGTGACGCCGCGCTTCGGCGACGTCGCCACCTTCATGCGCCTGCCGCTGTTCCGCGATCCCGGCGAGGTCGAGATCGGGCTGGTGGGCGTGCCGTGGGATGGTGGCACGACCAACCGGCCGGGCGCACGGCATGGGCCACGCCAGATGCGCGACCTTTCGACCATGATGCGCCGGATTCACCATGTGACGGGCGTCGCACCCTATGAGCTCGCCAAGTGCGGCGATCTCGGCGATGCTTCCGTGAACCCGGCAAGCGTCGACGATTCGCTGGAGCGAATCGGAAAATTCTACGCCAAGCTGCATGCTGCAGGCACTGTTCCGCTTTCCGCTGGCGGCGACCATTTGATCACGCTGCCCATCATGCGCGGCATCGCAAAGGACCAGGCGCCGCTCGGCATGGTCCATTTCGACGCCCACAGCGACACCTGGGACACCTATTTCGGCGGTTACAAGTACACCCATGGCACGCCGTTCCGCCGTGCTGTGGAGGAGGGCCTGCTCGATCCCAGGCGCGTGGTGCAGATCGGTATCCGCGGCTCACTCTACAAGCGCGACGACAACCAGTGGGCCGTCGACCAGGGCATGCGCGTGATCACCATCGAGGAATATTTCGACCTCGGCGTCGAGAAGGTGATCGCGGAGGCGCGCCGCGTGGTGGGCCACGGCCCGACCTATGTCAGCTTCGACGTCGACGGCCTCGATCCGGCCTATGCGCCCGGCACCGGCACGCCCGAGATCGGCGGCTACACGCCGCATGAGGCGCAGCGCATGCTGAGGGGCCTGCGTGGCTTGAACCTCGTCGGCGGTGACGTGGTCGAGGTCTCGCCGCCCTTCGATATGAGCGGCAACACCGCGTTGGTGGGCGTCACCATGATGTGGGAGATCCTCTGCCTGCTGGCGGAGGCGGTGGGCAAGCGCAAGGGTCGGCTTTAGGTTCACGCCGCGAGTTCAAGGATCTCCCGTACCTCGGCGGGCCCGGCGATGTGCCGCGGGTTGCGCGGCACCCATGGTGTGCCCATCGCCTGCTTGGCGATGCGCTCGAACTGGTCTGCTCCCACTTTCATTTCACTCAGGCTGCGCGGCATTCCGAGGCCGCGGATGAAGGCGTCGAGCACGTCGCCTGCCTCGTCGCCGGGGCGGCCCATCGCCGCCGCGACCAGCGCCTGCTTGGTGGCGTTGGCCGGCTTGTTCCAGCGCATCACCGACGGCAGCATGATGCAGGACGTATGGCCGTGCGGGATGTCGAACACCGCGCCCAGCACGTAGCCGATGCCGTGACTCGCGCCCATCGGTACGCCGGCCACCAGAGGCGCCATGGAGAGCCAGGCACCGATCTGGCAGTCGAGCCGGGCGTCCATGTCGTTCGGATCGGCCTTCACGCGCGGCAGGCCGCGCGCCAGAAGCGAAAGCCCATGCAACGCCGAGGCGTCACCATACGGGTTCGATTCGTTGGAGCAGATTCCCTCGACGCAGTGGTCGACGGCGCGAATACCCGTAGAGAGGAACAGCCACATGGGCGTGTGACGCGTCACCATGGGATCGAGCACGACGGCCTTGGGAACGATATCGGGATGGCGAAACAGCTCCTTCACTTTGGTGCGTTCGTCCGTAACGCCGGAGATGGGTGAGAACTCGCCAGCCGAGAGTGTCGTGGGCACCGAGATTTGCCGCACCTTCGACGATTTTGGCGATGCCGGCGCCCGCACCCGGTCGAGTGTGTCGACGTCGCGGATGTCGTTGGCGAGGCAGAGCTGCACCGCCTTGGCGCCGTCCGTCACCGAGCCGCCGCCCAGGGTGACGATGAGATCGGCCTCCGCCGCGCGGGCCTGCTCCGCTGCCGCGACCACGGCCGAACGTGGCGTGTGCGCAGGCATTCGGTCGAAGACACCGACGCAATGGTTGTCCAAGGCTCTGCGCAGCTTCTCGACCTCGTCAGTTTCGCGGTTCAGCGTTCCGCTCACCAGGAGGAACACGCGTTCCGCCTGATAGCGGCTAACAAGCTCGGCCACGGTCTCGGCTGCAGGCTTGCCGAACTGGACTTCCTCGAGCCTGCTGGAGACGACTTGTCCGGCATGCGGCATGGCATTCCTCCGATGGCGCTCTCTGTTGGCCGAGGGGCGGCGCTGTTGGTAGCTTAGCTGCCATGTCAGGCACACGAAACGGCGCCGTCCGGCGCGCGGAGACCTATTTCGATACCGGCGGCTTCCTTGCCGACCTGCAGCGGCGGGTGGCCATCGCCACCACCAGCCAGGAAGCGGACTCGATGCCCGCGCTTCAGGACTATGTCGCGGGCGAAATGACCCGGTCCCTGCAGACGCTCGGCTATGAGTGCGCCGTCTTCCCCAACCCCCGCGCCGAATACGGACCGTTCCTGATTGCGCGGCGGCTCGAGGATCCTGCCAAGCCGACTGTGTTGACCTATGGCCATGGCGATGTGATCCGCGGCCAGGAGGATCAGTGGCGGGAGGGCCTGTCGCCGTGGAAGATCGTGGTTGAGGGCGATCGCCTCTATGGCCGTGGCACCGCCGACAACAAGGGCCAGCACACGATCAACATCGCCGCCCTCGCCTGTGTGCTGGAGGAGCGGGGCAGCCTTGGCTTCAATTCCACCATCCTGATCGAGACGGGTGAGGAAACCGGCTCACCGGGCCTGGCCGATTTCTGCAAGGCCAACAAGGCGACGCTCAAGGCCGACGCGCTGATCGGCTCGGACGGGCCGCGGCTCGACCATCGTCGGCCCACCATCTTCGGCGGCACGCGCGGCACCCTGAACTTCAACCTGAAGCTCAGCTACCGCGAGGGCGGGCATCACTCCGGCAACTGGGGCGGGCTGCTTGCCAATCCCGGCATCGTGATGGCGCATGCGCTCGCCACCATCACCGATGCGCGTGGACAGATCAAAGTGCCGGAGTGGCGGCCCAAGACGCTCACCAACTCGGTGCGCGCCGCGCTGGCCGATGCGCATGTCGATGCCGGCGCAGGCGCGCCCGCGATCGATCCGGATTGGGGCGAGAAGGAACTGACGCCGGTGGAGCGCGTGTTCGGCTGGAATTCGTTCGAGGTGCTGGCCTTCAAGACCGGCAATCCCGACCGCCCGGTCAACGCCATTCCGCCCAGCGCCGTCGCCCACTGCCAGCTCCGGTTCGTGGTCGGCACCGATCCGCACGACATCGTGCCGGCGCTGCGCCGCCATCTCGAGCGGCATGGTTTCGGCCAGATCGAGGTCGAGCCGGCGCGCGACGTGATCATGAACGCGACGCGCCTCGACCCGGACAATCCCTGGGCCAAGTTCGCCGCCCGCTCGATCGAACGGACAGTCGGTCAGAAGCCCAATATGCTGCCCAATCTCGGCGGCTCGTTGCCCAACGAGGTGTTTACGGACATCCTTGGAATGCCGACGGTCTGGGTGCCGCATTCCTATGCAGCCTGTTCGCAGCACGCGCCCAATGAGCATCTGTTGGCTCCTGTCGCCCGTGAGGGGCTGCGCCTGATGACCGGGCTGTTTTGGGATCTCGGTGCGGAGGGGCGGCCGGGCTGACCGTATTTTCCGGGTCGTTTCAGCAGAGGAGGAAGACAATGGCTGGTGTAGGAACAGAGAAAGTCTTCGAGAACGATAAGGTGATCGTGTGGAATTTCGTGCTCGCCCCGGGTGCGGAAACGCCGATGCATACGCATGAGCACAGCTACATGTGGTATTCGATCGACGGTGCGCCCTTGCAGATTTTCGACGAGCACGGGAAGGATCTCGGCACACTCGATGTACCGACGGGCGCGATCTACTCCCTGAAGCTCGACAACGGCTTCCTGGAAGTCCTCTCCGAACATGGCAAGGGGATGCGCGTTCCGGCCAAGCACAAGGCACGGAATGTCGGGCCGACGCCGTATCGTGAAGTGCTGGTCGAGTACAAGTGATCAACGCAGTGCGGCCGGCCCGAGCCGGCCGCACTGCGTTGCTATCTGGCATTGGAGCCGCCGCTGGAGACGGCTTCGAGGAGATCGGGTTTGCTCGCGGACCCTTGGGGGCTGCCTCAATCCGCTGGTGCGACGCGACTGGCTCTGACAGGCTCCCCGCCTCTGGAGGAGAGTCCATGTCACGCATTCCGTACTACGAAGTCGAGAACGCCACCGATAAGCACGCCGAGTTCCTGGGCAAGCTCGGCACGCACCTCAACATCTATCGCATGCTGGCCAACTCGGAATATGGGCTGAAGGGCTTCGTGCGGATGGGCAATGCGCTGCTCCATCGTTGCGAACTCGAGCCGGGCCTGCGCGAGCTGGCCATCCTGCGGGTCGGCCGTCTGAGTCGTGCCGCCTACGAGGTGTTCCAGCACGAACGGATCGCACGTGACGTCGGAGTCGCCGAAGAGAAGATCGCTGCGTTGCGCGATGCCACCATCGATGCGCCCGTCTTCTCGGACCACGAAAAAGCGGTGCTGCGTTTCACCGACGACGTCGTGCGCAATGTCCGTGCATCGGACAAGACGCTGAAGGCGGTCGAGGCTTTTTTGTCCCGCGGCGCGCTGGTCGAACTGACGCTCACCATCGGCTATTACATGATGGTCTGTCGCTTCCTCGAGACGACCGGCGTCGACGGCGAAGAGGGGCAGGCCGAGTGGTTGAAGACGGCGAAACTATGAGTGTGGAGTTGTATCGATGGCGTATCGCGTCCTGATCGCGCAGTTCATGCACGAGACCAATACTTTCAGCAAACTGAAGACCACGCTCGATGACTATCGCCGTCGCTGGCTGATCGAAGGCGAGGCGATGGTCCCTCACTTCAAGGGAACGCGGAACGAGGTCGGCGGCTATATCGATTCGGCCGCGAAGTACGGCTGGGAGCCGGTTTTCGCCGTCGCCGCCAATGCGACGCCGTCGGGCATGCTGACGCGGGAAACCTGGGAGACCATCCGCGACAAGATCGTGGGGGCAGCGAAGACGGCAGGCAAACTCGATGCCGTCTGCCTGTCCCTGCATGGCGCCATGGTGACCGAGACCGAGGACGACGCCGAAGGTGCTTTGCTCGAAGCGCTGCGCGGCGTGATCGGCCCCGACGTGCCGATGGTGGCGACGCTCGATCTGCATGCCAACGCGACCGTCAGGATGGCGAAGAATGCCAATGCGCTCGTCTCCTTTCGTACCTATCCGCATATCGACGGCTACGACCGCGCCGTGCAGGCGGCGGCTCTGGTGCAGGAGGCGCTCGAGGGCAAGAAGACGCCGCGCTGTCTCCTCAGCCAGCCGGCCATGCTCGAGGGTGCGGATCACGGCCGCACCACGCAGCCTGGCCTGATGCGCGACCTTCTGGCCAAGGCCGACGGATATGAAAAAGAACCAGGCATCAACGTCGTGAGCATCCAGGCCGGCTTCACTTGGTCGGATATCCCCTATACCGGACCGTCTGTTGCGGTGAGCCACGAGCCGTCGGCAGAAGCGCGTGCAAAGGACATCGCGCGCGCGTTGATTGACGAGATCTGGCGCCGGCGCGACGAGACAACGGCAGACTACCGGCCGATCGCCGACGGCATCGCCGCTGCGCGTACCAAGGGTGACAAGACCGGGCCGCTGGTGATCGCCGACGGGACCGACAATCCCGGCGGCGGTGGCTATAACGACACGACGCCGGTCCTGCAGGCGCTGATCGACGCCAGGATAGAGAATGCCGCGATTGGCACGATCTACGATCCCGTCACCGTACAGCAGGCAATGAAGGCCGGGGTCGGGGCCGAGATCGAGGTCGTGCTGGGGGGCCGCACCGATCCGGCGATGGGCGCGCCGGTGAAGGGCCGGGCGATCGTGAAGATGCTGTCGGACGGCATCTTCACGAACGATGGCCCGATGAACGCCGGAGTCGAGAGCAACATGGGGCCGACCGCGGTGCTGCGCATCGGCAGCATCGACGTCGTCACCATCTCCAACCGCATCCAGACGACGGATCTGCAGGTGTTCAAGAGCCAGGGCATCGACCCGCTCGCCAAGGACGTGCTTGTCGTGAAAAGCGTTCAGCACTTCAGGGCAGCCTATGCGCCGATCGCCCGCGAGATCGTGCTGGTCGACTCGGGCGGCATCTGCTCGCCTGACATCTCGCGGCTGAAATTCACCAAGCTGCGCCGGCCGATCTGGCCGCTCGACGGCGTGAACGATCCCTACGCCGGCGCCCAGCGGGCCTAAACGCTGGGTTTGCCGATGGGCAGGCAATTATAAAGGCTGTCTGCGATCGGCACCGCGTTCTCCAGCGAGAAACGGACGCTCGGTATGTAGCCCACCGGGCAAACCGTGAAGAGGAAACCCTCGATCGTGCCGGCTGCGACGCCCGAATCGAACCAGCCGCCAGGCGGGAGGTCGGCTTCCAGGACGTGACTGCCGTCGTAGGCCATGAACTTGATGGACACCGGCCGGTTGCAGTCGTTGCGCGTGCCGATATGCCCTCCCTCGAACGCCCACTCGGTGCAGGCTTCCATATGGGCGCGGGCGGACGACTGCGCGGTTGCGGCGCCGGTCGAGACCGCCAGCGACAGCGCCGAAAGCAAGAGGGCGCGGGTCACTTCTTCTGCCGGAAAAAGGTCGTCAGCACGAAGCGGCGTCCGCGTGTCACGGGCAGGGCTTCGTGCAGGACCGAGCAGGAGAAGACGGCCGCCGCACCGATCGGCGGCGAGACTTTGACCTCGGAATATTCGGGGAAGACAAGTTCGCCGCCCTCGAAGTCGTCGTTGAGGTTGAGCGACACGGCGAAGGCGCGATCGGCCGTTGTCGGCGCGCCGTTGTCGCGATGGGCACCGAAAAAGTGCTTGCCGTCGACGCTATAGGACAGGACGACATGGGCATCGAAGGTGAATTCGCGGTCGAAGGCGAAGACCTTCACCAACTCCGGCCCGATGCGGTAGGCGAGGCGGTCGGAGATCGCCTTTTGCATCATCGGCTCCGTGATCATATAGTCTTCGGTGCGCTTGAGTTCGGCTACACCGACGTTGCCGTAGCGGCTGGAGACGCCGCTGTCCTTGTGGTCGCCCTTGTGCCAGAGCCGGATGACCTGGCTGCAGAAGTCGGGCTCGAAGATGCGCGGAAGCACAAGCACCGGCGCCATCGGGCACATGATCACCTGGCCTGCGCCACCGCTGCTGCGCACTGAGTCGGCAATGCCGCCGATCGCTTCGGCCGCTGCAAGCACGGGGCGGCTGTCGAAGGTCGCAGCGACGCGCTGGTTGGGATCGAGCACGATCGCGCGTATACGCAGGCCGGCAGTCTGGCCGAAGCCGATGCTGCCCTGGCTCAACAGGGCGGGAAGGAATTTCCGGTCGGTATCGCAAAGCAGGAGAGGGCTGCCCGCTCCGCCGCCGAGTTTCGCCCAGATCGAGGAAGCTGCGGAGGGCGCGGTGGCCGTGACCACGACCAGCGCAGCCGATGCGCTGTCGCAGCCTGCGGATAGCGCGGTGAAGTGCCCGGCATCGAGAGTCGCGAGATCGTCGGCGACGAGCAGCACCACGGGCCGGCCGGTGAACGACCAGATGAACTTGCGGTACTTGCCGTCGAGTCCGGGAAGCGCGAAATCGGGGACGCGATCCCCAGGGCGAAGCTGAAGCGCAGTGGTCATCGGACCCCAAGGTGCGGAAAGGGCATGCCGGGTGTGGCGTATGGATGTCGCTCTGTCTAGCCTGCCGAAAACACGTCGACGAGGAGTGGCCTGGACCGTGCAACCGACACGGAAAGCGCCGGTTCGGTGGTTGCAGGCCGAGATCGATTGCGCCGAAGCTTCAGGATTGCGCGTCCCACGTCGCTGCCAGGGCATACCGGCGCAACTTGGACGTATTCGGTGGAGGGGCGCTTCCACTTCATGGAAGCGCCCCTGGCTTGTGCGAGAATGGATTGCGATCAGGCGCCGCCGGCGAAGGCGGACTTGCCGCCTTCGGCCTGGCAGGTGAGGGAGCTCACGCCTTGCACCCATCCCTGGCCCTTGCAGGCATTCTGGCCTTTGCAGGCATTGTGGGCGGACTTGCAGGCGCTTTGCCCCTTGCAGGCATTGACGCCGAAACAGTCGGTCGAGTTCTGGCCAAACGACGGACTTGATGGGGTTTGTGCACCGACCACGGATGCAACCAGTGTCCCAGCCGCAAAGGCGCTCGCCGCGGCGACCAATGATATCCTCATCGGTTCCTCCTTCGGATGTGACTCGCGTAATTTTTCCCCGGTAGAGGGATCCTAGGAGCCCCGACTGACAGGGCGCTGACTTTTGGCTGACAAACAGCTGTCATGCGCCCAATTTGTTGGGAGGATGAGTGGCTTGCCTGAAGCAATGGTGGGCGCGGTAGGGATTGAACCTACGACCCCACCCGTGTGAAGGTGGATTGGTGGGCGGCGTCGCCTACTGGATTGGGGTCTGGCAATGAAGGCCACCAGCATCCTGCTCGCGATGGTCGTTGCCGGCTGCGAGCCGCACATGGCAGATCCTCCGCCCTTCACCGGCCATCTATCCAAGGGGCAGACCTACGACAAGATGAACGCCGACGCCGTGGCGTGCCGCAATGATGCGCGCGTGATCACTGGCGTCAACGGCACCGCGTGGTTCTGGCAAGCCTACAGCGATTGCATGATCTCGAAAGGCTACGAGCCCGGCTGAGCAATTAGTTTTCGGGAAGTATCCGGTAAATGGTGTCAGTCGGAGCGTCAGTCAGGAATGCGAAAAAGCTTTATAGAGCAATGGTGGGCGCGGTAGGGATTGAACCTACGACCCCACCCGTGTGAAGGGTGTGCTCTCCCGCTGAGCTACGCGCCCGGAAGGCGCGCGTATAGGGCTTGTGGGGCGGCCCGTCAACGGGCGGCGATCCGGCCTATCGCCTCCGGCAGAGCGTCGAACCGCTCGATCACCGCATCGGCGCCCAACTCGCTGGCCGGGCGTGTTGTATAGCCCCAGCTCACCAGCACCGCCGGCAGGCCTGCGCCGTGGGCAGCTTCCACATCGTGGATCGAATCGCCCACCATGACCGCGCGCGTCGGGTCGGCACCCATGCGTTCGATCAGCATCAGGATATGCCGTGGATCGGGCTTGCGGACGGGAAAGGTGTCGGCACCCGCCAGAGCGGCAATCGGCGGCATGAGCTTGAGATGCTCGAGGATCGTGCGTGAGGGCACCTCGAACTTGTTGGTGCACACGCCCTGTTTCAAGCCGAGTTGGTCGAAGCGGGCGATCACCTGCGCCACGCCGTCGAAGGCCACGGTATGGCTGACCGGATCGGCCTCGTAGTAGCGGACGAATTCGCGGGTGACAGCACTCAGCGCCTGATCGTCCAGCGCCGTCCCGTACTTGGCAAAAGCCTTGGCCATGGTGACCTTGCTGCCCTGACCCATGAAAATCCGCACATCGTCCTCGGTGACGGGCGGCAGGCCGTGGTCGGCCAGGACACGGCTGACTGCGAGTTGCATATCCTTGGCGCTGTCGATCAGGGTGCCGTCGAGATCGTAGATCACGGTGTCGAAGCGGGCGGCGATAAGGGCGTCGGCGGAAGCTTGCATGACACCTTCCTTAGCATATCGGTCTTGCAGGACCGCCAGCCCCATGGCATCGACCGCACCATGAAATTCCCCGTTGCCGTGGTCGTCCTGGCGGCCGGCGCCAGTACGCGCATGAAATCCGCCGTGCCCAAGGTCCTCCATCCAATTGCCGGCTGGCCCTTGATGCGCCACGTTCTGGAGAGCGTGACCCGATTGAAGCCGGCGCGCCTGGTGGGCGTGGTGGCGCCGGGAGCCGCCGCGGTCTCCCAGGCGTTTTTTCCCCATCCGACGGTGGTGCAGCAGCGACCTTTGGGCACCGGCGACGCGGCGAAAGCGGCGCTTGCGGCGCTCAAGGGGCATCGAGGGCCCATCCTTGTCGTCTATGCCGACACGCCGCTGATCACCACGGCGACCCTGCGGAAGCTGATCGAGGCCTGTCGCCGCGACAAGGCAGCGGTCGGCGTGCTGGGCTTCAAGGCGCGCGATCCATCGCCTTATGGCCGGTTGATCGTGCGTGCGGGCGTGCTCGACAGGATCGTCGAGAGCAAGGACGCCGACGAGGCCGAGCGGAAGATCGACTTCTGCAATTCCGGCGTGATGTGCCTCGACGGATCACTTGCCGCGACGTTGTTGGGCGCGATCCGCAACAGCAACGCCAAAGGCGAATTCTACCTCACCGACGCCGTCGCCGTTGCCCGTGGCTGCGGCCATCGCGCCATCGCCGTCGAGGGCGACGAAGCGGAGTTCCAGGGCGTGAACTCGCGCGTCGAGCTGGCCATGGCCGAACGCGCACTGCAGCGGCGTCTGCGGATGGCGGCGATGGAGGCGGGGGCGACGCTGACCGATCCCGAAACGGTATGGTTCTCTGCCGACACGCGGCTTGCGGCGGACGTCACCGTCGAGCCGAACGTCCGGTTCGGCCTCGGCGTCTCGGTCGCGTCGGGTACGGAAATCAAAGCCTTCTGCGATATCGAAGGCGTGCGCATCGGCAAGCACGCCAGGGTCGGCCCATTCGCGCGCATTCGTCCGGTCTCCGACGTGGCCGACAATGTCCATATCGGCAATTTCGTCGAACTCAAGGCGACGAAGATGAGGCGTGGCGCCAAGGCGAACCATCTCGCCTACCTGGGCGATTCCGATATTGGCGACGCCAGCAACATCGGGGCAGGCACGATCGCTGTTAATTACGATGGTTATGGCAAACATCGCACGGTGATCGGTGCGGGGGCGTTCATCGGCTCCAACAGCTCCCTGGTGGCGCCCCTACGTGTGGGCAAGGGGGCAAATGTCGCTGCCGGAAGCGTGATCACCGAGGATGTACCCGCCAAGGCGCTGGCGCTCGGGCGGGCGCGACAGGTCATAAAGAAGGGACGGGCCGACCCGCTTCGTGCCAAACTGAAGACCCGCGCGGCCGAAGCCAAGCGGCAGAACAAGCGGCAGAAATAGAACCCCTTCGCCCCGGACGGTCTCCCATGTGTGGCATCATCGGAATCATCGGCAAGGCGCCGGTCACCCCATTGCTGGTCGATGCGCTGAAGCGGCTGGAGTATCGCGGCTACGATTCCGCCGGCGTGGCGACGCTGGTGAACGGCCATATCGACCGACGGCGCGCCGAAGGCAAGCTGGTCAACCTGGAGGAGCGGCTTGCCTGCGAGCCGCTGCCGGGCACGATCGGCATCGGCCACACCCGCTGGGCAACGCACGGCAAGCCCAGCGAGCGAAACGCCCATCCAATCGCCACCGATCGGGTCGCGATCGTGCACAACGGCATCATAGAGAACTTCCAGGAGCTCAAGGACGAGCTGCTGGCCGAAGGCCGGCGTTTCGACAGCGACACCGATACCGAGGTGGTGGCGCAGCTGCTGACGTCGATGCTCGAACGCCAGATGGCACCCGAGCAGGCGATGGGGGAGGCGATGGAGCGCCTGCGTGGCGCCTTCGCCCTGGTGGTGCTGTTTAGCGGCCGCCACGATATCCTGATGGGTGCGCGCCGCGGCAGCTCGCTGGCCGTCGGCTACGGCGACGGCGAGATGTATGTCGGCACCGACGCACTCGCGCTGGCCCCTTTCACCAAGCGCGTGAGCTATCTCGAGGACGACGACTGGGTGGTGCTGACAGCCAACGGCTGCAATGTTTACCAGGGCCGCACCGAGGTGAAGCGCGAGATCCGCCAGAGCGGGATCTCGGGGGCGATGATCGGCAAGGGCAATCACCGCCACTTCATGATCAAGGAGATCTACGAGCAGCCCGCCGTCATAGGCGACACGCTGCAGACCTATCTCGATCCTGCCACCCGCTCCGTGACGCTGCCCGCTCTGCCGTTCGACTGGGCCAAGGTCAGTCGGCTCACCATGACGGCGTGCGGCACGGCCTGCTTTGCCTGCATGGTGGCCAAATACTGGTTCGAGAAGCTGGCACGCCTGCCGGTCGAGGTCGAGGTCGCCTCCGAGTTGCGCTATCGCGAACCCCCGCTGCCTGAAGGTGGCGTCTGCATCGCCGTGTCGCAGTCGGGCGAGACGGTCGATACGCTGGCAGCGCTGCGTTACGCCAAGGCGCAGAAGCAGACCATTCTCTCGGTCGTGAACGTGCCGGAGAGCGCAATCGCGCGCGAATCGCATGTCGTCCTGCCGACGCTCGCCGGTCCCGAGATCGGCGTGGCCTCGACCAAGGCCTTCACGACCCAGCTCACGGTGCTGCTGACCGCTGCCATCGCAGCCGGCCGGGCCCGCGGGACGCTCGCCGAAGCCGATGAGGCGAGGCTTGCGCATGCCCTGATCGAGTTGCCGGCGCAGATCAACGAGGCGCTGAACATGGAGGAGCAGTACCGCCACATCGCCGAGGACATCCTCGCCGAGGCGCGTGACGTGCTTTACATGGGGCGCGGCGCGTCCTTCCCGGTGGCCCTGGAAGGGGCGCTGAAGCTCAAGGAGATCTCCTACATCCACGCCGAGGGCTATGCCGGCGGCGAGATGAAGCACGGCCCGATCGCCCTGATCGACGAGTTGGTGCCGGTCGTGGTCGTGGCGCCGAGCGATGCGATCTTCGACAAGATCGCCTCCAACTTCGAGCAGGTGAAGGCGCGCGGCGGCAAGCTGGTGCTGATGACTGATTCAGCCGGTGCAGCGCGGCTGGGCGAGCAGGCCGTGGCGACGATCAGGCTGCCGACCGTCGATCCTGTCGTTGCGCCGATTCTCTATACGGTACCGGCGCAATTGCTGGCCTATCATACGGCGGTGGCCAAAGGCACCGACGTCGACCAGCCGCGCAACCTGGCCAAGAGCGTCACCGTCGAATAGCGGCCGCGCGGCCGCTGTTTCGCGCCGGATGCTTCAGCGCGTGCCTTGCGGAAGTCCGGGAGCCAGGCCCTGCGGCTGCGGAGCGGGCTTCGGATGGGCTGGAGCGGGGGCTGGCCGCGGCTGCGCCGGGGCGAGCGTCTGCACCAGTGCGCGCAGCTTGGCCCCTTCGGCTGCCTGGGCCTTCTTGAACTCTTCCTCGTTCAGGAAATGGTCCTTGTTGAGGTCGAGCTGAATGAACTGCCGCACCGCATGCGCCGTCCATTCGACGCGATCGAGCACGCCGTCCTTGTTGGTGTCGATTTCCTGGAACTTGTGCAAGGCGATCTGCCGGCGCATCTCGTACGGCGGCAGCCCCTTCGCCTGCGGTCCATCCTGCGGGCCGGCGACGACGGCGATGAATTCGTCGCGCGTCACCTTGCCGTCGCCGCTCTTGTCGAGGTGGTCGGCTTCACGAAGCTGCATTTCGATGAATTCGCTGATGGTCACCAGCCCCTGGCGGCGCTGCGCCTCGGCTTGCTGGCGCTGGGCAGCGGCGCGCTGCATGGCCTGCTGGACGATCAGTCTGAGTTCAGGTTCGGTCACCTTGTTGTCGCGGTCCGTATCGTACTGATTGAATTCAGCCTGGACCACGGCCTCGGCTTCGGCGCGCTCGATAAACCCATCGCGATTCGTGTCCAGGTTCTGGAACTCGGCGCGCGCGCGGGTGCGGCGTTCTTCGAGCGACGGGACGCCCTGGCCGTCATGCGAATAGGGCGGCTCCGCCACCTTGAGGAATTCGTCCAGCGAGAGCTTGCCGTCCTTGTTGGTGTCGAGCTGCTCGAAGGTCTTCATTCGGTATTTCAGGAATTCGGCGCGAGTCACCTCGCCCTTGTTCGCGACCTCGACCTCGTGGAACCACGCGGGCAGCGGCACCGGCTGGGAGGCGCTACTTTGCGGTCCTGGCGCTGCAGGGGGCAGCCCTTGAGCGGGAGCCGGCGAGGCGGGTGCAGGCGAGGTGGGTGCAGGCGAGGTGGGTGCAGGCGTCGTCGTCTTCGGCGCTGCAGGCGGAGCGGCTGGTGCGGGCGTCTGCGCGGCGACCGGAAGGGTCGCGACTGCGGCGATGACGAAGGTCAGACAAAGAGTGCGTTTCATAGGAGGTGAGTTGACGAACCTTAAAGGGGAAATCCGTATCGGCGGCAACGCGACCGGTGTCAACGTCCGCGCTGCGACACATTCCTGCGACGCAATCGCGCCAAAACCATGGCTTAGTGCCATTTGGGTTGCTTCCCTCCTCTGGATAGGCCATCGTGCCTTCCGTGCAGGCTCCGGAGAAGGGCCGCAAGTATCTGGGAGGCAAGGGTAATTCCGTGGTGTGGGCATTTGAATGCGCGGCTGCGGAACCGCTGTGACCATGGCTGGACCGTCTTCACCAAACGGCTCTGCGCTTTTGAGTGTGCGTGATGTCTCCGTCCGTTTCGGTGGCATCGTCGCGCTCGATGGCATCACGTTCGACGTCCTGTCGGGGCAAATCGCCGGCCTGATCGGCCCCAACGGTGCGGGCAAGACCACGCTCTTCAACTGCCTGAGCCGGCTCTACACGCCGAACGGCGGGGATGTGCTGTTCGAAGGCAAGTCGATCCTCAGTCGGCCTCGCCACGACATTCCCTATATCGGTATCGGCCGCACTTTCCAGAATGTCGCCCTGTTCGACCGCATGACAGTGCTCGACAATGTGAAGGTCGGCTGCCACAGCGTGAGTTCGACCAGCTTCTTCGATAACGCCCTGCGCTTGCCCGGAGTCCGGAAAGAGGAACAACGTGTCGAGGCGCGCGCGCGGGAACTGATCGAGTTCATGGACTTGGTGCCGTTCACCAATGCCCTTGCCGGGCCGCTGCCCTTCCCGATCCGCAAGCGCGTCGAGCTTGCCCGGGCACTCGCGTCGAACCCCAAGCTGCTGCTGCTCGACGAGCCGGCGGCAGGCTTGAACCACGACGAGATCGAGGTGCTGAAAGGCCAGATCCGTCGCGTCCGCGACCTCCAGCATGTGACCGTACTGCTCGTCGAGCATCACATGAGCCTGGTCATGTCGGTTTCGGACAAGGTCGTGGCAATCGACTTCGGCAAGAAGATCGCCGACGGTTCGCCGGCGGATGTGCAGCGCGATCCGGAAGTGATTCGTGCCTATCTGGGGACCTCATGATGGCGCCGCTGCTGGAAGTGAAGGCGCTCAAGGCGTTCTATGGACCGACGCAGGCGCTCTATGACGTGAGTTTCGAGATCCCGTCGGGCGGAATCACGACGTTGCTTGGCGCGAACGGCGCCGGCAAGACCACGACGCTGCGCGCCATCTGCAATATGGTGCGGACCGACGGTGCGATCCGCTTCGATGGTCACGACATCCATGGCAAGGCGACCGAAGAGATCGTGCGCTTGAGGATCGGCCATGTGCCGGAGGGGCGAGGCACCTTCACCTCGCTCACGGTCGACGAGAACCTGCGCATCGCCGCCTATACGCGCAAGGACAAGAAAGCGGTGAAGGCCGAGCTCGAACGGGTCTTCAACTATTTCCCGCGGCTGAAAGAGCGCATCCAGCAACAGGCCGGCACGCTGTCCGGCGGCGAGCAGCAGATGCTTGCCATCGCCCGGGCGCTGATGCTGAAGCCGCGCCTGATGCTGCTCGACGAGCCGTCGTTCGGTCTGGCGCCTTTGATCGTGGTGGAAATCTTCCGGATCCTGAAACGCATCAACGAGGAAGAGAAGGTGAGCATTCTGCTGGTCGAGCAGAATGCCGCCCTGGCACTCGATCTCGCCTCGCACGCCTACGTTCTCGAGACCGGCCGGGTGGTGATGTCCGGCACCGCCTCGGTCGTGAAAAACGACGAAAACATCCGCAAGTCCTATCTCGGATACTGAGCCACGGAGACCCCTGGCAATGCAACAATTCCTTGAGCAGCTTGCCTCCGGCCTCGCCAACGGCTCCATCTATGCCTGCGTGGCGCTGGCGCTGGTCATCATCTATGTCTCGACCGACCATCTCAATTTCGCCCAGGGCGAGATGGCGATGTTCAGCACCTATCTGAGCTGGCAATTGATGCAATGGGGCTTCAATTTCTGGCTTGCCTTCGTCGGCGCGGTGCTGATCTCCTTCGTGATGGGAGTGTTGATCGAAAGGATCATCCTGAGGCCGTTGCACAATGCTCCCATACTCTCGGTCGTGGTCGTCTTCATCGGGTTGCTGGCGATCTTCAACTCGATGGCTGGTGCGATCTGGAGCTACCTGATCAAGGAATATCCGTCGCCTTTCCCCAAGAGCACCTTCGGGATTGCCGGCGTCATCGGCCCGCACCAGCTCGGCGTCGTCCTGGTCACCCTGATCGTGCTCGCCCTGCTGTTCGGCTTTTTTCGCTTCACGCCGCTCGGTCTTGCCATGCGTGCGGCGGCGCAGAATCCGCAGATGGCGCGGCTGGTCGGCGTGCGGGTGGACTGGATGCTGGCGCTGGGATGGGGTCTCGCCGCCGCGGTCGGTGCGGTCGCCGGCATCATGGTGGCTCACATCGTCTATCTCGACCCGAACATGATGGGCGGCATCCTGCTCTATGCTTTTGCAGCGGCGCTGGTTGGCGGTATCGGCAACCCGGGAGGAGCGGTTATGGGCGGCTTCATCGTCGGGGTGCTCGAAAATATGGTTGCCTACACCGGCAACCAGATCGAGAAGCTGACCGGCGTCTACATCATCGGCAACGGCGAGAAGCTCACCGTGGCGTTGATCATCGTCATCTTCGTGCTCACCCTGAAGCCTGCGGGCCTGTTCGGCCGCGTCGTCGTGAAGAGGGTCTGATATGGCGGCCTTTCCAAGGAAGTGGCTGGCGGTCCTGATCGCCCTCGCGGTCGTCATCCCGCTACTCCATCCCGTGCTGCCGGACCTGGTGTCGAACTATCGTCTCTTCCTCGTCAGCACTATGATCATCGCCTCGATCGCGGTGCTCGGCCTCAATCTTCTGACAGGCTTCAACGGCCAGATTTCGCTTGGCCATAGCGCATTCTATGCAGTCGGCGCCTACACCGCCGCCATCCTGATGGACAAGCTGGACTGCCCCTACTACCTGACGTTGCCGGCAGCGGCTGTTATGTCGTTCATCGTCGGCTACCTGTTTGGCCTGCCGGCCCTCCGGCTCGAGGGGCACTATCTCGCGCTTGCGACCTTTGCCTTGGCGCTCGCGGTGCCGCAGATCCTCAAATACAAGTGGCTGGAAGATCTGACGGGCGGCGTCCAGGGCATCGTTCTCATGAAGCCCGAAGTGCCGTTCGGGCTGCCGCTGACCGACGATCAGTGGCTTTATTACTACTGCCTGATCGTGATGCTGATCCTCTACTGGGCCGCCGCCAACATACTGGGCAGCCGCAGCGGCCGGGCGATGATGGCGATCCGCGACTACCACATCGCCGCCAGCACGATGGGCATCAACACGTCGCTCTACAAAACGGTGACTTTCGGCATCAGCGCGGCCTATACCGGCATCGCCGGTGCGCTTTCGGCCTCGGCGGTCGCCTTCGTCGCGCCCGACAGCTTCAGCTTCTTCCTGTCGATCAAGTTCCTGATCGGTCTGGTCGTGGGCGGCGTCGGATCGCTGACCGGCTCGGTCATCGGAGGTATCTTCTACGTCCTGGTCGACAACTCGGCCCAGGCACTTTCGACTTTCGTCAAGAACGACCTCGGGCTGCAGTTCGACCTGTCGGCCTATACCGTGTTCGGTATCCTGTTGATCGTTCTGATGTATCTGATGCCCATGGGCATTGCCGGCGGGCTTTTCGCGGTGATTCGTCGGCTGCGGCGCAGCTGAGGATCGTCAGTTTTCACTTTCAAGCGTGAGGGTAGTGCATGGAGTAAACAAACAAGGAGGCCTATATGTACAAGACGAACAGACGTTCGTTCGTGGCCGGCGTGTCGGCTGCGGCGATTTTTTCCAGCGTCCGAGCAGCGTCCGCACAAAAGAAATACGACGACGGTGCAAGCGACACCGAAATCAAGATCGGTCACACCAATCCCTATAGCGGGCCGGCATCGTCCTACGGCGTGATCGGCAAGCTGCATCAAGCCTACTGGAAAGCCGTGAACAGTCGCGGCGGCATCAACGGCCGCAAGGTCAACTTCATCACCTACGACGACGGCTATTCGCCGCCCAAGACCGTCGAGATGGTTCGCAAGCTTGTCGAGGAGGACAAGGTGTTCAGCACCTTCAATCTGCTCGGCACGCCGTGCAACACCGCAGTCCACAAGTATCTGAACCAAAAGAAGGTACCGCAGCTCTACGTCGCGACAGGCGCCTCGAAATGGGGTGATCCCAAGCACTTTCCGTGGACCATGGGCTACCAGCCCGACTACAACACCGAGGCGCAGATCTACGCCAAACACATCCTGTCCAACGTCAAGGACCCGAAGATCGGCGTCCTTCAACAGAACGACGACTACGGCAAGGACTATGTCGACGGCTTCAAGAAGGGGCTGGGCAAAGACGTCGGCAAGATCGTCAAGCACGTTACCTACGAGACGACCGATCCGACGGTCGATTCGCAGGTCATCCAACTCAAGGATGCGGGCGCGAACGTCTTCTTCATTAACGCAATTCCGAAGTTCGCCGCGCAGGCGATCCGCAAGGCGGCGGATATAGGCTGGAAGCCGACCACATATCTGAACAACGTTTCGGCGTCGGTCGCCGCGACGATGAAGCCTGCCGGCTTCGACAATTGCCAGGGCGTCATCAGCAGCCAGTACCTGATGGATCCGACCGACCATCAATGGAACGACAACGCCGACATGAAGACCTGGCGTGACTTCATGGCCAAGCATATGCCGGACGCAAACACGGCAGACGCTTCCTACGTTTACGCTTACTCCGTCTCGTCTCTGATGGAGCGGACGCTCAAGAACTGCGGCGACAACCTGACGCGCGCCAATTTGATGAAGCAGGCAGCGAGTTTCCAGAAGTTCCGGGTCCCCCTGTTGCTGCCGGGAATCACCATCAACACCAGCGCGACCGACTTCTTTCCGATCCAGGCGATTCGCCTTGTTCGCTTCAAGAAGGATTCATGGGAGCAGTTTGGCGACGTTATGCATGCCGAAAGCAGTTGATCAGTCAGCCCGAAAGGAGGTCGCCGACAGTGTCGGCGACCTTCCCGTTTCGGCTTGGCCCAAGGAATCCGATCCGCTGGGGATCGGGGCAAAGACGGAGGTGGCTGATCCAGCCGGCTCCGGTTTCAAGGGAGGAAAAGAGTGAAGACGAGCAGGCGTACGTTTATTGGCGGTGTTTCTGCCGCTGCAATGGTCTCGAGTTCCAACATCGCGTTCGCTCAAAAGAAGTACGACGTGGGCGCCACCGATACCGAGATCAAGATTGGCAACACCAATCCCTACAGTGGCCCGGCCTCGTCCTACGGCGCGATCGGCAAGACGATCGATGCCTACTGGAAGAGCGTCAATGCCGCCGGCGGCATCAACGGCCGCAAGGTGAACTTCATCACCTACGATGATGGCTACAGCCCGCCCAAGACAGTCGAGATGGTGCGCAAGCTTGTCGAGGAAGACAAAGTGCTCTGCACCTTCAACACGCTTGGCACGCCGTGCAACACCGCGATCCACAAATACATGAACCAGAAGAAGGTGCCACAGCTCTACGTCGCCACCGGCGCATCGAAGTGGGGTGATCCCAAGCACTTTCCCTGGACGATGGGCTTCCAGCCCGACTACCACACCGAAGCGGTGATCTACGCCAAGCACATCTTGGCCAACGTCAAAGACGCCAAGATTGGCGTGCTGTCGCAGAACGACGACTTCGGGAAGGACTATTTCAGCGGCCTCCAGGAGGGGCTGGGCAAGGAAGCCAGCCGGATCATCAAGCACGTTACCTACGAGGTGACCGATCCGACGGTCGACAGCCAGGTGATCCAGCTCAAGGATTCCGGCGCCAACGTCTTCTTCAACATCTCTGCTCCCAAGCAGGCCGCTCAGGCCATTCGCAAGGCGGCGGACATTGGCTGGAAGCCGGCGCATTACCTGGTGAATGTCTCGGTCTCCGTTGCGGCGGTCATGAAGCCGGCGGGCTTCGAGAACAGTCAGGGTATCCTCACGGCCTTCTATCTGAAGGATGCGACCGACAAGCAGTGGGAAAATGATGCGGAGATGAAGGTCTGGCGCGAGTGGATGGACAAATGGATGCCGGGCGCCAACAAGGGCGATGCCAATCACGTCTTCGGTTACGCGGCCAGTTCGCTTATGCACGAGACGCTGAAAAAGTGCGGCGATACGCTCACCCGGGAGAACCTGATGAAACAGGCCGCTTCCTTCCAGAAGTTCAGGCTCCCCATGCTGCTGCCGGGTATTCTGGTCAATACCAGTCCGACGGACTTCTTTCCGATCCAGGCTGTTCGGCTCGCCCGCTTCAAGGGGGAGAGCTGGGATCTGTTTGGTGAGGTCATGCATTCGGAAAGCGCCTAGTCCGCCGACCTCGGGAACTGAAGAAAGGCCGCCGATCTCTCGGCGGCCTTTTGCTTTGCGGTACGGACTTCTGCAGAGGGCTTTCCAAGCCGCCCCCTTAACGCAACCCTGCTTCGTGTAACGATACCCCAGGAGGAAGCGTTGAAGACAACCAGGCGTAGTTTCGTGGGCGGCATTTCTACGGCCGCTCTCATTTCGTCATCGAGCGTCGCGTTCGGCCAGAAGAAGTATGACGAGGGGGCGAGCGATACCGAAATCAAGATCGGGCACACTTGCCCCTACAGCGGGCCGGCCTCTGCCTACGGTGTGATCGGTAAGGCGCATCAGGCCTTCTTCAAGGCGCTCAATGCGGCCGGCGGCATCAACGGCCGCAAGATCAACTTCATCACCTACGATGACGGCTATTCGCCGCCAAAGACCGTCGAAATGGTTCGCAAGCTCGTCGAGGAAGACCGAGTCCTGCTGCTGTTCCAGAATCTGGGCACACCGTGCAACACGGCGATCCACAAATACGTCAACCAGAAGAAAGTGCCGCATCTCTACATCTCGACCGGGGCGTCGAAGTGGGGGGACCCGAAGCACTTCCCCTGGACCATGGGATTCCAGCCCGACTACAACACCGAAGGCCAGATCTACGCCAAGCACATCGTAGCCAACGTCAAGGATGCGAAGATTGGCGTGCTGATGCAGAACGACGATTTCGGCAAGGACTATGTCGACGGCTTCAAGAAGTCTCTTGGCAAGGACGCCGGCAGGATCGTCAAGCATGTGACCTACGAGATCACCGATCCGACCGTCGACTCCCAGATCATCCAGCTCAAGGATTCGGGCGCCAATGTCTTCTTCAACGTGTCGACGCCAAAGTTTGCCGCCCAATCGATCCGCAAAGCGGCCGACATCGGCTGGAAGCCGGCGCACTATATGACGAATGTCTCCGCATCAGTCGCCGCGGTGATGAAGCCTGCGGGCTTCGAGAATGGCCAGGGTATCATTACAGCGGCCTATCTCAAGGACCCGACCGATAAGCAGTGGGACGACGCGCCCGACATGAAGGCCTGGCGCGCCTGGATGGCCAAGAACATGCCGGGAGAAAACACCTCGGATGGCAATTACGTCTTCGCACATGCCGTGGCGACGATGATGGTCGAGACCCTGAAGAAGTGCGGCGATAACCTGACGCGCGAGAACGTGATGAAACAGGCGGCCAGTTTCCATGGCCTGCAACTGCCGCTCGTGCTGCCTGGCATCACCGTGAACACCAGTTCGACCGACTATTATCCGCTCCAGGCGGTCCAGCTTTCGCGCTTCAAGGGCGAGAGCTGGGATCTGTTCGGCGAAGTCATGCACGCCGAAAGCACCTGAACTGTTTTTGCGTGGAGGCGAGGAGGCCGCCGTTTCCCGGCGGCCTCCTTTGGCCTAGCGATCGGCTCTGGCCGGCTGTCGCGGTGTGCGCCGCAGGGCCTGACGGCATTCAGCGGCGTCGATATGCTCATCCTTGTTGAGGTCGCAGCGAGTGAAATTGCGATCCGCCTGGGCCATGAACTCCTCCCTGGAGACGAACCCGTCCTTGTCGGTGTCGAGTCGACGGAAGTAGGCCGACCGGCGCTGGACTTGCCGATCGGTGGGCGCGGCCTTGTCGGCGGAGGCGTGCGTGCGGGTGAACAACTCGTCCTGGCTCAACTTGCCGTCGCCGTTGGCGTCGAGCTGTTTGAACCGGGCCTCTTGGCCGGCAGTCCACTCGGTGTGGTCGACAGAGCCATCTCCATTGGCATCGTAACGCATGACGCCTCTGGTGGCGTGGCCGGGCTTGGCGGCAGCCGGCGGGGGCTGTTGCGTATCGGGTGCGGCGAGAGCCGGTACCGCGAGAAGCAGGGCGGCAGACAAGGTGACAAATTTCAGCATCGGAAGCATCCTATAGTTGTATAAGGAAATAGAAAAACTCGTTCTGGTTCCCTTACCCGCGCCTGTAAGGGCCGATATAGTCGACGCCGCGACCGAATTATGGCCGTGTTGAGGTTTTGTTCTCGGGGTTCCCGCCATGGCGTACGACTACGATCTCTTTGTCATCGGTGCCGGCTCCGGCGGCGTGCGGGCGTCGCGCATCGCGGCCAGTTACGGAGCGCGTGTCGGCATCTGTGAGGACTATCGTGTCGGCGGCACTTGCGTGATCCGGGGCTGCGTGCCGAAGAAGCTCCTGGTCTACGGCTCGAAGTTCGCCCACGAATTCGAGGATGCGCAGGCGTATGGCTGGTCGCTGGGTGAGGTCACCCTCTGCTGGGCGACGCTGCGGGACAATGTGCAGAAGGAAGTCGATCGGCTGAACGGCGTTTATCTGCGCCTGCTCGAGGGAGCGGGCGTGAAGCTGCACATGGGGCGCGGTCGCCTGCTCGACCGCCACACGATCGAGGTCGGTTCCGAGACAATCACCGCGGACAAGATCCTGATCGCGTCGGGCGGACGTCCGGAAGCCCCGCCCATTTCCGGACACCAGTTCGCGATCACCTCGAACGAGGCCTTCCATCTGCCCGATCCGTTGCCCAAGCGGATCACCATCGTGGGCGGTGGCTATATTGCCGTGGAATTCGCCGGTATCTTCAACGGCCTCGGCTGCGAGGTCGATCTGGTGATCCGGCGTGATCGCATCCTGCGCGGGTTCGACGAGGAATGCCGCACTTTTGTCCATGACGCGCTGGCCAGAAGCGGCATCCGGATGCGGACGGAAACCCAGATTGCCCGCATCGAGGCGACGGACGGCAAGGCGCCATACCGGTTGCATGAGGTGAACGGCGGCGCATTCGAGACTGACCTTGTGATGTACGCGACCGGCCGCGTGCCCAATACGGCTGGCATCGGGCTCGAGAAGGCAAGCGTCCAGCTCAACAAGGCAGGTGCCGTGGCCGTCGACGAATGGTCGAAGACGACAGCCGAGAATATCTGGGCGGTGGGCGACGTCACCGATCGCATCAACCTCACGCCGGTCGCGATCATGGAGGGGCACTGCTTCGCCGACACCGTGTTCGGCCACAAGCCGCGCAAGCCCGACCACCGCGACGTGCCGTCCGCTGTCTTCTGTCAGCCCGAGCTCGCCAGTGTCGGGCTGACCGAGGAGGAGGCGGCGCGTACGTTGGGCGAGTTGCGCGTCTATACGGCGACCTTCCGGCCCATGAAATACACCCTGACCGGCCGCCAGCAGCGGACCTTCATGAAGCTCATCGTCGAAGCTGCAACCGACAAGGTCGTGGGCGTCCATATGGTGGGCGACGATGCTGCCGAGCTCATCCAGGGCCTGGCCGTGGCCGTGAAGGCGGGGGCCACCAAGGCCCAGTTCGACGCCACCGTCGGCATCCATCCGACGGCTGGCGAGGAGTTCGTCACCATGCGCACGGAGCGGCCCAAGCCGCAGCCGCGGAAGGCGGCTGCGGAATAGGGGGCGGCCGTCTGCGAGCGCCGTCTGGTTTTTTATCCACGGCATGTATAGGGTCACCGACCCCGAAAGCCACCCAGGTTCGGGAGCAGGAGGAGCAAATGACCGCGATCCAGGGACCGTCCCCGGCGGCCGGAAAAGCGCAGTCCCGCAGTTCGCGCGCCGCCGACTGGACGCCGACGAGCTGGCGCGGCCGGCCGGCGCAGCAGATGCCGGTCTATTCGGATGCCAGCGCATTGGCGGGAGCCGAGGCGCGGTTGCGCCGCTATCCGCCGCTCGTCTTTGCTGGGGAGGCACGCAAGCTCAAGGCGGCGCTGGCCAAGGTTGCGGCCGGAGAGGCCTTCCTGTTGCAGGGGGGCGATTGCGCCGAGAGCTTTGTCGATTTCTCCGCCAACAACATCCGCGACACGTTCCGCGTTCTGCTGCAGATGGCCGTCGTCCTGACCTATGGCGCCGGCGTGCCGGTGGTGAAGGTCGGTCGCATGGCCGGACAGTTCGCCAAGCCGCGCTCATCCAATACCGAGAAGGTGAACGGCGTCGAGCTGCCGTCCTATCGCGGCGACAACGTGAACGGCTTCGAGTTCACGGCCGAGGCACGCCGGCCCGATCCGGAGCGCATGGTGCAGGCCTACAACCAGTCGGCAGCCACGCTGAACCTGCTGCGTGCCTTCGCCCAGGGCGGCTATGCCGACCTGCACGAGGTCAATCGCTGGAACCTCGATTTCGTGCGCAGTTCACCGGCATCGGCCCGTTACCAGGACCTGGCCGCGCGGCTCGACGAGACGCTGAACTTCATGGCCGCCTGCGGCCTCACTTCGGCCACCACGCCGCAGATCGCCGAAACCGAATTCTTCACCAGCCACGAGGCGCTGCTGCTGCAGTACGAGGAGGCGCTGACGCGCGTCGATTCGACTTCGGGCGACTGGTATGACTGCTCTGCCCATCTCCTGTGGATCGGCGACCGCACACGCCAGCCCGATGGCGCGCACGTCGAATTCCTGAGAGGGGTCCGCAATCCGCTCGGCTTCAAGGCAGGGCCATCGCTCTCGATCGACGATACGTTGCGCCTGATGGACACCCTTAATCCGGCGCACGAGCCTGGTCGCATCGTGATGATCGTGCGCATGGGCGCCGATAACGTGGCGGAGAAGCTGCCGCCCTTGGTTCGGGCGGTGAAGCGCGCCGGCCATTCCGTCGTGTGGTCGTGCGACCCCATGCACGGCAACACCGTCACTGCGGCCAATGGCAAGAAGACCCGCCATTTCGACGCGATCCTGCGCGAGGTGAAGGAGTTCTTCGCCGTCCATCGGGCCGAGGGCACGCATCCCGGCGGCGTTCATTTCGAGATGACCGGTCAGGAGGTCACGGAATGTATCGGCGGCGCCGTCGACATCACCGTCGACAATCTGGCCGAGCGCTACGAAACGCAATGCGATCCCAGACTCAACGCCAGCCAGGCGCTGGAACTCGCCTTCCTGCTCGCCGAGCAGCTCAAGACAGAGCGCCTGCAGGTCCTGCGGGCACGCCCGGCCGTCTGAATCGACGCCGGGTCGCGAACCGCAGCTCAGGGCCGGGGAGGGCCGATGACGCACCCGAGCAACGGCGAGATCGAGCGTTACACCGATCACTACTTCAATCGTACGAAGCAAGTGATCGGCAAGTTCGGCGACAGCCGCGTGACCTATGCCATCTTCATGCGCCGGCCAGTGGTGTTCGCGCCGCGGCTGGCCCTTGACTGGCTGAAAGAGACAGCCACACGTCGCAAGGCAGATATCGACATCGATCTGCGCTATGCCGAGGGCAAGTGGGTGGGTGCCGGCGAGCCGATGATGTACATCACCGGCTCGTTCTTCCACCTGGTCGACCTCGAGACGATCTTCCTGCAGAAGCTGGGGCCGGCTTGCGTCGCCGCCTACAACGCCTGGACGATGTGCGCCGACATGCCGAAGGCGGCCTTCCTCGCGATGGACGCCCGCCATTGCGCTGGCCATGAGATGGCGGAGATGATGGCCTATGCGGCCTCGGTCGGCTCGGCGCGCGCCAAACGCAAGGTCGGTGCGACCGGCTTCATCGGCAATGCCACGCACGCAACGGCGCACTTCTTCGGCCGCAACGAGGGGCTCGGCACCATGCCGCATGCCCTGATCGGCTATGCAGGCTCGACGGTACGGGCGGCCGAGATGTTCCACGAGACCTTCCCCGGCGACCCGATGACGGTCCTGGTCGATTATTTCGCCAAGGAAGTCACGGACTCGATCGAAGTGTGCAGGCGCTTCCCGGATATGGCGGCCAAGGGGATGCTGTCGTTTCGGCTGGATACGACCGGCGGGCGGTATATCGAAGGCCTCAGCCCTGCTGCGTCCTATGCCGTGCTGGAACGCTTCTCGCCCGAATCGATCCGCGGCTATCGCAGCGAAGAGGAGCTGCGCTACCTTGTCGGCACGGGCGTCTCGGCGGCGGCGATCTTCCATCTGCGCGATGAGCTCGATCGCGCGGGCTTCAAGGCCGTGAAGCTCGTGGCCTCGTCGGGATTCGGACCGGCCAAGTGCCGGATCATGGCCGAAGCCAAGGCGCCGATCGATGTGGTCGGCACGGGTTCGTTCCTTCCCTCCAACTGGACCGAAACCTATGCCACGGCCGATATCGTCGAGTATGACGGCCAGAAGCGCGTGAAGATCGGCCGCGAGTTCCTCCATCGCACGCGCGACGGCAACGTCAGCCGGCCACTCTAGGTTTGCGAGGGATGAGATGCTGAAACTCTACTACGCCCCAGGGGCCTGTTCGACCGCTTCGCATATCGGGCTCGAGGAAAGCGGCGCAACGTTCGACTCGCAGGCGCTGTCGTTTGCGAAGAACGAGCAGAAGACGCCGGAATACCTCAGGGTCAATCCGCGCGGACGTGTTCCGGCGCTGGTGATCGACGAGGGCACGATCGTTGAAAACACGGCGATCCTGGATTATGTGGCGGGCAAGTACGCGCCCCAGCTCATGCCCAAGGATCCCGTGCAGCGTGCGCGTGCGATCTCGCTGATGGCCTGGTTCTCCAACAACGTCCACCCGGCCTTCACACATATCGGCCGGCCGGAGCGGTTCGCCTCGGACGTCGCCGCACATGAAAATCTCAAGGCCACGGGTCGGGAGAATTTCCATGCCGCGCTCAAGGAGATCGACGGTCTGCTGGCCGGCAAGACATGGATCATGGGCGAGCAATTCACTGTGGTGGATGGCTACGCACTGGTCTTCTATGGCTGGGGGAAGCGGATCGGCCTGCCGATGGCGGAGCTGAAGAACTACACTGCCTGGAAGGATCGCATGCTGGCCCGTCCGGCTGTGAAGCGGGTGCTTGAGCGCGAGCAGAGCATCCTGCTGGCCGCCTGATCGTCGGCGTGCCGCCTCACAATCTTGTCTTCCCGGCCTATCTGGCCGGGCTTGCCGCCTGGTTCGTGCCGCTCGGCATCCAGATGGTGCTGTTCCCCTGGTTGGTCGCGGTTGTTCTGCGCATGGACGCGTTCGCCGTCGGCTTGGCGCAGACGGCGATCATGGCGCCGTCGCTGCTGTTCCTGCCGCTTGGCGGGTCGGTCGCGGATCGCGGCAATCCGCGCCGGTTGTTGCTGCTCTATCATCTGGTCTATGCAGCGCCGCCTCTCGCATTGGCGCTGGTGCTGTTCGCCGACGGCCTCAGCTATCCGCTGCTGATCGCCTATGCGCTGGCTGCGGGATCGATCAGCGCCTTTGCCGTACCGACGCGGGATGCGCTGCTGCCGACTGTCGCCGACAAGGTCGGCCTTCCGCGCGCCGTGGCCCTGGCAACGGCGCTGCAGTTCGGTGGCCAACTGATCGGTATCGCTTGCGCCTCGCTGGCAGACCGATCCGGCGCGGTGCCGCTGTTGCTGTTGCAGGCGGCGCTGGTGCTGCTGGGATCGGCGGCGGTGTGGCGTTTGCCCGATCCTGCGCCGCATCCGCCCACCCAGAACCGCAGCTTCTGGCGGAGCATGGCCGAGGGCGTGGCGGCGGCGGCGAAGTCGGACCAGGTCTGGCCGGTGCTTCTGCTCAATTTTGGCGTCGGTGTTTTCTATGTCGGGCCGTTCATGGCCGTCCTGCCGCTGGCGGTACGCGACCACTATCACGGCGGCGCGGCGGATCTTGCCTATGCCAATCTCGCTTTCTGGGCCGCCACGATCGTGGCCAGCATCGCCTTTGCCGCATTTGCAAGGAGACTCACCTTGCGCGGCCGGCTGATCGGCTGC
Organism: Pseudomonadota bacterium; assembly: GCA_018242505.1. GTDB lineage: Bacteria > Pseudomonadota > Alphaproteobacteria > Reyranellales > Reyranellaceae > Reyranella. The sequence continues at coordinate 28,655 of JAFEBU010000070.1, forward strand.
GCGGTCACGACAGGCGCGGTGGTCCTTGCGCTGCTTGCGAGCCTGCCGGCGTTTCCCTTGTTCGTGGCGCTCAATTTCGTCTGGGGCATCGGGGCCGGCATCACAATGACGCAGAGCCGGACCGTGGTGCAGATCGTGGCGGCGCCGGCGTATCGTGCGCGGCTGATGGCGCTGTTCCAGTTGGGGTTGAGTGGCGGCGGCCCGATCGGCGCCTTCCTTGCCGGCTCGATCTGCGCCATCTGGGGGATTCAGGCGGCCATGGCGATACCGGCCATCGCCATGGCGCTGCTGATCGTCGTGGTGCTCTTCCGTTCGCGCCTGTGGACGATGCGGACGACGGAGTAGCTGGTGCTACTGACCGCTGTCGGGTGCGCCGAGCCGCCAGCCAAGCATCTCCAGCCTGTCGTTGCCGAAGAATACTTCACCGTTCCATACGAAACTCGGAACGCCGAAGATGCCATCGGCATAGGCACGGCTGGTTCGTTCAGCCAGATTCCTGAGTGCGTTAGGCGACTGCGCTTGAGCAAATACTTCTACCCCTTTCGCAGTATGGGCAAGGCATTCTGCGAGGACATCCGGATTGCCAATGTCGCGCTGCTCTTGCCACAGGGCATTGAAGGTCGCGTTCCTGAATATCTCGTGATCCTCGACACCAAGTAGTGCCGCGATGGAAAGCGCTGATATGGAATTGGGGCGCGATGGTCGCGGCGGGCGCAATGACGCGCCGTAGAAGGCTGCCGACCGCCGGACATCGGCAATCAGATGGGCGCGCTTGGGTGCAGGCAGCGGATCGACGTACGCTGCCCAAGGATCGCGGCCGGCCTGGAGATTGAGCAGGATATCAATGGAAACCGGCTGCCATCGCCAAGTCACGCTTCTAGGTGGCACAAACAAGCGCTGGCGAATTCGATGACAGGCAAAGTAAGCGTAGGGCGATCGAAAATCGTAGTAGATGTCGACTGCAGCGGGTGGAATGTCTTTAAGGCCCTTGTCGAGAACCTCAACTGCAGCAGCCATGGGCCAATGTAAACGCGCCGAGAAGGCGGAGCCATGGCCAATAGTTCGGTCGATGCCGAAGAGTGGCGCTCCTCCTTACGGATACAGGTGCGCAGCTACTCGGCGGCGACGCGCGGGCTGAGGCCCAGCGTTTGCCAGACGTCCTGCAACGCGACAATGAGATTCGTCATGTGCTCGTCGGAGTGCAGGGGCGTCGGTGTGAGCCGCAGGCGCTCCGTGCCGCGCGGCACCGTGGGGTAGTTGATCGGCTGTACATAGATATCGTGTCGATCGAGCAGCAGGTCGCTTGCCTGCTTGCAAAGGGCAGCATCGCCCACGGAAACAGGCACGATGTGGCTCACCGACGGCATGACCGGCAACCCCGCGGCGGCGAGACGACGCTTGAGCGTCGAGGCACGCTCCTGGTGGCGCACACGCAGTTCCGGATGGGTGTTGACATGGCGAACGCTCGCGAGTGCAGCCGCGGCAATGGCGGGCGGTAGCGACGTCGTGAAGATGAAACCCGAGCCGCAGGAGCGGACGAAGTCCACGGTCGCGGCGGTCGAGGCGATGTAGCCGCCGACCGCTCCGAAGGCCTTGGCCAGCGTGCCCTGGATGATATCGACTTTTGCCGTCACGCCGTCGCGCTCGGCGACGCCGCCGCCGTGCTCGCCGTACATGCCGACGGCATGGACCTCGTCGAGATAGGCGAGCGCACCGTAGCGATGGGCGATGTCACAGATCTCGCCGATCGGCGAGATGTCACCGTCCATGGAGTAGACAGATTCGAACGCCACGATCTTGGGCGTGTCGGGACTTGCCGCCGCCAGGAGCTCTTCGAGGTGCCTCAGATCGTTGTGGCGGAAGATCTTGCGCACAGCACCCGAGTGGCGGATGCCGGCGATCATCGAGGCGTGGTTGAAGGCGTCGGAATAGAGTTCGCAACCAGGCAGCAGCGCGCCGAGCGTCTGTAGAGACGTTTCGTTGGCGACGTAGCCCGAGGTGAAGACGAGAGCCGCTTCCTTGCCGTGCAGGGCGGCCAGTTCGCGCTCGAGGGCCGTGTGCAGGGTGTTGGTGCCGGAGATGTTGCGCGTGCCGCCGGCGCCCGAGCCTTGCGCACCGATCGCCGCCTGCATGGCCTCGATCACGACCGGATGCTGGCCCATGGCGAGATAGTCATTGCTGCACCAGACGGTGACCTCGCGCGTAGCGGCTCCCTTGCTATGGAGGCGCGCCCGCGGGAAGGCGCCGACGATGCGCTCCAGTTCGGCAAATACGCGATAGCGGCCTTCATCGCGCAGACGGTCGAGATGGCCGGCAAAAAATGCTTCGTAGTTCATCCTGGTCACGATGCCGGCGATCTTAGTCACCTTCCGATGCACGGACAGGCGACATTTTGGCCGCGGTCCTTCACGGCATGTCTGCAAGTGATTCGCAATTGGGATTGGAGGAAGCGACCCTGCCTCGGACGCGGGCGATCCGGGCGCCAGACCGTCGGCGCCAGACCGTCGGCGCCAGACCGTCAGCGCCCGACTCAGGCGCCCAATTCAATCGCCCGACTCAGTCGATAGCGGCGGCGATCAAGGCGGCGCTCAGAAACAGGGAAATGGTGAGCAGCGGCAAGGCGCCCAGCCATCGAGTCTGGGAAGGCAGGCCTTCCCAATAACGCAGGGTCGGGAAGGCCGCCCACAAGGCCATGATCACGCCGCTCAGCCAAAAGGCGAAAGCGAAGAGGAGCGCGACGTTGGTTTCGTCGCCCCTGATGGAGACCGCGAACCCTATGATGGTGGGGATGACCGATGCGGCCGAGAGGGCCACGGCCCAGATTGCCCGGCTTCGGATGCGCTGGTTCGTACCAACGGGCGGCGTCCAACCCGGACGCCCACCTCCTTCTGCCAGATCGTCGGCCATGCGACCTTTCGTGAGGTCAGCCCTTGAAGTGACCCTCCGAACGAAGGTCGGCCAACGCGGCGTCCATCGCCTGGCGAAGCCGGCCGAACAGATCGGCAAGCTCGGCCTCGTTGATGATCAGCGGGGGACAGACCGCCACCCGATCGCCCATGTTGCGGATGAAGAGGCCACGCTGGACGGCATGGTTGTAGACGCGGTTGCCGGCGCCGACCGTTGCGAGGTCGAACGGCGTCTTCGTCTTCTTGTCGGCCACGATCTCGATCGCACCCATCATGCCCACGCTCATCGCCTCGCCGACCAGCGGATGGTCGGCGAAAGACTGGATATGCTTGCCGAAGGCTGTGCCCATGCGCTTGGCATGGCCGAACAGGTCGATCTCGTCGTAGATTTTCTGCGTTTCCAGCGCGACTGCGGCGGCCACGGGATGACCCGAATAGGTGAAGCCGTGGCCCCAGGTCCCGATCTTGTCGCTCTCGCTCTTCAGGGCCTGGTAGACCTTGTCGTTGATCATCACGGCCGAGATCGGCAGGAACGAAGCCGACAGCGCCTTGGCACATGTCAGGATGTCGGGCTTGATGTTCATCGTCTGGCTGCCCCAGACATTGCCGGTCCGGCCGAAACCACAGATCACCTCGTCGGCGATGAACAGCATGTCGTACTTGGCGCAGACGGCCTGGATCTTCTCGTAATAGCCCTTGGGCGGCACGATTACGCCGCCGGCGCCCATGACCGGCTCGCAGATCATCGCCGCAACGTGGTCGGCACCGCCTTCCTTGAGGATGAGTTCTTCCAGTTCCTCGGCGCAACGCGTCGCGAACTGCTCCTCGGTTTCGCCGTCCTTGCCGAAGCGATAATAGTGCGGGCAGCCCGTATGCAGGATGCCCTGGATGGGCAGATCGAAGGAGCGGTGATTGTGCGGCAGGCCGGTCAGGCTCGCGGAGGCCAGCGTGATGCCGTGATAGCCCTTGATCCGTGAGACGATCTTCTTCTTCTGTGGCCGACCGAGCGCATTGTTCATGTACCACACCATCTTGATGACGGTGTCGTTGGCCTCGGAGCCCGAGTTGGCGAAGAACACCTTCGACATGTCGACCGGCGCCATCTGCTTCAGCTTCTCGGCAAGGTTGATCGCCGGCTCGTGACTGCGCTGATTGAAGGCGTGATAGAAGGGCAGCTGCTTCATCTGCTCGTAGGCGACCGTCGCCAGCCGCTCGTTGCTGAAGCCCAGGGCCGCCGACCACAGGCCAGCCATGCCTTCGATGTATTCCTTCCCGTCGTCGTCCATGACGTAGACGCCGCGGCCACGCACGATCGTCAGCGGACCGGTTTCCTCGTGCTTCTTGAAGTTCGTATAGGGGTGGAGGTGATGCGCTATGTCACGGGCGGCATTGGAATTGCCGCGGAAACTGCGGGAGACGTCGTTCATGGCTGCACCTGGAAGGAAACGCGAGGCGCGTACGATAGGAGGGTCCCCAGGGCCTGTCCAATGGATGTCTATTGGCTCTCGACGTGAATAATTTTGTTGAATTGACGCACCCACGGAGCCGGTGGCAGGTTGCCAGCTATGCGCCGATGCATAGCCTGCGGCAGGAAGGTTTTTGCCTGAGAAGCGGGGGGCGGCGCTCTGGAGGGGATAGTATAAATGACGTTCAGTTTGCGGCAGTCCTTGGCGATGATGGCGCTCGCCTTCGCCTGCGTTGCGTCTGCGACGACGGTGGATGCCAAGACGTTTCGCTGGGCCAATTCGGGCGACGTGAGCTCGATGGACCCCTATGCGCGGCAGGAAACCTTCCTGTTGACCTTTACGGCCAACATCTATGAGGGGCTGACCCGGCGCGACAAGGACTTGAAGCTCGAGCCGGCCCTCGCCGTGAAATGGGGCCAGACCGATCCGACCCATTGGTACTTCGATCTGCGACCGAATGTGAAGTTCAGCGACGGCACGCCGTTTACCGCCGACGATGTGGTGTTTTCGATCAACCGTGCCAACGGGCCGGGCTCGAACCTGAACGGCAATTTCTCGACGATGAAGTCGATCAAGAAGGTCAACGATCTGCGCGTCGAGGTGGAAACCATCGTTCCCGATCCTCTGTTGGCCGACAAGTGGTCGTCGATCGGCATCATGTCCAAGGCCTGGTGCGAGAAGAACAACGCCGTTCATGCCGCGGACATGATCAAGAACGAGGAAAACTACGCTACCCGCAACGCAATGGGCACGGGTCCGTTCGTGCTCAAGGAGCGCCGGGCCGGCGAGAAGACCGTCCTGGTGGCCAACCCGAACTGGTGGGACAAGCCGGTCCATAACCTCACCGAGGTCATCTTCACGCCTGTTCCCAACGCGGCCACGCGCGTCGCCGCGCTGAAAGCGGGCGACATCGACATGACCTACGAGGTGCCGCCGGCCGATACCGAGAACCTCAAGAGGGATCCCAACATCAAGGTGCTGGAAGGGCCCGAGACCCGCGTCGTCTACCTTGGCTTCGACGAGGAGCGCGATGAGCTGGTCGAGTCCAACATCAAGGGCAAGAACCCGTTCAAGGACAAGCGCGTGCGTGAGGCGATGTATCGCTCGATCGACATCGAGGCGATCAAGCGTACGGTGATGCGCGGGCAGTCCTTCCCGACGGCCCTGATGGTGGCGCGCGGCATCAACGGCTACACCGCCGATCTCGACAAGCGGCCGTCGCTTCTGAAACCGGAAGAGGCCAAGAAGATGCTGGCCGACGCGGGCTATCCCGACGGCTTCGAGGTCGGCATGGACTGCCCCAATGACCGTTACGTCAACGACGAGAAGATCTGCCAGGCGGTGGTGTCGATGCTGGCCAAGATCGGCGTGAAGGTGAATTTGCGGGCCCAGACCCGCAACCTCTTCTTCGCCAAGATCCTGCGCAGCACCAGCGACGGCAAGCCCAACAAGACCAGTTTCTTCATGCTGGGCTGGTCGCCGGCCACGACCTACGACGTCCACAACGTCTTCGAGCAGCTCCTCCAGACGCCGGACATCAAGCGCAAGAAGGGTCTCTACAATGTCGGCGGCTACTCGAACCCCAAGTTCGACGAGCTGGCCGACAAGATCGAAGTCGAGACCGACAAGGCCAAGCGCGACGCCATGATCCACGAGGCGACCAAGATCTACCTCGACGACTACGCCTACATTCCGCTGCATCAGCAGGCCCTGGTCTGGGCGATGCGCAAGAATGTCGACCTGGTCCAGCCGGCCGATAACACTTTCCCGCTGCGTTTCGTGAACGTGAAATAGCGGCGCCTTCAACTTCCGGCTCCGATTGCACGATGCAGTCGGAGCCGGCGCCATTGTCGATAGATGCTCGCCTTCATCCTGAGACGCCTGATGCAATCCGTTGCCGTGCTGCTGGCGGTCGGGTTGGTGTCGTTCTCTCTCTTTCGCTATGTCGGTGACCCGATCAACGCCATGGTCGGCCAGGACACGCCGGCTGTGGAGCGCGAGGCCCTGCGCGTGAAGCTCGGTCTCAACGATCCGGCGCCCATCCAGTTCGTACGTTTCATCGCCAACGCCGCTCACGGGCAGTTCGGGCTGAGCTACCGCACTGCCGAGCCGGTGAGTCGCATGATCCTCGAACGCCTGCCGGCCACGCTGGAGCTGTCTTTCTGTGCGGCACTGTTTGCGCTGCTGGTGGGCATACCGATGGGCGTCTACACCGGTCTCTACCCGCGGCATTGGACCAGTCGCTTGCTGCAGGCGGTCTCGCTGATCGGAGTCTCGCTGCCGACCTTCCTGATCGGCATCCTCCTCATCCTGTTCTTCTCGGTGATCCTGCGCTGGCTGCCATCGTTCGGCCGCGGTGAGACCGTCACCATCGGCTGGTGGACGACCAATTTCCTGCGCTGGAAGGGACTCGAGGCGCTGATCCTGCCGTCGATCACGCTCGGCCTGTTCCAGCTCACATTGCTGATGCGGCTGGTGCGGTCGGAAATGCTGGAAGTGATGCGCACCGACTATATCAAGTTTGCCCGCGCACGCGGGCTCACCAACCGTGCGATCAATTTCGGCCATGCACTCAAGAACACGTTGGTGCCGGTGATCACAGTCACGGGGCTGCAGCTCGGTTCGCTGATCGCCTTTGCGATCGTCACCGAGACCGTGTTCGCTTGGCCTGGCGTCGGCCAGCTCTTCATCCAGTCGGTGCAGTTCTCCGATATCCCGGTGATGGCCGCCTATCTGATGCTGATCGGCCTCTTCTTCGTGATCATCAACCTGGTGGTCGACCTGCTCTATTTCGTCGTCGATCCCCGACTTCGCGGCCAGATGGGCCGGCGTGCGGGCGCGCACTGACATGTCGGCCCGCACCGCCTTCGCCCAATGGCTGCATCACGCGGCCGACAGCGATATCTGGTGGAGCTTCAAGTCGTCGACAACCACCGTGGTGGCGGCGGCGGTCACGTTCCTCATTATCGCCATGGCGTTCCTGGCCCCGGTCATCGCGCCGCATACGCCCTTCGACCCCGGCACGCTCAGCCTCAGCGACGGGCTGAAGCCGCCCGTGCTGATCTCGTCCGACGGCGACTGGAGCTTTCCCCTCGGCACTGACGATCAGGGCAGGGACGTGCTGTCGTCGATCATGTACGGCACGCGGCTGTCGCTGATCGTGGGCTTCGCCTCGGTCATCGTGGCGATGGTGCTCGGCATCGGGCTTGGCCTGATCAGCGGTTATTTCGGCGGCACGACCGATGCGGTGATCATGCGGATCGCCGATGTCCAGCTCACCTTCCCCGCGATTCTCGTGGCGCTGCTGATCGATGGCCTGGTGCGCGGGTTGATCTCGTCGGATCGCCACGACGAGATCGCCACCTTCGTCATCATCGGCGCCATCGGCCTTTCGTTCTGGGTGCAGTACGCCCGCACGGTGCGTGGATCGGTGCTGGTGGAGAAGAACAAGGAGTACGTCCAGGCGGCGCGCGTGATCGGCCTGTCGCCAGCCGTGATCATGGTGCGGCACGTGCTGCCCAACGTCACCGGGCCGGTGTTGGTGATCGCCACCATCAATCTCGGGCTCGCCATCATCACCGAGGCGACGCTGTCCTTCCTCGGCGTCGGCCTGCCGTCGACCCAGCCATCGCTCGGCACCCTGATCCGTCTTGGCAACGAGCTGCTGCAGTCGGGCGAATGGTGGATCACGGTGTTTCCCGGCATCACGCTCGCCTTGCTGGTTCTGGCGGTAAACCTGCTGGGCGACTGGTTGCGCGACGCCCTCAATCCCAAGCTGCGCTGATGGCCGCCTCGGGCAAATCCGCGTTGAACAAGGCGCCGCTGCTCGAAGTGAAGAACCTGCGCGTCGAATTCCCGACGCGACGCGGTACCCTGCTGGCGGTCGACGATGTGTCGTTCGAGATCGCGGCAGGCGAGGTGCTGGGGGTGGTGGGTGAATCGGGCGCCGGCAAGTCGCTGACCGGCAACGCCATCATCGGGCTGCTCGAGCCACCGGGCCGGGTGGCGGGCGGCGAGATCAGGCTGGAAGGCCGTCGCATCGACAACCTGCCCTACGAAGAGATGCGCAAGGTGCGAGGCGCGCAGATCGGAGCCATTTTTCAGGACCCGCTGACCAGCCTCAACCCGCTCTACTCGGTCGGCCGGCAGCTCATCGAGACCATCCAGACGCATCTGCCCCTATCGGCCGGGCAGGCACGCCAGCGCGCCATCGATCTCCTGAAGGAGGTCGGCATCCCCGGGGCCGAGCAGCGCATCGATCACTATCCGCACCAGTTCTCCGGAGGCATGCGCCAACGCGTCGTGATCGCGCTCGCGCTGTGCGCTGGCCCGAAGCTGATCGTGGCCGACGAGCCAACGACGGCGCTCGACGTCTCGATCCAGGCCCAGGTGATCGCTCTCCTGAAGCGCCTGTGCCGCGAGCATGGGACGGCGGTGATGCTGGTGACGCACGATATGGGCGTGATCGCCGAGACGGCCGATCGCGTGGCCGTGATGTATGCCGGCCGCGTCGCCGAGATCGGGCCTGTGCGCGACGTGATCAAGCAGGCCAGGCATCCCTATACCGAGGGGTTGATGGGATCGATCCCGAGCCTCGGCCATCGTTCGGAGCGGCTGGCCCAGATCGATGGCGCCATGCCGCGCCTCACCGAGATCCCGAGAGGCTGTGCCTTCAATCCGCGTTGCGGGCATCGCGGGCAGCGTTGCCTGGTCGAACGTCCCGATCTGATGCCTGCGGGTTCGAGCCGCGCGGCATGCTGGCTGCACGATCCGCGAGGCGTCGGGGCGGCCGCGGTGGGGGAATTGGCCGATGCCTGACGGGAGGCCGTTCGTGCAGATCGAGGGGCTGAAGCGTCACTTCGACGTTTCGCCGCCGTGGCTGGTTCGCATGTTGGAGCGGCGCGACCGCCAGATCGTCCAGGCCGTCGACGGTATCGATATCGCCATCGCCAAGGGCGAGACCTTCTCGCTGGTCGGCGAATCGGGTTGCGGCAAGTCGACGGTGGCCCGCCTGGTGGTGGGCCTCTACACGCCGACCGCGGGCCGGATTGCCTTCGACGGCAACGACATGGGGAAGCGGCGCGGACGGGCGCAGACATCGGCGCTGCGCCGCCGATTGCAGATGATCTTCCAGGATCCCTATGCCAGCCTCAATCCGCGCTGGCGTGTGTTCGACATCATCGCCGAGCCGATCCGGGCCTTCGGGCTCGCCGCAAACAAGGCCGATCTCGAGAAGCAGGTGGGAAACCTCCTGCGCCAGGTGCGGCTCACCCCGGCCGATGGACGCAAATACCCGCACGAATTCTCGGGTGGCCAGCGCCAGCGCATCTCCATTGCGCGGGCGTTGGCCAGTCGGCCGGAATTCCTGGTGTGCGACGAACCGACGTCGGCGCTCGATGTCTCGGTGCAGGCCCAGATCCTGAACCTGATGATGGACCTGCAGCGGCGCTTCGGGCTCACCTATCTCTTCATCTCGCACAATCTTGCCGTCGTCTATCACATCTCGACGCGCGTCGGCGTGATGTACCTCGGCCGTCTGGTCGAGCAGGCCGCGACCGACACGCTGTTCAAGCGGCCGAAACATCCCTATACGCGCATGCTGCTCGACACGATCCCCGACCTCGACATGACGGGACGTCAGCGCGTGCCGGTCGCCGGCGAGGTGCCGAGCCCGATCAATCCGCCGTCGGGTTGCAGTTTCCATCCACGCTGTCCCTTTGCCAACGAGCGCTGCAAGCTCGAACGCCCGCAACTGCTGCCGGTCGAGGGCGGAGCGGTGGCCTGCCATGCCATCGAGGAAGGGCGGATCGCGGTCGAAGAGCGCACCTATGCAACTTCGCGCTGACGCCAGGGTGATTTCCCAAAAAGAAGGGGGCCCCGCAGGGCCCCGGTTCCATCGATCAGCGGTCGTGGCTCAGGACGTGAAGCCGCCATGGCTCTGCGCCGCCATGCAATAAAGCATGCCGATCGAGAACATGGTGTTGAAGCGGCTGGCGTAGAGCGCGATCGGACCGGCCTTGGCCTTCTCCTCGGCCGTGGCTTCGACCAGGCTCAGGATCTTCTTCTGCATCGGCCAGATGATGAACCAGACGTTGAAGGCCATGATCAGCGCCATCCACATGCCGATGCCGATCGGGTAGAACGGCTTGCGCAGCAGGAGCGCGTCGACGATGTAACCGTTCATCCAGGCGAGCAGAAGGCCGGTGACTACCGTCGCCAGCGCACCGTAGCGGAACCAGAAGAGGGCGCTGGGAGCGATGTACTTGGAAACGGCGCTGCGACTTTCCACTGGCTGGATCTTCGGCATGGTCGGTGTCTGCACGAAGTTGAAGTACCAGAGAAGGCCGATCCACATCACGCCGCTCATGATGTGGAGCCAGCGCATGAAGAAGGTGCTCCAGGCATGGTTGACGTGGATCGTGTCGCCTGACGTCGCCGCGACAACGACGGCGATGATGATCAGGACAACGACGCCGGCTGCGACAGTGCGCCCCAGCGAGGTGAAAACTGCGCCCATTTGCAGATTCTCCCGTATCTTGTTGAAGGAGCAGGCGTTTCCTCTCCAGAACCATTCTAATCGAGGGGGGGGCTGCGATCAACGGTCGCAGATGCAGGGTTTTCCCCGGCCGAGCGGTCGCTCGTGAGCACCGCTTATCGCGCGCCTGAGGCCGCGCATCGCTATGTGCTCGACACGGTGCGCCAGGCCGACCGCGATCGCTTCCTGGCGGCGTTGTTCGCGCCACAGCCGGCGCGGCAGGGACTGATGGCGCTATTGGCGTTCGATCACGAACTGGCCCGGGCACATACCGTCACGCGCGAGCCGTTGCTCGCCGAGATCCGCCTGCAGTGGTGGCGCGAGGCGGCGGCCGAGGCGGCGGGAACGGGGACGCCGCGGGCCCAACCGGTTGTCGAATCCCTAAGCGAAACAGCGCGGCGCCACCGCCTGTCGGCCGGAGCGTTGATCGCCTTGATCGACGCGCGGGCGGAAGAGCTTGAAGGGCCGCTCGACGTCGCACGCGCCGGAGCTGCGCTCGCCGAGCTGGAACTGGCCGTGCTCGGCGTCAGCGACAGCGCGACCCGCACGGCCGCACACGCTGTCGCCGCGGCTTGGCTGATGGGCGAGGGCTCTGAACGCGATGCCATGCTCGCCGGGGCGCGCTCGGCGGGAAAGGTCGATCCTGCTGCTCTGCCGATCCTGCTGCAGGCACGCCTGCTCGATCGCCCCCTGGGGCCCTGGCGCAAGCCGCTGGTTCTGTGGTGGGCGGCGCGACACGGTCGATGGTAGCCTCCGACGAGACCAGTTCTGGAGGCAATGTGGCAAAGGTCAAAGCGAACGGCATCGAGATCGAGTATGAAACGGCCGGCACCAAGAGCGATCCGGCCTTGCTGATGGTAATGGGGCTGGGGGCGCAGCTCACCATTTGGCCTGATGCCCTGTTCGAGGGGCTGGCGAAGCGCGGCTTCTACGTCATCCGCTACGACAATCGCGATACCGGCCTCTCGACCGACTTCGCGTCGTGGGGCGTGGCCGACATTCCGGCGGCGATCCAGAAGGTGATGCGCGGCGAGAAGGTCGCTGCTCCCTATTATCTCAACGACATGGCCGCCGATGCAGTCGGGCTCCTCGATGCGCTCGGCATCGAGCGCGCCCATATGGTGGGTGCATCGATGGGCGGCATGATCGTGCAGATCGTGGCGGCGCTCTATCCGCAGCGTACGCGCTCGATGGTGTCGATCTACTCCACCAGCGGTCGGCCCGGCCTGCCCCAGGGCAAGCCCGAGGCGCTGGCCATGCTGGGCTCCCAACCTGCCGACACCAGCCGCGAAGCGCGCGTGCTGCACGGCATGAAGCTCCGGCGCACGATCGGCAGCCCCGGCTATCCGGTTCCCGAGGCGGAACTACGCGCCTATGTCGAGAAGAACGTCGACCGTCGCTACTATCCGGAAGGTGTGGGCCGGCAGTATCTCAGCGTCATTGCTTCGGGCGATCGTGTGGAGATGCTGAAGACGGTCAAGGTGCCGACGCTGGTGCTGCACGGCGAGGAGGATCCGCTTCTCCCTGTCGAATGCGGCCGCGACGTTGCGCGATTGGTGCCGGGTGCCGGGATCGAAACCTTTCCCGGCTGGGGCCACGATTTCCCGAGCCAGCTGATCCCGACGTTGATCGACCGAATCGCGGGATTTTGCAAAGCGGCCAAGTCGCCAAACTGAAGCAACAACCCGGTTGTCATCATAGGCGCAGCGGGGGACCTTTCCCGCCGGAGGAAAGGTCATGAAATTCGGCATCTTCTACGAACATCAGTTGCCGCGGCCGTGGGGGCCGCAAAGCGAGTACCAACTCCTGCAGGACTCGCTGACCCAGATCGAGCTCGCCGACCGGTTGGGCTACGACTATGCGTGGGAGGTCGAACACCACTTCCTCGAGGAATATTCCCATTCCTCCGCACCCGAGGTGTTTCTGGGCGCGGCGAGCCAGAGGACGAAACGCATCCGGCTGGGCCATGGCGTGATCCAGCTCACCACCAACCAGCCGCATCGCGTCGCCGAGAAGGTCGCCACGCTCGACCTGCTGTCCGGGGGGCGCGTCGACCTCGGCATGGGGGAGGCGGCGGGGCCGGCCGAGCTCCATCCGTTCAACATCAAGGTGCGCGACAAGCGCGACCGCTGGGAGGAGGCCGTGAAGGCCATCGTCCCGATGTTCACGAAGGAGAGCTGGGAGTTCCACGGCCAGTACTACGACTTCGACGCGCGCAACGTGATCCCCAAGCCCTTCCAGAAACCGCATCCGCCGCTCTGGGTCGCCTGCTCCAACATCCAGACCATCGGCAAGGCGGGCGAGTGGGGCATGGGCGCGCTGGGCTTCACCTTCGTCACGCCCGAGGCGGCGCGCGCCTGGGTGCACAAGTACTACAACAATCTCCTGAACAATTCGCGAAAGCTCACCGATTATCCCAGCAATCCCAATGTCGCGATGGTGTCGGGCTTCATGTGCGCGCCAACCGACGAGGAGGCCGAGGCCAAGGCGGCCGGCTGGACGTTCTTCATATTTGCGCTCTCCTACTATGGCCGCAAAGGAGTCGATGCGCCGGGCACGTCGGACCTCTGGAAGGAGTACCAGAGCTGGAGGGGCGGCCCGGAGGAGAAGAAGGCACTGGAGTCCGGCCTGATCGGCTCGCCGGCGACCATCGCGAGGAAGCTGCGCCAGTTCCGGCAGAGCCGGGTCGACCAGGTGATCCTGCTGAACCAGGCGGGCAAGACCAGCCACAAGGATATCTGCGAGTCGCTGGAGCTCTTCGCGAAGGAAGTGATGCCCGAATTCCATGCCGCCGAGGCGGAGCACGTCGCCTGGAAGCAGAAGGTGCTCAACCGCGAGATCGTGCTCGAGGATCTCGATGTCGGGAAATACGACATCTACAGCCACCAGAACGAGCACATCGTTCGCCTCACGCCCGAGCAGCTCAAGGCCAAGATGGCGGAGAAGGAAGCGCTCGCGAAGCGGGCCTAGCAGGCCGTCGAGGGGTTTGGAGCCATGCGTCCAGGCAATATCGATTCAAAGGCAGCGCCGAGACCGCCCGTTGGAGTCAAGATTGCGCCGATCTCGACCCGATTGCCGCGCATCACGTCGTAATTCCCGACTTTCTCAACAGCCTGCTAGATCGACAGCCGATGGAAGAGGAAGCGCGGGAGGTGGCGCGCGGCCAGCATGATCGCCCGCCAGATCGGCGGAGCGTAGACGACGGGCCGGCCGCGCCTCATGCCCTCCACGACGGTACGCGCGACACTCTCGGCCCTCGCCACGCGCAGGCCCCTGGCCTTGCGCGCCGTGGTCATGGGCGAATCGGTGGGGCCGGGCTTGATCAGGACGATCTTCACCTCGCTGCCGGCAAAGCGATGCGCCATGCCCTCGGCATAGCGCGCCAGGAAGCCCTTGGTGGCGCCATAGGTGTAGTTGGCCTTGCGCGCCCGATCGCCCGCGACCGAGCCGATGAGGCCCAGCGTGCCACGCCCGGTCGCGGCGAAGTGCCGGGCGAAGGCCTCGGCGAACAGCGCTGGCGAGACGGCATTGACTTCGATGACATCGCGACAGAAGGCGAGATCGGTCTGGCAGGCCTGCTGGTTGGCCAGCCAGCCGTGCGCGATCAGGGCGATGTCGACCGGGCCGGCCGCCGTGACCGCGTCGATGCATGCGCCGATGGCGGTCGGGTCGAGGAAATCGACTTGCAGGACGGTAACCGCCGCTTCCGGGCTTCGCACCCGAAGGTCGGCCGCGATGCTTTCGCCCTTGCCGAGGTCACGGACCACCAGGATCAGGTCGGTCGGCGCTTCGCCGACCCAAAGCCGGCAGCATTGCTCGGCGATGGCCGACGTCCCGCCGACGACCACGATCTTGCGTTGATGAGCTTGGGCGGCGTTGGGCATTTGCTACTATAGCGCACCGTGAAGCACGTCCCTGTCCTGATCGCCGGTGGCGGCCCTGTTGGAATGACCCTCGCGCGCACGCTGGCGTCGTTTGGCGTGCACTGCCTCCTGGCCGAACGCAATCCCACGACCACGCGACATCCCAAGATGGACATCACCAACGGCCGCTCGATGGAGCTGTTCCGGCGGCTGGGCCTGGCCGACAAGCTGCGCGCCGTCGCCGTGCCGGAGGAGAACTGCTTCGACATCTCGTGGATCACCTCCCTTGCCCGGGACAAGGGAGGCCGCGAACTGCACCGCTTTCGCTATCCCTCGGTGGCCGAGAAGCGTGCCGAGATCCGCAACCGCAACGACGGCACCCAGCCACGCGAACCTGCCATGCGCGTGAGCCAGGTGATCATCGAGCCGGTGCTGCAGAATGCCGTCGTCAACCATCCGTTCGTGGAGGCGCGCTGGGGCGTGGCCTTCGAAGATTTCGTGCAGGACGGCGAGGGCGTCACGGCAACGCTGCGCGACAGCAAGACCGGCATCGTCGAACAGGTGCGCTGCGACTACCTGGCGGGTTGCGACGGTGGCTCGAGCGTCGTGCGCGAGCGGCTGGGCATCGCGCTCGACGGACGCGCCGCGGTCGCACACCGCTACATGATCCATTTCCAGTCCGACGCGCGCGAGCTTTTGCAGGCCTTCGGCGTCGCCTGGCACTACCAGACCGACAAGGGCACGCTGATCGCGCAGGACGACAAGGATACCTGGACGCTGCAGACGCGGCCGCCGCCGGGTGGCGAGTCCGACGGGATCGATCCCAATCCCATCCTCGATGCCTGGGCTGGCCGCACCTTCCCGCGCAAGATCCTGGTCGCCAATCCCTGGTTCACGCACCTGCTGCTGGCCGATCGCTACGGGCAGGGTCGCGTGTTCCTCGCGGGCGATGCAGCGCATCAATACATCCCGACCGGCGGCTACGGCATGAACACCGGCATCGGCGATGCGATCGATCTCGGCTGGAAGCTCGCAGCGACCGTGAGGGGCGTGGCGTCGCCGGCCCTGCTCGCATCCTACGAGCGCGAGCGCCGGCCGGTGGGCCTGCGCAATCGCGCCGCTTCGGGCCGGCACACCGACGTGCGGATCAAGATCGCCGAGCTTTATCAAAAGGAGCGCGATCCCGACGCGCTGGCGCGCGGCATCGCGGCGCTGGGCAACGCCGAGAACGAAAGCTGGGGCATCGAGTTCGGCTATCGCTACGACGGCGTCGAGGGTGATCCGCTGGTCTACGAGCCCACGACCGCGCCGGGCGCGCGCCTGCCCAGCACCTTCCTGCATGACGGGTCGGCGCTCTATGACAGGCTCGGCCCCTGGTTCACCCTGCTGCGCTTCGGCGACGCCGATCCATCGTCGCTGATCGACGCAGCGCCCGCGCCGCTCGAGACGGTGATCGTCGACGATCCCGCGGTCGCGCCGATCTACGAAGCGAAGCTCGTGCTCGTGCGCCCCGACACCCATGTCGCCTGGCGCGGCAATGCCTGCCCCGATGGCGCCGCGGTGTGGCGCCGGATCCTGAACGGGGAGCTGGGATGACCAATCATCGGTGCGCGCCGTTCCAGCGGCGCTCATGTGGACCGCGGGCTTCCAGCCCGCTCACTCGGTGCATCACATGCGTCTGGAGCGAGCCGGCCCCCTCGACGACGCCCGGGGCAGGGTCCCGCGGTCCAGGAGAGCATGAACCATGAGAATCGCCATCGTCGGCGGCGGGATCGGCGGTCTGTCGGCCGCGCTGCAGCTCCTGAAAGCCGGGCTCGACGTCCATGTCTACGAGCAGGCGCCGCGCATCACCGAGATCGGCGCCGGCATCCAGATCAGCCCCAATGCCTCGCGGCTGCTGCATCGGCTCGGGCTGAAGCCCGCGATGGACGCGGTCGGGGTGCGGCCGCTCGCCGTGCATCAGCGCCGCTGGGACGACGGCCGCACGCTGCAGCGCGCGCAGGTCGGCGCCGAGGTCGAGGCGACCTTCGGCGCGCCGTACTATCACTTCCACCGCGCCGATCTTGCGACCCTTCTGGCCGACGCCCTGCCGCCGGAGCGCCTGCATGTCGGCCACAAGCTCGTCGACCTCGAGCAGAAGAGCGGGCGCGTGACGGCGCACTTCGAGAACGGCGGGACTACAGAGGCCGATCTCCTGGTCGGCGCCGACGGCATTCATTCGCGCGTGCGTTCGCTCGTGTTCGGCCTGGAGAAGCCACGCTTCACCGGTTGCGTCGCCTGGCGCGGGCTGGTGCCGGCCGAGCGCATAAGGCATCTCGACATCGAGATCGCCTCGCACAACTGGATGGGACCGGACGGCCATGTCGTCCACTACTGGGTCGCGGGCGGGCGGATGATGAACGTGGTCTGCGTCGTCGAGCACGGCGACTGGACCCAGGAGTCCTGGACCGACAAGGGCGAGGTGGCCGATGTGCTGGCGCGCTACGAGGGCTGGCATCCGACCGTGCGCGGCCTGATCGGCGCCTTTCCCGAGACCTTCGTCTGGGCGCTGCACGACCGCGCGGAGCTGCCGCACTGGAGCGACGGCCGCGTCACGCTATTGGGCGACGCCTGCCATCCCATGCTGCCCATGATGGCGCAGGGCGCCGCGCAATCGATCGAGGATGGCGCCGCGCTCGCATCGCTCCTCACAGCGATGCCCGGTGACATCGAGGGCGCGTTAGCGCGCTACGAGGCGGTGCGCAAGCCGCGCGCGACCAGGCTGCAGCAGGCGAGTGCGGCCAACCGCACGCGCTTCCATCTGCCCGACGGCGAGGCGCAGCGTGCCCGCGACGAGGCTCTGGCCACCTCGGGCGACCGCTCGATCGCCAATATCGGCTGGCTCTACGGCCATGACGCGGCGGTGATCTAGCCCGCTTTCTCAAAATTTCTCACATCGGTGAGAAGCCTTCGATGCCGATGGCATCGGCATTCGAGGCCCTTTTTCTCACTTTCTCACCACTCCTCTTCGTGAGGTAATAGGATACCGCGTATAGGGACGGAACAGGTCCTTTCCTTCGACTGTCCCCGGGTAGACGTTACGCTCGGGACGACAGGAGACGGCACAAAGGGAGAGAACGGCATGATCGAAGTGAACGGCATGGCGCACGTCATCCTGACGGTCAGCGACTGGGAGAAGGCGCGCGCCTTCTATGCCGAGCTGCTGCCTTTCCTTGGCCTGAAGAAGGTCTATGACGGCAACAACTTCCTCTATCACGTGGGCGGCCGCACCGCCGTCGGCATCCAGCGCTGCGCCGACGAGCATGCGGGCGCGCGCTTCGTGCAGAACCGGGTCGGCCTGCATCATCTCTGCCTGCGTGCCCGCACGCGCGAGGATGTCGACAGGATCGCCGAGAAGCTGCGCGCCATGGGCGCCAATATCGATCGCGGCCCGATGGAGGGCACGTGGGCGCCCGGCTACTACTTCATCGTCTTCGAGGACCCCGACGGCATCCGCCTCGAAGTGAACTACATCCCCGGCAAGGGCCTGCTCGCCTCAGACCCGCCGCTCAACCCGAGCTTCGATCCGAACTGGAACCAGAATTATCCGTGAGATCGACCGAGCCGAGCCATCACTGGCAACTCGTCGCGAGTGGTGATACTGCGACCAAGATAGGTTTCCATCGCCAGCAGGGGAAACGCATGATTGCTGCATCATGGTTGCGCAAACTCGCTGTCTATCTCGTGGCTATCCTGGCACTGCCGTTCCCGCTGTCGTCCGCGCGGGCTCAGGACAAACCGATCGCATCCACCGCCACTCATGACGGTAAGGTCCGTGTCGACATCCTGTCGCTAAAGCGCACGGAAGGTGGGACGGCAACCCTCCGCTTCGCTCTCACCAATAAAGGTGATCGCGACTTCTCGGTGGTTGTGGGCAACATTCATCTCGTCGATCTAGCCGGCCGGCGGTCATACCGCGCCGGGCTGATGTCCTCCAGTTGCAACACGCCCCCTGGCGGACAGGTGAACTGCTGGGCGACGTTCGCAGCACCACCAGAGGCAACCAAGGTGTTGGCCGTGCAGTTCTACGAGAACCTCGACTTGGTCTCCGGCGTCCCGTTGGCCGAGTAGCGCCGCATGCCACAACGGCGCATTTTCCCGACCGCTTCGATTTCCATCTGCGCCGTGTTGGTCGCGGCGGCCGCGCACGCCGCACCATACCCGGTCGATACGATCTCGTTCGGGTCGGATCCGGTCACCTTCCCGACTGGCACCGTCAGCTTCCCGTCTGGACCAGTGCAGACCGAGACTGCCACCACTATCGAGGTGACCTTGCCGGCCGACATTCTGTTCGACTTCGACAAGGCCGATATCCGTTCCTCTGCCCAAAGCGCGCTACACGAGGTGGCTCAATTGCTGCGCGAACGGGCGCACGGTCCAGTCACCATCCAGGGTTACACGGATGCGCTTGGCAGTGAGAGCTACAATCAACGTCTGTCTGAACGCCGCGCCATTGCGGTGAAAACCTGGCTCGGGTCGAATGAAGGCTTGGCGAATATGCGATTCACGATCGTTGGTTTCGGTGCGCGCAATCCCGTCGCGCCAAACCGAAAGCCGGATGGCTCAGACGATCCCGAGGGACGTCAGCGCAATCGCCGCGTGACGTTCATCATTTCCAAGTAAGCGAGTTCGCGGAGGGGCGCCAACGACACGGGAGATCGTGTGTCTGGGCCCGAGCCGCTCGCTATAACGAGCGCCAAGTTTAGGCGGAGAGGGATTTGGACGGTTGTTTCGCTTGGCAATCACCCGCCGTCGCGACTTCAGCCCATCTTATTCGGATTGATCAGAAACTTCTCCCCCGTCGCGCGCTTGTTGTAGATGGCGATGTTCTTGGGATCGAGCGCCTCAGGCAGCGAGATCGTCTTGGTGTAGTGGCTGGCGAAGGTGGTCTTCAACGAGCGGGCGACGCGTTCGCGCAGGCGTTGCTGGTCGGCGCGGCCGATCTTCTGCAGGAACGGCGTGAGCAGCCAGCCACCGACGCCCCAGGCCATGCCGTAGTTGCGCACCAGCTCGACCGGGCCGGTATCGAGGCTGCCATAGATGTAGACCTGCTTGTGCGTGCTCGAACCGTAGCGGCTGTATTCCTTGGCCGTCTTGTTGAGCGCGACTTCCATGCAGGTGAGGATCTGGCTCGCGAGCCGGCCGCCGCCGATCGCGTCGAAGGCGATGGTGGCGCCTGTTTCGACCAGCGCCTGCGTGAGGTCGCCGGTGAAGCTCGCGGCGGTCGAGTCGCAGACGTGCCGGGCGCCGGCGTCTTTCAGGATCTTGACCTGCGCCGGATTGCGCACGATGTTCACCAGCCCGATGCCATCCTCGAGGCAGATCCGGTTCAGCATCTGGCCGAGGTTCGAGGCGGCGGCGGTGTGCACCAGTGCTTTGTGGCCCTCGCGCTTCATGGTCTCGGTCATGCCGAGCGCGGTGAGCGGGTTCACGAACCACGAGGCGCCTTCGGCCGCCGTCGTGCCCGACGGCAGCGCCTGGCAGTCGCGCGCCTTGATGAGGCGGTATTGCGTGTACATGCCGCCGCCGATCATCGACACGGTCTTGCCCTTGAGCGCCTGTGCTTCGTCGGATGCGCCGGCCTTGATCACGGTGCCCGCGCCTTCATTGCCGACCGGCATCGCCTTGTCGAGCCGCGCGGCGAGGAAGGGCAGGGAGGCTTCGGACACTTTCGCCTTCACCACGATTGAGTCGCCGCTGCCCGACACCGTCGCGCGCGTCATGTCGGCCGGTCCCACGAGCAGGCCGAGGTCCGAGGGGTTGATGGGCGTCGCCTCCACCTTCACCACGACCTGGTCGTCGGCGGGTTCGGGCACCGGGACTTTCGCCAGTGAAAGTTCCAGTTCGCCGTTCTTCCTGATCAGCGAGCGCAGTTCCAGGCCGGTGGTCGGGGTGGCGTCGGGCATCGGTTGTCTCCATCAATCTGTTTGGGCGACACGATGCACAGCGCGGTGCTCGTGGACAAGGGCCGTACGTCACCCCTAACTCCCAGCCCCGCCGCCGATCGGCGGGAGGAGAAAGAAGGGAGAGCTCTTCCTCATGGTCCTCGCCCCTGCGAGGGGGAGGACGACTGTCTTTCGGGCAAGCGATTTGCCAGGAGCGGGGGCGGCTCGCTACTCCGCCGCGAGGGGCGCAGGGGCGAGCCAGCGGTCGAAATCGCTGAGGGCGCGTCGGGCGAGAAGCTGTTTGCGTTCCTTGCCGCGGACATTGCCCCCTTCGGCGGAAGGGAGGGGCGGGAACAGGCCGAAATTGACATTCATCGGTTGGAAGGTGGTGGCGTCGGCGCCGCCGGTGATGTGGCCCAGAAGTGCGCCCATCGCCGTCGTCGCGGGCGGCACCGTTGGTCTGGCGCCCAGCCGCTCGGCGGCAGCGAAGCGGCCGGTCATCAGGCCGACGGCCGCGCTCTCGACATAGCCCTCGCAGCCCGTGATCTGGCCGGCGAAACGCAGCCGCGGCATCGCCTTCAGCCGCAGCGTCGGGTCGAGCAGCCGCGGGCTGTTGAGGAAGGTGTTGCGATGCAGCCCGCCCAGCCGCGCGAACTCGGCCCGTTGCAGGCCGGGGATGGTGCGGAAGAGACGCGTCTGCTCGCCGTGCTTGAGCTTGGTCTGGAAGCCCACGATGTTCCACAGCGTGCCGAGCGCATTGTCCTGGCGAAGCTGCACCACCGCCCACGGTCGCCGCCCGGTGCGCGGATCGCGCAGACCGACGGGCTTCATCGGCCCCCAGCGCAAGGTGTCCGGCCCGCGCGCGGCCATCACCTCGATCGGCAGGCAACCGTCGAAGTAGGGCGTGCTGGTCTCCCACTCCTTGAACTCGGTCTTCTCGCCCGCCAGCAGGCCGGCGACGAAGGCTTCGTATTCGTCCTTGTTCAGCGGGCAGTTGAGATAGTCGGCGCCATCGCCGGCCGGGCCGCCCTTGTCGTAGCGCGACTGCTTCCAGGCGATCGACCGGTCGATCGAGTCATGGTGCACGATGGGGGCGATGGCGTCGAAGAAGGCGAGCGCGCTTTCGCCGGTGAGCCTGCCGATCGCCTCGGCGAGCGCCGGCGAGGTGAGGGGGCCGGTGGCGACGATCACGCTGTCCCAGTCCTCCGGCGGCAGGCCGGCGACTTCCTCGCGGTGCAGCTCGACCAGCGGATGGGCGAGCAATGCCTCTTGCACGGCGGCCGAGAAGCCGTGGCGATCGACCGCCAGCGCGCCGCCGGCCGGCAGCTTGTGCGCATCGGCGGCGCGCATGATCAGCGAGCCCGCGCGCCGCATCTCCTCGTGCAGCAGGCCGACGGCGTTGTTCTCGGCGTCATCCGAGCGGAAGGAGTTGGAGCAGACCAGCTCGGCCAGCGAATCGGTCTGGTGCGCATCCGTCCCGCGCGCCGGTCGCATCTCGTGCAGCGCCACGGGCACGCCCGCGGACGCGAGCTGCCAGGCCGCCTCGCTGCCCGCCAGCCCGCCGCCTACGATGTGTACCGTCTTGATGCTTGACGTCATGCTGTTCCAACGGGTTCCTTGTCGGATAGATAGAGGGTTGTCGATACCGGAACTGTGTCATCCTGAGTCGCGTGCGTTAACCCGCGCGCTGAAGCGAAGGACCTTTGGCGATGTTGCTGAAAGATCCCTCACCTCGTTCGGGATGACATATCCTTGTATGCGGCAGTCCTGGATATAGATGGGAGAGAGCTTCATGGCCATCAAGTTCCACAATCCTTCAAGCGTTTCCCTTTCCGGCAAGTACAGCCTCGGCGGCGAGGTGCCCGCCGGCGCGCGGCTGTTCTACGTTTCCGGACAGGTCGGCGTCGATCCCGGCGGCAAGCTGCAGCCCACCTTCGCGGGCCAGGCGGCGCAGGCCTGGAAGAATGTCGGCGAGGTGCTGAAGAGCGCCGGCATGACCTACAAGGATATCGTCAAGGTCACGACCTTCCTCACCGACAGTCGGTTCGTCGTGCCCAATCGCGAGGTGCGCGACCAGTTCATCCCCGAGCCGCCCTATCCTGCGTCGACCCTGCTGGTCGTGGCCGGCCTCGCCGATCCCGCCATGCTGGTCGAGATCGAGGCGGTGGCCGCCAAGGCCTGACCATGGCTGACAGCCTCAAGGTCGCGCTCGCACAGCTCGATCCCAAGGTCGGCGACGTTTCCGGCAACCTTGCCAAGGTCCGGGCGGCGCGTGCCAAGGCGAAGGAGCAGGGCGCCGACCTGATGGTGACGTCGGAGCTGGTGATCGCGGGCTATTTCCCCGAGGACCTGGTGCTGAAACCCGCCTTCCAGCGCCAGTGCCGCGAGGCGGTCGAGGCGCTGCGTGCCGACACCCGGGACGGTGGGCCGGCCCTGTTCGTGACCACACCCTGGCGCGAGGACGACCAGCTCTACAACGCCATCATCGCCCTCGACAAAGGCGAGGTCGTCGGCAAGCGCTTCAAGGTCGACCTGCCGAACTACGGCGTGTTCGACGACAAGCGTGTCTTCTCGCCCGGTCCGATGCCGGGCCCGCTGGTGTTCAACGGCGTTCGCATCGGCGTGCCGATCTGCGAGGACGTGTGGACGCCCGATGTCGTCGAATGCATCTCCGAAACCGGCGGCGAGATCCTGCTGGTGCCCAACGGTTCGCCCTACGAGGTGGGCAAGACGGACGTGCGTGTGCAGCACGGCGTGAAGCGCGTGATCGAAAGCGGTCTGCCGTTCGCTTACGTCAACCAGGTGGGCGGCCAGGATGAGGTGGTCTACGACGGCAGCTCGTTCGTGATCGGCGCCGACCGCCAGCTCAAGGCCAAGCTCGCCTCCTTCAAGGAGGAAGTCGCGACCGTCGAATTCCGCCGCGGCGGCGTATCGGGAACGAGTGGGGGCTGGGAATGCCTGCCGGCGACGATCGCGCCCGAGCTCGGGGAACTGGAATCGATCTATCAGGCGATGATGCTGGGTCTGCGCGACTATGTGAACAAGACCGGCTTTCCATCCGTGGTGATCGGACTGTCGGGCGGCGTCGATTCCGCGCTGACGGCCGCAGTCGCGGCGGACGCTCTGGGACCGGAGCGCGTGCACACGCTGATGATGCCGTCGCCCTACACCAGTCGCGAGTCGCTGGAGGATGCCAAGGCCTGCGCCGAGGCGATCGGCGTGAAGTACGAGATCGTGAGCATCGAGCCCGCGATGGACGCGTTCCGGAAGATGCTGCTGCCCTTGTTCGGCAATCGCGCGCCCGATGCGACCGAGGAGAACATCCAGAGCCGCGCGCGCGGCGTCACGCTGATGGCCGTATCGAACAAGCTCGGCGGCATGGTGGTGACGACCGGTAACAAGTCGGAGATGGCGGTGGGCTATGCCACGCTCTACGGCGACATGTGCGGCGGCTACAACGTCCTGAAGGATGTCTACAAGACCACGGTGTTCGAGCTCTGCGCCTGGCGCAACCGGCATCTGCCCGACGGGGCGCTGGGCCGCAAGGGCCGCGTGATCCCCGAGCGCATCCTCACTAAGCCGCCCTCGGCCGAGCTGAAACCGGACCAGAAGGATTCCGATTCGCTGCCGCCCTATCCCGTGCTCGACGCCATCCTGCGCGGCCTGATCGAACGCGACCTGTCAGCCGAGGAGCTGGCGGGCGAAGGCTACGATCGCGCGACGGTGGATCGGATCTGGCGGCTGCTGGAGAATGCCGAATACAAGCGCCGGCAGGCGCCGCCGGGCGTGAAGATCACCTCGCGCATCATCAGCCGGGATCGGCGCTATCCGATCGTCAACGGATTCGGAGGGTAGGCGATGTTGATCGCACAGATCTCCGACATGCATCTGACCGCCGAAGGCACGCTGCTCTACAGGCGCATCGACACGGCGGGCTATCTCGAGCGCGCCGTGGCGCACATCCTCGGCCTCGACGTGCGGCCGGACATCGTGATCGCGACCGGCGATCTGGTCGATAGCGGCAAGGCCGAGGAATATGCGCGCCTGCGCCGCCTGCTCGCACCGCTTCCCATGCCGGTCTACCTCATTCCCGGCAACCACGACGCACGCGACACCCTGCGGGCGGCCTTTGCCGATCATGCGTATCTGCCGAAGGAGGGCTTCCTCCACTACGCGGTCGAGGAGTGGCCGCTGCGCCTGATCGGACTCGATACGCTGGTGCCGGGCAAGCCTTACGGCGCGATGTGCGAGGAGCGGCTGGGCTGGCTTTCGGCGCGGCTCGACGAGCGGCGCGATGTGCCGACATTGATCTTCCTGCATCATCCGCCGTTCGACTGCGGCATCGATGCCTTCGACCGCGCAAAGCTGAACGAGGGCGGCGTCGCCTTTGCCGGTCTCGTGGGCCGTCACGGCAACGTCGAACGCGTCATGTGCGGCCATGTCCATCGGCCGATCCAGCGGAGATGGGCCGGCACCGTGGCCTCGATCGCATCAAGCACCGCGCACCAGGCGACACTCGATCTGCAGGACGGTGCGCCGCTCTCCATGATGATGGAGCCGCCGGCGATCGCGTTGCACTACTGGAAAGCCGGCGGCCTCGTCACGCATGTGAGCTACATTGGCGCGTACGATGGGCCCGCGCCGTTCCGCGCGATCTGAGGGAACTTCGATCACAAGGCCGGCGTTCTCGTTGGCCGTGACCCTGAAAAGCTTTACTGGACGGCTCGGTCCCGGCGTCGTCACCGGCGCCGCCGATGACGATCCGAGCGGCATCGCCACCTATTCGCAGGCCGGAGCGCAGCAGGGTGTTGGCCTGCTGTGGACCGTGGTGGTCACCTGGCCGATGATGGTCGCCGTCCAGTCCGTGAGCGGGCGCATCGGCCGGGTCACGGGCCGCGGACTTGCGGCCAACATGCTGGCGGTGCTTCCGCGTCCCGTGGTGACCGGCCTGGTGGCGCTCCTGTTTCTTGCCAACACCATCAACATCGGCGCCGATCTCTCGGCGATGGGCGCGGCGGTCAATCTGATGGTGGGCGGCAGCCGCCATCTCTATACGCTGCTGTTCGCGCTGGGCACATTGCTCGCGGTCGTGATCATCCCATACCACCGCTATGTCGCCGTGCTGCGCTGGCTCACCTTTTCGCTGTTCGCCTATGTCGGCGTGATCTTCACCGTCCATATCGACTGGCATGCGGTCGCAACCGGGGCGGTGTTGCCGCGCTTCGATCGGAGCGGCGAATCCTATATGCTGATCGTCGCCATCTTCGGTACGACGATCAGCCCTTACCTTTTCTTCTGGCAGAGCTCGCAGGAGGTCGAGGAGGAGGAGGCCGATCCGCAGGCGGCGCCGCTGACCCGCCGTCCCGACCAGGCGCACGGCGAACTGGCCCGGATCGGCTGGGAGACGATGGTCGGCATGACGGCCTCGAACCTGGTCGCCTTCTTCATCATCCTGACGACGGCCGTGACCCTGCATGCGAGCGGCCATACCGACATCCAGACGTCGGAGCAGGCGGCCCAGGCGCTGCGTCCGATCGCCGGCAACGCCGCCTTCCTGCTGTTCAGCCTCGGCATCGTCGGCACCGGCCTGCTCGCCGTGCCGGTCCTCGCGGGCTCGACCGCCTATGCGATGGGCGAGGTGCGCGGCTGGGCGATCGGGCTCGAACGCAAGCTTGGCGAGGCGCGGGCGTTCTACGCCGTGATCGCTGTTTCGATCCTGCTCGGCATTGCGGTCGAGGCCTCGCCGCTCGATCCGATCAAGGCGCTGGTATGGAGCGCCGTCGTGAACGGCGTGATCACCGTGCCCATCCTGGTGGCGATGATGATCGTGGCCTCCAGCAGGCGGCAGATGGGCAAGTTCACCGCCACGCCGCTGCAGCGGATCTTCGGCTGGATCACCACCGTCATGATGGCCATCGCCGCGATCGCGATGTTCGCGACGATGTAGCTGTCAGTTCTGTACCGCCGGCAGCACTACGCGATTGAAGATCGCCGAGGCGATGGTGTAGCCCAACGGACCCGCATAGAGCCCGGTGTTGATTGCAAACACGAGATCGAGGGCCGGCACGACGTAGACGCGCTGGGCGCCCACTCCGAAAGCCGCCATCCAGTCGAGCGCGCGACCGGCTACGAAGCTGCGGCCGAGCCACCATTGATAACCGTAGAAAAACAGGCCCTCACCGTTGATGCGCGGTGCGGCCGACTCCGCGGCCCAGCCGGCGGGCAGCACGTGTCGGCCATTCCACTGCCCATCGGTCAGCATCAGTTGACCAAGCTTGGCCATGTCGCGCGGCCTCAACCGCAGGCTGCCATGGGCGCCGAGCTTTCGGCTTGCGCCGACACCAGGCCAGTCGAAGTCGGTGATGTCGAGCGGCGCGAACGGTTTTCCCGCGCATGGTCCTGCAGGCTATGGCCGGTCGTTCGCACGAGTACCTCGCCCAGCAGCGATGTGGCGTCGCCGCTATAGTGATAGACGGCGCCTGGAGGATGGATGACGGGAGAGCACGTAACGGAACGGATCGGGAGCTTCCAGCATCCGCATCTCGTCGTTCAGCGGATCGGCGTAGGGCCGGTCCTCGTCCCACGCTAGACCGGCCGACATGGTCAGCAAGTGGCGAAAGGTGATGCGTTCCTTTTCCGGCGTCGCCAGGTCGGCATATTCGGGAAATACGTCCAGGACGGGTGAATCGAGGGCGGGGAACTTGCCCTCGGCCAAGGCAATGCCGATCAGGAGCGACGTCGCGCTCTTGGATACCGATTTCACATCGTGCTTCACATCGGGCGCGAATTTCACGACACCGAGCGGCCGTCCCCAACTTTCGTCGCTGCCATCAAAATAGCGCTCCATGGCGAGCTTGCCGTGACGGGCGACAATAATTGCATGGATGTTCCGATCCGGCCACTGATCGAGGAGCTTGTCGAGGCTGCACAGCTTGCATCGAGACCGACGGCAGCGGGTGCGGCAATCACCCAGCCGTCATCCAGCGGCTTCGGCGCACCGCAGACTGCGGCCTCCTGGGCCCAGGCGCTCACCGACAGCGCCACGAACGCCACAAGAAACGTGAACATTCCTGCCATCAATATTCTCCGCGCGGCCCGATCGGGTGAGCACATGCCATGTTAGCATTGCCGCCATGAAGCTCTATTCCGGTCCGCTCAGCATGTTCGGCGCCAAGGCCGAGATCGCCGCGCACGAGAAAGGCACCGCGTTCGAGCTCGTCATGGTGCCGTTCGAGATGAAGGCGCTCTATCAGCCGAAGCATCCCGAGGTCCTGCGCATCAACCCCAAGCGCCAGGTGCCGGTGCTGGTGGATGGCGATCTCGAGATCTTCGATTCGACTCAGATTTTCGAGTATCTGGAGACAGTGAAGCCCGCGCCGAACCTGTGGCCGATCGATCCGAAGGCGAAAGCTCGGGCGCGTCTGCTGGAGCACAAGTCGGACGAAGTCTATTTTCCACATGTCATCCGGCTGATGGGCCTGCAGGCCACGCCCGACGATCCGGCTGCCGTCGAGGCGCGTGGCAGTGCGGTGGCCTACTACGACGCCATGGAACTGCTGATCGGCGAGGGTGACTGGCTCGCCGGCAGCTATTCCTATGCCGATATCGCCTTCTACATGGCGCAGCTCTTCGGTGCGCGCATGACTGCGCCGATGACGGAAGCGCACCCCCGGCTGCAGCGCTGGCGTGACCGCATGAGCGCCCGACCGGCCGTCGCCAGGGTCGCAGGCGCAATGGGCCGCTATCTTCTCTCCCAAGGCCGCCCGCTGCCGCCCTTCCTGGAGAAGCTTACGGCTTGATCGCCAGAGAGTGATTGCCGGCCCCTTGGATCGATGCCGCGCGATAGGACATGGGCCATGCCAGCCTGCCGCTGGGGGACTGGCATGATCGATCATCTCGTGTTTGCAATCGCTTTGCGGTCGCCCTTGCGGGCCGAACCGGAGGCGAGGTCGCCGCGCAGACGCCGGCGTCGGCAGTATTCCAGCCCGGATTGGGTGATCCCATGCCGGCATTCGTGCAACTACGGCATATCAAGCTCGACCTGGGGCCAGATGCGCAATCGGGAGTATGCGGCCTGCGAATGGAGCGAGCTGAACGAGGTCTTCGAGCTGATCGAGGGGCCTCGTTACCCTGACGTGGCCGTGTCCGACCTGCTCCAGATCTTGAGGAGCCGATGCAGCAGCTCCTCGTCGGCGCGACCCAGCCTGACACCATGATGATATGGGTTTGGGCGCAGTGGAGACCGAGATCAAGGCGCGTAACGGCGGCCAATTCGACGCCGCAAATGCACGCCTCACCGAGGCCTGCGGCGCCTGCCACCGGAACATGGATCACAAGATGATCGTGATCCAGGTTCCGCGGGGGGCGGGCTTTCCGGACCGGAACGTCGCGCTGCCGAAGCAATGGCGCTACGGCTTGATCGTCCGGTTCAGCACCTTTTCGTAGACACGCAGGATCGACGAGCTGTCGTCGCCGCCCAATCCCATATGGCGGGCCATGCGCTGCAGGTTGTGTGTCGCCGAACCCTGCGGCAACGGCACGTCGAGCTCGTCGGCGAGCTCCATCGCCAGATGCAGGTCCTTGTGGGCGAGGTTGAGCGCGAACGAGGGCGGGCTGAACTTGCCGCTCAGCGCACGCTCGGAGAAGGCCTTGAAGACGTTGGAGTTGCCGCTCGAGTTGGCGATCACCTGGACGAGCTTCGCCGGATCGAGCCCGGCACTCGCCCCCAGCATCAGCCCTTCGGCCGCGGCCGCCGCGTTGCAGAAGGCCATCATGTTGTTCACCAGCTTGGCCACCGTTCCGGTGCCGAGGGCGCCCATATGGATCACGTTGGCGCTGAAGGACTTCAGCACCGGCAGGGCATCGTCGAACACCTTCTTGTCGCCGCCCACCATGATGGCGATGGTGGCCGCCTCGGCGCCCACCGTGCCGCCGCTCACCGGCGCGTCGAGCATGGCGATGCCCTTGGCCGCCATGGCGGCGCCGATCTTCTTCACCATCGACGGGGCGTTGGTGCTGAGGTCGATATAGGTCTGGCCGGGCTTGATGTTGGCGAGGATGCCGCCGTCGCCCAACGCCACGGCCTCGACGTCCCTGGGCATGGGCAGCGATGTCATGACGACGTCGGCACCCTTGGTTACATCGGATACTGACTTGGCCGCCGTCGCACCGAGATCGGTGCAGGTCTTGACCGCTGCGGCGTTGAGGTCGAACACTGTTACCTGGTGGTTGCTGCGCTTTACGATGTTGCGGCACATGGGGCCGCCCATATTGCCGACGCCGATGAAACCGACTTTCACGTTATCCTCCCGTTCAGGTGCCGTCGGACGCACTATATACGAGACGCAATGAACCGCTCCCCCGCCCAGCCGCTCAGCGATAGCGAACGGGCCCGCGCCCTTGGCCGGGTCAAGCTGGTCGCCACGCTCCTGCTGGCGGCAACGGCGGCGCTTTTTCTCGTCGCACGCCATTTCGAGGGGACGCACTGGCTCTGGGGATACGTCGCGGCGTTCGCCTCGGCGGCGACGGTGGGCGGGTTGGCGGACTGGTATGCCGTCGTGGCCCTGTTTCGCCGGCCGCTGGGGCTCCCGATCCCGCACACCGCCATCATCCCGCGCAACCATCAGCGGATCGCCGACAATCTCGGCAGCTTCATCGAGAACAATTTCCTGGCGCGCGAGGCGGTCGAGAAGAAGCTGGGAGAGGTCGATTTCGCCGCCCAGGTCGCGACATGGCTCAGCGATCGCGAGCGTAGCGCCGCGCTGGCGGCGTTTGTCCTGCGGCTCCTGCCGCAGGCGCTGACCGCGATCGACCAGTCGGGACTGCGCCAGTTCTTTGGTGAGCGCGTCCGTACCGAGCTGGGCCGGGTCGAGGTGGCGCCGCTCGCCGCCGGCCTTTTGGGCGCGGTGATCGAGAAGGGCCGGCATCATCGGCTGCTGGACGAGCTTCTGGGGACGCTCGACAGGCTTTTGACCAACGCCGAAACGCTCGAGGCGCTGCGCGAGAAGATCCGTCAGGAGCTGCCGGCCCTGTTCAATCTCTATCGCGCCGACGCCTATCTCCTGCGCAAGATCGTGGCCTCGACGACGGCATTCGTCGAGGAGGCGCGGGCCGATCCCGGCCATCCGTTGCGGGTCGAGTTCGACAAGTTCGCGCGCGGCTTCGTCGAACGTCTGCGCACGTCGGCCGATTTCGCGATCCGCGCCGAGACCTTCAAGCAGGATCTGCTCGCCCGACCCGAGGTAGTGACGCTGGCCGAGGGCGCCTGGGACAGCCTGCGCGCCTTCCTGGAGCGCGACGCGGCGGCGCCCGATTCGCAGATCCGCCGTCAGCTCGAGGCCATGCTGGTCGATGTCGGCGGCCAGCTCGGCCGCGATCCGGCCATCCGGACCGAGATCAACCGGGGCATCGTGCAGGTGCTGGGCGACTTCGTGCAAAGCCAGAAAAGCGGCGTCGGCCGCTTTATTGCCGACCAGGTGAAGGATTGGGACATCGACGTCCTGATTGGCCGCATCGAGCTGACGGTCGGCCGCGACCTTCAATATATCCGCTTCAACGGCGCGCTGATCGGCGGCCTCGCCGGTTTGGTCTTGCATGCGCTGGAGCAGGGGGTGAAGCTTTACCCCTGATCGACAGGGAGGTCGCCATGACCGATGCGTCTCAGAGCTTCATGGACATGTTCAAGAAACTTGGCGAGCAGCTCCAGGTGCCGTCCTTCGATACGACCAAGATCATGGAACACCACCAGAAGAATCTCGATGCAATGGGACGTTCCTGGCAGGCGATGACGAGCGGCGCCACCGCGGTGGCCAACAAGCAGCGCGAGATCTTCGAGGCGGCGATGAAGGATATGACGGAGATGGCGGCCAGCTATACGCCCTCCGGTCCGCCGCAGGAGGTCTTCGGAAAGCAGGCCGAGTTCGCCAAGAAGGCTTTCGAGGCCGCCATCAAGAATACGCGCGATATCGCCGAGCTGGTCCAGAAATCCGGCGCCGACGCGCTCAAGATCATCCACGAGCGCATGCAGGAATCCTACGACGAGATCCGCCGCAGCGTGGAGCGAAAGTAGATTTTGTCCATTCCCTCCCCCCCTTCGCGGAACCGCGAAGGGGAGGTGCCGTGCCCTCGTCTTACGATGGCGGAGGGGTCGTGAGTTTCAGATGATCACCATGACCCCACCGTCGCCGTATGACGGCGCCCCTCCTTTTGGCGGCTCGCCAGCGGGAAGAAGGATTCCCATTACCTCAGCGCGTCTGCCACCGTGATCGGCTGGTCGGCGCGGGTAACGTTGAAGGCGGCCTCCCAGAGGGCGATACGACCATCCTTCATCACCCAGACCTCGACGCCGAAGCCTTTCATCGCCACACCGGCCTCGGCATCTTCCCACGTGCCGTTCCAGATATTGGTGATGGTGTCGCCCATGAGGCTGCGGAATTCCTTGACCAGCCGATAGTTCTTCTGCCTGGCGCTGCGGGCGGCGAAGAAGGCGCGCACGGCGGGGCGGCCGCGGAACTCCGGCACGTTGCCGAATCGCACGACGCAGTCGTCAGCGAAGCCGTCGGCCAGGGCGTCGAGGTCCCAGGGCATGAAGAGCGATTCGACGTGGCGCACGAACGCCCGGGCCTCGTCGATCGTACGGGGATTGGCGTTCTCATCCTTACGCACAGGCTGAAGGGCCATGTTTCCTCCTGGGAACGCCTGAGGCGTTCGGCTCGAAACATACTATATAGTGAGCAGGAGAGCGGCGAGGAGGGACAGGAGAAGAATGGATCGGTTCTGGCTCAAGAATTATCCGCCGGGCGTACCGGCGGAGATCGATCCGTCGGTTTACCCCAGTCTCGTTTCCCTGATCGAGGAAAGCTTCGCCAAGTATCGTGACGCCCAAGCCTATGTTTGCATGGGCACGGCGCTCACCTTCGGCGAGATCGACGAACTGTCGAAGGTTCTGGCGGCCTGGCTGCAGGGGCGTGGGCTTCGGAAGGGTGCGCGCGTGGCGATCATGATGCCGAACGTGCTGCAGTATCCGGTTGCCGTTTTCGCCGTGCTGCGCGCGGGCTTCATCGCGGTGAACGTCAATCCGCTCTACACTCCGCGCGAGCTTCACCATCAGCTCAAGGACTCGGGTGCCGAGGCCGTGATCGTCCTCGAGAACTTCGCCACGACCCTGCAGACGGCGCTCGCCGCCGGCGACACGGCCATCAAACACGTGATCGTGGGCGCGATGGGCGATCTTCTGGGTTTCGCCAAAGGCCTGGTCGTGAACTTCGTCGTGCGTTCGGTCCGCAAGCTGGTGCCGGCGTATGCGCTTCCCGGCCATGTCAAGTTCAAGCAGGCGATGAGGACCGGCAAGGCGGCGCTCTTCGTGCAGCCCGAGCTGGGGCCGGACGATGTCGCTGTCCTGCAATATACCGGCGGCACGACCGGCATCGCCAAGGGCGCGACACTGCTCCATCGCACGATCGTCGCCAACCTGCTGGCCTCCGAAGCCTGGATGCAGCCCGGCCTCAAGCGCAAGAACCTCAGCGGACACTTCACGATCGTTTGCGCCCTGCCGCTCTATCACGTGTTCGCCTTCATCGCCTGCGGGCTCCTGGGCATGCGCACAGGCGCGCTCAACATCCTCATTCCCGATCCACGCGATCTCGGCAGTACGGTGAAGACGCTTGCAAAATATCGCATCAACATCTTTCCTGGCGTGAACACGCTCTTCAATGCATTGGCCAACCGTGCCGACTTCGCGCGGCTCGATTTCTCGGGCCTCGCGATCACCAATGGCGGCGGCATGGCCGTGCAGGAAGCAGTGGCGAAGAAGTGGCTCGCCGTCACCGGTTGTCCCATTGTCGAAGGCTATGGCCTCAGCGAGACCTCGGCCGGCGTCACCTGCAATCCCACCGACTCGGAGGCCTATACCGGCACGATCGGGCTGCCGATGCCGAGCGTCGACATCCAGATCCTGGACGATCAGGGGCGGGTTCTGCCGCTGGGTGAGGCCGGCGAGATTGCGATCCGCGGGCCGCAGGTGATGCAGGGCTATTGGCAACGGCCGGACGAGACGGCGAAGGTCATGACCGCCGACGGCTTCTTCAAGTCGGGCGATATCGGCGTGATGGACGAACGCGGATACGTCAAGATCGTCGATCGCAAGAAGGACATGATCGTGGTCTCGGGCTTCAAGGTCTTTCCCAACGAGATCGAAGCCGTCGTCTCGGGGCATCCCGGCGTGGCCGAATGTGCCGTGATCGGCGTGCCCGATGACCGGTCGGGCGAGGCGGTGATGCTGTTCGTCGTGAAACGCGATCCCGCGCTCACGCGCGAAATGCTGGCGGCCTTCTGTGCCCGGGAATTCACGGGTTACAAGCGCCCGAAATACATCGAATTCCGCACGGAACTGCCCAAGAACAATATCGGCAAGATCCTTCGCCGCGAACTGCGCGAGGAAGTAGTGAAGAAAGCGGCATGACGTTAAGATGCGGACCTCGATCGCGGGGAAGAGAATGACGGCAATTCGTTGGATGGTCCTGGGAGCAGTCGGTGTGTCGCTGGCGGCCTGCAATACGCCCAAGCCGCAATATGTCCAGCAGCCGACACCGCCGCCCTACCGCAAGGCGCCCGACGGTGCGATCGTCGATAATGCCGGTGTGTTGCTGGATGCCCAGGGCTACCGTCTCGACAAGAACGGCCAGCGCATCCAGGAGGTGGATATTCCGGCCAAAACGGCGGCCTACCAGACCTCGAACCCGGTGTCCGGCTATTACATCAGCAGCACTGGCGCCGAAGCCTCGGGCAACGTGATGTCACCGAGCGAAGGTGCAAGCCAAGGCTATGGCAGCGGCCCCGGTGCAGCTAACGTCGTGCCCGGCGGCGGGGCGCTGCCACCCCTGCCGGCACCGCTGGTGCCCACGCCAGGCGAGGCGCCGCCCACGCCGCTGCACTAGGAAGCGGCTACTCGATCTTCACGCCCGCGGCGTGGATGATCGGCGCCCATTTGGCGAGTTCGTCCTTGATGAACTTCGCCGTGCGTTCGGGTGACGTGTCGCTGGCCGGTACGGCAGCGATATCTTCCAGGAATTTTATGGCGGCCGGATCGGCGATCATTTTTTTCGATGCCTGGTCGATCGCGTCGACCACGTTCCCGGGCGTGCCGGCCGGGCCCAGGATCAGGTTGAAGGTATAGGCCTCATAGCCTTTCACACCGGCCTCGCTCATGGTTGGGATCTCGGGTGCGATCGAGGCGCGCCTGGAATGGGCGAAGGCGAGGATGCGCAGCTTGCCGGAGCGATGCTGCTGCAGGGTGGTGCTGAAGGTCTCGAACATCCAGGCGACATTGCCGGCCAGCAGATCCTGGATCGCCGGTCCCGAGCCCTTATAGGGCACGTGGACGACCTCCATGCCGCCGACCTCGCGTTTGAAGTACTCGCTGGCGAGGTGAAGGATGCTGCCGATGCCCGACGTCGCGTAGGAATATTTGCCGGGGTTCTTCTTCATCAGCTCGATCAGGCCATCGACCGAGGGCGGCATCGAAGGATGCGTGACCAGCACCAGCGGATTGACGCAGATCGAGGAGATCGGCGTGAAGTCCTTGATCGGATCGTAGGGCGGTTTGGCGAAGGCCGTTGGATTGATGGCATGGGTGGACGAGGTCGCGAACAGCAGCGTGTAGCCGTCCGGCTTGGCGCGCACGACCTCCATCGCCCCAATCGACCCCGCGGCACCTGCTTTATTGTCGACGATCACCGTCTGGCCGAGAAGCGGTGTGAGCTTTTCGGCGGCCATGCGTCCGATGATGTCGGTCGGGCCGGCGGGTGCGAAGGGGATCACGAGTCGGACTGTCCGCTCGGGATACTTGGCATCGGCGCGCGCAAGAGCCGGCGCGGCGAGCGTGCCGAGGCCGGCGGCCAGGAGGTGACGACGTTTCATTTTTAGGCTCCCTGTTCTGCTTCAGCGTTTCGTCTTCAGCGTTTCGTCGAACATCTCGATCATGGCGTTCCAGGAACGCCGGTCGGTATCGCCACGACAACAAAGCCCGACATGCCCCGAGCGTCAGCGCGGAATTGGCGAAACCATGACCGACCCGCATGGTTCCTCCCTTTTCACGCCACACTAGCGAAGTACGCTTGACCCGCCAATCCGCCGCCGCCACAAGTCGGGCCATGTCTGGCCCCGTCGTTCGTTTCGCACCCAGCCCCACGGGCCTGCTGCATGTCGGCAATGTCCGCGCCGCACTGTTCAATTGGCTTTATGCCCGTCGGCATGGCGGCCGGTTCATTCTGCGCCTCGACGATACCGATCGGCAGCGCAGCAAACCCGAATACGAGGCCGCGATCGAGCGCGATCTCACCTGGCTGGGCCTCTCTTGGGACGCGAAGGAGCGTCAGTCCGATCGGCTGTCGCACTATGACCAGGCTCGAGACCGGCTGGTCGCTTCGGCTCGGCTCTATCCCTGCTACGAGACGCCGGAAGAGCTCGAATTCAAGCGCAAGCGGTTGCTGGCGCAAGGCCGACCGCCTGTCTACGACCGCGCCGCGCTCAAGCTCGACGAAGCGGCACGGCAGAAACTCGAGGAAGAGGGGAGGCGGCCGCACTGGCGTTTCAAGCTCGCCTCCGAGGAAGTGCGCTGGAACGATCTGGTGCGCGGACCCCAGCATGTCGACGAAGCGAGCCAGAGCGATCCGGTGTTGGTGCGTGCGGGCGGCTCCTATCTCTACAGCTTCACCTCGGTGGTGGACGACATCGCCCTCGGCATCACCCACGTGGTTCGCGGCGAGGATCACGTCACCAATACCGGTGCGCAGATTCAGATATTCCGCGCACTCGATGCCGGAGAGCCGGCTTTCGCCCATCTGCCGCTGCTGGTCGATGCGGCGGGCGGCGGCCTCAGCAAGCGCACCGGATCGCTTTCGGTTGCCGACCTGCGCGAGCGCGGTGTCGAAGCGCTGGCGATCGATGCCTTGCTGGCGCGATTGGGCACGGCCGATCCGGTCGAGCCGGTCGTCTCGCTCGACACGTTGGTCGCGACAGTCGACTTCACGCGAGTCGGTCGCGCGGCGGCGCGCTTCTCGGAGGAGGAGCTGAAGCAACTCAGCGCCCGCACGCTGCATGCGCTGCCGTACGCCGCGGTGCGCGCTCGGCTCGATGTGCATGTAGGCGAAGCGCTGTGGCTGGCGGTGCGCGGCAACCTTGCCACGCTGGCGGACGTCAAGACCTGGGCTGAGGTCGTGCACGGACCGATCGAACCCATGATCGAAGAGGCGGCGTTCCTGCAGGAGGCGGCCAAGGCGCTGCCGGGCGAACCCTGGAGCGAAGGCACGTGGAAAACCTGGACCAGCGTCCTTTCGGTGGCCAGCGGCCGCAAGGGCCGGGCGCTCTTCCATCCGCTGCGCCTGGCGCTCACCGGCCGCGAGACCGGCCCCGAGATGGCCAAGCTCCTGCCCCTGATAGGTCGCACCAAGGCGGCGGCGCGGTTGCTGGGGGAGGCTGCTTAGCTACGCCTTCCTCTTCATGTGGATGGGAAGGAGTTTTTGTGCGGTGTCGTTTGCGCAGATCGAACGCATCGTATAAAGAGGCGCCATGTCGTCTTTTCTTCTCCCGGCCGCGTTCGCGCGATGTATCGAGGTCTGAGGCCCGGCTGCGGGCTGTCGGAACTCGTCTGCATGTGAATCGGGAGTAAGGGCGATGTCCCTTGTCATCTACAACACGCTGTCGCGCGAGAAAGAGCCGTTCGTGCCCATCGATCCGGCGCATGTCCGGCTCTATGTCTGCGGCCCGACGGTCTACGACTACGTCCATATCGGCAATGCACGGCCTGTCGTCGCCTTCGATGTGCTCTACCGGCTCCTGAAGCGGCGCTATCCGCGCGTCACCTATGTCCGCAACATCACCGATATCGACGACAAGATCATGGCCCGGGCCGCCGAAAGCGGCGAGACGATCGAAGCCCTGACCAAGCGCACGGCCGACGCCTATCAAGGCGACATGCGGCGCCTGGGAGCGCTCGCCCCGGACGCCGAGCCGCGCGCGACCGAGTATGTCGGCCAGATGATCGAGCTGATCCAGCGGCTCGTCGACAAGGGCCATGCCTATGCCGCGGATGGTCATGTACTGTTCAGCGTGCCCAGCATGCCCGACTACGGCCGGCTCTCGCGCAAGCCGCGTGACGAGCTGATCGCCGGGGCGCGCGTGGAAGTGGCGCCCTACAAAAAGGACCCGGCGGACTTCGTCCTCTGGAAGCCGTCAGCCGACACCCAGGCGGGTTGGCCGAGTCCCTGGAGCCGCGGCCGGCCCGGCTGGCATATCGAGTGCTCGGCCATGAGCGGCGCGCTGCTGGGCGAGACCTTCGACATCCACGGCGGTGGCCTCGACCTCATCTTCCCGCACCACGAGAACGAGATCGCGCAGAGCCGCAGCGCCTTCGGCCACGCCATCATGGCGAAGTACTGGATGCACAACGGCTTCCTCAACATCTCGGGCGAGAAGATGAGCAAGTCGCTCGGCAACTTCCTCACCGTGCACGAGCTGCTCGAGCGGTATCCGGCCGAGGCGATCCGCCTGCTGCTGCTCACGGCGCACTATCGCCAGCCGCTCGACTTCACGCAGGAGGGCCTCCAGCAGGCGAGGGCGACACTCGACCGCTGGTACGGGCTCCTGCGCGGGAAGTCGGTCCAGCCGGCGGAGGCCGTGCCGCAATCGGTCGAGGAGGCCTTGTCGGACGATCTCAACACGCCGCTGGCGATCAGCGCCGTGCATCGGCTCTCCGATCCGGCGGCGCTCCTGGCCGGCGCCAACGCGCTCGGCCTCCTGCAGCAGGAACCGGAACACTGGTTCCGATGGACGCCGGTTGGCGCCGCCGGACCCGGCGATGCCGAGATCGAGGTTGCGATCGCGGCGCGCCAGGCGGCGCGCAAGGCAAAGGATTTCAAGGAGTCCGACCGCATCCGCGACGAACTCAAGGCTCAGGGCGTGATCCTGGAAGATGGCCCCAAGGGCACGACCTGGAAGCGGGGCTGAGATCAGCCTCGCGCAAATGCCAGCAGGTCGCGATTGAAGCGTTCGCGATGCGTCAGGAAGAGGCCATGTGGCGCGCCGTCATAGACGTCGAGCCGACTGCCTGCGATAGCGGCATGGCTGCGCTGGGAACTGGCAATGATGTTGGGCGTATCGGCCGAGCCATAGACGATCAGCGTCGGCAGCCGGACCGCCCGCGTCTCCGCCCGCAGGTCGGTCTCTGCAAAGGCGCGCATGCAGCCGATCTGCGCCGGCAATGCCGCCTGCAGGGCAATCGAGATCGCCCAGTCCACCAGCGCACACTCGGGGTTGCTGCCGAGGAATCCCGGCATGCCGGCCGAGAGAAAGCCGCGCAGATCGGCCTGTAGCGCTGCCGTCATGCCGTCATAGACCGACCGGTCGATCCCCTCGGGATTGTCGGCGGTCTTGAGGTTGTAGGGTGTGGTCGGCGCGACCAGCATCACGCGCGAGATCCGATCGTCGCCGTGGCGCGCGAGGTAGCGCACGACTTCGCCGGCGCCCATCGAATGGCCGACCAGGACGACGTCCTCGAGATCGAGGCTGTCGAGCAAGGCGGCAAGATCACTGGCCAGGCTGTCATAGTCGTAACCTGCGGCACCTGCGGCGGGCCTGCTCGACCGTCCATGGCCGCGTCGGTCGTAGGCGACAGCGCGCAGGCCCTGGCCGGCGAGCCAGTCGAGCTGCCCGCGCCAGATCTCCGAGCTCAAGGTCCAGCCATGGATGAACACGACCGGCCGACCTGTCCCGACATCCCGATAGAACAACCGCTCGCCGTCCGCCGTCGCGAAGACGTCGCCAGCCGTATCGATGTCGGAGAGAGCCTCGAGAGGGGCGTGTCGCATCATGGGAGCCTCCGTTGCAGATGCCGCCAACAGATGCGCCCGAGCCGCCGCTCCGTCGAATACCGGGCAGGTAATGGCTTGACGGACGAGGTATCTGTATTTAACATACTTGTTAAATATGGATACACTCTCCCAGACCTTCGCCGCGCTGGCCGACCCGACCCGTCGGGCGATCCTGGCGCGCCTCGCCGGCGGGGCCGCCACGGTGGGCGAACTCGCCGAGCCGTTCGACATGTCGCTGCCCGCCGTTTCGCGGCATCTGCGCGTTCTGACCGATGCCGGCCTGATCGAGCGCCAGACCGAAGCGCAATGGCGACGTTGCTCGCTGCGCGGCGAGGGCTTGCGGGCGGCCGCCGACTGGATCGAGTTCTATCGTCGCTTCTGGGAGACGCAGCTCGATCGCCTCGACGCCTTCCTCAAGCGCACCGCGCCCAAGCCGGACAAGGGACGAACGAAACGGTCAAGCAAGCCACGGAGGACAACATGACTCCTCGTGTCGTCACGCACGAAGAGTGGTTGAAGGCGCACAGGGCCCATCTCGCGAAAGAGAAGGCGTTCACCCGCCAGCGCGACGAGCTGGCGCGCGAGCGCCGCGCGCTGCCGTGGGAGCGCGTCGAAAAAGACTATGTCTTCGAGGTTCCGGAGGGTCGGGTGACGCTCGCCGACCTGTTCGCCGGCCGCAGCCAGCTCCTCGTGCAGCACTTCATGTTCGGACCGGACTGGAACGAAGGCTGCCCGAGCTGCTCCTTCTGGAGCGACAATTTCAACGGAGTCGATACGCATCTCGCCCACCGCGACACCTCGTTCGTCCTGGTCTCGCGCGCACCGATCGCCAGGCTCGAAGCCTATCGCAAGCGGATGGGCTGGACGCTGCGCTGGGTGTCGTCGCTCGGCAGCGACTTCAACTTCGACTACGGCGTATCGTTCAAGCCGGGTGAAGCGGGGCTGAAGTACAATCACGCCACGATCCCGCCCTACGGCGAGGAGACGCCGGGCCTCAGCGCCTTCCGTCGCGGCGAGGACGGCGCGATCTACCGCACCTATTCGACCTTTGCGCGCGGTCTCGACATGCTGAACGGCGCCTATCACCTGCTCGACATGACCTCGAAGGGCCGGGACGAGGAGGGGCTCCCGTTCTCCATGGCCTGGGTTCGTCGGCACGATCAATACTGACAGCCAAGGGATGGGAGGGGCACGTGATGGATACCGTCGACGCCAACACCCTGCGCCTCGTGCGCATCTTCGATGCGCCGCGCGAGCGCGTGTTCGCCGCCTGGGCGGAGCAGGAGCAATTCACCCAGTGGATGTGCCCGCCCGGCGTCGTCATCGACGAATGCGTGATCGACGTGTGCCCCGGCGGCACCTGGCGCATCAAGGGCCGCCAGGAAAGCGGCCGCGCCTTCGCCTCCTCGGGCAAGTATCTCGAGATCGAGAAGCCGACGCGGCTGCTCTTCACCTGGGCCCATCACGCCGATGGCGACTATTCCCGGCCGCGCGGCCACGAGACGACGGTGCGCATCGAACTGCGGGCGGTCGGCGCCAAAACCGAACTGACCCTGATCCACGGTCCGTTCGTCGATACGCCGAGCTTCGACGCTCACCGCGGCGGCTGGACGGGCTCGTTCGACAAGCTCGGAACCTTCCTCGGGAGGCCGGCATGACGGGCATCGGTGGGAGGGGGCAAGGCCGGTGCGACTGGCTGGCGGCATGGGTGGCTCCTGGCGGGGATTCGCTCCTTGCCGCCCTCGATCACTTTCTGTCTTTTTGTCATCGAGGAGTTGAAAGAGACGGCGGACAAGTCACCTAATGGCATGCGCTGGACGCGAGAGAAACGTCCAGTCGACGCCAATGGGACTGACCTGCAATTTCCGAGGACCCGATCGATGACAACCGCGATTTGGCACGGCAAGGAGATCGCCAGAAGCGATCGCACACAGGAAGTCGATGGTTACATCTACTTTCCGCGTGACTCGGTGCACATGGATCTCCTGAAGGTGACGCCGAAGACCGAGAACGACCTCAAATGTCCGCACGGCGTGCAGTTCTACGACGTCGTGGACGGCGCCAAGGCAAGCAAGCGCGCCGCCTGGTCCTACGAAGCGCCGCAGGCCCGCATGAAGCCGGTCGATCACTGGATCGGCTTCTGGGAAGACGTCGTGA
This sequence comes from Pseudomonadota bacterium, assembly GCA_018242505.1. Classification (GTDB taxonomy): domain Bacteria; phylum Pseudomonadota; class Alphaproteobacteria; order Reyranellales; family Reyranellaceae; genus Reyranella. The sequence goes on from JAFEBU010000070.1 coordinate 70,372, forward strand.
TCCGGTAGGCGGCGTCAGGCTGCCGCCGTTTCGCATCCTGAGCAGGCCCAGCCTGCTGTCCGGAAAATCGGCGGCGGCGTACGCCTTCTGGCCTGCCCGGCCGTGGCGATCGGACAGGCGACGTTTCTGCGCGACATGGGCGCGCGGAAACGCGCGGAGCGGACGGTGGCGTTACTTCGCCGGCGTGATCGCGGTCACCATCAGGGGCGTACGCAGGCCGATCACCACGTCGCCGACCTTGATCTTCTTCAGCATCTCCCGGGTTGCAACCTCGGTTGCGGCATAGGTATGGATTTCGCCGCCCGCGCTATCGACCAGCGAGACCTTGTTCGCGGCGAGATCGACGCCGACCACCGTCATGGTGAAGCGCCCGGCGGCCGCATCGGCGGCGTCTTCCTTGGTGGCGTCCCGGCGCGCCAGCCGTGATCCCGGCCCCTTCTGCCGCAGGTTCAGGACGGTCACGATCTCGTTGTAGGTGATGTCGACGGTCGAGCCGCTTGGGAAGCGGTCGAGCTTGCCGACAGAATCCGCCACTGCGGCGTCCACCGAATCGCCGTTCGCCGTCGTGAAGGTGAGGGCACGAGTGGCCGGATTGATCGACTTGATCGTGCCCGGCGTGGTGACCGTATTCGCGAAGGATACGCCAGCGCGCGGTACGGCCTGCAGGTTGCCCTGTGCCGCGGCGGGCAGGCTGCCGGCGAGCGCCAGCGTGATGCCGACCAGAGTTGCACCCAAAACTGTCTTGATCGGACCGATCGTCATCGCGTGTACCCCCCGAAAAACTGTGACGCCGCGGACAATAACGATCCGATTTGCCAGTGCAATCCTCGAACGGGGACGGTCCATTCGGGGCTGGTTGGGTAATTTTATTGTTTTCGCCACGGGATGATCATCCTGATTCGTATTTTTGTGCATTGCAATCTCGCAGGCGCAGCAATAACCTTGATACACAGAAGGAGGCTTTTGCCATGACCGTTGTTGCTTTCGCCCAGCGGCCGCATCCGACGGCCAACCAGCCGAAGAAGGATCTCTACGAGATCGGTGAGATTCCGCCGCTCGGCCACGTGCCGAAGAACATGTACGCCTGGGTGATCCGGCGCGAGCGCCACGGGGCGCCCGAGCAGTCCATGCAGCTCGAGGTCGTGCCGACCCATACGATCGGCGAGGATGAGGTGCTGGTGCTCGTGATGGCCGCGGGCGTGAACTACAATGGCGTGTGGGCTGGCCTTGGCCTCCCGATTTCGCCGTTCGACGTGCACAAGCAGGCCTTCCATATCGCCGGCTCCGATGCCTCGGGCATTGTCTGGGCGATCGGCGCCAAGGTGAAGCGCTGGAAGGTGGGCGACGAGGTCGTGATCCACTGCAACCAGGACGACGGCGACGACGAGGAGTGCAACGGCGGCGATCCGATGTTCTCCACGAGCCAGCGTATCTGGGGCTACGAGACGCCGGACGGATCCTTCGCCCAGTTCTGCAAGGTGCAGGCGCGCCAGCTCATGAAGCGGCCGCAGCATCTCACCTGGGAGGAGAGCGCCTGCTACACGCTCACGCTCGCCACGGCCTACCGCATGCTGTTCGGCCACCGTCCGCATATCCTGCGGCCGGGCCACAACGTGCTGGTGTGGGGCGCCGCAGGCGGCATCGGCTCGATGGCGGTGCAGCTCATCGCGACGGCGGGCGCCAACGCGATCGGCGTGATCTCCGACGCCTCGAAGACCGACTTCGTGATGTCGCTCGGCGCCAAGGGCGTCATCAACCGCAACGACTTCGACTGCTGGGGCCAGCTGCCCGACGTCGACGACCAGAAGGGCTATGCCGAGTACATGAAGAAGTGCCGCAAGTTCGGTGCGGCGATCTGGGAGCATACCGGCAAGGGCAACGATGTCGACTTCGTGTTCGAGCATCCGGGCGAGCAGACCTTCCCGGTCTCCTGTTTCATCGTGAAGCGCGGCGGCATGGTGGTGTTCTGCGCCGGTACCACCGGATACAACCTCACCATGGACGCGCGCTTCGTGTGGATGCGCCAGAAGCGCATCCAGGGCAGCCACTTCGCCAATTTGCTGCAGGCAAGCCAGGCCAACCAGCTCGTGGTCGAGCGCCGCATCGATCCCTGCATGAGCGAGGTGTTCGACTGGGCCGATATCCCGAAGGCGCACACCAAGATGTGGAAGAACCAGCACAAGCCCGGGAACATGGCGGTGCTGGTCTCGGCCAAGCGCCCCGGCCTGCGCACCCTCGAGGACGCGCTGGAGGGCTGACGTCGCTTCCTTTGACGGATCGCTGGAGAAGCCGTGTCATCCAGAACGAAGTGAGGGATCTTTGGTCAAGGCCGCGAAAGATCCCGCGCGTTGCTCGGGATGACACGGACAGATGCGACTCCAGCGCCGGCGCATTCCGTGCCGGCCAACCCCCAGGAGTGCGCAAACATGCAGCAGCAGATTTCGGTCATCACGCTTGGTGTCGACGAACTCGTGCGTTCTCGCCGGTTCTATATCGACGGCTTTGGATGGAAGCCGGTGTTCGCGAATGCCGAGATCGTCTTCTACCAGATGAATGGACTGATGCTGGGCACCTGGCTCCTCTCGGCGCTGGAGGCGGACTTGCGACGACAGCATGCCGTCGGTCCCGGTGCGTTCTCCCTGGCGCACAACGTCGCCAGGCGTGAGGACGTGCAGCCGACACTCGATCGGCTCGTTTCCTTCGGCGGCACGCTGCTGCTGCCGGCCGACGCGCCGCCGCACGGCGGGTTTCGCGGCTACGCTGCCGATCCCGACGGCCACGCCTGGGAGATCGCATGGAACCCGGCCTGGCCGATCAGCCGCGAAGGCTATGTGACGTTCGGCCTCTGAGGCCGGCCTGTTCGAAAAGCTTCGAGGTGTCGTCGGTCGACGTTGGGCGAGACAAGGTCCGCGCGGTCTACCTCGACGCGTTGCGCAATCACGACACTGTCCGGGTAGTCTGCGAGAAATATCGGAGTTGACCGCCATCTTTGGGTAAACTGCCATCTTGGATAATATGCTGGGCATCAAGGGGGAGAGATGCGGTCAGGTCTTTGGGCCATATGCCTTTCGCTCGGGCTCGCGGCCTGTACCGCGGCGCCATCCTCGGATGTCGTGCGACAGCCTGCGAATGTGGGCGACGCGAAGATCGCGGCGCTCAGCTACAAAAACTCCGGCCAATACGATCGCGATCTCACGGCCGTTGCGGCCAAGGCCCAGAGCTGGCTGACGCGCCGCTCGCCGGCCGTTGCCCGGCCGGCGCTGGTGCTCGACATCGACGAGACCGCGCTGTCGAACTGGCCGGTCATCCAACGCGACGATTTCGGACGACCGATTGGGGGACCATGCGACCTCGCCGCGGATGCACCCTGCGGCTGGGCCGCGTGGGACCAGCTGGGGGTGGACGAAGCGATTGCACCGACGCTGGCGCTGTACCGGGCGGCGATCGCGGCGAAGGTGGACGTCTTCTTCATCACCGGCCGTCCCGAAAACCAGAGGATGGCAACGGAGCGCAACCTGGTCACCGCAGGCTATGCCGGCTACGCGAAGCTCTACATGGTGCCGGACGGAGCGCACTTTCCTTCGGCATCCGCCTTCAAGGCGCCGATCCGCGCCCAGATCGAGCAACAGGGTTACACGATCGTCGCCAATGTCGGCGACCAGCCCTCTGACCTTGCGGGCGGCCATGCTGAGAAGGCCTTCCAGTTGCCCAATCCGTTCTATCGCGTGCCCTAGCCACGCCTGGCCCGGCCCAGTTCGTCCTGTACTTTGCCGCGGCCTTCGTGCTCGCGGTCATGCTTGGTCCGGGCATCTTCTACGTCGCGCACCCGTGACGGCGGTCGCGGAGGCATGGCCTCCAGCTTTGGTATCGGGTTGGGCGGCCTGGTCCACGTCCTCGCAGGCAGCCTGGGTGCTTCCGCCATCGTATCCGGCCGCTTCAATCGTGCCCGAAAGAAAATCCGTCCGGAGGCGACTCTCTCTCTCTCTCTCTCCGGGCGTTGGAGAAGACCCTATTTGCCTCTCGGTATTCGCCTCATTTGCGCCTCGGTATTCGCCTCTCGGCCGGACCCGAAGACGACGCCGACCTCATTCACGATCTACAGCAGGCGCTTGCTGGTCCATAGCCAACGATCGCGTTCCTGATCTGATCGCGACTCGGCGCAGCGAGGATCAATAGGCGGGCTTCTTGTGCGCCCACACCGGCTTGTAGCCAAAGCGCCAGTCGGGGGGCATCTCGACAGGTCGCGTGTCGAAGCATGCGAAGCGCGCCGGCTTGCCGCGCACGACGTCGCCCTGGTGCGGACTCGGGATCGGGCTCGGCGTGTAAGGAAAGGAATCGGCCGAGCTGTAAACCGGCAGCAGTAGCGGCCTCGCTGCTGCTGCCTTGTTCGGGGCCGAGCCGTGCACGGCCCGGCAGTTGAGCAGCAGCGTCGTGCCGGGGCCGCCTGTGATGCTCGCGATTCTGTCATCGGTGAGCCAGCCGAGATCGTTCGACCGGATCTTCACGACAAAATTGCCGGCGTCGTCATACATCGAAAAGAGGGGACCGTTGTGGCTGCCGCGCGCCACGGTGAGCGGGCCCTGGTCGGCCGTGCAGCCGTCGATATAGATGCCGATCGTCACCGGACTGAAGTCGGTGTGCGGCCAGGCCGGGATGTCCTGATGCCAGCCGAAACCCTGTGTGCCCTTGCCCGACTTCACGTTGAGCTTGGCGTGATGGAACTTCACATCAGGCCCGACCACGTCGGCGGCGAGATCGGTCATGATCGGATCGGTCATGAACGCCCAGAACGCCGGATGCTGATCCTGCGGGCTGCTGACGCGATGCAGGCGCGGATCCCGCGCCGAATGGCCTTCCTCCAGCACGTAGACGGCGTCGCTTTGCGTGATCGAGCGGCTGCGGTCGAGCAACTCGGCCATGGCGGCGCGCAGACGCTCAAGCCAGGCCGGCGGCACGTAGTCGGGGAGGACGAGGAAGCCATCGTCGAAGAAGCGCTGGCGCTGATCGTCAGCCAGTACGCGCGAAGGGTAGGCGAGGACGTCCTGCGGCTTCATCGGATCCTCCGTCGATTGCTTGCGCCATTGTAACGCCAGCGAATGGGAACTGCTGCCATGGCACGTCGAGAGGCGAAACCGGCCGTGCCTGCTGCGCAGCTCGCCGGCCGCCAGCGTTTCGCGGCGTACCGGCGGCGTCAGTGCGGGGGCGTGGAGCCTTTCGCGGTATCGGGTCCGATATCGGGCTGATGGGCCGCCGCCAGAACGAGCCAAAGCAGCCGACCCATTTGTGTCAGGTTCACCGGATGGAAATGGGGAATATCGCGATCGACGCGATGGACCACGACTATGTCCGCGGCCGGCAAGACGAAGGCATATTGGCCGCCATCGCCCCAGGCAAAGAAACTGCCAGCGGGAAGACGAACCGGGGTCATCGGGTTCTCCGGCTTGAGGAAACCCGTCCACCACAGATAGCCATAGCCTGGGCCAAAATCCGAAACGGAATAGGGCTGCGTGCTTGCACGCACCCACTCTGCCGGAACGATCTGCCAGCCCTTCCATCGCCCGTCACGCAGGTAGAGCAGAGCGAAGCGGGCGAGATCGCGCGCGCTCATGCGGATCGGATAGGCGGGGTAGACTGAATTTGGACCCGTGAAATATTGTCCGTCCGATGGGCGGTAGTCCTGCATCCCAATCGGCTTGGCGATCTCACGGTCGAGCGCATCGAACACGGACGAGCCCGTCGCGTGCAGGTAGATGGCACCGAGCGCATTGAAGTCCCAGTTGTTGTAGTACCAGAACGTGCCCGGCGGATGGCTCCCGCGGACCGGACGACTCGCCGCCATGACTGGCGATTCATAAAGCGCCGCATGATAGATACCCGAGCGCGCCTCGAGCAGATCCTTGACGGTTGCCGTCTTTTCCTCGGCCGTGAGTGAGGGTGCATTGTCGTCGATGCCAAGCTTGCCGATCGGGGTCGACAGCGAGATCTGCCGGCGCGACACGGCGTTTCCGATCAGCGCGCTGAGCAGGCTCTTGCGAACCGAGGCGAGTTCCATCCGCTTTTGAGTATCTCCCCATTCGGCAACCACAGCGCCATGCTGGATGATCATCACGGCAGAAGACTCGATGGTCTGCGACCAAGCCTTGGCTTTTGCCAGCAACTCCATCGACCAACCTGACTGAGCCGGATCGGCATGCTCCCACGTCTCGCCGGGAAAGTGATCTGCGGGCGGGTCAGCCCATGCAAGGCTCGACCAGACCATGGCGGGCCAAAGGGCGAGAAGGAGGCGTGCAATCCTCATCTGGGTCGACCCTAGCCGAATTCCGACAGGCTGACGAATGGCGGGCCTAGATGCTCGCATCGGAGGCGATGGCGGCGGCCGTGGCCTTCAGCGGCGGGCCATAGCGGGCGCCGGCTTCCGCTTCGTTCATCGCCGAGCGCAGGAAGCGCATCGAGATGCAGCCCAGCACGCGCTTGTCCTTGAGGATGGCGACAGCGATGCCCTGCAGACGGCTCTGGCGCGGCACGATGGTGAAGGCGTGCCCCTCGCGCCGGACGCGTGCGAAGGCCGCGACGAGCTTGGCGTCATAGGGGACGCCGAGGTCGCGCAACGCCGTGCGGCGTTCGTCGGCCGAGCAGAAGGCGAGCCAGGCGCGGCCGAGTGCGCTCGACAGGATGGGGCTGCGGCGTTGAAGGGCGGTCCGCTCGAACGACATCGGGCTTTCCGGCGCGGTCGAGTAGCGGATGGTGATGGCGCGATGGCTGAGGGTGCCGAGATAGAGCGGCCAGCCGTGTTCGCGCGTGAAGCGGCGCATGTGGGGAGCGGCGACATCGACGAAATGGTCGACGAAGCGGATGCCTCCGGCCAGCCCGAGGACGCGGTCGGTGAGGCGGTAGCCCAATTCCCGCGAGACCTGGGTGACGTAGCCTGCCGCGACCAGCGTCTGCAGCAGGCGCACGACGGTCGGCCGTGGCAGGCCGGTCTCCGCGGCCAGCGTCGAGATCGTGGCCTGTGGGCGGCGGCTCAACGCCTCCAGGATCGCCAGGCTCCTGCGTACCGGTTCGACGATGGCGGCCATGACACAGGCTATTCCGTAATACGGACTCTGTCGACTTGCAGGCGGCGGCGCGAACGCCGGAGGCGTAGCCTCGCATCGCTGAAGAGACATGCCCGGACGGCGATATTTCCTGGCAGTCGACGATTTTGTGGCCTTCGTGCTTCCCGGAAAGGGACGCTGGGGCAATATCATCCGTCGTGCCCATATCAGGCTTGTGGAGGAGGACATCATGCAAGGATCGCTGAGCGGCAAAACCGGCCCTCGGATCCGTCACGTGGCGGACGAGGAGACACCCTACGAAACCCTCACGGTCGACAAGCTGACGCCGATCATTGGCGCGGAGATCGGCGGCATCGATCTCAGCCAGCCGCTCAGCAACCGGCAGCAGGACGAGGTCCACCGCGCGCTGGCCGAGAACCTGGTGATCTTCTTCCGAGACCAGCACATCACCCCTGACCAGCACGTGGCCTTTGGCCGCCTGTTCGGCGACCTCCACGTCCACCCGGCTGCGCCACACGAGCCTGGCCGGCCGGAACTGATGGTCATCCATGCCGACAAGGACAGCCCGCGCGCCAACGGCGAAGGCTGGCACACCGACGTGAGCTGTGACGTCGAGCCCCCGATGGGCAGCATCCTCTATATCAAGAAGTGCCCGCCGCGCGGCGGCGATACGCTCTTCGCCTCGATGTATGCGGCCTACGATGCGCTGTCGGACCGCATGAAGACATATCTCGAGGGCATGACCGCGGTGCACGATGGCGAGCCGGTCTATCGCGGCCTCTATGCCAACTATGGCGTTGCCGACAAGCCCAAATATCCGCACGCCGAGCATCCGGTGATCCGGACCCATCCGGTGACGGGCAAGAAGGCGCTGTACGTCAATCGTGGCTTCACGCGCCACCTCGTGGGCGTGCCGCGCGACGAAAGCGACGGCATCCTGCGCTATCTCTACGAGCACATGGAGAACCCGTTGTTCCAGTGCCGCTTCCGCTGGCGCGAGAACTCCATCGCCTTCTGGGACAATCGCTGCGTCCAGCATCGCGCCATGTGGGACTACTGGCCCCATACGCGCAGCGGCAACCGCGTGACGGTCGCGGGCGACAAGCCTTACTGAGGTCATTGGCAGGTGCTTCTTCTGGATCGCTAGTTTCCAACCTGCTCATTCGGCGCATTCACATGCGCCTGCGGCGAACCAGAGGCTCGCGGTCCACCTGATCACGAGTCCCCGTTCCCCGGGCGGGCCGTTCCGTGTATGGACGGTCCTTCGCTTGGTGCGGGACGACGGTAATTTGCTGGTGATCTTCGATTGCGACGGCGTGCTGGTCGACAGCGAGCCGCTCGCCAATGCAAGCTTTTCCCGGGCGCTCAAGGCTCAGGGCCTCGACTGGAACGTCGAGGAAACGATGCGCCGCCTCATGGGCCGCTCGCTGAAATCCTGCGTCGAGATCGTCGAGGTCGAACTCGGCCGCAAGCTTCCCGACGACTTCGTCGAGAAGATGCAGGCTGTCACGTACCAGAGCTTCCGCGATGCGCCGCTTCAGGCGGTTGCCGGCGTCAGGGAGGCGATCCTCGCGCTGCAGGCAGCGGGCCTTGCGACCTGCGTGGCAAGCTCGGGCTCGATCGACAAGATGCGCTTCACGCTCGGCCTCACCGGCCTGTGGGATCTGTTCGACGGTCGCGTGTTCAGCTCCGGCCAGGTGCCGCGCGGAAAGCCCTTTCCCGACCTCTTCCTCCACGCCGCCCGGTCGATGGGACAGCAGCCGGCGGAGTGCACGGTGGTCGAGGACTCGGTCCCGGGCGTCGAGGCCGCCCGCGCAGCCGGCATGCGAGCACTGGCCTATGCCGGCGCACCCTATGCCAACGGCGATGCTCTGGCCGCCGCGGGCGGTTGCCTCTTCACCGACATGGCCCAATTGCCGGCACTGGTACTGGGATGACGGGCTCGTGGTCCATGGGGACGGGCAAGCCCGAGCGCGTCGTCGTGGTGGGCGCGGGCATGGCCGGCCTCGTGGCGGCAAGGCTGCTGCATGACAGCGGCTTTGCAGTGACCGTGTTCGAGGCTCGATCGCGGCTCGGCGGACGAGTCTGGACCGACAGTTCGCTCGGCGCGCCGCTCGATCTCGGTGGCTCGTGGGTGCATGGGGTCGATGGCAACCCGCTGACGCTCTGGTGCGAGGCGCTGGGAATTGCGCTGGTCGAGTCGCAAGGCGATCGCCTGCTGATCGACAAACGCGCCACGGCACCGACGCGTGACGGGCAGCGGCGACGGGCGCTCCTGGGCCGGACGGCGTTCAAGGCCGCGATCGAATGGGCGAGCTGGAAGAGCAAGGCCATGGCGCAGGCAAGAGGCCCGCGCTCGGTCTCGTTGAAGGAGGCCGTCGATCCGTTGCTGCAGGCATCGTGGCTGCCGGAGATCGACAAGCTCACCATCGCGACCTTTGTCGAGAGCAGCGAAGGCGTCCAGGGCGCGCCCTATGAGGCGATCGCGGTCGAGGAATGGTGGCCGGTCGAGGGGCTCGAGCGCAACGCGCAGCCCAAGGGCGGCTTCCGGCCGTTGATCGAGGATGCCGCGCGCAACCTCGATCTGCGCCTGGGCACGCCTGTGCAACGCATCGCCTGGAGCGGGGAGGGCGTGACGGCAGTCCTGCAGAGCGGCGAGAAGATCGTGGCGGATCGCGCCGTGATCACGGTGCCGCTCGGTCTGCTGCGTGCCGGCCTGCCGACACTCGATCCGCTGCCGCCGGCGGATCAGCAGCAGGCGATCGGTCGGATCGGCTACGGTGCCGGCATCCTGGGCAAGATCTATTTGCGCTTCCCTCGCCGCTTCTGGCCGGAGCAACCCAAATGGTTCGGACGACTGCCCGATGCTCCCGATCGCCGTGGCACGTTCAACACCTGGGTAAGCCATCACCAGGAAACCGGCGCGCCGATCCTGCTCAGCTTCTCGAATGGCGCGACAGCGGCCCGGCTCGACCGATCGGCCTCCGATGCGGAGATGGCGAGCATGGCAATGGAGTCGTTGCGCAAGATGTTCGGCGAGGGCATCCCCGAGCCGGAGGCGGCTGCCTGTCCGCGGTGGCTGAGCGATCCCTGGTCGCGCGGCGGCTATTCCTATCCAGGGGTCGGCAGTGCCACCGAGGATCGCGAGATCCATGCGCGTCCACTGGGCGGGCGGGTCTTCTTCGCCGGCGAGGCGACCGAACCGGTCGAGTACGGTACAGTCCACGCTGCCGTGTGGTCGGCCGAACAAACTGCGGAGGCGTTGTTTCAGCGATCAACCGGCCAACGCGCTTCCCGCGATTTGCGCCCCTGGGCCAAGGCGCGCACTGGCGCCGGCCGTCACAATAGAGGATAGAGCGACGGGAAGGAGCAATCCATGAAGCTCGCCAACGAGATTTTCTTCGTTCTGGTGATCGTGTCCGGCCTGACGACGCTCGGCGTGCTGTTCGCGGGACTGGTCGGCATGGCACGCGGACCGGCCGAGAGCCTCGACCGTGCGCGGGCCAGCAACAGGCTCATGTGGTGGCGCGTCCGCCTGCAGATCCTGACGATTCTCCTGATCCTTTGCTGGTGGATGACAAAGAGCTGAAGCGATGGTCAAACTTACCCGTATCTACACCAAGGGCGGCGACAAGGGCGAAACCTCGCTCGGCCGTGGCGAGCGTGTCGCCAAGCACGATCCGCGCGTCGAGGCCTACGGTACGGTCGACGAGGCGAACTCGGTGATCGGCCTCGCGCGAACCGCCGTCGAGCGGTCGGTGAGGAATGATGCCCATCGTACACACGTCGATGACATGCTGAAGCGCATCCAGAACGATCTCTTCGATCTCGGCGCCGACCTCTGCACCATCGAGGCCAAGGAGGGGGCGCAGGCACTGCGTGTTTCGGCCGGCCAGACCGAACGCCTGGAGCGAGAGATCGATGCGATGAACGCCGAACTGGCTCCGCTCACGTCCTTTGTCCTGCCCGGCGGCAGCGAGGCGTCGGCCTGGCTCCATCTCGCGCGCACCGTGGCGCGTCGCGCCGAGCGACGCATGACTGCACTTGCGGCGGAACAGCCCATCAATCCCCAGGCGGTCAAGTACATCAATCGGTTGTCGGACCATCTGTTCGTGCTCGCACGTCGACTGAACGACTACGGTGCGGCCGATGTCCTGTGGGTGCCGGGCCAGGGCCGCTAGGCAAAGCCGCGGGCGGCGGACGAGAGATCTTTCACCGCCTCGTCGATTCCGGCTTCAGGCCCGCGGCGGCAACTAACGCTTTGATAGATCGATCTAATTTCTTCCGCCGTGCGATTTTGTGCGGTGCGCCATAGCCTTGACATGATCGGCTGAACGCCCCTACACGAAAACCCCTCTGCTGGACGGGATGAGGGTCCGGCCGCAACTCACCAATAGGCGTAACGCGATGAAAGTGCTGGTCGCTGTCAAGCGGGTCATCGATTACAATGTCAAGATCCGCGTCAAGGCCGACAATACGGGCGTCGAGACGGCGAACGTCAAGATGTCCATGAACCCGTTCGATGAGATCGCCGTCGAAGAAGCGATCCGCATGAAGGAGAAGGGGGCCGCGACCGAGATCATCGCCTTCTCCGCCGGCCCTGCGCAGTGCCAGGAGACCATCCGCACCGCGCTTGCCATGGGTGCCGATCGTGGCGTGCTGGTCCAGACCGATGCCGAACTGCAGCCGCTCGCCGTCGCCAAGCTCCTGAAGGCGGTCGTCGAGAAGGAGCAGCCCGGCCTCGTGATCGTGGGCAAACAGGCGATCGATGACGATTCCAACCAGACCGGCCAGATGCTGGCGGCGCTGCTCGGATGGTCGCAGGGAACCTTCGCCAACAAGCTCAACGTCGCCGACGGCACCGCCGAGGTGAAGCGCGAGGTCGACGGCGGCCTGGAGAACATCAAGATCAAGCTGCCGGCGGTGATCACCACCGATCTGCGGCTCAACGAGCCGCGCTATGCTTCGTTGCCCAACATCATGAAGGCCAAGAAGAAGCCGATCGAGACGCTGGCGCCGGAGGCGCTGGGCGTCGACATCACGCCCCGCCTCAAGACGCTGAAGGTCGAGGAGCCGCCCAAGCGCAAGGCCGGCATCAAGGTGAAGACCGTGGCCGAACTGGTCGACAAGCTGCGCAACGAAGCGGGGGTGATCTGACCATGGCAATTCTCGTCGTTGCCGCGCATGACGGCAAAACGGTCCGCGCCAATGTTGCCAACGCGGTGACCGCGGCGGGCCAGATGGGACCCGACGTGACGGTGCTGGTGGCCGGCAGCAACTGTGCCGATGCGGCCAAGTCCGCTGCTGCGCTGCAGGGTGTCGCCAAGGTACTGCAGGCCGAGGATGCGGCCTACGCCAACTGGCTGGCCGAAGACATCGCGCCGCTGGTGGTGAAGCTCGCGCCGAACTACAGCCATATCGTCATGGCGGCTGACTCGGTCGGCAAGAACGTGGCGCCGCGCGTGGCGGCCCTGCTCGACGTGGGACAGGTCTCCGAGGCGATCCAGGTCGTCTCGCCCGATACCTTCGTACGGCCGATCTATGCCGGCAATGCAATGGCGACAGTGCAGACGGCCGACAAGATCAAGGTTGTCACCATCCGTCCGACCAACTTCAAGGCGGCGGCCGGCGGCGGCTCCGCTCCGATCGAACAGATCGGCGGGGACGGCGCCAAGGGCCTCTCTTCCTACGTCGGCGCCGAGCTCTCCAAGAGCGAGCGGCCCGAGCTCACCTCGGCCAAGATCGTCGTCTCCGGCGGCCGCGGGCTCGCGAGCGGCGAGAACTTCAAGCTGCTCGAGACGCTCGCCGACAAGCTGGGTGCAGGCCTCGGCGCCAGCCGCGCCGCGGTCGATGCCGGTTATGTGCCGAACGACTACCAGGTCGGCCAGACCGGCAAGGTCGTGGCGCCGGATCTCTACATCGCTATCGGCATCTCCGGCGCGATCCAGCATCTTGCAGGCATGAAGGACAGCAAGACCATCGTCGCTATCAACAAGGACGAGGAAGCGCCTATTTTCCAGGTGGCGGACTACGGCATCGTCGGCGACCTGTTCCAGATCGTCCCTGAGCTCACAGCCGCGGTCGAGAAGAAGTAACCGCAGGGGTATCGGTCATGATCAAGCGCATCGGCGTCATCGGTGCCGGCCAGATGGGCAGCGGCATCGCCCATGTATGCGCGCTCAAGGGGTACGATATCCGCCTGGTCGATGTCGATCAGCCGCATCTCGACGCCGGAGTGGAGGCGATCGGCCGCAACATGGATCGGCAGATCAGCCGCGGCATGATCCGGCCAGAAGACAAGGACTCCGGCTTGCGGCGGATCGCCGTCGCCACCGACTACAAGGTGCTGGCGGATTGCGACCTGATCGTCGAGGCGGCGACCGAGAACGAGGAGGTCAAGCGCGAGATCTTCAAGAAGGTGTGCGTCGGCCTGCCGCAGAACGTGCTGCTTGCCACCAATACCTCGTCGATCTCGGTGACGCGGCTCGCCTCGGTGACCGACCGGCCGGGCAAGTTCATGGGCATGCACTTCATGAACCCCGTGCCGATGATGGGGCTCGTCGAGCTGATCCGCGGCATCGCGACGGAAGAAGAGACCTTCCGCACCGTCCGCGACGTGGTGATCAAGCTCGAAAAGAAGCCGGTCAACGCCGAGGATTTCCCAGCCTTCATCGTCAACCGCATCCTGCTGCCGATGATCAACGAGGCGGTCTATGCCCTCTACGAGGGCGTGGGCAACGTCGAGGCGATCGACACCGGCATGAAGCTCGGCGCCAACCATCCGATGGGTCCGCTCGAACTTGCCGACTTCATCGGCCTCGATACCTGTCTGTCGGTGATGCAGGTGTTGCACGAGGGTTTGGCCGATTCCAAGTATCGGCCCTGTCCGCTACTGGTGAAGTACGTCGAGGCCGGCTGGGTCGGCCGCAAGGTCAAGCGCGGCTTCTACGATTATTCCGGCGAGCGCCCGGTCCCCACCCGCTGAGAAATCCTGTATCCTCCCGCGATCAAATCGAGGGGGGACATCATTATGAAAACAAGACTCGCGCGGCTTCCGGCCGTCCTGTCGGTTGCCGCAGGTCTCGCGCTGACGGTTCTGCCGTTTGCGCCGGCCGAGGCGCAATGGGTGTTCGTCGCACGCAAGGCGGCGCAGCGCATCCATCACATGGTGGAGCAGGGGCAGAACGGCCATCCGGGATACGACTTCGCCACCGTGATCCTCGAAGCGCCGGCCAACAAAGTGTTCGCCGTGGCGCTGGATCACGCACGCAACAACAAGGCACTGCGGCTCCTGATGGTCGATCCCACCGCCATGCGCTTGCAGGTGGCGGAAGGCGACCGCACCGCGACGCTGAATGTCATCGCTCTCAGCGATCAGGCCTCGCAGCTCATGATCGCTGGTACCGCCGGACACGGCGAGGATCCGACGAGTTCGCGCGTGGTCGCCGCCGTGATGCGCGTCTGCACCGAGATGAAGAAGACCTGCTCGGTCGGCAACTGACCATCAGGCGAGCCCGAGAAAACGCTCTGCCGTGCGCCAGCGAACATTCTCGGCCAGTGCGGGGTCGAGAGGAGCCAGATGCTCCTCGAGATCGCCGACAGCACCCGGATAGGTGCAGTCGTAGTGGGGGTAGTCGGCGCCCCAGAACACGCAGCCGTCCAGGCCGAGCTCCTTCAGTCGCGGCAAGCGGTGCGCCTCGTCCGATTCGATCGAGATGAAGCACTGCTCGCGGAACAGCTCGCTCGGCCGGCGCTTCATCCACGGCACATGGTGGTGCATCGCCTCGAAATGACCATCGAGCCGGTCGATCCAGTATTCGAGCCAGCCGAGGCCCGATTCGAGGAAAGCGACTCGCAGCCGCGGATGACGTTCCAGCACGCCGCCTGCCACGATGTCGAGCAGTGCGGCCATCTGTTCGAAGGGATGACAGATCATGTGGCTGAAGAAGAGGTTGTCGTAGCGTCCCGTCGCGAAGCTCGGCATCAGCGCGCCGAAGCTGCCGTGGACGGCCGCGAACAGCCTGTTGCTCGCGATCCGCTCCCAGAAAGGCTTCAACTTGTCGTCGTAGAGCGCCAATCCCCTGTAACGTTCCGGGCGGAAACAGGCGCCTTTCAGCCCGAGCTTTGCGATATGCTCGACCTCTCGCGCCGCGGCGTCGGCATCCTGCAGCGGCACGATGCCGACGGCATGCAGCCGGCCGCGACCGTCGCGGCACATATCGGCGATCCACTCGTTGTAGCCGTAGCAGGTGGCGGCGGCGACAGCCGGGTCCTCGACGTCGCCCTGGATCAGATAGAGGGAAGGATAGAGCAGACTGCGCTCGATGCCTTCCTCCTCCAGGACCTTCACCCGCGCTCCGCCGTCATAGGAGCCGGGCAGGATGTCGTCCCAGGTCGGGATGTTCTTGGGATCGTCCATGCCCCAGGGCACACAGGCCGCCGCCGGCCGCAGGTTGTGCCGGATGACGCCATTGACCGAGACCCAGTCCCGCCCGTCGCTCTCGCGCTCGACACGGATCGTACGGTCGCGATAGCGCTTCTCGACATACTCGTTCCAGACGGCGGCAGGTTCGCAGATGTGCCCGTCGGCGTCGATGATGCGGCTTGTCATGGCGCTTCCTCTCCTTGTTCTTTTGAGGCGAGGATAGACGCAGGTTCCTAGTGTCGCCAGTCGAGGCCGATATCGAGCACGCTGGCGCTATGGGTCAGCCAGCCTGCGGAGATGAGGTCGACGCCAGATGCGGCGATCGCGGGCGCTGACGCAGGGGTGATGCGGCCGGACGCTTCCGACACGGCGCGCCCGTCGATCATGCGCACTGCCTCGGCAAGCGTCGGCGGGTCCATGTTGTCGAGCAGCACGGCATCGACTCCTACGGTCAGCGCCTCGTCGAGCTGGCCCAGCGTGTCGACCTCGACCTCGATCTTCACCAGATGGCCGATGGCAGTGCGCGCGGCGAGGATGGCCGGCTTCACGCCGCCCGCTGCCACGACATGGTTGTCCTTGATCAGGACGGCGTCGTCGAGACCCAGGCGATGGTTGACGCCACCGCCGACGCGCACTGCATATTTTTGCACCGCACGCAGGCCGGGCATGGTCTTGCGGGTACAGCAGATGCGGGCCTTGTGGCCTTTCACCGCCTCGACCAGCGTCGCGGTCGCAGTGGCGACGCCGCTGAGATGCCCGAGGAAATTGAGCGCCACGCGCTCGGCCGTCAGCACGCCGCGCGCCGGACCTTCGATGGTGGCGAGTCGGTCGCCGGGCTGAAGCCGCGTCCCGTCCGGGCGCTCGACCTCGATCTCGATCGCGGGCTCGACCAGGCGGAAGGCGAGGACGGCAAGGTCGAGGCCGGCCGCAACACCGGGCTGGCGTGCGACCAGCGCCGTCTCGGCCCGCGCCTGTCTCGGGACCACTGCATCTGTGGTGATGTCGCCGGAGCGGCCGAGATCCTCCAGCAGCGCGGCGCGCACCAGGGGCTCAAGCATGAGCGTGGGCAAAGAGGGGACGGTCATCATCGAACTCCATGGCGGGGATGCGCTTGTTTTCCATCAGATCGCGAGCATGCGCTCGACGGCACGCCGCGCGGGTGCGGCAACGGTGGGATCGACAGTCACCTCGTGCGTCAGCGTTTCCAGCGACCGGCGGATGTTCGCCAGCGTGATGCGCTTCATGTGCGGGCAGAGATTGCACGGGCGGATGAACTCGACGTTCGGGTGCTGAACGGCGACGTTGTCGCTCATCGAACATTCGGTCATCAGCACGACGCGCGGCGGCTGGCGTTCGGCGACATAGTCGATCATCGCCGCCGTGGAGCCCGCGAAATCGGCTTCGGCCACAACGTCGGGCGGACATTCGGGATGGGCAAGCACGACCACGCCCGGATGGCCGGCGCGCAATTGCCGGACGTCCTTGGCGGAGAAACGCTCATGGACCTCGCAGTGACCGGCCCAGGTCACGATCTCGACGCCGGTCTCGCGCGCGACGTTCTGGGCAAGGTATTCGTCGGGCAGCATGACGACCTTGGGCACGCCCAGGCTTTCGACGACCTTGCGGGCATTGCCCGAGGTGCAGCAGATGTCACTCTCGGCCTTCACTGCGGCCGAAGTGTTGACATAGGTGACGATCGGTACGCCGGGATAGCGCTCGCGCAACAGGCGAACATCAGCCGCCGTGATCGATTCAGCGAGCGAGCAGCCGGCGCGCAGGTCAGGGATCAGCACGCGCTTGGCCGGATTCAGGAGCTTCGCGGTCTCGGCCATGAAGTGCACGCCCGCCAGGACGATCATCCCGGCGTCCGTCTTTGTGGCTTCGCGGGCGAGCGCCAGGCTGTCGCCCACGATATCGGCGACGCAATGGAAGATCTCCGGCGTCTGGTAGTTGTGCGCCAGGATCACCGTGTCGCGCTCGCGCTTCAGCCGCAGGATGACGTCGATATCCTCGGCGAAAGCCGGCCATTCGATCGCAGGGATCACCGATTTCACGCGATCGTAGAGCGGCGTTGTCCGGACCACGTGATCGGCAGAAGAGGCGGAATTGGACATACTGCACCATTATACTCAATAGGAGTATTAATTATGCTGTTATTGAGCATTATGAAAGTCAAGGATCGATCTGCAGGAAGTTCTGAGGAGCGGTCGTCAGACGGCGCGTGAGAGGGGAAGCTTGGTGCCGCCGAAGGCGCGTTCGAGCACGACTTCGCGGCGGAAGCGGTAGAGCTTGGCCGGCCGGCCGGCGGCCTGGGCGGAAATGGCGCCGGTCTCCTCGACGAGGCCCTGCTGATCGATCAGGCGCCGGAAGTTCTGCTTGTGCAACGGCCGGCCCGCCAGCGCCTCGACGGCGCGTTGCAACTGCAGGAGCGTGAACGTCTCCGGCATAAGCTCGAACACGACAGGGCGATATTTGATCTTGGCCCGCAGGCGAGCGATTCCGGTCGCAAGGATACGGCGGTGATCGTGGCGCATCGCCATGCCGGGCAGGGGATCGGCGATCGGCTGCTGTGTGGGAGTGGTCTCCGGGACCAAGCCGGCCTCATAAAGCAGTTCGTACCGCTGCAGTACAAGGTCCTCGTTCCACTGCGTCTTGCCGTCGCCGAAATTGACCTCGATCCGCTGCCGACGATCGCGCTTCAGTGCCGGGTCGCCGGCTGCTTCACTCCATTTGCGCAGCCGCGGCAGGATTTCACGGGCAACCAGGGGCGCCGGGCCGTTACGCCAGTCCTCCCACGGAAAATAGCGATACCAGTTGCGCCATTCGGGATCGCGGGGACCGCGTGACAGCCGCTCGCGCGTAAGTCCAAGATAGCTGATCGAGACGATGCGCCGGCCGCCTTCCGCCGCGCGATAGCGGTCGGCGAAAGTATAGAGCTGCTCGACATAGCCCAGCGGATGATGGGTCTGTTGCTGGACCCAGGCGCGCAGTCCGGTTTGCAGAGTCGGATGCTCCGACTCGAACGGGCCCGACGGCAGCAGCGCGCCGTCTTCGAGGGTGAGCACTTGCGGCTCGTTGGCGGTCAGCGCCACGAGAACCGCGTTCAACTCGATGGTGATGGCGCTTGTGGCTGAAGGCAGCTTCATCTCGGACGCATTATGCACCAAACTCGGCGGCATGACCCACAAGCCGATCCGAATCGCCGTCTTGCATTTCGCCCATGAGACCGTGACCTTCCTCAAGAACGACACGACGCTCGAAGACTTCACCTATCCCGGCTCGCCCGCCAAGGGTGAGGCCCTGCTGGCCCACGATCCCAAGTCCTACATGGGCGGCTTCGTGAAGGTGGCGCGCGAATATGACGGCGTCGAACTGGTCGGAATCGAGTCGCCGCTCTGGCCACGCACCGGCACCGGGTCGGGCTGGATCACGACCGGGGCCTACGAGACCTTTCTCGGCAAGATGATCGCGGGCCTCAAGGAGGAGGGGCCGTTCGACGGCGTCTATCTCAGCCTGCACGGCGCCATGGGCGTGCGCGGCGTGGCCCGGCCGGAGGCCGACATCGCGCGCCGTGTGCGCGAGGTCGTGGGTCGCAAGGCCTTCATCGTCGGTACCTTCGATCCGCACGGCAACGAGGACGCGGAATTCCTGCAGCAGGCCGACATGGCCTTCACGGTGAAATACTTCCCGCATTACGACAGCCACCTGCAAGGCCAGCGCGCGGCGCGCATGCTGGTCCGGGCGATCCGCGGCGACTACAAGCCCAGTACCGTCACGGTGAAAGTGCCGATCATCACGCCGACCGTCCTGCAATGGACCGGTGCCTCGCCCTGGATGGACCTGGTGCAGCGTGCGCTCGTGTGGGAAGCGCGTGAGCCCGACGTCTATGTGAATGTCTTCTTCAGCTTTCCGTTCGCCGATGTCCCTGACGTCGGCATGACGATCCAGGCCATGACCAACGGCAATCCGACGCTGGCGCGCAAGGTGGCCGACGACATGGCGGCCTGGGCCTGGCGGCGACGCGAGGCGCTTGTGAAGTCGGCGACTGTCTATCCTGTCGCCGAGGGCGTGAAGCGCGCCAAGGAGGCCGTGGCGCGTGACGAAGCGCCGGTCGTGCTGGCCGATCATAGCGACCGCTCGGGCTACGCCACCTGGATCCTGAAGGAAGTGATCGCGCAGGATCTGTCGGATGTGCTGATCGCCACCGTCGCCGATGCGCAGGCGATCGATGCTCTCGCGGCGAAGGGCGTGAAGGTGGGCGATCCATTCGACATGGAGGTCGGCGGCCGGGTGGACGAATCGGCCGGCCCGCCGGTGCGGCTCAAGGGCAAGGTCGTAGGCGCGGCGGAAGCTTATGGCACGCTGTGGGTCAGCGTCGGTTTCGGCCGTGGCAACGTGCTGCTGCTCAGCCGCTATCTCACCCAGATCATGGAGCCAACCGAGCTCATAGGGCCGGGCTTCGATCTCGCCCAGTTCAAGGTGATCGCGATCAAGTCCCGGGTGCATTTCCGTCGGGGTTTCGACGACAGCGGCTTCGCCAAGACAATTCTGCTGGTCGAACCCGACCGGCCGTATCTCGGAACTGTCCGACTGGACGGGTTGCCCTATCAGCACGTAGACCTGAAGAAGTTCTATCCCTACGGCACCCCGCAATTTCCGTAAGCACGGTCCCTCAATGCCCGACACGCTCACGCCCGCCAAGCCTGCTGCCCGGACCACCGAGCATTTCGACGTCCTGATCGTGGGCGCCGGCATTTCCGGGGTCGGCAGCGCCTATCACCTCCGCACGCAGATGCCGGGCACCAGCTTCGTCGTCCTCGAAGCGCAAGGGACTTTCGGCGGGACCTGGAGCACGCATCGATATCCTGGCATCCGCTCGGACAGCGATCTCCATACGTTCGGTTATCGCTTCAAGCCGTGGGTCGGACCGCCGATCGCCACGGCCGAGGAAATCCTGCGCTACATGGGCGAGGTGATCGAGGAGAACGACCTCGCGCCGCATATCCGCTATCGCCACACTATCGCGTCGGCGCGCTGGTCGAGCGTCCAGAATCTCTGGACGGTCGAGGGCACCCTCAACGATACCGGCGAGGCTTTTCGTTTCACTGCGAATTTCCTGTGGATGTGCCAGGGCTACTATCGCCATTCGGAGGGCTATACGCCGGAGTGGCCGGGAATGGCCGACTATAAAGGCAAGATTGTCCATCCCCAGACCTGGCCCGAGGAGCTCGACTATAAGGGCAAGAAGATGGTCGTGATCGGCTCCGGCGCCACGGCGGCGACGGTTGTGCCGGCGGTCGCCGCCGACTGCGGCCACGTCACGATGCTGCAGCGCTCGCCGACCTATTACATTCCCGGGCGGAACGCCATCGAACTGGCCGAGACGCTGCGCCAGCTCGAAGTCGACGAGACCTGGATCCACGAGATCGTGCGTCGCAAGATCCTCCACGACCAGGCCGTCTTCATGAGGCGCGCGCTCGAGGAACCGGAAAAGGTGAGGAGCGAACTGCTGGCCGGCGTGCGAGCCCATCTCGGGCCGGACTACGACATCGCCACGCACTTCACACCGCGGTATCAGCCGTGGCGCCAGCGTGTTGCCTTCGTGCCCAATGCCGACCTGTTCAAGGCCATCAGCTCCGGCAAGGCCTCGGTCGAGACCGACGAGATCGAACGCTTCACCGAGACCGGCATCCTGCTGAAGTCGGGCAAGGTGCTGGAGGCCGATATCGTCGTCACGGCGACCGGCTTCAATCTCAATGTGCTGGGCGACATCGCCTTCGAGATCGACGGCAAGCCGCTCGACTTTGCCGAGAGCATCACCTTCCGCGGCATGATGTTCACCGGCATACCCAACATGGCCTGGGTGTTCGGCTATTTCCGCGCGAGCTGGACCCTGCGCACCGACATGGTCGCCGACTTCGTCTGCCGCCTGCTGACGCACATGAAGGCAAAAGGGGTCCGCAAGGTCGAGGTCGCGCTGCGGCCGGAAGAAAAGGGCATGCCGCTGCAACCGTGGATCGATATCGGCAACTTCAATCCCGGTTACGTGATGCGAGGCCTGCATCTGCTGCCCAAGGGTGGCAATACGCGCGAATGGCAGCACACGCAGGACTACTGGCAGGAGAAGAACGAGTTCCCCGCCATCGACCTTGACGACGTGGCGTTCGTCTATGGCGGCAAGGTTGTCGCCGACGTTCCGGCGGCAGCGGGGGATTGATCACGTTCTTTTCGTCCTGAGCGCGGGAAGGACTTGCGCCAGCCGCGCGCAATGCCTTTGGTTTTGGCGTCGGGTCCTTCGCTTCAGCGCGCGGACTACCGCCAGCGACTCGGGATGGCGGCAGAACTGATCGACTGAAGTCCTCTTCACCCCTCCGCCGCCTTCATGAGGGCAAGCGCTTCGGGCGCCGACCAGTCGGCCTCGCCTTCGATGCGGCCAAGCTCGCGGCCGGAGGCGTCGATCAGGATCGAGGTGGGGAGCACGCTGACCCCCAGCGCCTGCATGGCCTTGCGGCCCTTGTCGAAATAGATGCCGAGCTGGGCGAGCTTCTTGTCCTGGTAGAAGGGGGCGACCTTGGCGCGGGTCGGACCGTCGAGGGAGAGCGGCAGGACGACGAACTTGTCCTTGCCCATCTTCTTCTGGAGCTGATCGAGGCTCGGCATCTCGCTCACACAGGGCCCACACCATGTCGCCCAGAAATTCACGAGCACCGTTTTGCCCTTGTAGTCGGCAAGTGTCAGCGACTTGTCGTCAGCAGTGACGAAAGCGACTTCCGGCACCGGCTTGGGCGGCTCGGTGCGCTCGAACCGTCGCACGGCACCCTTGATCAGCCCGGACCCGATATTGGCCCAGGCGGGCAGGGCGAACAGGACAGGCAAGCCCGCCAGAAACAGCCGGCGGCTGGAACGAAGAACATGAGCCATGCCCGCCTTCTACCACCGGCAGGCAAGGGAGGAAATCGGCCGGGGGATGTGCCATAAGCGCCCGTTCGACAAGACTTCGACAAGACATTGTGAGCGTTCATGGCACGGCAGAAGACGAAGGCCCGGAAGGCGAAGGCAGATCCCAATGCGATGTGGGGTGGCCGCTATTCGCTGGGGCCCGCGGAAATCATGGAGAAGATCAACGCCTCCATCGATTTCGATCGCAGGCTCTACGCCCAGGATATCCAGGGCTCGATGGCGCATGCCGACATGTTGGTGGCGCAGGGCATCCTCACAGCCAAGGATGGACGCAACATCAAGCGCGGTCTCGCCCAGGTCCGGGCCGAGATCGAGAGCGGCAAGTTCAGATTCTCGACCAAGCTCGAGGATATCCACTTCAACGTCGAGGCGCGGCTTACCGCGTTGATCGGCCCCACCGGCGGCCGGCTGCACACGGCGCGCTCGCGCAACGACCAGGTGGCGCTCGACGTGCGACTGTGGGTGCGCGACACGATCGACCGGCTGGAAGCGATGCTGCGCGATCTGCAGGCGGCACTCATCGATCGGGCCGAGGAATATGCCGCGACCATCATGCCGGGCTTCACGCACCTGCAGACGGCACAGCCCATCACCTTCGGGCACCATCTGCTGGCCTATGTCGAAATGGTGGGCCGCGATCGCAGCCGCTTGCGCGACTGCCGGGCCCGGATGAACGAGTCGCCGCTTGGCGCCGCGGCGCTGGCGGGCTCGCCCCATCCGATCGATCCGCGCAAGACAGCCAAGGCGCTGGGCTTCGACCGGCCGATGGCCAACTCGCTCGATGCCGTGTCCGACCGCGACTATGTCGTGGAGTTCCTCGCCGCTGCGTCGCTCTGCGCCGTGCATCTGTCGCGGCTGGCGGAGGAGATCGTGCTGTGGTGCTCCGCACCCTTCCGGTTCATCGCGCTCTCGGACGCGTTCACGACCGGCAGCTCGATCATGCCGCAGAAGCGCAATCCCGACGCCGCCGAGCTTGCGCGCGGCAAGGTCGGCCGCATCGTCGGCGCCTTCGTGGCGCTCTGCACCATCATGAAGGGCCTGCCGCTCACCTACGGCAAGGACATGCAGGAAGACAAGGAGCCATTGTTCGACGCCGCCGACGCGCTGGAGCTCTGCGTCGCCGCGATGGCCGGCATGGTGCGCGATCTCAAGGCCAACCCGGAGCGCATGCGGGCAGTGGCCGCAGCCGACTATTCGGTCGCAACCGACCTTGCCGATTGGCTGGTGCGGGAGATCGGCCTGCCGTTCCGCCAGGCTCATCACGTGACCGGCACGCTGGTGGGCAAAGCTGCAGCCAAGGGCGTCGATCTCGACAAGCTGTCGCTTGCCGAGATGCAGGCCGTCGAGCCGCGCATCACGCGTGGCGTCTATCGCGTGCTGACGGTCGAGGCATCGGTGGCGGCGCGCAAGAGCCTGGGCGGTACGGCTCCGGCCAACGTCGCTCGCGCCGTAAAGGACGCGCGGCGGCGTTTCCTGGGGCGCGTGCAATGACCTCCTTTGCGTACAAGGACGGGGAAATGCACGCCGAGGGCGTGGCGCTCAAGGCGATCGCGCAGCAGGTCGGCACGCCTTTCTATTGCTACTCGGCCGAGGCGTTGCGTGCCGCGTTCGGGGAATTTGCCGGCGGCATGAAGGGCCTCAATGCGAGCCTTTGCTATGCCCTGAAGGCCAACAGCAATCTCGCCGTCATCAAGCTCTTCGGCGATCTTGGCGCCGGCGCCGACATCGTCTCGGTGGGCGAGATGCAGCGCGCCCTGGCCGCCGGCATTCCGGCACGGCGCATCGTTTATTCGGGTGTCGGCAAGAAGGCGGGCGAGCTTGCCGCCGCGCTGCAGGCGGGCGTCGGCCAGATCAATGTCGAGAGTTCGGCCGAGCTCGAGACCTTGAACGCGGTCGCGGGGCAGCTCGGCGTCAAGGCCGACATCACGATCCGCGTGAACCCCGACATCGATGCCGGCACGCACGAGAAGATCACCACCGGTCGCAAGGAGAACAAGTTCGGCATCGACCTCGATCTCGCGCGCGATGCGTTTGCCAAGGCCGGCAAGCTGGCGAACCTGCGCGTGGTCGGGATCGCCATGCATATCGGCTCGCAGCTCACCACGCTCGACCCCTATCGCGCCGCCATCGTCCGCGTGCGCGATCTGATCCAGCAGCTTCGCGCCGACGGCCATCGCATCGACCGGTTCGACATCGGCGGCGGACTTGGGATTGTTTACGCTGACGAGCAACCTCCCTCGATTGCGGACTTTATTCAGGTTGTCGGCAAGGAAACCGCGGGGCTGGGCTGCGAATTGACGTTCGAGCCAGGCCGTCGGTTGGTCGGTGAGGCGGGCGTTCTGGTGAGCGAGGTGATCCTGGTGAAGCCCGGTGTGTCCAAGACCTTCGTGATCGTCGATGCGGCAATGAACGATTTGATCCGGCCGACGCTGTACGAGGCCTGGCACGATATCCTGCCGGTGCGCCAGCCGCGCCCCGATGCCGCCACGATCCGTTGCGATATTGTGGGGCCGATCTGCGAATCAGGCGATTATCTGGCACAAAACCGTGATTTGCCGGCGCTTTCTGCCGGCGAGCTCATCATGGTACGCTCCGCCGGTGCCTATGGAGCGGTGATGGCGTCGAGCTATAACAGCCGGCCGCTGGCACCCGAGGTCATGGTCGATGGCATGCGATTCGCTGTCACCCGGCCGAGACCGACGATCGAGGAAATGATCTCCGCCGAGCGGCTTCCGCCCTGGATGGGGAACTGAACCGAAAGGAAGCGATGGACGCGAGCCAGACCACCCCGTTCGATGCGCCGGGCCTCGGCCGCAAGATCGGTTTGGCCTGGGCGGCCTTGGCCTGGGAACGGCTGTGGCCGCGGCTGATGCCGCTTGCCGCCTTCATCCTGCTGTTCATTGCAGCAGCGCATTTCGATCTGTTCAGCGGTCTCGATCCCTGGGTCCACACCGGCATCCTTGCAGTCCTCGCCGTCCTCTTGCTCGGGATCGGCTGGTGGCAGTTCCGGCATTTCCGCTGGCCCGAGCGGGACGCCGCGATCCGCCGACTCGAACTTGACAGCGAAGTGCCGCATCGACCGTTGGCCGCGGTCCAGGATCAGCTTGCTGCAGGCGAGAGCGATCCGATGGCGTCCGCCCTCTGGCAAGCCCATCGCCGCCGCGAGGCGGAGCGCCTGGCAGGTCTGCGCAACAAGCCTGCTCATCCGGGCGTGGCCCGCATCGATCTCTGGGCGCTGCGGCTGATACCGGTGCTGGCCTTGATCGTGGCGCTGGTGGTCGCCGGTGGCTGGCGTAGCGACCGCATGGCCGCCGCCTTCACGCCGGCCTTTCCGCCGCCGCCGCCGGTCGTGGCCAATCTCTGGATCGCGCCGCCGCAATATACCGGCCTGCCGCCCATCTATCTCGACATGGCGGACCGCGACAAGCTCCTGCGCGTGCCGGTGGGCAGCAAGCTCGCGGGCTTCGTCGATGATGTGCGTGGCCGCCATCCGCCGCAGCTCGTGATCGACGACAAGGCGACCGAATTCAAAACCGTGGGCCAAGGCAAGTACCAGATCGAAGAGACGATCAAGGGTGGCAAGGATATCTCCTTGCAGGCACGCGGCGATGAGCAGGCGCGTTGGAAGCTGCACGTCATCCCCGACCTTGCGCCGACCATCGAGTTCAGTCGTCCGATCGGTGTCGACAAATGGTCGACCAAGGTCGATTACATTGCCGGCGACGACTTCGGCATCAAGGGCGTCCAGCTGCAGATCCGCCTCGATGGCAGCGTGCTGGGCGACGACATGTTGACCGACAACGACGAACCCGAGGTGATGCGAATCGACCTGCCGGTCGGCGGCAGCCCGAAGAAGATAAGCGACAGCTTCGTGCGCGACCTGACGAGTAGTCCCTGGGCGGGGCTGAAGGTTCGCGTGATGCTGTTCGCCACCGATGCGCTTGGCCAGAAGGGACGGAGCTCGGTCGAGAGCTTCCTGCTGCCCGAACGGGTCTTCAACGACCCGACGGCGCGGGCACTGATCATACTGCGCAAGCAACTCACGCGAGATCCCAAGGCGCTGCGCCTCGACGTGGCCGACGGCATGCGCATGATCCAGAACCGACCCGAGAGCTACCGCGAGGATCCGATCGTGCAGCTCGGCCTGAGGCTGGGTGCGGCTCGGCTCGAGCAAAGCGGCGACAAGCCAGTGATCGCCGATACGCAGAAGCTCCTTTGGGACCTCGCGCTGCGGCTGGAGGAGGGCTCCATGACGGACGCCCAGCGCCAGCTCGAACAGGCGCGGCAGAACCTGCGCGACGCGATCCAGCGGAACGCAGGCGACGAGGAGATCGAACGCCTGATCCAGCAGCTCTACGATTCGATGGCGCGCTGGCAGAAGGAGCTCGCCGACCGGATGCAGGACCCGGAGGAGCGCCGGAAGATGATGGAGCAGGCCGAGAAGGCCGATCCCAACAACACCATCACCAGTGACGACCTGCAGCGTATGCTCGACAAAATTCGCGAGATGGCGAAGAACGGCCAGCGCGAGGAAGCCAAGCGTCTGCTCGAAGAGCTGCGCAAGATGATGCAGAACGCCACGCCCATGCTTGCCAACCCCAACCAGCAGCCCCGGCCGGGCCAGCAGCAAGGTCAGCAGGGACAAGGCAATCAGCAGGGCCGCGAGATGATGAACCAGCTCGACCGCCTGTCGCGCCGGCAGAACCAGCTTCTGGGCGAGTCGGAGCGCCAGGGTCGTCAACAGCAGGGACAGCGCGGCCAGCAAGGTCAACGCGGCCAGCAAGGGCAGGGCCAGCAGGACCAAGGCCAATGGGGCAATCAGCAGGGGCGCGACCAGCAGACGCTGCGCAACCAGCTCGGCGACTACATGCGCCGGCTCGATGAGAACGGCATGCCGATGCCCGAGTCCCTGGGCCGCGCCGAACGGTCGATGCGCGAGGCCGAGGAGGCGCTGCGACACGGCGATTCGCGGGACGCCGCGCGCGCGCAGCGCAAGGCGCTCGATAATCTGCAGCAGGGCATGGGAGATCTCGCCGAGCAGCTCCGCCAACGCGGTCCGGGCAACGGTCAGGACCGCGCCGAGATCGAGGATCGTGGCAAGCACAGCGAGGATCGCGACCCGCTCGGCCGCTCGGACGGCAACTACGGCGATTCGGTCGACAACGGCCAGGACAAGGTGCCGCTCGAGCTCGATCGCCAGAAGAGCCGAGAAATCCTCGACGAATTGCGCCGCCGCGCAGGCGACATGGATCGCCCCAAGGAAGAGCTAGACTATATCGATCGTCTGATGAAGACCTATTGATCCTTGTCTGGTCCTACTTTTCGGCGACGATCCTCCGGCACACCTTAAGGCTCGTGACCTTCTTGCCGTCGTGTTCGATCGGCTGGGTCGCGTCGGTTCATCATGGGTCGTGGTCATGGAAACATATTCCCCTAATCGGTGCTGACGAAAACTCCATGCCGATTGTGTCAGGAAGAGGCGATCCAGCGCGGAGCGTCGCGGAATGACGACACTCAGATCTCCGGCGCCAAATCGAAGAGGGATACGATGAGACTGTCGCGACGAACGGCTGTGCTTTCGGGGGCGATCGCATTGGCAGGTGCAAGCCTCTTTGCGTGCACGTCACCGATGTCCCCAAGAGCCTTGCACAGGATCGCGGGCGCACGCTGGGCCGGGAGATTCTGCGGCTGCGGGATACCTTGGCCGTGAACAACTTGGCATGGAGTCCAGACCAGAAGTATCTCATCACGGTCGGCGGAGGTTGGGGGGAAAGCGGTTGATATCCTGGGCGGGGCTGCAGGCGCAGGTACGGCAGGCTCCGGTACGGCGGGCGCTGGCATCAGCGCCACGGGCACGCCCCGCATCCCGTCGATGCCGGGAAGCTCGCCGTCTGCGCTCCCGCCTCTGTCGAGCATCCAGACCGGCCCCGGTGGATCGACCACCGGCGGCTCCAAGCAATAAGCCGTCGCTACGTCGTCTTCTCAACCACACCGATATAGGGCAGGCCGCGAAAGCGATGCGCCCAGTCGAGGCCATAGCCGACCAGGAATTCGTCGCCGGCCTCGAAGCCCACGAAATCAGCCTTGAGGTCGGCGCGACGCTTGTGCGGCTTGTCGAGCAGGGTACAGACCCAGACGTGGCGGGCGCCGCGCTCCTGCAGGAGGTTCTTCGCGAAGCTCAGCGTCAGGCCCGATTCGAGGATGTCGTCGACCAGCAACACATCGCGATCCCGTACGTCATCGACGATGTCGCGTACGATTCGCACCTGCCCGCTCGTCTGGGTGCCGGCGCCGTAACTCGAGAGGGTGAGGAAGTCCATTGCCCAATCGGCGCTGGCGTGGCTCAGGGCCCGGATGAGGTCGGCGGCAAAGACGAAGCTGCCTTTCAGCACTGCCACAACAAGCGTGTCGGGTGGCAGCTTGTGGGCCAGCTCGGCGGCCATGGTCTCGACGCGGGCGGCGATCTCGGCAGCGGAGAAGCGGATACTGACTTTAGGACGATCGACCATGTCGTATTCTTCGACAGGCTGCATCATTCGACGGACGGCACGATATCTGTCGCACCGGCGGGCGCGTTGTCGAGGACCTGGCTGAAGCTCAGCCGTTCGCCAGGGGCGATCGGGCCCAGCACGAGGGGATAGCTGCGGGTTCCCAGCACATCGTCACCCTTTTTGTAGATAACGACGAGCTTGCGCATCGTTCCGGAGCTGCCGCCGGTATTGGCGACCTCGCCGCGCACAAGATAGCGTCCGTCGACCAGCTCGATCTTGCTCATGGCGAGGTCGATCTCGAGATGCGCCGGCGAATTGAGCTTGGGCACGTTCGGCTGCGGTGAGGCGACCTCGGCCGGTGGTGCAGGCGGGGAAGCGGCTGGCGCCGCCGCCGTCTCGGCAGGTCTCGGGGCGGGGACGCTGGTCGAGGGGCCGGGAGAAAGATGTGTCGTGATGCTCGATCCCAGGGACCGAAGCTCGCTTGGCAGCCGCGCCGCAATCTTGTCGGCATACCCCAGCAGGGTATCGCGATGGAGATGGGCAGCGAGTCCGGCCGCCGCGGCCAACAGCAGGATGACGGCGGCGATCGCCAGACGACGGCCCCAACCAGGCTCGTGCGAAGCCGGGACCGGCACCGGCAGGGCGTTGGTACTGCCCGGCGGTTGCGGCCGGATCACGATGTCGGGGACCGGCAGAGGCCCTTCGGCGAGTTGAAACCAGCGATGGCTGCACCGTGCACACTGGACGGTCCGGCCGGTCGGTCCGATCGCCAAAGGATCGACGGCGTACCGCGCTCTGCAGTTGGAACAAGTGACGATCATGAAAGAGAGCGGCTTTTCCGCACCAGAAGATGTGCTTGCGGGCCGACACTATGCCACTAAAAGTGTCCTTACAAGCATGTCCGGCTTCACTCTCTGGTTTCGCTCGCTCTGCTTCAACGTCGGTTGGTATGCGGGCAGCGTGGCAATCGCGGTGGTTGGTACACCGATTTTGCTCCTGCCCCGGAGTGCCGTTGTTGCCTGGGCGCGCGTCTGGATCGCTTTCGTCCTGTGGTGGCTGCGCGTCACTTGTCGCTTGAACCATCGGGTCGTCGGACGGGAGAACTTGCCCGAGGGGCCGGTCGTCATTGCCTGCAAGCACCAGTCGACCTGGGAAACGCTTGCTTTCACGCTGCTGTTTGACGACATCGCCATCGTGCTGAAACGCGAGCTGCTGTTCATCCCGGTCGTTGGTTGGGCAATGGCGCGGGCCGGCAACATCGCTGTTTCGCGCGGGGAGGGCGCCAGTGCGCTACGGGGGCTGGTGCGCCAAGCCAAAGCCGCCGCCGCCGAAGGCCGTTCGATTGTCATCTTTCCAGAAGGCACGCGCGTGGCCCCCGGCGATCAAAGGCCCTATCAGGTCGGCATTGCAGCGCTCTATCGTCAGCTCGGCCTGCCTGTGGTCCCCGTAGCGCTCGATTCCGGCCTGTTCTGGGGGCGCCGTAAATTCGTCAAGCGGCCAGGCTCCATCACCTTGGAGGTACTTCCACCGATTCCGCCGGGCCTCGACCGACACGCATTCATGACGACGTTGCGAGAGCGCATCGAAACCGCAACAGCGCGGCTGGTGGATAAAGCCGTATCTACGGGAACGAAAAAAGAACGTTGATATCGCCTACCTCGGCGCTTACGTTTCGCGGATGGATTGGGCGTCTGTTTCCCAGCGTATCTGGGACATGAAATATCGCTTCCGCGATCCATCCGGAACGGCCGACGCCGATCTGGAGGCGACTTGGCGGCGCGTGGCGCAGGCCTTGGCTGCGGCCGAGCGCTCGCCCGATCTCTGGGGCGGCCGTTTCGAGCAGGCATTGTCGGACTTCAAGTTCTTGCCTGCGGGACGGGTGATCGCGGGGGCGGGGACCGGTCGCACCGTGACGCTCTTCAACTGCTTCGTCATGGGCACGATCCCGGACGACATGTCCGGCATCTTCGAGAACGTCCGCGAGGCGGCGCTCACCATGCAGCAGGGGGGAGGCATCGGCCACGACTTCTCGACGCTGCGGCCGCTGGGGGCACCGGTGAAGGGCGTCGGCGCCGACGCCTCGGGCCCGCTCTCCTTCATGGATGTGTGGGACGCCATGTGCCGCACCATCATGAGTGCAGGCTCGCGTCGTGGGGCCATGATGGCCACCTTGCGCTGCGACCATCCCGACATCGAGGCTTTTGTCGACGCCAAGCGCGATCCGACACGTCTGCGCATGTTCAACGTTTCGGTCCTGGTCACCGATCCCTTCATGAAGGCCGTGAAGGACGATGCCGACTGGCCTCTCGTCTTCGGCGGCAAGGTCTACAAGACGGTGAAGGCGCGTGGCCTGTGGGAGCGCATCATGCGCGCGACCTACGACTGCGCCGAGCCCGGTGTCATCTTCATCGACCGCGTCAATCGCCGGAACAACCTGCACTACTGCGAAACCATCCAGGCGACCAATCCTTGCGGCGAGCAGCCCTTGCCGCCCTACGGCGCTTGCCTGCTGGGCTCGATCAACCTCGCGGCTCTGGTGAAGGATCCGTTCACGCCGGAAGCCCGGCTCGATATGGAGGAACTGGAGCGGCTGGTGCCGCTGGCCGTGCGCATGCTGGACAACGTGATCGACGTCTCGCGCTTTCCCCTGCCTCAACAGGAGAAAGAAGCCAGGGCCAAGCGGCGCATCGGACTTGGCGTCACCGGCCTCGCCGACGCCCTGATCTTCTGCGGTGTACGCTACGGCTCCAGGCGGGCGATCGAGCTGACCCGCGAGTGGTTGTCTGCGGTGCAGCGGCTTTCCTACCTCGCCTCCGCCGACCTCGCGGCGGAGAAGGGGAGCTTCCCGCTGTTCGATCGCGCGCGCTATCTCGCCGGCGAGACGATCAAGGCCTTGCCGGAGGAGGTGCGCTCGGCGATCGGTCGCTACGGTATCCGCAATGCGCTCCTGAATTCGATTGCCCCCACCGGCACGATCTCGCTCCTTGCGGACAATGTCTCGTCCGGCATCGAGCCCGTCTTCGCCTTCCGCCATGTCCGTCACGTGCTGCAGCCCGACGGCTCGCGGCGCGAGGAAAGCGTCGAGGACCATGCCTGGCGTCGCTGGCACGCCCTGAAGGGCGCCGCGGAGCCGCCGGCCGACATCTTCGTCGATGCCCAGACGCTCACGGCCGACGATCATCTGGCGATGCAGGCGGCGGCGCAGGACTTTGTCGACAGCTCGATTTCCAAGACCATCAACCTGCCGCGCGACATCTCCTTCGAGGCATTCAAGCACGTCTACGAGGAAGCCTATGCACAGGGCTGCAAGGGCTGCACGACCTATCGGCCCAACGACGTGACGGGGGCCGTGCTCGAGGTGAAGCCGGCCTCCGCACCGGCGCGGGCAGCGGTGCCTGTGGCGGTCGCGCCGCATGACGGCGAGGTGGTCTACATCGCCCAGCCGCTTGCCCGGCCGGAAGACCTGCCAGGCAAGACCTACAAGATCAAATGGCCGGGCAGCGACCACGCGATCTACATCACCATCAACGACGTGATGCAGGATAACCGCCGCCGGCCGTTCGAGATCTTCATCAACTCCAAGAACATGGAGCACTATGCCTGGACGGTGGCGCTGACCCGCATGATCTCGGCCGTATTCCGCCGCGGCGGCGACGTTTCCTTCGTGGTCGAGGAGTTGAAGGCCGTGTTCGATCCGCGGGGAGGCCAGTGGATGGAAGGCCGCTATGTGCCTTCGCTGCTGGCGGCCATCGGCGGCGTGATCGAGCGCCATCTGATCGAGATCGGCTTCCTGAGTTCGGCCGACGTGCCGGGACATGCCGGGGCAGCGCCGCAGCGGCTGGCGCTGGCGGTCGGCGGTCGCGAGCCGGACGAGGGCTCGGCCGGCGCGTCCGCCGCGCTTGGCCAGTGCCCCAATTGCGGGGCGGCAGCACTGACGCATCAGGAAGGCTGTGACATCTGCCTCAATTGCGGCTATTCGCGCTGCAGTTAGCTTCCGGCGCAAATTTCCAGCGAGGAGTGATGAAGCGGACATTTCGGCGGATGATCGCGGCGGCCCTGGTCGTGGCCACATGCCTGGCGTCAGGTGCAGCCAGTGCGCAGCCTCTACCGGCCAGCCGGAGCGATCTCCAGTTCTCCTACGCGCCACTCGTGAAGCGCGTCTCGCCAGCGGTGGTGAACATCTACACTGCCACCACCATGCGTGTGCAGCGTCGCGTGCCGTTTCCGTTCCCCGGCATGCCCCAGGACGGTTCACGGGTGCAGAACTCGCTGGGGTCGGGCGTGCTGGTCAAGGCGGACGGCCTGATCGTCACCAACGCCCATGTGGTGCGCGGCGCCGATCAGATCCGGGTCGTCCTCGCGAATCGACGCGAGTTCGAGGCCAAGTTGCTCACCCAGGATGACCGCTATGATCTCGCCCTGCTGCGAATCGACGGAGAGGGCGAGAAGTTCCCCTTCCTGGAACTGCGCGATTCCGATTCGATCGAGGTGGGCGACATCGTGCTCGCGATCGGCAATCCGTTCGGCCTCAACCAGACGGTCACCAGCGGCATCGTTTCTGCGGTGGCGCGCTCGGCCGGCGGCGTCAACGATTCGAGCTTCTTCCTGCAGACCGATGCCGCCATCAATCCCGGCAATTCCGGCGGTGCGCTGGTGAGCCTCGACGGACGGTTGATCGGCATCAATACGGCGATCTACTCGCAGACCGGCGGTTCGGTCGGCATCGGCTTTGCGACGCCGTCCAACATCGTGGCGCGCGTGATCGCGACCGGCGAGAAGGGCGGCCGGATCGTGCGACCGTGGCTCGGCATTTCCATGCAGCGGGTGACACCCGATCTCGCAGCCGGCCTCAACCTGCCGCGCCCGGTAGGCCTGGTGGTGAAGGATGTGTTCGCCAAGGGACCCGGCGAGCGGGCGGGCCTCAAGCGCAATGATGTGATCGTGGGCCTGCGTGACCAGGCGATCGACGATGAGGCGAGCCTGAGATTCCGCCTCGCCACGCTCAGTGTCGGCGAGACGGTGCCGTTGCGCATCATCCGCGGCGGCAAGGAGCTGACGCTGCAGGTGCCGCTGGCGGCGCCGCCGGAAGATCCGCCGCGTGACCGTTCGGTGCTAAACGGCCGCCAACCGCTCAGCGGGGCGACAGTGGTCAATCTCTCGCCGGCCGTCGCCGAGGAAATGGGGCTGATCGAATGGCGGCCGGGGGTCGCCGTGGTCGAGATCCAGCCGGGCTCCTATGCTTCGCGCTTCATCAAGCCCGGCGACATGGTGATCGCGGTCAATGGCAAGGAGGTCCAGAGCGTCGCCGACCTGAAGGGTCGGATCGCCGGCGGCGTCTCGAGCCTCAGCATCGGGCGCGAGGGCATGGTCTCGACCATTCAGTTCCGGTAGAAAGGCGCCTCACCGGAGCACGCCGCTCCATCTGCTTGCCGCGTCATGGCCGAACTCTTTGCGTCCCTCGCTCCTACGCCGCTCGCCGAGCGCCTGCGGCCGAAGAAGCTTGAGGATACCCTGGGCCAAGACCATCTGCTGGGCCCCGAGGGCCCGCTCGGTCGCATGCTGGCGGCACGCAAGCTCTCGTCGCTGATCCTGTGGGGCCCGCCGGGCTGCGGCAAAACCACCATTGCGCGGCTGCTCGCCGAGGTTACCGACCTGCATTTCGAACCCTTGTCGGCGGTCTTTTCCGGTGTCGCCGACCTGCGCAAGATCTTCGAGGCGGCGCGTCAGCGGCGCAAGGACGGCAAGGGGACGCTGCTGTTCGTCGACGAGATCCATCGCTTCAACCGCGCCCAGCAGGATGGCTTCCTGCCCTATGTCGAGGACGGCACCGTGACGCTGATCGGCGCCACGACCGAGAATCCGTCCTTCGAGCTCAATGCCGCGCTGCTGTCGCGTTGCCAGGTCCTGGTGCTGCGTCGTCTCGACGATGGCGCGCTATCTACACTGCTTGCGCGTGCCGAAGCCGCGCTCGGTCGCCGGCTTCCGATCGACGAGGCCGGGCGGCAGGCGCTGTTCGCCATGGCCGATGGCGACGGCCGCTACCTGATCACCCTCGCCGAGCAGCTCGCCCAGCTCAAGGAGAAGGGCCCCCTGCCGCCCGAACGGCTGGCCACGCTCCTGCAGAAGCGCGCGCCGCTCTACGACAAGGGACAGGAAGCGCACTACAATCTGATCAGTGCGCTCCACAAGTCGTTACGCGGCTCCGATGTCGATGCCGCGCTCTACTGGTTCGCGCGCATGCTCGACGGAGGGGAGGATCCCAAATACATCGCTCGCCGGCTGGTGCGCTTCGCCGTCGAGGATATCGGCATGGCCGATCCCAATGCGCTCACCCAGACGCTCGCCGCCTGGGACACCTACGATCGTCTTGGATCACCTGAGGGCGAACTCGCCATCGCGCAGGCGGTGATCTATCTCGG
Organism: Pseudomonadota bacterium; assembly: GCA_018242505.1. Lineage (GTDB taxonomy): Bacteria > Pseudomonadota > Alphaproteobacteria > Reyranellales > Reyranellaceae > Reyranella. The sequence continues at coordinate 105,722 of JAFEBU010000070.1, forward strand.
TACTGCGCCCAAGTCGAATTCGGGCTACGTCGCGTTGAGTGCGGCCAAGCGGGCGGCCAAGGAGCACGGCTCGCTCACGCCGCCGATGCACATCCTCAACGCGCCGACGCGCCTCATGAAGGAGATCGGCTACGGCAAGGGCTACCAGTATGATCACGATGCCGAGGACGGCTTCTCCGGTCAGAACTATTTCCCTGACGGCATGGCACGCGAACAATTCTATCGGCCGGTCGAGCGCGGCTTCGAGCGGGAGATCCTGAAGCGGCTGGACTACTGGAAGAAGCTGAGAGAAAAGAAATAGTAATTATTTCAATTAAATAGAAGACGATCTTGAAGTCATTCGGAGCGGCGGCCACGAGCCGGCTGTAGAGGGAGAGCCCCTCGCTGGTCGCCGGCTCAAGCGTACGCCGACGGATTAGCTTCGCGGCTGGGCCATCGCCTGTACGACGCGCCGGTCGCGGCCGTAGATATCGTCGCGGAAGGTGACCTCGCCGTTGGAGTTGGCCGTCACGGTCCGATAAGTGACATAGAGGCGGACAGGCTCGGGGAAAGTGTAGTTCACCTGCTGCCCACTATCGATGGCGGCACGGACCCGTTCCTTGTCGAAGCCGCCCCGGCCGCCGAACACCTTCTCGACGAAGTCGAGCGGATTCTGGAGGCGAATGCAGCCATGGCTGAAGTTGCGGCTGCCCTCGGCGAACAGCCAGCGCGTCGCCGTGTCATGCATGTAGATCCCGTATTTGTTCGAGAACGGGAAGAAGATGTAGCCCAGGGCGTTGCCGGCGCCCGGGTCCTGGCGGAGGCGATAGGGAAATGCCTTGGGGTCGACCGCGCTCCAGTCGACCGTGTCCGGATCGATCTCGCTGTCGTCGTCGTTCCAGCTCTCGAAGAGCCGAAAGCCGGCCGCCGCGAGCGAATGCGGGTCGCGACGCAGCATCGGCAGGTATTCCTCGCCGGCGATCGACTGCGGCACCGTCCAGTAGGGATTGGTCTGGAAGCCGTACATGGTCGAGGCGATCTCGGGTGTCGGGTTCTTGGGCGTGCCGACGATCACGAGGCTCTGGAACACCGGTTGGCCGCCATTGACGAACACCATCGAATAGTCGGCGGCATTCACCAGCACGTAGCGGCTGCCGAGATCCCGCGGCAGCCAGCGGCGACGCTCCAGATTGGCGATCACCTGGTTGATGCGGTCCTCAAGGCTTGTGTTGAGCGACCGGGTCGTCTTGAAGCCGATGATGCCGTCGACCGTGAGGCCCTTGGCGGCCTGGTACTCCTTGACGACGTCGACCAGCGGATCGTCGTAGAGCTCGGCGATGGCGCCCGGCGGTGGAACCGTCGATCCGAGCTCGGTGAGGCGCTGGCGCAGGATGGGCACACGCGCATCGATCATTCCGAGCTTCAGCGCATCGCCCTCGGGCAGGCGCGTGAAGGTGGCGGTGGCCTGCTGTTCGCGCAACAAAGCGAGCGTCTTCTGAAGCGCGGGATAGTCACCCTTGGGGGGAAGTGAGGCGAGCCAGGCGGCGAAATCGCCCGCATTCGCGGCGTCTTTCAGGAGGGCGGCGCGATCGAGCTTGCGTTGCTGGATGTCGATATCGCGGTCGACACTGTTGGCGCGTACGCGACCCGTCGAGACGTCACTCGCATAGGCCACAAGGGCGTTGGTCAGGAGCTGCTCGGCTTTGTCCTTGTCCGAGTCACTGGCCGCCGCTTGCTCGAGATCGGCGATCCGGTACCACTCTGGGTTCAGTCCGTGGTCGCCGGCGGCGCGGATCGCACTCAACAGAGCCTGCGTTCGCGCCTCGGCGGCGGGTGATCCCGTCCACAACCGGTCGCTGGCGCGGGCAGGAGGCGCCGCCAAAGCCGGAGCCAGGAGCATCAGCAAACCGATGAAGAAGAACGCGCGCCTCACAGCCCATTTATACCCGCTGAGCGCGAAGCCGTCCATTGAGGCGCAAAGCCCTCCGTGGCCAGAAAAGCAAGCAAATCAGCTGTTGCGCGTTGCTTCAATGCAACAGTACCGCCGCCCGCGCGAGCGCCGAGCGTGACGCAGTGCAGGCGTGCCCAGGCCTGGTATTCGGGCTCGCTGAAGGAGCGGCCGGCTGCCGGTACGAAATGCCGCCCGTCGTTCTCGACGAAGTTGCGACAGCACGACCAGTTTTCGGCGTCCTTGATGTCGAACACGTCGCCGAGCGACTCCCAGCCATGGTGGGCGCTGCTATAGACCTTCACCTTGATGCGCCGGTTGCCGGCCGCGCGCATGCGCTCGGCGTATTCGATGGCGAGCGGAGCCGGCGTGTAGTCATCGCGGCCCGCCAGCATGAAATAGATCGGCCTTCCGTGAGTCGCGGGATCTCGATGCTGCGTAGTGGCACCAGGGCAGATCGCGACATGAAGGTCGAACAGATGCGCAAACCCGTCGCGCCAGCGCTGACGCACGGCGATGGCGGTGTTGAGCGTGGCGCCGCCGCCCTTGGAGACGCCCATCACGCCGATGCGGCCGGAATCGATCCGTGCGTCCGAACGCAGGAGGGCGAGGGCCGCAAGCGCATCGCCTTCCATTTGCGCGGCCGATACAAGCGTTTGGTCGGCGACGGTGCGCCGCACTCCGCGGCCGGTGAAGCTGTCGATGATCAAGGCCGCCGTGCCCGAACCGTTCAGCGCCTGGGCATAGTGATGTTCGCGATGACGCTGTACGCCTGCACTGCTGGTCAGGATCACCATGCAGGGGAAGGGCGGCGTGCCGCCGGTCGGCAGATGCAGCGTCGCCGTCACGCGGGCTGGCCGGCATGCTGTCGGATGGTCGAAGGTCAATGTGTCGAAGGCCACCGATTCCATGGACCCTGTTTAGCTTGTCCCTTAGGTTGCGCGCCATGAGCGAAAGTCCTCAGCGCAGCCAGGTCCAGATGCGCGCCGTCTCGGCCGACGAGGCGGGCTTGCGGCTGGACCGCTGGTTCCAGCGACACTTTCCCGAGCTGACCCATGGCGCGCTGCAGAAGCTTCTGCGGACCGGCCAGGTGCGGATCGACGGCAAGCGCGCCGAGGGCAAGGACCGGATCGAGCCGGGCCAGACGGTGCGCCTGCCGCCCGGCGTGACCGCCGTGCCGCCATCGAAACCCAAGGATCGTCCACAGGTCTCCGATCGCGATGCTGCCGAGATCCAGCGGCTGGTCATCCATCGCGATGCCGAGGTAATCGCCCTCGACAAGCCGCCTGGCCTGGCGGTGCAGGGCGGCAGCGGCACCGAGCGGCATGTCGACGGCATGCTCGACGCCCTGCGCTTCGGCTACGACGAGCGGCCGCGGCTGGTCCATCGGCTGGACAAGGACACATCCGGCCTGCTGCTGGTGGCGCGCACTGGACAGGCGGCGAAGCGGCTGGCCGAGTCCTTTCGCGACCGGGAGACCGAGAAGCTCTACTGGGCGATCGTGGTCGGCGTACCGCCGCGCACCGAGGGCGCGATCGATCTGCCGCTTGCCAAGCGGCCGGGCGCGCGCGATCGCGAAACGATGCAGGTCGATCATGAGGAGGGGCAGAAGGCGTTGACCCATTTTCGCGAGCTCGACCGGGCCGGCAAACGCGCGGCGCTCCTCGCGCTCTGGCCGCGCACCGGCCGCACCCATCAGCTTCGCGTCCATTGCGCCGCGATCGGCTGTCCCATCCTGGGCGATCGCAAGTACGGCGGGGAGGATGCCTTGCTGTCGGCGGTTGCCGATGCCCGGCGCCTCCATCTGCATGCCCGGCGGATCGCAGTGCCGCATCCGTCAGGCAAGGGCGAGCTTGTCCTGGAGGCGGATCCACCGCCTCACTTCCGCCGTACCGTCGAGGCATTTGGCTTCTCGACCGGGTCCTCGGCCTCGGACGTTTGAGCGGGAACTTGGCCATCAGCATTCCCTGGCGGCGGATCGCCTGGATCACCATCATCAGCCTGCCGCTGGCGGCGGTTGGGGCTGTCGTATGGGGCAGCACGCGCGATCTGTCGCGCTATGAGGCACGGCTGGCCGAGCGCATCCACAAAGTCACCGGTCGGGATATCAAGATCAAGGCGCCGCTCTCGATCCAGATCGGCCGGGAGCCTGCGCTGGTGGCACAGGGCGTGACCCTCAGCAACGCGCCCTGGGGGTCGCGTCCCGATCTGGCCCAGGTGCGCAAGATCACGATGTACCTCGATCCGTTCGCGCTCTTCCTCGGTGAGGTCAAGGTGCAGCGCGTGGTTCTCGAGGGCGCCGATATCCTGGTCGAGCACAACGAAGTGGCGGACACCAACCTCGAGATGCTGCCGCCGCCCGACGGGTCGGGCCCCAGGCCCTACGACAACCGCTCGCTGCGGATCAAGTCGAACCCGGCCTTTCCCTGGATCGGAACGATCGAGGTGCGGGATTCCGTGCTGAGCATTGTGGAAAGTCCGGGCCGTACGCCACTGGTCCTGAACGTCAAGGACGCAACCTTCAAGGCGTCGGCGTCCGGGCAGCCATTGATCATGCAGGCCCAGATCGGAATGCCGCGCGCCGTTATGTTCGATGTGTCGGGGACGATCGGCACCTTCGACGGCTGGATGCGCGGACTGCCCGGCAACATCGACGTGCAAGGAAACTTTGGCGACGGCCGCGTCGCGGTCAAGGGCACGATCGGTGCGCAAAAGGGCACGAACCTGGAGATCACGGCGGAGGGCTCCGACTTCTCGTCGCTCGGACCATATTTACGCCTGCCGCTGCCAAGCGGCGGACCCTACACGCTTACCGCGAAAACCTTCAGACTGCGCAGCGGCTTCAAGGTCGAGGTCCCGTCGCTGAAGGTCGGAAACAGCGAGCTTGCCGGCGAGGCCATGTTCAGGGTTTCCCGCAGCGGCACGCCGTATGCCACAGTCGATATCGATGCGAGCAAGATCGATCTCGCCGGCCTGCATGCCATTCCAGCGGCCTCACAGACCGACGAACAGACTTCTCAGACGCGGCGCTTCTTTCCGACAAATTCGTTCTCGGCGCGCTGGCTCGGTCGCTCGCAGCTCACGCTGAATGCTCGCGCGGCTGAAGTCACCGGCCTGTCCAGCAAGGTTCAGAACGCGTTGGTCACGCTCAGCGCCGGAGAGAAGCGGTTCACCTTTCGCGGTGCGGCCTCGATCGGCGACGGTTCGACCGGGTTCGACCTGGTCTACGACCCGGCTGGCCGGCTCGGCATGACGACTCTCACCGGCACAGCCAGCCGCGTCTCGTTCGAGGATCTCTCGGCTCTGCTGGGGCTCGATCTCGGACTGAAGGGCATGGTGGGGGACATCGATCTGCGTTTGCGTGGCACCGGCCGATCGGCTCACGATGCCCTGAACGTCGCGAACGGAACGATCGACATCTCGGCTGGCAAGGGCACGTGGCCGGGCGACGGGCTGGCCGGATGGCCGGCGGAAACCCAGCGCCTGCTGGGAGGCAACAACGAGGGCGTGCCCGTCAACTGCCTGACAGGCAGCTTCGAGGTCAAAAGCGGCATCGCCAACCTGCGCCGTCTCGTGGTCGACACGCCGCGCGCCGTCATGATCGGCGGCGGGTACGTGTCGTTTCGCAACGAGGGATGGGAGTTCATTCTCGCGCCCGAAGCGCGCGATGCGCACAATGCAAGCCTGGCCTCGCCGCTCAGGATCAAGGGCGGCACGGCGCGCGAGGCTACGGGTGCGCTCGAGCCCGGCCTCGCCAAGCTGCTGATCGGCGCCGGCACGGTGCCCAGCCTCACGGGCACATTTGCGCAGCTTGCGCGGCAACCGAACGCGAATGCCTGCGCCCTCTTGGCGCAGCGGGTCGACGGGATGCGGCCCGGGCTTCGGGCGCAGCTCCCGACGCCCGTGGTGGAGCAGCACGATCGGGCCAATCGCAAGCCGCGTCCGAACGTACATCGTCGGCGAAGCCGCCCCTGACGGCCCTTGTCGGGGCACCCGCACCGCGTATAAGCCGGTCGCGATGAAGCGTTTCTACGAGCAGACCGGCGTCGAGCCGGCCGACGGCGGCTGGCGTATCCTGCTCGACGGCCGGCCCATGCGGACGCCGGCGAAGTCGATCCTGCTGGTGCCGACGCGCGCGCTCGCCGAGGCGATCGCCGCGGAGTGGAACGAGGTGCCGGACAAGGCGGAGATCAATGTCTCCCATCTGCCGTTGACCCGGTTCGCCGCGACCGGCCTCGATCGGGTCACGCCCCAGCGCGACCGCGTGGTCGACGACACGGCCAAATACGCCGCGTCCGACCTCCTCTGTTACCGGGCCACCGATCCCGCGAGCCTGGTCAAGCGCCAGCACGACACCTGGCAGGGGCTGCTCGACTGGGCTGCCGAGCGCTATGGCGCGCGTCTGAAGGTGGTCTCGGGGATGACCTTCGTCGATCAGCCGGCCGATGCGGTGACGGCGTTGAAGACGGCGGTGGCAGCGCACAGCGATATGGCGCTTTCGGCTCTTTACAATTTGACACACATCGCCGGCTCGATCGTTATCGCGCTCGCGGTGGCGGAGGGTCGACTGACAGCCGAACAGGCGTTCGGTGCTGCCCAGCTCGACGAACTCTACCAGATCGAGCGCTGGGGCGAGGATCCGGTTGCGACCGAGCGCCATAAGGGCATCAGGAAAGATATCGACGCGGCGGCCCGCTTTCTGGTGCTGCTGGAAGATGCACGCTTGGGAGGAAAATGATGGGCGCAGGCGCGACATTCCGCCAGACCTTGGCGAAGAAGGGATTGGTCGAGGCCATGGCGGCGCACAGCCCACTTTCGGCGATGCTGGCCGCCGAAGCCGGGTTCGATGCCATCTGGGCCTCGGGCTTCGAGCTTTCGGCGATGTATGGCGTGCCGGACGTCAGCATCGTGTCGATGACCCAGCATCTCGACATGACACGCGCCATGGCCGACCGCTCGGGGCTTCCGATCGTGGCCGATATCGATACGGGTTTCGGCAACGCGATCAACGTGCTTCATGCCGTGGAGCAATACGAGCGCGCCGGCGCAGCGGCGATCGTGATGGAAGACAAGAGCTTTCCCAAAGTCACGAGCCTGATCGCGGGCGGTCGCCAGGACATGGTCCGCGTCGAGGAGTTCCAGGGCAAGATCGAGGCCGCGCGCGCGGCGCGTCGCGACAAGGACTTCGTCATCGTGGCGCGGACGGAAGCCTTGATTGCGGGCCTCGGCCGGGACGAGGCCCTGAAACGGGCCCACGCTTACGAAGCAGCGGGCGCCGACATGATCCTAGTCCATTCCAAGCAGAAGACGCCGAACGAGATCGAGGCCTTTGTGCAGGCCTGGGATGGCAAAGCGCCCATCGCGCTCGTGCCGACCGCCTATCCTCAGATGACGGTCGCGCGGGTGCGCGCACTCGGGAAGATCGGTTTGTTGATCTGGGGCAACCATGCGATCCGGGCTTCGGTCGGGGCCATGCGCCGGACCTTTGCCCAAATCCGCAAGGACGGCGGGATCCATGGTGTCGAGGCGGACATCGCCACGGTCGAGGACGTGTTCGAGTTGCAGGGCATGGGCAAAGTGAAGGACGACGAGAAGCGATTCCTCCGCTAGACCTGCCTGTCTTTTTGGCCGAAAACCGACAACGAGGGCCATATCGGCCGGAGTTTCTGAATGCAGAAGATGTTGGAAGAGCTTGAGCGGCGCAGGACGGCGGCGCGGGCAGGTGGCGGGCAACGCCGCGTCGAGGCGCAGCATGCCAAGGGCAAGCTGACGGCCCGCGAGCGTATCGACGTGCTGCTCGATCCCGGCTCGTTCGAGGAATACGACATGTTCGTCGAACACCGCTCGATCGACTTCGGCATGGAAAGCCAGAGGATTCCAGGCGACGGTGTGGTGACCGGCCACGGCACGATCAACGGTCGGCTGGTCTATGTCTTCAGCCAGGATTTCACGGTGTTTGGCGGGGCTTTGTCCGGCATGCACGCCGCCAAGATCTGCAAGATCATGGACATGGCGATGAAGGTGGGCGCACCGGTGCTCGGACTCAACGATTCCGGCGGGGCGCGCATCCAGGAGGGCGTCGATTCGCTCGCGGGCTACGCCGACGTGTTCCAGCGCAACGTGCTCGCCTCCGGCGTGATCCCGCAGATCTCGATGGTGATGGGGCCCTGTGCCGGCGGCGCCGTTTATTCTCCGGCCATGACCGACTTCATCTTCATGGTGAAGGACAGCTCCTACATGTTCGTCACCGGTCCCGACGTTGTGAAGACCGTGACGCACGAGGCGGTGACCCAGGAAGAGCTGGGCGGCGCGCTCACCCATACGCAGAAGTCGGGCGTGGCGGACCTCGCTTTCGAGAACGATGTCGAGGCGCTCCTGCAGTTGCGCCGATTCGTCGATTTCCTGCCGGCCAGCAATCGCGAGAAGGCGCCGGTTCGATCAACGTGCGATCCGGCCGCTCGCGACGACTTCTCGCTCGACACGCTGGTACCGGACAATTCCAACAAGCCCTACGACATCAAGGAGCTGATCCTGAAGGTCGCCGACGAGGGCGACTTCTTCGAGCTCTCGCCCGAATGGGCCGGCAACCTTGTCGTCGGTTTTGGCCGCATGGCAGGCCGAACGGTCGGGTTCGTCGCCAACCAGCCGATGGTGCTGGCGGGCTGTCTCGACATCGATTCCTCGCGCAAGGGTGCGCGCTTCGTGCGCTTCTGCGACGCTTTCAACATTCCGATCGTCACGTTCGTCGATGTGCCGGGGTTCCTGCCGGGCACGGCGCAGGAGTTCGGCGGCATCATCAAGCATGGCGCCAAGCTTCTCTATGCCTATGCCGAAGCGACGGTGCCGAAGGTCACGGTGATTACCCGCAAGGCCTATGGCGGCGCCTACGACGTCATGGCGTCGAAGCATCTGCGCGGCGACGTGAACTATGCCTGGCCGGGCGCGGAGATCGCGGTGATGGGGGCAAAGGGGGCGGTCGAGATCATTTTCCGCTCCGATATCGGCGACGCCGACAAGATCGCGGCGCGCACCGAAGAGTATCGCGAGAAATTCGCCAATCCCTTCGTGGCGGCCAATCGCGGCTTCATCGACGACGTGATCATGCCGCACGGCACGCGGCGGCGGATCTGCCGCGCGCTCGCCACGCTCGAGAACAAGCACCTCGAGAATCCATGGCGCAAGCACGGAAACCCGCCGCTGTGAACCTGTCGCCGGACGAGCGCATGCGGCGGGCGCGATCGGTTCGACTGCACGTGATCATCGCGTTGCTTGCCCTCCTGGTCCTGATCGCCGTCAACGCGATCTTCACCAGCGGCTATCCCTGGTGGCTGTGGGTTTTGGTTGCCTGGATGCCGCTGATCGCCGCACACACGGCCTGGGGCATGGGTCTGTTCGATCGGAACAAGGAAGGAAAGTGAGTATGGCCGCCAAGAACAAGGTCGCGAAGAAGCCCGCACCGAAGGGCAAGGCGGCCGCAAGCCCATCCGCGTCCGCCAAGCTGTTCGACAAGATCCTGATCGCCAATCGCGGCGAGATCGCTTGCCGCGTCATCCGCACCTGCCGCCGTCTCGGCATCAAGACCGTCGCCGTCTATTCCGAAGCCGATGCCGATGCGCTGCATGTGCGCGAGGCCGATGAAAAGGTCTTCATCGGCCCGCCGCCCGCGACCCAGTCCTATCTTCTGATCGACAAGATCGTCGAAGCATGCCGGCGAACCGGCGCCCAGGCGGTCCATCCGGGCTATGGTTTCCTGTCGGAAAAGGAAGCTTTCCAGAAGGCGCTCGCCGCCGCCGGCATCGCCTTCATCGGCCCCGATGCGCATGCGATCTACGCCATGGGCGACAAGATCGAGTCCAAGAAGCTCGCACAGGCGGCGGGCGTCAGCACGGTGCCGGGCCATCTTGCGGCGATCCCGAATGCCGACGAGGCGGTGAAGATCGCCAAGAAGATCGGCTATCCGGTGATGATCAAGGCTTCGGCCGGTGGCGGCGGCAAGGGCATGCGCATCGCCTACAACGACAATGAGGCGAAGGAAGGCTTCGTGTCGGCGACCAATGAAGCCAAGGCTTCGTTCGCCGACGATCGCGTGTTCATCGAGAAATACATCGAAGAGCCCCGCCATATCGAGATCCAGCTCATCGCCGACGGCCACGGCAATTGCCTCTATCTCTGGGAGCGCGAGTGCTCCATCCAGCGCCGGCATCAGAAGGTGATCGAGGAGGCACCGAGCCCGTTCCTCGACGCCAAGACACGCAAGGCGATGGGCGAGCAGGCCGTCGCCCTTGCCAAGGCGGTGAAATACAAGAGCGCCGGAACGGTCGAGTTCATCGTCGACAAGAACCGCAATTTCTATTTCCTCGAGATGAACACGCGCCTGCAGGTCGAACATCCGGTGACGGAGCTGATCACCGGCCTCGATCTCGTGGAGCTGATGATCCGCGTCGCCGCGGGCGAAAGGCTGCCGCTGCAGCAGAAAGACGTGAAGCTCAACGGCTGGGCCATGGAAGCACGGCTCTATGCCGAGGACCCGTTCCGGAACTTCCTGCCTTCGACCGGCCGTCTGGTGAAGTATCGCGAACCCAAGCCTGGTCCCGACGTGCGCGTCGATACCGGTGTCTACGAGGGCGGCGAGATCTCGATGTTCTACGATCCGATGATCGCCAAGCTTTGCTCGCACGGCAAGACACGCGATCAGGCGATCGAACGCATGCGCCGCGCGTTGGACGAATTCTATGTCCGCGGTGTGTCGCATAACGTGCCGTTCCTGGCGGCGTTGATGGCCCATCCGCGCTTCGTCGCGGGCAAGCTCACCACCAACTTCATCGCCGAGGAATTCAAGGGCGGCTTCACCGCCAAGGACCTGCCTCCGCGTGACCCCGCGGTGCTGGCGGCGGTTGCGGCGGTCGTCCAGCGCATTTGGGACGAGCGCCGCAGGAGCGAGCCACTCCAGCGGCTTTCCGGTGCGGCGGAGGCTCGGCACGCCGAGCAGGTCTTGAGGAATGAGACCTCGAAGGACGATCGGGTCGTCATGCTTAACCGCGAACCGGTGGCGCTCACGGTGGCGGGGCTGGCCGATGATTTCAGGGTAACCGTCGGCGACCGGACGATCGCGATCTCGACTGTCTGGATGCCGGGCGATCCGCTGCTGCACGGTACCGTTGACGGTCAGGAGGTGGCCGTCCAAGTCGATTCAGTGGGCTCCGGCTGGCGGCTGATCCACGAAGGCGGCCAGGCCGAGGCGCTGGTCCTGACGCCGCGCCAGGCCGAGCTCTATGCACTGATGCCGGTGAAGGCAGCGCCTGACACCTCGAAGTTCCTGCTCTCACCCATGCCGGGCCTGCTGGCGTCGGTCGCGGTCGGCGAAGGGCAGGAGGTGAAAGCGGGCGAGGCGCTTGCCGTGGTCGAGGCGATGAAGATGGAGAACGTGCTGCGCGCGGTGCAGGACGGCACGGTGAAGACCTTACACGCCAAGCCCGGCGACAGCCTGAAGGTCGACCAGAAGATCATCGAGTTCGCCTGAGGTCGGCCATGCCCCTGCTGACCAAAAGCATGCCGTGGGTTTCAGCCATTGCCGTGTCATCCCGAGCACAGCGAGGGATCTTTGACCAGCGCCGCAAAGGATCCCCCGCTGCGCTCGGGATGACACCGGTTTGCTAGGCAAGGGCTGACGATGGCGTTGCAGGCGCGACTCACCATCACGGGCCGGGTGCAGGGCGTGGGCTACCGCGACTGGCTCGTGGATACCGGCCGACGCCTCGGCCTTACCGGCTGGGTGCGCAATCGCGGCGACGGCGCGGTCGAGGCCCTGATCGTGGGCGAGGACGCCGTCGTCGGCACCATGATCGATGCCTGCCGGCAGGGCCCGCCGCTTGCCCGTGTCGATGAGATCGATGTCGAGCCTGTCGACCTCGACATCCTGCCCGAAGGCTTCAGGCGGCTGCCGACGGCCTGACAGCGCTACCTTCCGCCCCGAAGACCTCCTCGAAGGTCTCGGCCAGGGCGACGTCGAGATCCGCCATGGTTACCGGTAGGCCGAGATCGACCAGCGAGGTGACGCCGTGATTGGCGATGCCGCACGGTACGATGCCGGCATAGTGCGACAGGTCGGGCTCGAGATTGATCGAGAGGCCGTGGAACGAGACCCAGTGGCGGATGCGGATACCGATGGCGGCGATCTTGTCCTCGCGCGGCTGCCCGTCGGGAAGCGGCGGTTTGTCGGGCCGCACGACCCAGACGCCCACGCGGCCAGCCCGCCGTTCGGCCGTGACGCCGAAGCGGGCGAGGGTACGGATGATCCATTCCTCGAGGTCGGATACGAACCGCCGCACGTCCTGCCGCCGCGTGCGTAGGTCCAGCATTGTGTAGACCACCCGCTGGCCGGGGCCGTGATAGGTGTATTGGCCGCCGCGGCCGGCGACATGGACAGGAAAGCGTGTTGGCGCGAGCAGGTCGGCGGCCTTGGCGCTGGTGCCCGCGGTGTAGAGGGGCGGATGCTCCAGCAGCCACAGGAGCTCGCGCGCCCGACCGGCCCGGATATCGGCGACACGGGCTTCCATCTCGGCCACGGCCTCCCCATACGGGACGAAGCTGTCGGATATGCGCCACTCGGGGGGGATCATAAGGGCAAAATCGGCGTTTGCGGGGCGTCGTGCAAGCCCGCGAGCGCTGCCTTGCCACTGCGGGGCCTATTTGGTATCCCCCCGGCCCATCGACCCGGCGCGGCCATGGCGGAATTGGTAGACGCGCTAGCTTGAGGTGCTAGTGCCGCAAGGCGTGGAAGTTCGAGTCTTCTTGGCCGCACCAAACTCGCCGGTTCGAACGGAAAGGTACTGTTGGACTGCCGCCATCCCGGCGGCCTTTTCCGTTGCGTGAGGGAGGTAGGGGGCGAGCTTGGCGGACGAACTCACCGACGGCGCGCTCCGTTATCACCGCATTCCTCGACCGGGTAAAATCGAAGTCGTCCCGACCAAGCCGTTGGCCACCCAGCGCGATTTGTCGCTGGCCTATTCGCCGGGCGTCGCCGCGGCCTGCCACGAAATCGTCCGCGATCCGACGACGGCCGCCGATCTCACGGCCCGCGGCAATCTGGTCGCGGTTGTCACCAACGGTACCGCCGTCCTGGGACTGGGACATATCGGGCCGCTCGCCGCCAAGCCGGTGATGGAAGGCAAGGGGGTGCTGTTCAAGAAGTTTGCCGGTATCGACGTCTTCGATATCGAGCTGGCGGAACTCGACCAGGACAAGCTGGTCGATATCGTGGCGGCGCTGGAGCCCACCTTCGGCGGCATCAATCTCGAGGACATCAAGGCGCCGGAGTGCTTCTACGTCGAACAGAAGCTGCGCGAGCGCATGGCCATTCCGGTGTTCCACGACGACCAGCACGGCACGGCGATCATCGTCGGCGCCGCGGTCCTGAACGGGCTGTCGCTGGTCGGCAAAGACATCGCCAAGGTGAAGCTCGTCGTGTCGGGGGCGGGCGCGGCAGCGCTGTCCTGCCTCGGCATCCTCGAGAAGCTCGGCCTGCCGCGCGAGAACATGTGGGTCACCGACATCGCCGGCGTGGTCTGGAAGGGCCGCAACGAACTGATGGATCCCTGGAAGGAACGCTATGCCCGCGACACCGAGGCCCGGACACTGGGCGACGTGATCGGTGGTGCGGATATTTTCCTCGGCCTGTCGGCCGCCAATGTGCTGAAGGGCGAGATGGTGGCGCGCATGGCGTCCGCGCCGCTGATCCTGGCGCTCGCCAACCCGAACCCCGAGATCAGCCCGGAAGCGGTCGCAGCCGTGCGAGACGACGCCATCATGGCCACCGGTCGCAGCGACTACCCCAATCAGGTCAACAACGTCCTCTGCTTCCCCTATATCTTCCGCGGCGCCCTCGATGTCGGCGCGACGACTGTCAATGACGAGATGAAGATCGCCTGCGTGCGCGCGCTCGCCGAGCTGGCCCGCAAGGAGCCCTCCGAAGTCGTGGCACGCGCTTTCGGCGATGCAGGTGGCAGCGGGTTCGGACCCAACCAGATCATCCCCAAGCCGTTCGACCCGCGCCTGATCGTGGAACTCGCGCCTGCAGTTGCGAAGGCGGCGATGGAGTCGGGCGTCGCCACGCGACCGATCGCGGATTTCGACGCCTATCGCCAGCAGCTCAGCCAGTTCGTCTTCAAGTCCGGACTCGCCATGCGGCCGGTCTTCGAGCAGGCGAGAAGCGCCCCCAAGCGCGTGATCTTCAGCGCCGGCGAGGACGATCGCGTCCTGCGCGCGACCCAGATCATCCTCGACGAGCGGATCGCGGTGCCGATCCTGATCGGCCGGCCCGAGATCATCCATCGCCGTGCCCAACGGCTCGGCTTGCGTTTCAAGCCGGGTACGGATGTCGAACTGGTCGATCCTGCGAACGACCTGCGTTACGACCGTTATTGGGGCAGCTATCACGCGCTGATGGAGCGGCGCGGTGTCACGGAGCCCACGGCACGCAACCTCGTGCGCTCGAGTCCGACCCTGATCGCCGCGCTCGCGGTACGCCTGGGCGACGCCGATGCCATGATCGCCGGCGCCTATGGCCGCTTTCGCACCCATTTCAACCACGTGCGGCAGGTGATCGGCACGCGCGAGGGCGTGCGTCACATGGCCGGCCTCAGCCTGCTGGTGATGCCGACGCGCTCGCTGTTCATCGCCGACACCTACGTCAACGACGATCCCGACCCCGAGACGCTGGCCGATATTACCCTTCTTGCCGCCGATGAGGTGTTGCGCTTCGGCGTCCAGCCCAAGGTGGCGCTGCTTTCCCACTCGCTGTTCGGCAGCTCCGACCATCCATCGGCGCGCAAGATGGCCGAGGCGGTGCAGATCCTGCATCGGCGCGCGCCCTCGCTCGAAGTCGATGGCGAGATGCACGGCGACGCCGCCCTCGATCCCGAAATCAGGCGCAATGTCTTTCCCAATGCGCGCCTGAAGGATTCGGCGAACCTGGTGATTTGCCCCACGCTCGATGCCGCAAACATCGCGTTCAATCTGCTCAAGACCGCCGCCGACGGGCTGCATATCGGCCCCATGCTGCTCGGCACCGCGCGGCCCGCGCATGTGCTGACCCCGTCGGTGACGGCGCGCGGCATTCTCAACATGACCGCGCTCTCCGTTGTCGAGGCGCAGCGGCTTGCCGAGGCGCAGGACTGAGCCTACTGGCGACGGCTTCGCTTTCGGGCGGGCGGCGGGCTATCGTGTCGCCGGGAGAAGACCGTATGCGCGCCATTGCCGGATCTGTCGGAGTGCTTGTGACGCTGCCCGCCGCTGTCGGTGCGCCCGCACAGAACAAGGTGCCGGGCCAGCGTTCGCTCGAAGCGCCGGTGAAGCCTACGCTGCCGTGCTGGAACGATGCCAACGTGACCGGGAACGACACAGGGCTTCATGCCAAGCCCTCCAGGCCGTCTGGCGACCAGTTCCTGCCGGACAGGCTGAAGCAAGCTTTCAAGAAATTCGCCGACGGGGATATCGACATCGCCGTGATCGGGGCGATGAAGCCGACCTACGACCCTGCACCGGCCGTCGACGCAAGGGCAGGCTCGTGGTGCGCGGTTACTTCCCGACCGAGCCGTTGCGTGTGATCTTTGCGCTCCGGTTCATCCCTCCCCGGCTCATCCCTGCGACGCATGGAAGCTGATCAGCATCAACGTCAAGACCGACACGCCATTCTAGGAAACAAATCATGATCCCCAACGCCATGCCGCCGTTCGACTTCGGACTGGGCGAGACCGCCGACGCCCTGCGCGACCAGATCCAGCGCTTTGCCGCCGAGGAGGTGGCGCCGATCGCAGCGGAGATCGACAAGACCGATCGCTTTCCGCGCGAACTGTGGCCACGGATGGGAGCGCTCGGATTGCACGGCATCACAGTGGAAGAGGAATATGGCGGGGCCGGGCTTGGCTATCTCGAGCACGTCATCGCCGTCGAAGAGGTGAGCCGAGCTTCTGCTGCGGTGGGGCTGAGCTACGGCGCGCACTCCAACCTCTGCATCAACCAGATCCGACGCAATGGCAACGACGAGCAGAAGAAGCGCTTCCTGCCCAAACTGATCTCGGGCGAGCATGTGGGCAGCCTCGCCATGAGCGAGTCGGGGGCGGGCTCCGACGTGGTGTCGATGAAGCTGCGCGCCGACAAGAAGGGCGATCGCTATGTGCTGAACGGCACCAAGATGTGGATCACCAACAGCCCCGATGCGCAGGTGATCGTGGTCTATGCCAAGACCGATCCTGCCGCAGGTCCGCGTGGCATCACGGCCTTTATCGTCGAGACAGACCGCAAGGGCTTCAAGGTCGCCCAGAAGCTCGACAAGATGGGCATGCGCGGCTCTTCCACCGGCGAGTTGGTGTTCGAGGATTGCGAGATTCCGGAGGAGAACGTGCTGGGCGCGATCGGCAAGGGCGTGAACGTGCTGATGAGCGGGCTCGACTACGAGCGGGCAGTGCTGGCGGCCGGCCCGCTTGGCATCATGCAATCGGCCTTGGACATCGTTGTGCCCTATGTCCATGAGCGCAAGCAGTTCGGCCAGGCAATCGGCGAGTTTCAGCTCGTGCAGGCCAAGCTCGCCGATATGTACACGACCATGAACGCCTGCAGAGCCTATGTGTACGCCGTCGCCAAGGCTTGCGATCGGGGCCAGACCACGCGCAAGGACTCGGCTGGCGCGATCCTCTATGCCGCGGAGAAGGCGACGCAAGTGGCGCTCGACGCGATTCAGCTTCTGGGCGGTAACGGCTACATCAACGACTATCCCGCGGGTCGCCTGCTGCGCGACGCCAAGCTCTACGAGATCGGCGCCGGCACCAGCGAGATCCGCCGCATGCTGATTGGCCGCGAGCTGTTCGCCGAGACGGCATGATCTGCGGGTTCGGCTGTCATCAGTCGATTTGATGGAAAGTCATTCAAAGGATTCATTTTCCGTTGGTGCGTCGCGGCGTTAGTCCCGGAAGATGGCAAGCGCTGATATGCCTCCTGGGTTCGAGCCGCTGTTTCGCAGCAGTCCGTTCCTCGACCATCTTGGCCCCTTCTTTATGCGCAAGGCTGAGAACGGGACCTTTGTCGTAGGATTGCGGGTCCAGCCGTGCCACGCCAATGGCCGGGGCAGCGCGCATGGCGGGCTGCTGATGACGCTTTGCGACATCGCCCTGGGATATCGAACATCGAGCAGCATTCGGCCGCAGCCGATGCTGACGACGGCCAGCGTCACGACCGATTTCGCAGGTGCCGCAAAGGTGGGCGACTGGATCGAGGCGCATGTCGATGTGCAGAAGGTCGGCAGCCGTCTCGCCTTCGCCAACTGCTATATCGAATGCAACGGGCAGCGGATCGTGCATGCAAGCGCGGTCTTCGCCCGGACGGGCGATCGACCGGACGCTCCAGCGCAAAGTAATTGACGGATGATCGGCGTTCCGTACACAGTGTGTATGGAACGCCATGCCTCGCTATCTCACTGAACAGGATATCGCTGACTTCCGCGCCGAGCTGTGCAAGGTTGCGACGGAGCGGTTCGCGCGCTTCGGCTACGAGGGCGTCACCATGCGCCAGCTGGCCGAGGCGCTGGGCTGCAGCCCCAAGACGCCCTACCGCTATTTCAAGGACAAGGCCGACATCCTGGCGACGGTGCGTGCCCAAGCCTTCGGCCAGTTCGCCGACGCGCTGGAGAAAGCGGCAGCCTCTGCGCCCGACGCAGCGCACCGCGGCCGGGCCATTGGCGAGGCCTATCTTGCCTTCGCGCTCGATAACCCGCATGCCTATCGAATCATGTTCGACATCGATGCGCCGATCGATGAGCGTCATCCCGAGCTCGGGCCGCAGGCGGAGCGGGCGGCCCGCTACATCACGCGTGGTGCCGAGGAGATGGCGCAGGCCGGCGTGATCGAGGTCGATCCGACCCTGTTCGGCTGGACGGTGTGGTCTGCCCTCCACGGCATCGTCATGTTGCACCAGTCGGGCATGCTGAAGCATGGGCCGGACTACAAGGCATTGGCCGCCTTTCACGGCGCGACGATGATGAAGGGGGCGGCGGCGCCTGGGTCGAGGAAGAACGGGAGGAAGCGATGACGGCGGGCGTCACTTCAGGCGAGCGCTTCCGCGGCTGGGCCGAGATCCAGGCCAATGCGGCACGCGGTGCGGGTGGATTCGCCGCTCTCGGCATCGGTGAGGACGACGGCATCGCCCTCATGCTGCGCAACGATTTCGCGACCTTCGAGGTCAACATGGCAGCGGGCCAGCTCGGCGCCTACCCCGTGCCGATCAACTGGCACTTCACGGCGGAGGAGACGGGCTACATCCTGCGCGACTGCGCCGCCAAGGTGCTGGTCGTCCATGCCGACCTGTTGGCCGGTATTGCGTCGGGCATTCCGGCGGGAGTGACGGTCCTGGTCGTGCCGACGCCACCAGAGATCGGTGACGCCTACGGCGTGCCGACGGAAAAGCGGGCGCCGCCTCCCGGCCTGCAGACCTGGGACAGCTTCATGGCGGCAAGCGCACCGAACACCGCACCGCCCAAACTCTCGCGCGGCAGCATGATCTATACCTCCGGCACGACCGGACGTCCCAAAGGCGTACGGCGTGCGCCCAGCTCGCCCGAACTGCAGGCTGCCAGCCTGGCGGATGTCGGGCGCCACTGGGGGCTCGTGGCCGATCCCTCGACCGTGGTGATGATGAACGGGCCGATGTATCACTCCGCACCTGCGGCCTACGGCATGACCAGCGCACGGCTTGGCCTTGATATCGTGCTCCAGCCGCGCTTCGACGCCGAGGACATGCTGCGGCTGATCGCCAAGCATCGCGTCAGCCACATGCACATCGTGCCGACCATGTTCGTGCGCCTTCTGCGCCTGCCGGACGAGGTGCGTCGGCGCTATGACCTCTCGTCGCTGCGCTGGATCACCCACGGCGCCGCACCCTGCGCCCCTGCGGTGAAGCGGCAGATGATCGAGTGGTGGGGGCCCATCATCAACGAATATTACGGCGCGACCGAGACCGGCATCGTGGTCTGGCATGATTCGCACGAAGCTTTGAAAAAGCCCGGCACCGTGGGCAAGGTCGTCGAAGGCGGCCTGTTGCGCATCGTCGACGAACAAGGCCGCGACGTGCTGCCGGGCGAGGTTGGCGAGATCTACCTGCGCAGTCCGAATCTCTCGGAGTTCACCTATAACAACGACGACTCCAAACGCCGCGAGGTGGCGCTGGGCGATCTCGTGACGGTCGGCGATATCGGCTACCAGGATGCCGACGGCTATGTCTTCCTGTGCGATCGCAAGCGCGACATGATCATCTCCGGCGGCGTGAACATCTATCCGGCCGAGATCGAATCGGCCCTGATCCAGATGCCGGGGGTGCGCGACTGCGCCGTGTTCGGCATCCCCGACGAGGAGTATGGCGAGCAGATCTGCGCCCATGTCGAGCCGCTGCCTGGAGCTGCGCTCGATGCCGCGGCGGTACGCGCCTTCCTTGGCCGGCATCTGGCGCGCTACAAGGTGCCGAAGGTGGTCGAGCTGAGCGCCAGCCTGCCGCGCGAGGATTCCGGCAAGATCTTCAAACGCAAGCTCCGCGCCCCATATTGGGAACGGGCAGGACGCAGCATCTGAGGACCGGATGGGCGACGATGTAACTCTCTTCGGCAAGCTCAAGAGCAAGCTGATCGATACCAAGCAGAAGTGGGCCGAGGATGGCCGCCTGCTGACGGGTGCGTCCGCAACGCCCGGCCAGCGCCTGCCGCCGGGCCAGCGCCGGGTCGAGAACTGGCCGGTGCTCGATCTCGGCATCCAGCCCGAGATCCCGACCTATGCCTGGCGCCTGTTCGTCGATGGCGAGGTCGAGACTCCCATGAGCTGGAAGTGGGGCGGGTTCACTGACCTGCCCAGGACCAGGCTCACGACGGACATCCACTGCGTGACAGCTTGGTCGCGCTACGACAACAGATGGGAAGGGGTGAGCGCGCGCGAGCTCATTCGACAGGTGAAACCGAAGGCCGCGGCGCAGCACGTCATCTTCCATTCCTACGATACCTATACGACGAATGTGCCGCTTGCCGATTTTGCCGGCGAGGATGTGCTGCTGGCCTGGAGCTGGAACGGAGAGCCGATCGGCCGGGAACATGGCGGTCCGCTGCGCGTCGTGATTCCCAAGCTCTACTTCTGGAAGAGCGCCAAGTGGATCAAACGCATCGAGTTTTCGGTGCTCGACAAGCCGGGCTTCTGGGAAGTGCGCGGCTACCATAACTACGGCGATCCCTGGCGCGAGCAACGTTACGACGAGGAGGCGTGAATGGCATCCGCACACGATTTCACCTTCACCACCATCGACAACAAGCCGCTCGACATGAAGAGCTTCGCCGGCAGGCCGGTGTTGCTCGTGAACGTGGCCTCGTTCTGCGGGTTTACGCCGCAATACAAGGACCTGCAGAAGCTGCATGAGACGCACGGCCCCAACGGCTTGGTCGTGCTGGGCGTGCCGTCCAATGATTTCGGTGCTCAGGAGCCCAAGACCGAACCCGAGATCGCCGCGTTCTGCGAGAAGAACTACGGTGTTACCTTCCCGCTGACCTCCAAGCAGAAGGTCGTCGGCTTGGATGCGCATGGTCTCTATCAGTGGATTTCCAACGAAGCGGGGGAGGCGGCAGCCCCCAAGTGGAACTTCCACAAATATCTGTTCGACAAGGGCGGCAAGCTCGTCGGTTCGTGGCCAAGCAAGGTTGGTCCGTTGTCGCCGGAAATCACCGGCGCGGTGCAGATGGCGTTGGCGGGGTAATCAGTCTCCCAAGGCCTGGCGGATCGTTTCGAACACCTCGTGGAACATCCCGGTCGTGAGCCGGCCGGTATTCGTGTTGTAGCGCGAGCAGTGGTAGCTGTCGGCGAGCAGAAGCCGGCCTGGGAGCGTGTGCAGCCGACCGTGAATGAAGGGATAACTGCCGGCCGGACGTACGGTCAGCGCGCGCAGGATCTGGTCGTGTGCCCCCTTGCCCAATGCCAGGATCGCCTTGAGGTTCGGCATCACCGCAAGCTCGGCCTGCAGGAAAGGTCGGCAGGCCGTGAATTCGACTGGCAGTGGTTTGTTTTCCGGCGGCAGGCAGCGCACGGCGTTGGCGATCCGGCAGTCGACCAGTCGTAGCCCATCGTTCGGGTCGGCCCGGTAGATCCCTTCGGCCAGGCCGAATTTCAGCAGCGTGGCATAGAGGAGGTCGCCGGCGTAGTCGCCGGTGAAAGGGCGGCCGGTACGGTTCGCGCCCTTCATGCCGGGCGCGAGACCCACGATCAACAGGCGCGCGTCCAGATCGCCGAACGATCGGACAGGCGCATTGCCCCAGTCGGGATACTTGGTCTTCAGCTCGTGGCGAAAGTCCACGAGCCTCGGACAACGGGAACAGTCGAGCGGCGGCTCGTCGAAACGCGGGGCAGCCACAGCGTCGTTGGCTATGCCGTGCGCATCAGCTGTTCGTGCGAGCCGTCGTCCAGTGAATCCGTATTCGGGCTGCCGGTTACTGCCGGCCGCGCCGCACGCTCCGAAGGGTTGCGCGCGATCAGCGGTGCAAGTTCCGACAGCTCGATGAAATCGTCGGCTTGGCGGCGCAGCTCGTCGGCGACCATCGGGGGAGCCGACTTGATCGTGCTCACAACAGAAACCCGCAGGCCTCTGCGCTGCACGGCCTCGACCAGCCGCCGGAAGTCGCCGTCGCCGGAGAACAGGATCACATGGTCCAGATGCTCGGCCATCTCCAGAACGTCGATGGCGAGTTCGATGTCCATGTTGCCCTTGATCTTGCGGCGCCCCATGGCGTCCGTGAATTCCTTGGTCGGCTTAGTGACCATGGTGTAGCCGTTGTAGTCCAGCCAATCGATCAGCGGTCGGATCGGCGAGTATTCTTGATCCTCGACGAGGGCAGTGTAGTAGTAAGCGCGGACGAGTCGGCCCTTCTCGCGGAACACCTTGAGCAAGCGGCGATAGTCGATGTCAAAGCCGAGCGCACGCGCCGCCGAATAGAGATTCGCGCCGTCGATGAAGAGCGCCACGCGCTCGTTCTCGTAAAAATTGCCTTTCATGGCGATTTATCCTTTGTTGAATATACGCAGAGGGAGCGAACGAAATTATATGCAACAGGAGGATGGTAATCCACACCGTTCCTGCGACGCTTTAAGTTTATGGTACTATCCCATTGATTACAACTGGTTAAAGGTAGGGGCTGTGACAAAATTGGGGCGCAGGCGGGTCTATATTGCCTTGGGCGGAAACCTGCCGCACCCCCGTTTCGGCCCCCCCATGGCGACCCTGGAGGCAGCCCTGGGTGAGCTGGAGCGGCGGGGCGGGCGCCTGGAACGCCTCTCGCCTTGGTACAGCAGCGCGCCGGTGCCGGCCTCCGACCAGCCATGGTTTGTGAATGCCGTGGCAGAGATATCCACCGATCTGTTGGCTGATACCCTCCTAGCCCAAATGCATGCGGTCGAGGAGGCCTTTGGCCGAGTCCGATCGGTGACCAACGCGGCCCGACGGATAGACCTGGATTTGCTCGATTTCAGGGGCCAAATCGCCGCCGGAGGCCCGGGCAGGGCGACTCTGCCGCACCCCCGGCTGGCGGGACGGGCGTTCGTGCTGCGGCCCCTGGCCGATCTGGCGCCCCACTGGCGTCATCCAGTGAGCGGGGCGGCCATCGGAGCCCTTGTCGCAGCCCTTCCGCCAGACCAACTGATCAAAAAGCTTCAAGAGACGTAGCAACCCCTTGTCTTTTGGAGGAGGGCGCGTATAACCCGCCGCTCCCGGGAAATCAGAGGTCTCCATGGCGCGTGTCACCGTCGAAGACTGCATTCTGCAGGTGCCCAACCGTTTCGAGCTGGTCATGTACGCGGCCCAGCGTGCGCGTGATGTCTCGGCAGGCGCCCAGATCACGCTCGACCGCGATCGCGACAAGAATCCGGTCGTTGCCCTGCGGGAGATCGCGGAGACGAAACTCGACCAGGGCCAGCTCAAGGATTCGCTGATTTCGGGCATGCAGAAGCATGCCGATATCGACAAGCCCGAGGAGGTCAACGAGATGGCCGAACTCGAGCAGGAACTGGCGGCGGCACTGGCGCAGGGCGGTGCGGAGGCAGCCCAGCCCAAGGCGCTGCCGATGGCCGAGGAAGACGACGTTACCGAATAACCGCCGGCCATAGCGGGGCTCAGCCCTGCTATTCGCGCAAACACCGTGGAGCGGACGCAATCGGCCCCATATAATGGGCGATTGCGATGATTCGGCAGTTTGAACTCGTTGAACGTGTGCAGTCCTACGATCCGGAGGCGGACGAGGACATGCTGAACCGCGCCTATGTTTATGGGCTGAAGAAGCACGGGACCCAGCTTCGGGCCTCCGGGGACCCCTATTTTTCCCACCCCGTGGAAGTGGCCGGCATCCTGGCCGAGATGCGGCTCGATACGTCCTCGATCGTGACGGGCCTGCTGCACGACACGATCGAGGATACCGATGCCACCCGCGAGGAGATCGCCGGCCTGTTCGGCGAGAACATCGCCCGCCTGGTCGACGGCGTCACCAAGCTGTCGCGCCTGGAGGTTCAGTCGGAAAGCACCAAGGAAGCCGAGAACTTGCGCAAGCTGGTTCTTGCCATGTCGTCGGACATCCGGGTGCTGCTGGTGAAGCTCGCCGACCGCCTGCACAATATGCGGACGCTCAGGCACATCAAGGAGCCGGCGCGGCGGCGGCGCATCGCCCGCGAGACCATGGATCTCTATGCGCCGCTCGCCTCGCGCATTGGCATGGAGAAGGTCAAGCGCGAACTCGAAGAACTGGCCTTTGCCGAGCTCAATCCGGACGGTCGCGCCTCGGTGCTGGCGCGCCTGGGTTACCTCAAGGAAAAGGGCGAGCAGATCGTCCCGCAGATCGAGGCCGAGCTGACGAAGACCCTGCTCGAAGGTGGTCTCGAGGCGCAGGTCTCGGGTCGCGAGAAGACGCCTCATTCGATCTGGCGCAAGATGCAGCAGAAGAACGTGTCGTTCGAGCAGCTCGCCGACATCATGGCCTTTCGCATCATCGTGTCCGATGTCGCACAGTGCTACCAGGCGCTGGGCCTGCTGCACGGCAGTTACCAGGTGCTGCCGCAGCGTTTCAAAGACTACATCTCGGTGCCCAAGCCCAACGGCTACCGCTCGCTGCATACCGGCGTGATCGGCCCACTCGGTCAGCGCATCGAGATCCAGATCCGCACCGCCGAGATGCAGGACCAGGCCGAGCGCGGCGTTGCCGCGCACTGGATCTACAAGCAGGGTGGCCCGTCGACCGATGCGCCGCAATACGCCTGGTTGCGCAGCCTGATCGAGATTCTCGACAAGGCGCCCAACGCCGAGGAGTTCCTGGAGCACACCAAGCTCGAAATGTTCCAGGACCAGGTGTTCTGCTTTACCCCTAAGGGCAAGCTGATCGCATTGCCGCGCGGCGCGACGCCGATCGACTTCGCCTATGCCGTGCATAGCCAGGTCGGCGACACCTGTGTGGGGGCCAAGATCAATGGCCGCATGCTGCCGCTTCGCACGCAGCTCTCCAACGGAGATCAGATCGAGATCGTGACCTCCAAGGCGCAGACGCCATCGCCCACCTGGGAGCGCTTCGCTGTTACCGGCAAGGCCAAGGCCGCGATCCGCCGCTTCATCCGTATCCGCCAGCGCGAACAGTACTTGCAGCTTGGTCGTTCGCTCCTCGACAAGGCCTTCCACGAGGAGGGCTACGAAGTCACCGACAAGGGCTTGGCGGACGTGAAGGCCAATTTCAAGCACGCAACGACCGATGATCTCGTGGCGGCCGTCGGGGCGGGCCTGGTCGGCGCGCGCGAGGTGCTGACCGCGGTCTATCCCGGCCTGAAGCAGAAGCAGCAGCGCAAGAGCGGCGCCGACATCGTGCCGATCTCGCGGGCGCGCAACAAGGCCACGAAGGCGCGCGAGGCGCGCGGCCAGACGGAGTCGGGCCAGATCGCAATTACCGGCCTTATTCCCGGCATGGCCGTTCATTTTGCCCGCTGCTGCCATCCGCTGCCGGGAGATCGCATCGTGGGCATCATCACCACTGGCAAGGGGGTCACGATCCACACCATCGACTGCGCCACCCTCGAAAGTTTTTCCGATGCGCCCGAGCGCTGGATCGATGTCGGTTGGGATTCCGTCGGAGAAGGCGAAGCGGCCTATACCGGACGGCTCAAGATCACCGTTGCCAACCAGCCCGGTAGCCTTTCCAGCCTGTCGACGGTGATCGCGCGCCACGAGGGCAACATCTCCAATCTCCGCATCGTCAACCGGTCGATGGATTTCTTCGACATGGTGATCGATGTCGAGGTCGCCGATGTGAAGCACCTGGCCGACATCACCGCGGCGCTGCGGGCCACGCCAGCCATCAACGCTGTCGAGCGTGCTCGCAACTGATCTCGGTGTCGCTTGTGATGCGTTCCCCTCTTGTCGTCCCGAGCGAAGCGAAGGATCTCGCGCTCATTCCGAAGAACTCCTGCGAACCGGGCGTGAGATCCTTCGCTGCGCCCGGGACGACTGGAGCCAGCGTCAGGTACCCATGTCCGTATTGCCACCCCTTCGTCTTGGCGTGAACATCGACCATGTCGCCACCGTGCGCAATGCGCGCGGGGGAAAGCTGCCCGATCCGTTGCGGGCGGCCGCGATCGCTGCGGCGGCCGGCGCCGATGGCATCACCGCCCACTTGCGGGAGGATCGCCGTCACATCATCGATACCGACATCGAGGGCCTGATACGCGAGCTCAAGATTCCGCTCAACTTCGAGATGGCGGCGACGCCTGAGATGGTGGGAATCGCGCTGAAGCATCGACCGCATGCCGCCTGTATCGTGCCTGAAAAGCGCGAGGAGCGGACAACCGAGGGCGGCCTCGATGCGGCGGGGCAGCACAACCATCTGAAGCCGATGATCACCCGCCTGCGCGATGCGGGCATTCGCGTCTCGCTCTTCATCGAAGCCGATCCGCGCCAGCTCGACGCCGCGGTGGCGCTCGGCGCTCCGGTCGTGGAATTGCACACCGGCCGCTATTGCGAGCTTGCGGGGGCGGCCCAGCGCGCTGAACTCTCGCGCCTGCAGAAGGCGGCAGCGCTTTGCGGCAAGCTTGGCTTGGAATGTCATGCGGGCCACGGCCTGAGTTATGCCGATGTCGGGCCGGTGGCGGCGATCCCGGAAGTGCGCGAGCTCAATATCGGCCATTTCCTTGTCGGCGAAGCGATTTTCGTCGGCCTCGACCAGGCGATCCGCGAGATGCGGCGCGTGATGGATCAGGCGCGCACGGCAGGGCCGTCAGCGTGATCATCGGTATCGGCAACGATCTCGTCGACATCAGGCGCATCGAAAAGTCGCTCGAACGTTTCGGCGACCGGTTCATCCAGCGAGTCTTCACCGAGATCGAGCAGAGACGCTCGGAGGGACGGGCAACCCGCGCAGCGAGCTATGCCAAGCGTTTCGCCGCCAAGGAGGCCTGCTCCAAGGCCCTGGGCACGGGGCTCAGGCGCGGTGTCTTCTGGCGCGACATGGGCGTCGTCAACCTCAAGGGCGGCAAGCCCTCCATGGCGCTGACGGGTGGTGCTCTGGCACGATTGAAGGAACTCACGCCGGCCGGAATGTCGCCGCAAATCGACCTGACCTTGACCGACGAATTCCCTCTGGCTCAGGCTTTTGTGATCATTTCCGCCATCCCCTCGCACAACGGGCAGACCCTCTGATGAGGCTGCGCCACGCACCATTGCGTTGTCCTGCGGTCGAACTGAATCGCATGCACCGCATACATGCGGCGTCGGGAGGCGGAGACAGCACCGTTCTGCCCTGCTATAGGCGCGGCTCGTCCAAACTGGAACGGCGATGACGGAAGTGGCGGAACGGCGCAAACGAGGGCAGGAAAAGACCAGCGGCCTGGGCGAAACCGTCCGGACGGTCGTGTACGCCGTGCTAATCGCACTGGTTGTGCGTACTTTCGCGATCGAGCCGTTCAATATCCCGTCCGGATCGATGATCCCGACGTTGCTGGTCGGAGACTACCTCTTCGTCTCGAAATTCTCCTACGGCTACAGCAAGCACTCCTTCCCGTTCTCGCTGGGCCTGTTCTCTGGACGCATCTTCTTCCATCCGCCCAAACGCGGCGACGTGGCGGTGTTCAAATATCCCGGCGACCAGGGGCAGGGACTGAACCGGACCGACTACATCAAGCGCATCGTCGGGCTGCCGGGTGACCGCATCCAGGTCACCAATGGCGTGCTCCACATCAACGGCGTCGCAGTGAAGCGCGAACGCATCGGGGACTACACCAAGGGGGGCGGGAGCTTCCAGAAGGGCACGCTCTACCGGGAGACAATGCCCGATGGTGGACCGACCTATACCGTGCTGCAGTATTCCGACAACGGGCTGGCCGACAACACGCCGGAGTTCCTGGTGCCGGCAAACAGCTATTTCGTCATGGGCGACAATCGCGACGATTCGCTCGACAGCCGCACGCGTCTGATGTTGCGCGACATCAGCGGTGCGGCACGCGAGCGCGACCAGCTCGGCTGGTACGTGCCCGCCGAGAATCTCGTTGGCCGTGCCGAGTTCATCTTCTTTTCACATGACCCGTCGGAAGCGGATTGGTCGGAACCGTGGAAATGGCCAGAGGCGATCCGCTTCAGCCGCTTCTTCATGGCGATCCACTGAAGCCCAACGACGTCGATCTCGGGGCATTGTCTAAAGGGATCGGGCATGTCTTTGCTCGACCTGAACTGGCCGCCGAGGCGCTGACCCATCGCAGCGCCCTCGACCGCCAGGCCGAACTCAAGGTTGCCTTCCCGCACGGCAACGAACGGCTGGAATTTCTCGGTGATCGCGTGCTGTCCCTGGCGATGGCCGATCTTCTGCTGCGGCGCTTCCCGAGTGAGCGCGAAGGTGGATTGGCGCGACGACATGCAGCCCTGGTCCGCGCCGAGACGCTGGTCGAGATCGCCGAAGCGATCGAACTCGGGGCACTCATTCGTCTGGGCGATTCCGAGCGCGCCCAGAAGAAGAGCGTGCAGGCCAACATCCTCGCCGATGCGCTGGAGGCGCTGTTGGGGGCGGTCTTTCTCGACGCCGGCTTTGTTGCGGCAGCGGACTGCATTGCTGCGCTGTGGGGTGATCGGTTAGCGCGCCAGGAGGCCGTGCTGCGTGATCCCAAGACGGCACTGCAGGAATGGGCGCAGGCTCGCCGGCTGCCGTTGCCCTCCTACCGCGAGGTCGGCCGAGAGGGCCCGCCACACGCGCCGGTCTTCGTCGTCGACGTGACGCTCAAGGGCCACGAACCAAGCCGCGGTCGCGGCGGTAGCAAACGGGAAGCCGAACGGCTGGCGGCGAAGGCCCTGCTGGAACGGTTCGGCCAGCCATGACCATGTCGACAACACGGGCAGGCTTCGTTGCGGTCGTCGGCGCGCCCAATGCCGGCAAGTCGACGCTGGTCAATGCGTTGGTCGGTGCGAAAGTGAGCATCGTCTCGCCCAAGGTCCAGACGACTCGCATGCGGGTGATCGGCATCGCCATGACCGATCTTGCCGATGGCACGCGCGCCCAGGTCGTATTGGTCGATACACCGGGCATCTTCCGTGTCGCCAAGCGTCGTCTGGAGCGTGCCATGGTGGCGGCAGCATGGCAGGGGGCGGAGGATGCCGATGCGGTCGCTATGGTGGTCGATGCCGAACGCGGAATTGGCGGCGAGACGCGGGCGATCGCGGAAAAGCTCAAGGCTTCGCGCGCACGCCGCCATCTCATCCTGAACAAGATCGACCTGGTGGCGCGCGAAAAATTGCTGGCCCTTGCCGACGAGCTCAACGCGCTCCTCCCGTTCGAGCATACTTTCATGGTGAGCGCCCTGAAGCGCGATGGCATTGGCGATGTGCTGGCGGCGCTGGCGGCCAGCCTGCCGCCAAGCCCCTTTCTCTATCCCGAGGACCAGGCGGCCGACCTTCCGATGCGGCTGCTGGCGGCAGAAATCACGCGCGAGCAGGTCTTCCTGCAGCTTCACCAGGAGCTGCCCTATGAAGCGGCAGTCGAGACCGACAAGTGGGAGGAGCGGGGTGACGGTTCGGTCCGCATCGAGCAGACCATCCACGTGCAGCGCGAGGGCCAGCGGGCGATCGTGCTTGGCAAGGGCGGGGCGCGCATCAAGCAAATCGGGGCGCGAGCACGACATGAGCTTGCCCAAATGCTCGAACGGCAGGTGCATCTCTTCCTGCATGTCAAGGTGAGCGAGCGCTGGGCCGAAGACCCGGCGCACTACCGCGCGATCGGTCTCGACTACGAACTCTAACCCTACCCTTTGAACGGGGAAGGAAAGCAGGTCATATCCGGTACATGGAGTGGAACGACCGCGGTATTGTCCTGACCAGCCGGACTCATGGCGAGACCGGGCTTGTGGTCTCGTTGCTCACACGCGATCACGGGCGGCATGCAGGCTTTGTCCCCGGCGGCATCTCGCGCAAGGCAAGGCCGATCTGGCAGTCGGGCAATCTCGTCGAGGTCGAATGGCGGGCACGTCTTGCCGAGCAGCTTGGCAACTTCACCGGCGAACTGCGCGAACCATATGCTGCCCGGGCCCTCGACGACGCGGTCGAGCTGGCAGGCCTTGCCGCGGCCTGCGCCGTCGTCGATGCGGCCCTGCCCGAGCGCGAGCCGCATCCGGCGATGTTCGACGGTTTCCACGCTTTCCTGACGGCCCTCGGCCATCCGGGCTGGCCCGTCGTCTATGTGAGGCTGGAACTCGGCCTCCTGCAGGAGCTGGGTTTCGGGCTCGATCTCGAGAAATGCGCGGTTTCGGGGAAGACAGACGATCTTGCCTATGTGTCACCCAAAACGGGCCGCGCGGTGTCGCGCAGTGCCGCTGAACCCTACAAGGGCAAACTGCTCGTCCTGCCGCCCTTTCTATCCACCGGCGGGTTACCGGAAAATGACGGGGATCTGCTGCAAGGCCTCGATCTCGCAGGCTATTTCCTGGAACGGCACGTCTTTTGGCCCCACAACAAGCCCTTGCCTCCCGCGCGGTCGAGATTTATGGAAGCGCTGCCCCGCTAGAATAACGATGGCTGCAGCGTCAACCGCAGCCGCTTCCCCTCTACGTTCCGATCGATGGCCAAACGCAGCACCAACGTCGTTCCGCTCGCCACCGTGAAGCCGGTGCAATTCGGACAGGCGCTCCAGGAGCGCTACCTGTCCTATGCGCTGTCCACCATCATGGCGCGCTCGCTGCCCGATGTGCGCGACGGCCTGAAGCCGGTGCATCGCCGCCTGCTCTATGCGATGCGTCAGCTTCGACTCGACCCCAACAGCGCCTTCAAGAAGAGCGCACGCGTGGTGGGCGACGTCATCGGCCAATACCATCCGCATGGCGACCAATCGATCTACGATGCACTGGTGCGCCTCGCGCAGGAGTTCTCGGTCCGCTATCCGCTGATCGAGGGGCAGGGCAACTTCGGCAATATCGACGGCGATAATCCGGCGGCCATGCGTTACACCGAGGCGCGCCTTACGGAGGTGGCCGAGGCCCTGCTGGCGGGGATCGACGAGGACGCTGTCGACTTTCGGCCCAACTACGACGGCTCGGTCCAGGAGCCGATCGTGCTGCCCGGCGGCTTTCCCAACCTGCTGGCCAACGGCGCGGCCGGTATCGCCGTCGGCATGGCTACGTCGATCCCGCCGCACAATGCCGGCGATCTTTGCGATGCGCTGCTACATCTGATCCGTACGCCCAATGCACGCATAGAGACTCTGGTCGATCTGGTGAAGGGGCCCGACTTTCCGACCGGCGGCCTGCTGGTCGAGCCACGCGAGTCGATCGTCGAGGCCTACAAGGTCGGCCGCGGGGCTTTCCGCCTGCGCGCCCGCTGGACAAAGGAGGAATTGCCGCGCGGCCAGTACCGTATCGTCGTCACCGAGATTCCGTATCAGGTCCAGAAGGGCAAGCTGATCGAGCGCATCGCCGAGATCATCAACGCCAAGAAACTGCCCATCCTCGAAGACGTGCGCGACGAATCGGCGGACGATGTGCGTATCGTGCTCGACCCGCGTACCGGCAACGTGCCGGCGGAACTTCTGATGGAGCAGCTTTTCAAACTGACCGACCTCGAGATTCGCTTTCCGCTGAATCTCAACGTTCTGGACAAGGACAACACGCCGCGCGTCATGGACCTGCGCCAAGCGCTGCAGGCCTTCCTCGACCATCGCCGCGAGGTGCTGGTGCGGCGTTCGAACTTCCGGCTGGCCGAGATCGAGCGGCGGCTGGAGATCCTCGACGGCTACTTGATCGCCTATCTCAACCTCGACAAGCTGATCAAGATCATCCGCGAAGAGGACGAGCCCAAGCCCAAGATGATCAAGGCCTTCGATCTCACCGACCTGCAGGCCGAATCGATCCTGAACATGCGGCTGCGGGCGCTGCGGCGGCTGGAAGAATTCGAGATCAAGGGCGAGCACAAGAAGCTCACCTCCGAGCGCAAGGAGCTGAAGGCCCTTCTCAAGGAAGAAAAGCTTCAGTGGCAGGCGATCTCGGCCGAGGTTCAGGAGATCAAGAACAGGTTCGGCAGCAAGACGGCACTCGGCAAGCGCCGCACCGAACTCGCCGATGCTCCGGCCGAGATCGAGCATACGGTCGAGGACTTCGTCGAGCGCGAGCCGATCACGATACTTCTGTCCGATCGGGGTTGGATCCGCGCCGCAAAAGGCCACCTCGATGAAAAGGCGGCGGCGGAACTCAAGTACAAGGAGGGCGACCAGGCGAAGTTCGCGGTGCATGCCCAGTCGATCGACAAGCTCCTGGTGTTTGGCACCAATGGCCGGTTCTATACGCTGCCTTGTGACCGTTTGCCGGGCGCACGCGGCCACGGCGAGCCGGTGCGCCTCATGATCGAGCTCGGCAATGACCAGGATATCGTCCAGCTCGAGGTGCTGAGGGGCGGCCGCAAGTTCCTGGTCGCCTCCGATGCCGGCCGTGGCTTTGTCGTGCCTGAGGACGAGGTCGTGGCTCAAACCAAGAATGGCAAACAGGTTCTGAACCTTGCCGCGAACGAGAAGGCCGTCGCTTTTTCGGTGGTACCGGACGGCGCCGATTCCATTGCCGCGCTGAGCGAAGGTCGCAAGCTCCTGATCTTCCCGATGGAGCAGGTGCCGGAGATGGGCCGCGGGCGGGGCGTGCTGCTGCAGAAATCGAAGGCCGACCAGCTCTCCGATGCTCAGGCCTTCAAATTGGCCGACGGCCTGCCTTGGGCGAATCGGGTGATCCCCGCGGGCGAGCTCAAGTTCTGGCGCGGCGAGCGGGCGCAAGCTGGCCGCATGCCCGAAAAAGGCTGGCCGCGCGCCAAGCGTTTCAAGGATTGATCGAATGGATCTGGCGTTGATCTGGAAGACGCTGGTGATCGGCGTCGTCGAAGGTCTTACCGAATTCCTGCCGGTTTCCTCGACCGGCCATATCATCCTTTCGGAAGTGGTCCTCGATTTCAAAGGCCCGCCCGGCAAGGTGTTCGACATCGTGATCCAGCTTGGTGCGATCCTGGCCATCTGCGTGCTCTACCGTGCGAAGGTCTGGGCAACCGTGATTGGCACGCTGAACCGGGAACCGAAGGCGCTGCGTTTCGCCGGCGCCGTGCTGATCGCTTTCCTGCCTTCCGCCGTGGTGGGGGTGATCGCTTTCAAATACATCAAGCAGCTTCTCGAAAGCCCCATGGTGGTGGCCGTCGCGCTGATCCTCGGCGGTATCGCAATCCTTGTGATCGAGCGATTGGTGCAGCGGCCGCGCATCAAATCGGTCGACGACGTCGACTTCAAGACGGCATTCTGGATCGGTGTTTGCCAGTGCCTCGCCATGATTCCGGGCGTGTCACGCTCGGGCGCGACCATCATGGGCGCACGGGCTTTTCGCGTGGACCGTGCGACTGCGGCGGAATTCTCTTTCTTCCTTGCCATGCCGACCATGATCGGCGCGGCTTTCTACGACCTCTACAAGAATTGGCAGGATTTGAGCTGGAACGGCAGCGCGATCATCGCGCTGGGATTCATCGCTGCGTTCTTCTCCGCGCTGGTCGTCGTCGGTCCGTTCGTACGGTTCATCAGCCGGCACGGATTTGCCGCTTTCGCCTGGTATCGCATTGCAATCGGTGCACTGGCGTTGGTTCTCTTGCTCCTGCATTGACGCTTTCGGCGCTGCAGGCCGCGTGCCATAAGCCGGCACGTTTTGAAGCAGTCAATGGAGTAGGTTTAATGCAACGGCGTAAGTTCCTTCGCAGCGCGGGCGTCGGCGCTGCAGCGACGGCGGCCTCTGCCGCGGTGGCAGCCCCCGCGATCGCCCAGTCGATGCCCGAGCTCAATTGGCGTCTGACCTCGAGCTTCCCCAAGTCGCTCGATACGCTTTATGGCGGTGCCGAACATTTCGCCAAGGTTGTGGCGGAAGCAACCGACAACAAGTTCCAGATTCGCATCTTCGCTGCCGGCGAAATCGTCCCGGGCCTGCAGGTCGTCGATGCAGTGCAGAACGGCACAGTCGAGATCGGCCACACCGCATCCTACTATTTCTTCGGCAAGGATCCGACCTTCGCCCTTGGAACGGTGGTGCCGTTCGGCCTCAACACGCGCCAGATGAATGCGTGGCTGACCATCGGCGGCGGCAACGACATGCTCAACGACTTCTACAAGGGCTACAACATCCATGGCATCGTCGCCGGCAATACGACGGCGCAGATGGGCGGTTGGTTCCGCAAGGAGATCCATACGCTCGACGACCTCAAGGGTTTGAAGTTCCGCATCGCCGGTCTCGCCGGCAATGTCATGGCCAAGCTCGGTGTCATCCCACAGCAGCTTGCCGGCGGTGACATCTACCCGGCGCTGGAGAAGGGAGCGATCGATGCGGCCGAATGGGTCGGCCCATACGACGACCAGAAGCTCGGCTTCGCCAAGATCGCACCGAACTACTACTACCCCGGCTGGTGGGAGGGGAACGCGGCGATCCATATGTTCATTGGTCTCGACAAGTGGAACGCCCTGCCCAAGCACTATCAGGCGATCATCAGGGCGGCCTGTGCCGACACCAACAACTGGACGACTGCCAAGTACGACGCGGACAATCCCAAGGCGTTGCGCCTGCTGGTCGCCAGCGGCGCCAAGCTGCAGCCCTTTTCACAGGCGATCCTGGAAGCTTCGTTCTCGGCGGCCAACGAAGTCTATGCCGATCTCATGGCCAAAAACGCCACCTTCAAGAAGGTCTATGAATCCATGATGGCGTTCCGCAAGGACGAGGTGCTGTGGTTCCGGGTGGCCGAGAACACCTACGACAACTTCATGGCGCGTCAATCGGCTGCCAACAAGCTCTGACGACCTCGGAGCCCAACCGGAAAAACCCCGCAATTGCGGGGTTTTTCTTTGCCGGCCCGGCTACTTTTCATCCTGCCTGCGCTATGTCATAACTCCAACCGCTTGCGTAGCGAAACATTCCAGAAACAGACGCAAGGTTTATGGGAGGGGTACTTAGATGCAACGTCGTAAGTTTTTGCGTACGACCGGCGTGGGAAGCGCTGCTGTCGCCGTCAGTGCCGCCGTTGCCGCACCGGCGATCGCGCAGTCGATGCCCGAGCTGAAGTGGCGCATGACGTCGAGTTTTCCCAAGTCGCTCGATACGCTCTTTGGCGGCGCCGAATACTTGGCGAAGGTCGTTTCTGAAGCGACGGACAAGAAGTTCGAGATCAAGGTCTTCGCGGCGGGCGAAATCGTTCCGGGCCTGCAAGTCGTCGACGCGGTGCAGAATGGCACGGTCGAGATGGGCCAAACCGCATCGTACTATTACTACGGCAAGGATCCGACCTTTGCCTTCGGGACGACGGTGCCGTTCGGCCTCAACACGCGCCAGATGAATGCCTGGATGCGCTTTGGTGGCGGCGAGAACCTGCTGAACGAGTTCTACAAGGGCTACAAACTCTACGGCATGGCCGCCGGAAATACCGGTTGCCAGATGGGCGGCTGGTTCCGCAAGGAGATCAACACCGTCGACGACCTCAAGGGTCTGAAGATCCGTATCGGCGGCCTTGCGGGCCAGGTCATGGCCAAGCTGGGCGCGGTTCCGCAGCAGATTGCCGGCGGTGATATCTATCCGGCGCTGGAGAAGGGCACGATCGACGCCGCCGAATGGGTCGGTCCCTATGACGACCAGAAGCTCGGCTTCAACAAGATCGCACCGCACTACTATTATCCCGGCTGGTGGGAGGGCACAGCGGCGATCCATGCCTTCATCGGTCTCGACAAATGGAACGCGCTGCCGAAGGGGTACCAGGAGATCCTGCGGGCGGCCTGCGCCGCCGCCAATTCCTGGATGGTCGGCAAGTACGATGCCCAGAACCCCAAGGCGCTGCGCGAACTGGTTGCCGGAGGCACCAAGCTGCACCCGTTCTCGCCGGCCATCATGGAGGCGTCGTTCAAGGCAGCCAATGAGATCTATGCAGACATCATGGCCAAGAACGCCAACTTCAAGAAGGTCTACGAATCGATGACGTCCTTCCGCAAGGACGAGGTGTTGTGGTTCCGGGTGGCCGAGAACACCTACGACAACTTCATGGCGCACCAGTCGGCGTCCAACAAGCTCTGACGACGTCGGCAATAAAGCGAAAAAGCCCCGCATTGCGGGGCTTTTTTATTGGTCGGTCGGAGGACCGCTTATTTGAACACGGGCGCCGTACTGTCCTCGGCGGGAGGTGCCTGCAGGTCGATCTTGACCTTGTTCAGGTCGACCTTTTGCGTCGGCTCCAGGAAGTAGGTGACCGACTGCGGCACGGCGATCACCAGGACCACCATGATCAGCTGCAATGCCACCCAGGGGATCGAGCCCCAATAGATGTCCGAACTCTTCACCTCCTTGGGGGCGACGCTGCGCAGGTAGAACAGCGCGAAGCCGAAGGGCGGATGCATGAACGAAGTCTGCACGTTCACGCAGAGCATCACGCCGAACCAGATCAGAGCGGCATCATGACCGACGACCGGCTCGAGAATCTTCTGCGCCACCGGCGCCAGCATCGGCACGATGATGAAGGCGATCTCGAAGAAGTCGAGGAAGAAGGCAAGGAAGAAGACGAACAGGTTGACGACGACCAGGAAACCCCAGACGCCGCCAGGCAAGCTCGACATCAGGTGCTCGACCCAGAGATTGCCGTCCACGCCCTGGAAGGTGATCGAGAAGCAGGTGGCGCCGACCAGGATGAAGGCCACCATGGCGGTGATGCGCATGGTCGCCTGGAAGGCCTGGATGATCAGGTCGCGCAGATCCTTCACAGCCCAAGCCCGCCAGCAAAGCCAGACAATGGCAGCGAACATGACAGAGAAAGCCGCCTGGAAGGCGAAAGACTTGAAGGCGACGAGGCCGATGAAGAAACCAATGATAGCGGCGGCGCAACCCGTGCCGAACGCCCATCGGTCGAAACGGGTCAGCGGCGCATTGCGCACGACGGCCAGCACGATGGCGCCGACCGTGCCCATTGCGCCGGCCTCGGTCGGCGTCGCGAGGCCCATCATGATGGTGCCCAGCACGAGGAAGATCAGGATGGCGGCAGGGATGATGCCCCAGGCGCATTTGATCAGGAGTGCCTTGCCGAACAGTGAGCGCGGCACCGGTGGCAGAGCGGCGGGCTTCACGATCGACAAATAGAACGTGTAGGCGGTGAACAGCACGATCTGCAGGATCGAGGGGCCCCACGCACCGAGATACATGTCACCGACGGAGCGGCCGAGCTGGTCGGCGAGCACGATCAGGACCAGCGAGGGCGGCACGAGTTGGGTGATGGTGCCCGATGCCGCCAGCACGCCGGTCGCATAGCGCATGTCATACTTGTAGCGCACCATGATCGGCAGCGTGATCAGCGCCATGGCGATCACCTGGGCCGCGACCGTGCCGGTGATGGCGCCCAGGATGAAGCCGACAATGATGGTCGAGTAGCCCAGCCCACCGCGCACCGGGCCGAAGAGCTGGCCCATCGATTCCAGCATGTCCTCGGCCAACCCGCACTTCTCCAGAATCGCGCCCATGAAGGTGAAGAACGGGATGGCGAGCAGCAGCTCGTTCGACAGGATCGAGCCGAACACGCGGCCCGGGATTGCCTGCATGAACGGCAGGGTGAAGTAGCCGAAGTCGATCGACAGGAAGCCGAAGAAAAAGCCAACCGCGGCCAGCGAGAACGCGACCGGGTAACCGATGATCATGAACACCACCAGGCCGGCGAACATGAGCGGCGGCATCCACTCGAGAGGGATGATCATTGCGTCGGCCTCTCGTAGTGGGCCTCGAGGCTCTCGACGGGAATGCCGATCAGGAAGGCGACGCGCTTGATGAGCTCGGAGAGGCCCTGCAGGGCCACCAGCAGGAAGCCCAGTGGCAGCACGGCTTTGATCGGCCAGCGGATCAGTCCACCGGCATTCGATGAGTGCTCGCCGATCGCATAGGACTGCATGAAGAACGGCCACGAGAGCCACGCCAGGATCAGACAGGTCGGCAACAGGAAGATCAACGTGCCCAGGATGTCGATCAAGAGCTGCCCACGGCGGCTCAGCATCATGTAGACGAGGTCGACCCGAACATGCTCGTTACGCTTCAGCGTATAGGCGGCGCCGAACATGACGATGACGGCGAACATGTACCACTGCACCTCGAGCCAGGCATTCGAGCTCTGGTCGTAGGCGTAACGGACCATGGCGTTGGCGGCGCTGACCAGACAGGCCAACAGCACGAGCCAGTTGCATATGACGCCGATCTTTTCGTTGACTATGTCAATAATCGCGCTGAACTTCAGCAGAACGCGCATTCCTCTCCCCGACAGCATTTCTTACTTCTTTTGCGCCCCATTTCGCCCCCCGAGGCCGGGGTTTTCATAACGTGGTCTTTGCACTCACGCTAGGACCTCAAGAGCGCGTGGAAAGGACAAAGGGTGCGTCAAGTCGATCCACCCTGCGATATTGCCTAGCCGTTAGGCAAGTCCGTCCAGCCTTCCGGGCCAAAGAATTCGAGAGGCTGGAAGGAGCGCTTGTAGGCCATCTTGCTCGAATCGGCGATCCAGTAGCCGAGGTAAACGTAAGGCAGGCCTCGCCGGGCCGCCGCGTCGGTCAACCACAAGATCATGTAGGTTCCGAGCCCCCGGCGGGGATTCTGTGGGTCGAAGTAGCTGTAAACCGCGGACACGCCGCTGGACAGCCAGTCGACCAGGCACGCGCCGACCAAACGGCCCTCCGCCGAATCGTCGCGGAATTCGATGATCGCGGTGTCGACCGGGCTTTCCTCGACCATCGCCCGATAGTCGTCGAAATCCATGTCTGCCATGTCGCCATCGTGATGGCGGGCCATCACGTAGCGGGAAAACAGCGCGTATTGTTCGCCGGTCGCCAATGCCTGGGTCTCGACAGCGTGGACATGCTCATTACGCCGCAAAATGCGCCGCTGGGCCCGGCTGGGCTCGAAGCCGCGGACACGGATACGCACCGGAACGCAGGCGCGGCAGCCGTCGCACAGCGGCTTGTAGACGAAATGATGCGAGCGCCGGAAGCCGGCATCGGTCAGCGTATCGTGCTGGGAGATCGCGTCCGGTCCGCTGAGCTCGGTGACGAGCTTGGTCTCAAGCCGGTGCGGCAGGTAGGGGCAGCGCATCGCCGGCGTGGTGCGGAAGAACCGCAGGGTCTGGACATTCTGACGGATGAACATGATCGCTCGATGTGAGTGTAGCGCGATCGGCCGTGAAAAAAAGCGATTACGCCATTATTTCATTCTTGCGTTCGGCGCCCGATGAGACGGCGGATGGGCAGCAAGGCCAGCCGCACCAGTTTGGGCAGGAGCCAGACGAGGACGGCGACAAATGCCGCCAGGACGCACAAGAACGCGACGGGGTGGAGGACCGCGAGCATGAGGCCGCCAAAAACCAGGCCGTCCGTGGCGAGCGAGGCGGTGATGTTGCTGAACGGCTCGGGCGAAGTGTTGATCAAGGCGCGAGCGCCGGTCTTGGCGATATGGGTCCCGGCAGCGAGCGTACCGCCCAGCAAACCGGCGATGATGGCGACCTCCGGGCCGAGCTGGTCGGCGGCCCCGTAGGCGAGGAGAGCGCCGGCCGGCACGCGCACGGCCGTGTGCAGCACATCGTTCACGCTGTCGATGAAGGGAATCTTGTCGGCCAGGAAGTTGAGCGCGAACAGCAGGGTCGCGACGCCAAGGACCCAGGGCGAGCCCAGTGCCTGCAGATCGGGAGGCAGGGCGACGAGGCCAAGCTTCTCGGCACCACCCAGGACCAGGACCGCAGCATAGGGATTGAGACCGCTCGCCCAGCTTGCCCCGAGCGCGACCGTCAGCGCCGCGAGCGTGTCGCCACCCATCGGCACGGATTACAAGGCGCGCCGCGCCTTCAGCGCGGTCGCAAGCGTGCCCTCGTCGAGCCAGTCAAGTTCGCCGCCCACCGGCACGCCGTGGGCCAGACGCGTGAGCGGCACGTTCGCGCAAGCCAGCCGTTCGGCCAGATAATGGGCGGTGGTCTGGCCATCGACCGTGGCGTTGGTGGCGACGATGACCTCGCGGATGCTGCCTTCCTGAAGCCGGCGCAGAAGGCCGCCGATATTGAGCTCGTCCGGACCGATGCCGTCGAGAGCCGAAAGCGTGCCCCCCAACACATGGTAACGACCGTTGAATATCCTGCCACGCTCCAGGGCCCAGAGGTCGCCGATATCCTCGACGACACAGATGAGGCCGGCATCGCGGCGCGAGTCGGCGCAGATCGAACAAGGGTCGATCGTATCGAGGTTGCCACAGACGGAGCACGGCTTGATGGTTTTGGCCGCATCGGCGAGCGCCGCACTCAAGGGCTGCATCAGCACCTCGCGCTTCTTGAGAAGATGCAGGGCCACCCGCCGTGCCGAGCGTGGGCCCAGTCCCGGAAGTCGCCCCAGAAGCTGGATCAGCCGCTCGATCTCGGGCCCGTTCATGGTCGCACGGTATCCGTCACGGCAACTGTGTCAGCCTGGGGGATCTTTGGCATTCTGATCAAAGCTTGAATCCCGGCGGCAAAGGGAGGCCACCGGTGAGAGAACGCATCTGCTCCTGGACGGTCTGCTCGACCTTGCCGCGGGCATCGTTGGCGGCGGCGACGATCAGGTCCTCGACGACTCCCTTTTCCTCGGGCTTGAACAGGGAAGCGTCGATCTCGACCCGACGCGTCTCGTTCTTGCCGTTGACGGTGACCTTCACCAGGCCCGCGCCCGAGCTGCCCACGATCTCCAGGCGCTCGAGCTGCGCCTGCAGATCCTGCACCTTCTGTTGCATCTGCTGGGCCTGTTGCATCAGGCCGCCCAAGTCCTTGAGCTTGTCGAACATCAGTACTCACTTCCCGGAATATCGTCGTCGGCCGGGTATTCGTCCGAAGGCGGCGGCTCATCGTCGGCGACCGGCCCGTGCAGGCCCGCGACCAGAGACGCCTCTTCCCCCTTGCGGCGCACTGTCTCGAGCTTGGCGCCGGGGAAGGTCTTCAGGATCGCCTGCACGATCGCATTGTTCTCGGCCTGGTTGCGGAGTGCATCGCCGCGAGACGCTTTCTGTGCCACCAGCGTGGGCTTGCCCTCGTCGCGCGAGACCGATGCGATCCAGCGCCGGCCGGTGGCATTGCTCAGGAACTCGCTGAGTTTCGCTGCGAGGTCCTTGGGCGCGTTGGGTTCGGGCCGGAACTCGATCAAGCCCGGCTCGCAGCGGACCTCATGCACGTGATGCATCATGTGATGCACCAGTCGTGCCTCGCGCTCGGCCTCCAGGAGGGCCACGACCTCGGTAAAGGTCTTGGGGGCGGGCAAGTCCTGCACGGGTTGCGGCGCGATGGCCGCGGCCGGGGCGGCCACTCGGGCCGCGGCTGCACCGCCTCCACCCCCTGGCCGGGGCGCCGGCGCGCCAACGCCGTTGGTCGCACTGGCTGGTACGCTGCCGTTGTGCAGCGCCTTGAGGGCATCGGACGGCGAGGGCAGCTCGGCGGCATAGCAAAGCCGGATCAGGGCCATCTCGGCTGCGCGCGCAGGCGAGGGAGCGTGGAGCGTCTCCTGCAGGCCCTTCATCAGCAGCGTCCAGGCGCGGGTGAGCGAGGCCATGGAGAGCTTCTGGGCCATTGCTAGACCCTGCGTACGCTCGCTGTCGGCCGAGCTGGCGCCGGCTTCGGGCGCCACCTTGAGCCGCGTCACCCAGTGGGTGAGTTCCAGCAGGTCCTGCAGGATCACGACCGGATCGGCGCCGGCATCGTGCATCTCGCCGAGAGCCGCGACAACGGCGGCGGCGTCGCCGCGCATGGTCTTCTCGAAGAGATCGAGCACGCCGTTGCGGTCGGCGAGCCCCAGCATATCGCGAACCTGGTTCGCATCGACCACACCGCCGCCATGGGCGATCGCCTGGTCGAGCATGGACAGCCCATCGCGGACCGAACCGTCGGCCGCGCGCGCCAGCAGTGCCAGCGCCTCGGGGGAGATCTCGACCTTCTCCGCTTCGGCGATCTTGGCGAAATGGGCCTCCAGCACCTCCTGCGGCACGCGCTTGAGGTCGAAGCGCTGGCAGCGCGACAACACCGTCACCGGCACCTTGCGGATCTCGGTGGTGGCGAACAGGAACTTCACATGCGGCGGCGGCTCTTCCAGTGTCTTCAAGAGCGCGTTGAACGCTTTCTCCGACAGCATGTGCACTTCGTCGATGATGTAGACCTTGTAGCGGGCCGAGACCGGCCGGTAGCGTACGCCCTCGATCAGCTCGCGCACATCGTCGATGCCGGTGCGCGAGGCTGCATCCATCTCGATCACGTCGACGTGGCGGTCCTCGGTGATCGCCTTGCAGTTGTCGCAGACGCCGCAGGGATCGACGGTCGGCCCGCCTTTGCCGTCGGCGCCGACGCAGTTGAGGGCCCGGGCGATGATGCGGGCGGTGGTGGTCTTGCCGACCCCGCGCACGCCGGTGAGCATGAAGGCGTGCGCGATCCGACCTGACGCGATCGCGTTGCGCAGGGTGCGGACCATCGCATCCTGGCCGACCAGGGTGGTGAAATCGACGGGGCGGTATTTGCGGGCGAGAACGCGATAGGGCAGTTGCTCCTGCTCATCGGCGGCTTTTGTGGCTTTCGCCATGGCGCTCACCCTCGATGCGCTGCGGCCCCTCAGGCCCGGCGGTCATCGCGCCCGGGCCGCCTGGCCCGGCGGCGGCGCGCGCCAGGCGACAGGTGAGGG
This sequence comes from Pseudomonadota bacterium, assembly GCA_018242505.1. Classification (GTDB taxonomy): domain Bacteria; phylum Pseudomonadota; class Alphaproteobacteria; order Reyranellales; family Reyranellaceae; genus Reyranella. Next base: position 147,889 of record JAFEBU010000070.1, read on the forward strand.
ACCGACATGACCCGAAGCGAATTCGTTACGGCTGCTTCCTTCCGGATCTGACCGGGTTGGCGACTGCTCCGCCCACACCGGCCCCTCAATTAGGTTATATCAGGAGTCCAGGCCGCCGGCGCAAGGGCCAGATCGGGCCGATTCGGGACAGTTTTGTCCAGCCTACCCTTCTCCTGCAGGGGGAGAGCAGCATGGCCGCCTATCACATTGTGCAGGGGCGATTGCCGATGAAGTGCAATACCGAAGAACCGCGAGGCGGTCGTCCCGCTGATCACGCGGCGGCTGGTTTCTGGTGCGCGGCGGCAAGTTTGAGGTGCTCGAAGGCAAGCCCGACGATCGCCGGCCCGTCATCTTCGAGTTTCCATCGACGGCCGCGATTCACGCCTTCCGGGATTCGCCGGACTATGTGTCGGTGAAGAAGCTGCGCGAGAACGCCACGACCTTCAGCGCCCGGGCAATCGAGGGCGTGTAAGTCGCCCAAGGCGAGCGATGCCGGTCGTGGTGACCGCGTGCTTGTCCGGTCTGAGGGGAACGGCTAGGTCCTCTCCATGTGCCCCTTGCAAAATGGTGATTCGCCGGTCGTCGAGTCCAATCCGGCGGGAGACGATCCGGAGGTCACGCTGCGGGCGCTCCATCAGCGCGTCCGGCAGCAGGAGATACTCGCCGAGCTGGGTGTCCTCGCCCTGCATGGGGCAAGTCTCGACGACCTGCTTTCCGACACTGCCCGCCTGACGGCCGAGGGTCTGGGATCGCGCTTCAGCAAAGTGCTGGAGCATTTGCCATCGGAGAAGCGATTCCTGGTCCGAGCCGGTGTCGGCTGGCAGGACGGGATCGTCGGCAAAGCCACGATCGGCGCCGATCTCGAATCCCCCGCGGGCTTTGCATTGCATACCGGCAAACCGGTGATCTCCAACCATCTGGAGAACGAGGAACGCTTCAGAACGCCGGAGCTTCTACGGCAGCACGGCATCCATCGAGCCATGAATGTCATCCTGCAGGGCGATGGCCGGCCGTTTGGCGTGCTCGAGGTCGACAGCCAGTCGGACGAGAAGTTCGTCGAGCAGGATCTCGCCTTCCTGCAGGGCGCAGCGAACATTCTCGGCATGGCGATCGAGCGCGAGCGCCACCAGCGAAGCCTCGAGATGGCGCTTGAGCGCCATCAAGTCCTCCTCAGGGAGATGAGCCATCGGGTGAAGAACAGCCTGATGATCGTCTCGGGCCTGCTTCACCTCCAGGCGAGCGACGTTGGAGATCCAGTTCTCACGTCACATCTGGAGGAGGCGGCGCACCGGGTATCCGCGATTGCCAAGGCCCACGACCGGCTCACTTACCGTGGCGACATCGAGCGTATGGATCTTGGCGAGTACATCGAGACGATCTGCAAGGATCTGGATGCAAGCGTTGCCCATTGTGTCATCCATGTCGATGCCCGTCGCGGTATCGAAATCCTGACGGATCGGGCGATATCGGTGGCCTTGGTCGTGAACGAACTGATCACCAATGCGGCAAAGCATGCCTACGGCGGCAGGGCGGGTGGGCAGATCTGGGTCGTCCTTACCGAGGACGACGATGGAAATCTCACCATCTCCGTGTCCGACGAGGGCGATGGCCTGCCCCAGGGGGTCAATCTCGACAAGCCCAAGGGGCTTGGCATGCGCATCGTCACGGCCTTCGTGCAGCAGTTGAACGGCACCTTGAAAGTCCGCGATCGCAATCCCGGCACCGAGTTCGCCATCACGCTTCCACAGCCGACAACGCGCTAACCTCCTTGTCTTCCCGAGCGATGGCCGGTGCTGTGCTCAGGATGATGATGCTTGGACGTGTCGGCGATTCGAGACGAATTGCATCCGCCTTGGCTATCTGGGCTCGCAATCTGCGGTCTTTCCCCCTTCGGCGCGCTTGCCATTCGGCGATGCGGATACCATCGCCCTGCATCGTTGCCCTAAAGGCGGCGTGAACGTGCATATCGGTTCCAAACCACTCGAGCTTGCCGGCGCCAAGGCGGTTGGCGCTACGGTTTGCATTATGTCGAGTTGATCCGTCGTGTCGCAGGCGCCGACCTCGATCCATATCTCGCCGTGCCGCTCTTGATGGGCGGCCTCTGCCAGTTCGTGGCTGGCTGCCTACCGGCAGCCCCTCGATCTCGTCGATCATGGCACCGAGATGTTCGATCTCACCGAGGTCTCGTTCCCGTGCAGCAGTTACTCAGATGGCCCGGTGCGCTGAGGCACCACGGAAATGTCGACCGAAGGGCGCAATTCGGCACAAACCTTCAACACCTCATGGATGTTGCTGGCCATGAACGTGTCGAACGGCGTGCTGTCTGTCGCCCTGTTCTCATCGATCTCGGCAAAAGCCTGCTGCTTCAGGATGTAGTCGAATCGCGCCGCCCACTTGCGCGCGCCCAGTCGAGCGGTGGTCGAGCAGTTGTCGACCATGTAGGAGACGCCTTTGTAATCCATGTAGGGATTGAGCGAATCGACAGCCTCGATGATCGATTCGTTGGCGATCTCCGAGTATGGATGGCCGCGGTCCTTCAGAAGGTCGACCTGCGCCATCATGCAGGCGAGGTACACGCCGGCCGTGTCCGGATTGATCGGAGCGTAGTTGCGCTCGCGGTTAGCCCGCACTTTCTCGCCGACCACCCACATATCGGTGCTGTCGATCTTGCCCATGGGGTAGGTGCCGTGCCGCCGCGTTGCCTGAATGACACTGCGCACCTCGTTGCCCGAGGCGACGTCGTCATAGATCTCCTCGAGGATTTCGCGGCAGGGATGGTAGGCGGCATTGAAGGCTTTGCGGAAGGCCGCCTTCTCCTGCTCGTCGAGCTGTTCATAAACCGCCTTGAGGCCGGAGCGCGAAATGGTCTTGCTGATCGGCCCGGTGATCGACTCCGAGGTGTTGAGATAGGCATCGTCCTTGGCCATGCCCTGGCCGACGTAGCGCGCATAGAGGCTTTCGGCGATGCCGTGCACGGCACCGAGCAGGATGCCGCGCTCGCCGAAGATGTCGGACTTGTACTCCGATTCAAGCGTCGTCTCGAACGTATAAGGTGACCCGAGCGCGACCGACCAGCCCAGTGCATAGTCGGTGGCCTTGCCGTTGACATCCTGCTGCACGGCGAAGCTTGCATTGATACCGGCTCCGTTGACCTCGCGGCCCTGCTCGTAGAGCCGCCGCACCGAGGGGCCCATGCCCTTGGGACAGACGGCAATCACGTTGATGTTCTTCGGGAAGCCCTCGCCTTGCGCCTGCAGGTGGGAGAGCAGGAAGCCGTGGCTGAGGCCAAGCGTCGTGCCCGGACGGAAAGCGGCGAAGATCTTCTTGTAGTTCTCCGCGAAGGCAGCGTCGGAAATCAGCAGCAGCGACATGTCGCTCTCGCGGATCACGTCGTACATCTCGCCGAGCGTGCCGTTGTCCTTGGTGAAGCCCACAGCGGCGGCTTCCTTCATCGAGGAGGAGCCCTCGCGCAACCCGACCTTCACCCGGATGCCGGAGCCTTCGAGGGACTCGCGCAGGTTCTGCGCCTGCGCCGGACCTTGCGACGACCAGCCGATGACGCCGATCTGGCGAATGCCGTCGAAGGCCTTGGGCAGGAGCGGGAACAGGTGGCGGCCGCCTGCAACGATGGTTTCCTCGCGGTCGGCCATCTTGACGGTACGGGTCTCGAACACCTTCGAGGTGAAGCTCATCGGTCGGTCCTTTGTTGCTGCAGTCCCTTCTGGAGAGGGTGTGCGGGCCGGTCAAGCAGATGCGGAGCCGCAGCGCCACGGCGGCCTCCTTGCCTGAGCAGGGAGGCTTGGCCGCGGGGGCCGACAGCTTCACCGGTCGCCAATGCGCGCTGGGCTGCGAGCGACAGCGCAAGCACGTCGATGGCTCACCCGGCGTCGAGCAATGCACGATCGGCCGTGCCTGGACGCGGCCAATAAGCGTCGCAACTCGACTTCGCAGAGGCACTCTCGGCATCGCGACCCGGTGCCGCCCGCTGTCACCATCGGCGGTCGAGAAATGAGCTGAGCGGCCGATCGCGACCGAGCACAGTTTCGAGCTCCAGTGTCGCTGCTTCGAACTGCACGCGAAATCCGACCCGGAACGGTGCAGTGGGCGGCACCGGGTCGATCGCTGCGATCGTGGCGTTGCGTCTGTCATCGTACTCAAGAGCGCTGTCACCTCGCCGGCGCCCAGAATGCCCAGGCGAAACTTTTGCGAGTCCATCAGATTCCTTGACGGTTCTGCAGCAAGTGTTGAGGAAGTCGGTGCAAGCGGTACCGTAACGATCGGCTGCATTCGCACATCAAGGTGCGGAGCAGCTGGCGGTTCAATCTTGCCGGGCAGAGTTTTACAGTGTTCGATCCCCCACGGGAGGGCGGATGGCGGAACATACGGACGTTGCCATCGTCGGTGCGGGACCAGCCGGTCTGGCAGTAGGCGCGTGCCTGCGTCGGGCAGGCATCGACTTCGTCATGCTCGAGAAACACCACGCGGTCGCGTCATCCTGGCGGCGGCACTATGAGCGGTTGCATCTGCATACCGTGAAGGGCCGATCGTCGCTGCCCTATCTTCCGTTCCCGGCGGCCTATCCTCGTTATGTGCCACGGCATCTGGTCGTGGAGTACCTTGACAATTACGCGGCAGCCTTCGAGCTCAGGCCTCGCTTTGGCGAGACGGTTCGCTCTGTTCGTCGCGATGGAGGCCGTTGGGCGATCGAAGGTACATCTTCGTCGATCGGCGCATCCCATGTGGTGATCGCGTCCGGCTTCAACGCCGAGCCGGCGATGCCCGTTGTTCCAGGAATGGAGACGTTCAGGGGAAGACTCCTTCATAGCGCCGACTACCGGAACGCCCAGCCGTTCGCCGGTCAATCCGTGCTGGTGGTCGGCATGGGCAATACGGGCGCCGAGATCGCACTCGATCTCTGCGAGAATGGAGCGCGGGCCATGATCTCGCTGCGCAACGGCGTCCACATCGCACCGCGCGATCTTTTCGGCATCCCGATCCAAATCGCGGCGACACTCGCCACCAAGGTGCTTCCGATCGGCGTCAACGACGCGATCTTTCCGTTCATCCTCGACCTGGCGCTTGGCTATCCGGCGAGATACGGCCTCAAGCGGCCGAAAGAGGGTATCCTGCAGCAGATCACGCGCTCATCGAAGATTCCGGTGCTCGACGTCGGCACAGTTCGAAAAGTCGCAGAAGGAGCAGTCAAGGTCGCTCCGGCCGTCTCCACGGTCACCGAGAATCGAGTCCTCTTCGAGGGCGGGCAGGCCGGCACGTTCGACGCGATCATTTTCGCCACCGGCTATCGGCCCAACTATCGATGCTTTCTCGATTGCCCGCCGGATGGACAAAGCGAAGACCCGACGCTGCACTTCGTGGGGTTCAGGAATCCGGTGACCGGCCTGCTCCGGGAAATCGCGCACGAGGCCCGCCGTGTCGCTGACCGCGTCGCGCACGAAAAAGGTGCGCGTCTCCAATCCAGGCTCTGGCCTTCGTCGCGATAGGCCCAGCACATCTCGGGCGGCAGGGTGAGAGGGATCTCGGCATTGGGGTCGTGGCGCGCTGCCGTACCGAGTTCCAGCGCTTCCAGCCGCTGGCCGCCAGGCTCCAGGTCGTACACGGTTTGCGTGCCCTGGTATCGCCGTTCAAGCACGCGTGCCGAGAAGACATTCCGCTCCGCACGCTCGCCAAGACGGACATTCTCGGCCCTGAGCGCGACGCGCGCCGTGTCTCCGGCAGAGAGCGGTTGCGGCGTCCAGGCTTCGATGCGGCCCACGCCGCCAAGATCGATGGTCGCTGTCTCGCCGCTGCGCGCCAGCACCTTGCCGCGCAGGACATTCGAGGCGCCCGTGAAGTTGGCGACGAACGCATCGGCTGGCTTGTTGTAGATCTCGCCGGGCGGCGCCATCTGCAACAGGTGGCCGTCACGCATCACGCCGATGCGGTCACCCAGCACGACGGCCTCGGTCTGGTCGTGGGAGAGAGACCAGTCATGCCGGGATGCTACGCGTGTTTCAGCCTTGTCGCGCTCCGGGTGCTGTGTCGCGCAAGTAGGTGAGCGCGGCCTGAGCGCCGCCTGGATTGTGCGGCACCTTGGCAAGCCCCAGCGCCATTTCCACGCCGGAGAGCGTGCCCATCAGCGTCAGGTCGTTGAAATCGCCAAGATGGCCGATACGGAACACCTTGCCCGCGACCTTGGTAAGGCCCTGGCCGAGCGACAGATTGAAGTTCTCCAGCGCGACCTTGCGAAAGGCGTCGGCATCGTGACCTTCGGGCATGACGATTGCGGTCAGCGATCCGGAATAAGCCTTGGGATCGCTGCACAGGATCTCGAGGTTCCAGCCCTTCACGGCAGTCCGGGTTGCCTCGGCATGACGCGCGTGCCGGGCGAACACGGCGTCGAGTCCTTCCTCCAGCAGCATGTCGCAGGCTTCGTTGAGGCCGTAGAGCAGGTTGGTCGACGGCGTGTAGGGGAACCAGCCGTTGGCATTGGCCGCCAGCATCTCGTCCCAGCCCCAGAACGACTTGGTCATCTTGGACTTCTTCGAGGCCGCGACCGCCTTTTCGCTCACCGCATTGAAGGAAAGGCCCGGTGGCAGCATCAGACCCTTCTGCGAGCCTGCAACCGTGACATCGACACCCCAGGCGTCATGACGATAGTCGATCGAGCCCAGGGACGAGATCGTATCGACCAGCAGGAGAGCAGGGTGCCTGGCCTGGTCGATGGCGCGCCTCACGGCGCTGACGTCGCTCACCACGCCGGTCGACGTCTCGTTGTGGACGACGCACACCGCCTTGATGTCATGCTTCGTATCGGCCTTCAGGCGCTGTTCGATAGCCGATGGATCGGCTGGCTTGCGCCAATCACCGCCCATGAATTCTGCTTTCAGGCCAAGGCGTTCAGCCATCTTTTTCCACAAAGATGCGAAATGCCCGGTCTCCCACATCAGCACAAGATCGCCGGGCGACAGCGTATTCACCAAAGCGGCTTCCCAAGCTCCCGTTCCAGATGAAGGATAGATAATAACCGGTTGTTTTGTCTGGAAAACATTCCGGACACTGCGTAGCACTTTCCTGGCCAGCGCATTGAATTCCGGTCCGCGGTGATCGATCGTTGGATGATCGATCGCGCGAAGGATCCGGTCCGGCACGTTGGTTGGTCCGGGGATCTGCAGAAAATGCCGCCCGCTAGGATGTGAATTGAGGCGCATAGGTGGGCTCTCCATCAACATGCCGATTGCATTTTGTATACAACATGCCAAACTGAGTCCAGCCATGGATGGGTCGAATTTTCAAATTGCGCGACTAACGCTGCCCGAGGCGGCAGCAGAACGGCTGCGGACCCTCATCATTGAAGGCGAACTGGCCCCCGGCGCGCGGCTCAACGAACGCGAATTGAGCGAGCGACTCGGCGTGTCGCGCACCCCGCTGCGCGAGGCTTTCCGCATGCTGGCGGCGGACGGGCTCCTGGTGCAGTTGCCCAATCGCGGCGCCCAGGTTGTGGCCTTGTCGCTGGAGGATGTGCGGCATGCCTTCGAGGTGATGGCCTCGCTCGAGGGCTTGTCGGGTGAGCTTGCAGCCATGCGCGTGACTGAAGCCGATCTGGTCGGGTTGCGCGAGATGCAGGCCGAGATGGAGAAGGCGCACGCCCACCACGACCTTCCGACCTATTATCGCGTCAACCGCGCGATCCACGATCGGATCAATGCCATTGCAGGCAACCCGATCCTGACCCAGACCTTTCGCACCTTGAACACCCGCCTGCATGCGTTGCGCTTTCGCTCCAATCTCGTTCGCGCCAAATGGGATCAGGCGGTGGCGGAGCACCGCGAGATGATCGGCGCCCTGGCCGCACGGGATGGCGCCAGGCTGCGCAAGATCCTGGTCCGGCATCTCAAGGCCAAGCTGCAGGCCGTTCTTGAAACGATGGAAGCCGTATGACGTCGCTCGAGCAATCCCTGCGTCGCACCGTCAAGGGCGATGTCCTGTTCGACCGTGCCTCGCGCGGCCGCTATTCGACCGACGCCTCGATCTACCAGATCGAACCCGTCGGCATCGTCGTGCCGCGGGACGAGAGCGATCTCGCCTTGGCCCTCGACGTTGCGCGCGACGCGAAGGCCGCGATCCTGCCGCGCGGCGCAGGCACCTCTCAGTGCGGCCAGACGGTGGGCGAGGCACTGGTGATCGACTTCTCGAAGTACATGCGTGAGATCGTGGGCTTCGACAGGGATCGTGCCGAGGTGACGGTGCAGCCCGGCGTCGTGCTCGATCGGCTCAATGCCTGGCTGAAACCACACGGCCTCTGGTATCCGGTGGATGTCTCGACCTCGGCGCAGTGCACGCTGGGCGGCATGGCCGGCAACAATTCCTGCGGCAGCCGCTCGATCCGCTACGGAAACATGGTGCACAACGTGGCGGCGATCGATGCCATCCTGGCGGACGGCACGCGCGCGCGCTTCGATTCACGGCGGCCCGAGGACATGCAACCCGCCGTGCGCGCAATCGCCGACAAGGTCGCGGCGCTCGCCTTTGCCGAGCAGGGCGAGATCGCGAGGATGTATCCCAAAGTGCTGCGCCGCGTCGGCGGCTACAACCTCGACATCTTCTCCCCCCAGTCGGAGCGGCCGTACACAACCGACAACTCGGTGAATCTGGCTCACCTGCTTGTCGGCAGCGAGGGCACGCTCGCGGTGACGGAGCGGTTGACACTCAAGCTTTCGCCGTTGCCGCGGCACAAGACGCTGGGCGTCGTGAACTTCCCGAGCTTCTACAAGGCGATGGAGAGTGCCCAACACATCGTGAAGCTGAAGCCCTCTGCCGTCGAGCTTGTCGATCGCACCATGATCGAGCTGGCGCGCACCAATCCGGCGTTCCGGCCCGTGATCGAGGCGGCGCTGATCGGCAAGCCGGAAGCGATCCTGCTGGTCGAGTTCGCGGGCGAGGGGCGGGATGCGCAGCTCGTCGATCTCAAACGCCTGGTCGAACTGATGGGCGACCTCGGCCTGCCGGGCAGCGTCGTCGAGATGCCCGAGCCCGGTCCGCAACAGGCGCTGTGGGAGGTCCGCAAGGCCGGCCTCAACATCATGATGTCGATGAAAGGCGACGGAAAGCCTGTCTCCTTCATCGAGGATTGTGCCGTGCCGCTGGAGCATCTGGCGGATTACACGCAGCGCCTCACCGAGGTGTTCGAGAAGCATGGCACACGTGGCACGTGGTACGCGCATGCGAGCGTGGGCACGCTGCATGTCCGGCCGATCCTCGATATGCGCCGCGAAGGCGCCGCCAAGATGCGCGCCATTGCCGAGGAGGCATCGGCCCTCGTGCGCGAGTACAAGGGTGCCTTCTCGGGCGAACATGGCGACGGGCTGGTTCGGTCGGAGTGGGTGGCGTGGCAGTTCGGTCCGCGACTCGGCAAGGCGTTCGAAACGATCAAAGAGCTGTTCGATCCCGAGAACCGCTTGAACCCGGGCAAGATCGTGCGCCCCACGCGTATGGACGATCGCTCGCTGTTTCGTTTCAAACCCGGCTATCGAAACATCGACTACAAGCCTGCGCTCGATTGGTCGACGTGGAACGTGCAGAACGACCCGCAGACCGAAGCACTCACTGCAGCCGGTAGCGGTGGCGACTTGACCGGCGGCTTCGCCAAGGCCGTTGAGATGTGCAACAACAACGGCCATTGCCGGAAGTTCGACGCCGGCACGATGTGCCCGTCCTTCCGCGTGACGCGCGACGAGATCCACTTGACGCGTGGCCGCGCCAACACTCTGCGGCTGGCGCTGTCGGGGCAACTTGGCCCCGAGGGGTTGACGTCGGACGATGTGGCTGCAGCGCTCGATCTCTGTGTGAGTTGCAAGGGCTGCAGGCGCGACTGCCCCACGGGCGTTGACATGGCGCGCATGAAGATCGAGGTGAAGTCGGCGCGGAGGATGAGCAAGGGCCTCAGATTGCGCGACAGGCTGATCGGCGATCTGCCGGCAATGGCGCCGTGGGCGCGGCAGCTGCCGTGGCTTTTCAATCTCGCGGCGGTCGTGCAGCCGTGGGTCGGCTTTGCCCGGCAAAGGGCCTTGCCCAAGTGGCGGCGCGACACGTTCCTCACCACCACCGATGTCGATGCCGAGGATGCGACCGTCGTGATCTTCGCCGACACCTTCTCCAACAACTTCGAGCCCGCGATCCTGCATGCTGCAAGGCGCGTGCTGGAGGCGGCCGGCCACCGCGTCGCCATCGCATGGCCGGAACTCGGCTCGCGCGCACTCTGTTGCGGCCGCACCTATCTCGCCACAGGGCAGGTCGACAAGGCGCGCGACGAGGCGCGGCGGCTTCTCGAGGCACTGTCGCCCTTTGTCGCGCGCGTGGTGCCGATCGTCGGCCTGGAGCCATCCTGCCTCTTCACCTTGCGCGACGAATTCCTGGCGCTGGGGCTTGGCGAGCAGGCCGCGGCGACGGCGGACAATGCTTTCCTGTTCGAGGAATTTCTTGCGCGCGAGAAGAAGGCCGGCCGGCTTTCGTTGACCCTGAAGCCGCTCTCCGGGAAGACCGCGCTGTTGCATGGCCACTGCCATCAAAAGGCGTTCGGCGCGATGAGCGCCGTGCAGGAGGCTCTGGCGTTGGTGCCCGAGCTTGCGGTGAAGGCGATCGAGTCGAGCTGTTGCGGCATGGCCGGCAGCTTCGGCTACGAGGCTGAGCACTTTGAAACCTCGATCGCCATGGCCGAGCTTTCCCTGCTGCCCGCTGTGCGCAGAGCGGACCCCGATGCGCTGATCGTCGCCGATGGCACCTCCTGCCGCCACCAGATCGCCGATGGCACAAATCGCCAGGCGATCCATGTTGCCCAGGTCCTGGAGAGGGCGCTGGCCTGAAACAGCGGGCCGCTCATTGCAGCCTCGACCTCGCTGTGGCACGGTCCGCGCCGCATGCAGAGACCGCGAAACCCTTATTCCAGCGCGGAGATCGACCGCGCCAGCCAAGAACGCGAGAACGATGAGCGGATGATCGAGCTCGCCTCTTCAGGCGTGGCGCGATTCGTGCCGATCGACACCGAACGCAACCTGATCAGCAAGGCGAGCGGCAATCCGGAAGCCGTCTTTTTGCAGGGGATGATGGCGCGGGCCGTTGCAAGTACCGCCGAGCATCACATCTTCCTCGGATACGTCGAGGGTACGCCTTATTTCGCGGTCGATGTCAGCGGCAAGGAAACGCCGCTTGGCGAACTCGGCGAGTTCGTCGATCTGCGGCAGGTGGGTGCGCTGCTGTTCGCCCGCGAGGGATCGATCCTGGCCTATGCCCGGGGCATGACCTACTGGCATCGCCGGCACCGCTTTTGCGGCGTCTGCGGCTCGCCGACGAAGGTCATCCGTGCGGGCCATGTCCGCGTCTGCACCAACGAGAGTTGCAAGACCGAGCATTTTCCGCGAACGGATCCCGCAGTCATCATGCTGGTGCATCATGGCGACAAGTGTCTGCTGGGGCGTGGCAAGCAGTTTCCGCGCGGCATGCATTCGACGCTCGCCGGCTTCGTCGAGCCTGGCGAGAGCTTCGAGGACGCGGTCGCGCGCGAGGTCTATGAAGAGGTGAAGGCGCGCGTGCACAACGTAACCTATCGCTCCTCGCAGCCCTGGCCGTTCCCGGCCTCGGTCATGATCGGTTTCCATGCCGAGGCCGAGTCGCTCGAGATCGAGGTCAATCAGGACGAACTCGCCAGCGCGCGGTGGATGAGCCGCGAGGAACTCAGGCCCGAGAACTTGCCGAAGGACGGCTCGTTCTTCATGCCGCGGCGCGACTCGATTGCGCGGCGGCTGATCGAGGAATGGCTGGGACACGAGGCCGGCCCCTCCATTGCGGGCTGATTTGCCAAAACAGGAGTAGCGATGGCTGCCGAGCTCTTCACGCCTGTCGATCTGGGCGGAACTACGCTGACCAACCGTATTGTCGTGTCACCGATGTGCCAGTACGCGGCGATCGACGGGAGTGCCCAGGGCTGGCATCAGGTCCACTACGGCATGCTGTCGATGTCGGGTGCGGGGCTCTTGTGCCTCGAGGCGACCCATGTCGAGCGCGAGGGACGCATCACACAGGGATGCCTTGGCCTCTATAGCGACGAGAACGAGGCTGCACTTCGTCCGATCGTCGAATGGATCCGAGGCTGGATGCCGCAAATCAAGCTCGGTATCCAGCTCGCCCATGCCGGCCGCAAAGCCTCGGCGCAACGGCCGTGGAAGGGCGGCGGACCGTTGACCGGAGCGGACGCTCCCGATCTCCCCTGGACGACCGTTTCGGCATCGGCGATGCCCTACGACACGAAATGGCATACGCCTGTCGCGCTCGACGAGGTTGGCCTCAGGCGCGTGAAGGAAGCCTTCGTCTCGGCGGTCGAGCGCAGCCTGCGGCTGGGTTTCGACCTGATCGAACTGCACGGCGCCCACGGTTACTGTCTGCACCAATTCCTTTCGCCCCTGAGCAACCACCGCACCGATGCCTATGGCGGCACGATGGAGAAGCGTCGGCGCTTCCCGCTCGAAGTGTTCGAGGCCTGCCGTCGCCGGGTGCCGGCCGACAAGGCGCTCGGCATTCGCCTGTCGGCGACGGATTGGGTCGCGGGCGGACTCACGGTCGAGGACACGATCGAGACGGCACGGCAGCTCAAGGCGCTCGGATGCGACTTCGTCGATGTGAGCTCGGGCGGCAATTCGCCGGCCCAGAAGATCACCGTCGCACCGGGCTATCATGTGCCCTTCGCTGCCCGCATTCGCAAGGAAGCCGACATCAAGACCTGGGCCGTTGGTGTCATCACCGAGCCCGAGCAGGCCGAACGCATCGTGGCGTCGGGCGAGGCCGACTGCACGGCACATGCGCGCGCCTTCCTGCTGGATCCACGGTGGGCCTGGAACGCCGCGCGCGCCCTTGGCGTGGAAACGCCGCCCTTGCCGTTGCCCGCGGTGCGCGCGACGACCATCCTTCCGTTCAAGCCGCAACCGGCTCTTGCCAGAGCTGCTGAATAGCGAGGAACCGCAGCCGAGGGCATCGTGTCCGCTTGCCTCAGCTCCGCCGGACGCTAGTTTGCCCCCAATGACTGTCTCCGCGCCGTCTCCGGCGGATCGCATCCTGCGGGCCATCGTCTCGACCATCGTGGCGATGACCTGCTTCGCCATCCTGAATGCGATGTCGAAAACGCTTTCGACTTCCGGCTATCCGGTGATCGAGGTGATCTGGGCGCGGTACATCTTCGCCTTCATTTTCATGCTCGTGATGTTCCTGCCGCGCAGAGGGAAAGGGCTGTTTGTCGTCAATAGGATGTGGACGCAGGTCGTGCGCGGATTGCTGCTGTTCTTCTCGTCCTATTTCTATTTTCACGGCGTGGTCTATCTGTCGCTGGCGACGGCCGCTTCGATTTCACTCTCGAGTCCGCTGATCGTAACGGCGCTGTCGTCGCGCCTGCTGGGCGAGCCGGTTGGCCCACGACGCTGGGCGGCGGTCGGCGTCGGCTTCGCCGGCGCGCTGATCATCGTGCGGCCGGGCCATGCCGATTTCGACTGGCACATCCTATGGGTGGTGGCGAGCACGATCTGCAGCGCCTTCTACCAGATCTTTTCCCGGCGCTACGGCCAGACGGAGCGGCCCGATGCGTCGGCCACCGTGGCCACCATCGTCGGCACAGTGGCGGCAAGCCCCTTTGTGCCGCTCGAATGGGTGATGCCGGCTTCGTTCTGGCATCTCGCCCTGTTCGTCGGAATGGGCGTGATGGCCGGCACCGGCCACTACTTCCTCACCATCGCCTACAGCCAGGCGCCGGCGGCGGTCGTCTCGCCGTTCAACTATACCCAGCTCATCGGTGCTGCGATCCTGGGCTACCTCATCTTCGGCGAAAGCCCCGACAAGTGGACCTGGATCGGAGCGGCGGTGATCATCGCCTCCGGCCTCTACATCGGCTATCGCGAGCGGGTGCGCTACCGGCAGGCGGTCAGCGGGCCATCGTGATGATCTGATCCGGAAGCCAAAGCGCGATCTCGGGAGCGAAGCAGAGGACGATGACGGCCAGCGTCATCAGCAGGACGAACGGCATCACACCCCAGACGACATCGGACAACGGAATATCGGAGGCGATGTTCTTGATGACGAAGAGATTGAGGCCGACCGGCGGATGGATCAGGCCCATTTCCATGACGATGGTCATGATGACGCCGAACCATACGAGGTCGAATCCCGCAGCCTTGAGCGGCGGCAGGATGATCGGTGCGGTCATCAGGATGATCGATACGGGCGGCAGGAAGAAGCCCAGAACGACCACCATCACCAGGATGGCCGCCAGGAGTACCCAGCGCGACAGGTGCTGGGCCACGATCCACTCGGCGGTGGATTGGCTGATGTGCAGGTAGCTCATCACGTAGGAATAGAGCAGCGACATGCCGATGATCAGCATCAGCATGGTCGATTCCCGGATCGTATTGAGCATGATCGGTTCGAGCTGCTTCGGCCGCCAGGTGTTGTAGATGCCGGCGATCAGGAGCAGCGCCAGGACCGCACCGAGGCCGGCGGTTTCTGAAGGCGTGGCGAAGCCGCCATAAAGCGCGAACATCACGCCGGTCAGAAGCAGCACGAAGGGCAGCACGCGCGGCAACGCGGCGAAGCGTTGACGAATCGTGAAATGCTCGTTGTCGAGCAAGGCTGACGAGGCGCCGCCGCTTTGGTGCGCGCGCAAGGCAAGGTGCGCTTCGTGCCGGTAGCGCCAGGCGGCGTAGAAGGAGAAGAAGGCGACCAGCAGCAAGGCCGGGCCGATGCCGGCCAGGAACAGCCGCCCCAGCGACTGCTCGGACGCGACGGCGTAGAGGATCATGGTGATCGACGGCGGCAGCAGGATGCCGAGCGTGCCGCCAGCGGCGATCAGACCGGAGGCGAAACCGCTGGAATAGCCGCGCCTGCGCATCTCGGGGATGCCGGCAGAGCCGATCGCCGAGCATGTGGCCGGGCTTGAGCCTGCCATGGCCGCGAACAACGCGCAGGCGAAGATATTGGCGATCCCGAGGCCACCCGGAATCCGGTTCATCCAGACGTGCAGCGCCGAATAAAGGTCGCGTCCGGCCGGCGAGCGGCCGATCGCGGCACCCTTGAGGATGAACAGCGGAATCGACAGCAGGGTGATCGACGACATCTCCTCGTAGACGTTCTGGGTCACCGTATCGAGCGCGGCGGATGGCATGAAGAGGACCATGAACGCCGTCGCCACCAAGCCGAGCGCGAAAGCGATCGGCATGCCGGAGAACATGATGAGCAGCGTGGCCGCGCCGTAGAGGAGGCCGATCTCAGCGGTGCTCATGGCTTGCGGAACGCCTGTACGAGGATCTGCAAGGTCAGCAGCGTGGTTCCAGCGGCCATCGTGAGGTAAGGGATCCAGAGCGGCGGAGCCCACGAGGATGAACTGGTGTAGTCACCAACCCACGCCTCGTGCAGGAGCGTCCACGATTTCCAGGCGAAGAAGGCGCAAAAAAGCGCACTGAGCAGGTCGACAATGAGCTGGCGCCAGCGCTCCAGCCGCGGCGGCAGAATCGTCTTCAGCGCGTCGATGCCGATATGGCCACGTTGCGACTGGACCCAGGCGGCCGCGCCGAAGGAGACCCCGATCAGCAGGAAGACGGAGAATTCCTCCTGCCAGTCGGTTGGCTCCGGCGAGAAGTAGCGTAGCACGACCGAATAGGTCAGCACGCAAGACGCTACGATGAGGGCGATCGCCGACAGAAAGACGATCACCCTGTTCGCCAGATCAAGGGCCTTCACGAGACCTGCTGTGAAAGTTTCAGGAACTCGGCATTGCTCGCGGACTTGGCGGAATATTCCTTCCAGCAGGTGTCGTGCGCAATCGCCTTCCACTTGTCGGCCTGCGCCTGGTCGATGTCATAGGCCTTGATGCCGGCTTTCTCGTAGACCTTGGCCACGGCTTCATCGTCGGCCTTGGCGCTCGCCATGCCGAACTTCTCGAGCTCGAGGCCGATCTCCACGATCGCCGTCTGCTGGTCCTTGGGCAGCGAGTCGAAAACCTGCTTGGACATCAGGAGCGGTTCGAAGACGAAGAAGAAGCCCTTGTTGCGGCCCGTTGTCAGCGCCTTGGCGATCTCTTCCAGTCGGAAGGAGATCAGGCTGGTCGACGAGGTCATGGCGACATCCATCGTGCCGGTCTGCATGGCGGCGTAGAGCTCGTTCGACGGCATGCTGACCACTGAAGCGCCGGCGCCCTTGAGCATCTGGTCCATCTCGCGGCTGCCGCCGCGGACCTTCAGGCCCTTGACGTCCTCAGGCACCTGGATCGGCTTGCTGCGGCTTGCGCTTCCACCGGCCTGCCACAGCCAGGTGACACAGATCACGCCCTTTTCCGCCATCAGGGCCGTGAGCTTCTTGCCGATCTCGGCGTTCTTCCAGGCGTAGCCCTGCGCGTAGGAACTGATGACGCCCGGCATGAAGCCGATATTGTATTCGCTCACCTCGCCGCCGGCGTAGTTCAGCGGATAGAGCGACAGGTCGAGCGCGCCACGGCGCAGCGCCGAGTATTGCGCCACGGTCTTGACCAGGGAGGAGTTGGGATAGACTTCGCCGGTGAGCGCGCCTTTGGTGCGCTTCTCGAGCTCGGCAGCAAAGCGGCGGCAGAGCTGGTCCCGAAAATCGCCGGTATCGATCGTGCCGCCGGGAAACTGATGGGAGATTTTGAGCTTCTTCGCCTCTGCGCGAGCCGTGCCGGCAATCCAGGGTGCGGCGAGCGGTGCCGCCGTCGTGGCGGCGAGCAGCCGCCGGCGTGTGATGGTCATCGATAATCTCCCCCAGTTTCACTAATTGGCAAGTTTGGCCGACTGGATTCGCATCATAACGGCCGCAAAGTCAACCCGGTTCGGTCTGTGTAGCGATATGGCGATCTTGCCGAAATTGAAGGCCATTGACCTCGATCGTGGACCGGGGATGATCGGTCGACGGATTTCAACTGCGGAAAGGCTTGTTCATGGCGATTTCTTTTCGGCCGCTTTCCTACGCGCTCGGAGCGGAGGTTCAGGGTGTCGATTTGGCCGGGCCTCTCTCCAATTCGGAATTCGATCAGATCCACCGCACGTTCCTCGAGCGTGGCATCCTGCTCTTCCGCGACCAGAAGATAAGCCGAGAGCAGCACATCGCCTTCAGCCGCCGCTTCGGCGAGCTCGATACGCATGACGCCCTGCCGCGCGACCGTGATCCGGACTACCCGGAGCTCTTGCTGGTGACGAACATTCCCAAGGCCAACGGCGCGCCGTCGGATTCGAAGTACACCGGCCAGCTATGGCATTCCGACATGTCGTTCACCCTCGTGCCGTCGCTTGGTTCTCTGCTGCGCGGAATCAAAATTCCGCCCGTCGGCGGTGATACGATGTTCACCAACATGTACATGGCCTACGACACGCTGTCGGACGGGATGAAGAAGATGATCGAAGGCCTGCACGCTATCCACACCGGCAGCCGCAAGATCGTGGACCTGTCGGCCGAGCGCGCCGCCGAGCAGAAGAAGCTCAATCCGCCGATCGCGCAGCCCGTCGTCCGCGTGCATCCCGAAACCGGCCGCAAGGCGCTGTATATCGGCGAGAAGGTCTCGTGCTTCGTCGACATGACGGAGGCGGAAAGCCGGCCTCTCATCGACTATCTCGTCAGGCACGCAACGCGGCCGCAATTCGTCTATCGCCATCAATGGCGGCCGGATGACATCGTGCTGTGGGACAACCGCTGCACGATGCATATCGCATTGGGTGACTATGCCGAGGGGGAGATCCGGCACCTCGAGCGGACGACGATCAAGGGAACGCCGTCGGGGTACTACCAGCAATGAAACGCAAGGACTTCCTGAGAGGCGCGGGCGCCTTTGCCCTCGCTGCGCCCGGTCTGGCTCGCGCACAGGGCGCTTTTCCGGACAAGCCGATCCGAATGGTCATTCCCTTCGCGCCAGGCGGCACGACCGATCTCCTGGCGCGGGCCGTCGGCCAGCACATGTCCCAGGCCTGGGGCCAGCCGGTGGTCGCCGACAACCGCCCGGGCGCCAACGGCGTACTCGCCGGCGAGATCGTGGCCAAGTCGGCGGGCGACGGCTACACGCTCTCCATGGTGGCCATGGGGCACGCCATCAATCCGTTGATCTACAAGAACCTGCCCTATGACGGCGACAAGGACTTCACGCTGATCAGCCTGATGGCGACGTTTCCGCAGCTCGTCATGGTCAATCCCAAGGTCAAGGCGACGACCTTGCAGGAGTTAATTGCGCTCGCCAAAGCGGCTTCGCCGCCGGTCACCTATGCCTCCGGCGGCAACGGCTCGTCCCAGCATCTTGCCGGCGCCTTGTTCGCCCGGATGGCCGGCCTGCAGATGACGCACGTCGCCTACAAGGGTGGCAACCCGGCGCAGCTCGACCTCATGGCCGGCAATGTCGACATGATGATCACGCAGCCCAACTCGAAGGACCTGATCACATCGGGGAAGCTTCGCGCGCTCGCCGTGAGCTCGGCCAGGCGCAGCCGGTACTACCCGGAGCTGCCGACGGTCGACGAGGCGGGGGTGAAGGGATACGAGTCCGTTGCCTGGTACGGCCTGGTGGGACCGAAAGGCATAGCACCGGAGCTGGCCGAAAAGATCGCATTGGAGGCCAAGCGAGCCGCCGATACCGAAGGCGCCAAGTCCGTCGTCGCCCAGCAGGGCGGCGACATGGTGGCGAGCACGCCGCGGGAATTCGCCGACTTCGTCGCTTCCGAGCGCAAGCGCTACGCCGAGATCGTCCGCGACGCCGGCATGACCGTCGACTAGATGTTTGACCCGGCGCTTGATGGTGCCACCAAATGCCGGGATTAAACATCTGGATCCAGCGGGAAGATTGTGTCGCCTACTAGGCGCTGGACGAAGGAACTTTCAGACGCGCGGCGTAAAACCCATCGAGCCCACCGCGATCGGGCCACATCGACGGCAGGGTACGAAGGTCGCCCGCGGGTGTGATTGCCTCTGCAAGACCGGGTAATTCCTCGGGCCGGATCGGGACGCGCTTCAGCTGTCGCTCACGGGCGAGCAGCGCCTCGATGCGCGCCGGTCCTTCGTCCTCCTGCAATGAGCAAACGGCATAGACCAGCGTGCCGCCGGGCTTCAGCAGATCGATCGCACGCAGCAGCAGTCGATCCTGGGCAAGCGTCAACCGCCCGACATCGTCCTGATCCTTGAGCCAGGCGATGTCGGGATGGCGGCGGAGCGTGCCGGTGCCCGAGCACGGCGCATCGAGGAGGACGGCGTCGAACTTCGACGTCGGCGTCCATTTGCTTGCATCGGCCGTCACCAGCTCGGCCTTGAGGCCGACTCGGGCGAGGTTGTCGCCGAGCCGACCCATGCGGCGGGGCGAGATATCGACCGCCGTGACGATCGCGCCGGCGGCGCAGATCTGCAGCGTCTTGCCGCCCGGCGCGGCGCAGAGGTCGGCCACGCGCTGGCCGGCGACATCGCCGAGCAGTCGGGCCGGCAGGGCGGCAGCAGCGTCCTGAACCCACCAGGCACCTTCGGCAAAACCCGGCAACTCGACGATGGGGCCGCCCGCTGAACGGCGGATCGTTCCAGTCGGCAACACCTCTGCCTCGAGACGCCCTGCCCAGAACGCCGTGTCGGAGCGAGCTGTGAAGTCGAGCGGGGCCTCGATCAGATGCGCTGCCGCAATGGCTTGTGCGGATTCCGGACCGTAGCTTGCCGACCAGCTCTCCCACAGCCAAAGCGGTGTGTTCAGCCGCGCCGGATCGCGATCGCCCAGGAGCGCGGTTCCTTCGCGGGCAAGGCGACGCAGGACGGCGTTGGTGAAGCCCTTGAGGTGAGGGAGACGCAGACTGTCGGCCAGGCGAACCGAGGTGTCGACAGCGGCGTGCGGCGGTGTTCCGAGGAAGAGGAGCTGGGCTGCACCCAGGCGCAACACTTGTCGGGCCACGCTGTTCGGCCCTTCCAGCGGCCGTTCGATCAGGGCATCGAGGACTTCGTCGATCTCGCCCAGTCGCCGGAGCGTCGTGGCCAGCAGGAGCCGCACGAAGGCGCGGTCGCGCGGAGCGAGGAGGGGAAACCCCCGATGCTGCGCCAGCGTGTCATCCAGCGGCTGGCCCTTGTCCAGGCAACCGACAAGGACCTCTAGCGCAACACGCCGGGAAGCAAGGAGATCATCCATTGCCTTGCGCTATAAACGCGGTTGGCGCGGTTGTCATGGTTCGGGTATGTTGGGACAACAAACAATTTTCGGAGGAGACGGCCATGAAGAAGCTCATGTGGGGCTTGATGGGAGCGGCCGCGATCGGCTGGGCGCTGCCCGCCGCGGCGCAGGACAAGCCGGTCGACCTCAAGATCTCGATCTGGCTGCCTCCGGCCCATCCCCTCGTGCCGGCGACGAAGGCATGGGCTGACGACATCGCCAAGGAATCGGGCGGCACGATCAAGGCCACGATCTTTCCGTCCGAGCAGCTCGGCAAGGCGTTCGATCACTACGACATGGCGCGCGATGGCATCGCGGACATCACCTATGTGAATCCCGGTTACCAGCCTGGCCGCTTCCCGGTGATCGCAGCGGGCCAACTGCCCTTCATGTTCGCCGACGCCAAGAAGGGCACCGCAGCGCTCGACGCCTGGTATCGCAAATACGCATCCCAGGAGATGAAGGACACGCACTTCTGCTTCGCCTTCATCCATGATCCCGGCGCCTACCATGGGCGCAAGAAGGTGGTGCTGCCCGACGATATCAAGGGCATGAAGATCCGTCCGCCGCAGAGCACGATCGCACAGATGGTGACCATGCTGGGCGGCACCAACGTGCAGGCCTCGGCACCCGAGGCGCGTGACGTGCTGGAGCGCGGCGTGGCCGATGCGATCTTCTTCCCATGGGGCTCGATGTTCCTGTTCGGCCTGGACAAGGTCACGAAGTACCATATGGATGTGCCCCTCTACACGACCACCTTCACCTATTCGATGAACAAGGCGAAGTACGACTCCCTGTCGCCTGCGCAAAAGAAGGTGATCGACGATCACTGCACCACCGAGTGGGCGGTGAAGCTCTCGTCGCCCTGGCACGACTTCGAGGCGGCGGGACGCGACAAGATGAAGAAGGCGCCGGGCCACGAGGTCTACGAGCTCACGCCGGACCAGCTCAAGGCGTGGAAGACCGCCATCCAGCCGCTGCAGAAGCAATGGGCCGACGCCGTCACCAAGGCCGGCGGCAACGCCGACGAGATCTACAAGGCGCTCGAGGCCAGCATCGCGCACTACAAGGCGGGCTTCTGACTCTTCGGTTCATGCTCTTCTTCCCTTCCTGGGGTGAGGGAAGAGGGGCAGGGAAGGGAACGCTCCGTGAAACGTAGCGTGATGGACCGCATCATCGATACGATCGAGGCGATCGCGGCGGTGTTCGTGGGGCTGGTCGCAGCCGACATCTTCATCTCGGTGATGCTGCGCCGCTTCTTCAACATGCAGATCCCCGACTCCTACGATTTCGGCCGCATGCTGCTCGGCATCCTGATCTTCTGGGGCATCGCTGCCACGTCCTATCGCGGTACGCATATCACCGTCGATCTCGTCTGGGCGCAGGCCAATCGGCGCTGGAAACGCGTGATCGACGTCTTTGCCACCCTGGTCCTGCTGTTCGTGGTGACGGTCCAGACCTACACGCTGTTCGACAAGGTGCATGCAACCTACGTCGACCACGTTCTGACCTTCGATCTGCGCCTGCCGACCTGGCCGTTCTTCGCCGTCGCCTGGATCGGCGATGTCTCTGCGGTGGTCCTGATCGCGATCCGCACCTTCCGGCTGGTGTTCCATCCCGAGGACATCCACGACGCCAGGTCGGCCGTCGAATGAGCGCCGATACCGTCGCCATTGCGGGCTTCGTCGTGCTGTTCGCGCTGATGCTGCTGCGGGTGCCGGTCGGCATGGCGATGGGGCTGGTGGGAGTGAGCGGGTACGCTTATCTCACCGGCGGCATGCCGGCGCTGAAGCTGGTCGGGCTGACTTCGATGCGCACCGTCACCGACTACCAGTTCGGCGTCATTCCGATGTTCCTGTTGATGGGCGCGTTCGTCTCGCACTCCGGCGTCAGCCGCGAGCTGTTCCGCGCCGCCAACACCTTTATCGGCCATCGGCGCGGCGGCCTCGGTCTCGCGACCATCCTGTCGTGCGGCGGATTTGCCGCCATTTCGGGCTCGTCGGTCGCGACGGCGGCGACCTTCTCGACCGTCGCCTATCCGGAGATGCGCCGCTACGGCTATCCGCAAAGCTTTGCGACGGGCGTGATCGCAGCGGGCGGCACGCTGGGCGCCATGTTGCCGCCCTCGACCGTGCTCGCGGTCTACGGCCTCATCACCCAGCAGGACATCGGCAAGCTGTTCATGGCAGGCGTCCTGCCCGGGTTGCTTGCCATGTCGATGTATCTCCTCACCATCGCCGCGATCTGCCGCGTGAAGCCGGATTTCCTGCCGATCGCGCCGAAGTCGCCGTGGAAGGAGCGGGTGGCCGGCATGCGGGACGTGTGGGCGCCGCTTCTGCTCTTCGTGTTCGTGATCGGCGGTCTCTATGGCGGCGTGTTCACGCCGACCGAGGCCGGCGGCGTGGGGGCCGGCGGGGCCTTCCTGCTGGGCGTGCTGCGCGGGCGGCTGGGGCGGTCGGAGATCCGGGCGTCGCTCCTGCAGGCGACGCGCACCGCGGCCGCGGTCTTCACGGTGCTGATCGGCGCACTGCTTTTCGGCTACTTCCTCACTATCACCCAGGTGCCGCAGAAGGTGACTGAGTTCCTGACCGGCCTCGGCATCGGCAGCTACGGCGTGCTGGTCCTGATCATGCTGATGTACCTGCTGCTGGGCTGCCTGATGGACGCCATGGCCATGATCATCCTGACCGTGCCCATCATCTTCCCGGTGGTGACCCATCTTGGCTTCGACCCGATCTGGTTCGGCGTCATCATCGTCATGACGGTCGAACTGGGCCTGATCCACCCTCCGGTCGGGATGAACGTTTTCGTGATCAAGAGCGTGATCCAGGACGTCACGTTTTCGTCAATCTTCAAGGGCGTACTGCCGTTCATCGCAACCGACATCCTGCGACTCATTATCCTGATTGTCTTCCCCATCATCGCGCTCTGGCTGCCCAGCCGCATGTAAGGCTACCGTGCGGCCCGAAAGGATTCCCGCATGAAAAGAGTTGGCTCGTTCGTTGGCGACTGGTGGCGGCTCGTCATTCCCTATTTCAAGTCCGAGGAATGGCCGATCGCGGCCTTGCTTTTGGCCGGTGCAATCACGCTCACCTTTGCCGGCGTGGGGGTCGAGGTTCTGTTCAACGACTGGAATCGTCGCTTTTACGACAGCATCCAGAACAAGAACGAGGCGGTGTTCTGGAAGGAGATCATCTTCTTCTCCTGGCTGGCCGCACTCTACATCATGGTATTCGTGGCGCGCGCCATCGTAAGCCCTTACCTTCGGCTGCGCTGGCGGCGGTGGTTGACCCGTCATTATCTTGCCCATTGGCTCGATGACCGCGGCTACTACCGCATCGAACTCACACGCGCCGTAGACAATGTCGATCAGCGTATCGCCGAAGACCTGAACTATCTCGGGCAGTACACGATGACGCTGCTGCTCGGGCTGCTGAGTGCGATCGCTACGCTGATTTCATTCCTGTTTATCCTCTGGAGACTTTCGGGACCATTGTCGTTGGCTCCCATCGGGATCGATATCACGATTTCCGGATATATGGCCTGGGTCTGCCTGATCTATGCGGTCGTTGGCAGCTACCTCGCGAACCTCGTGGGACGGCGCCTGATCCCCCTTAACTTCATGAGGCAAAGATACGAGGCGAATTTTCGTTTCTCGCTGGTGCGTGTTCGCGAGAATGCGGAAGGCATTGCCCTCTACCATGGCGAGGCGCGCGAGGCGGATACGCTGAATGCCCGCTTTATCGATGTCTTCAATAACGGCTTCCGCGTGCTCATGACTCAGGCGCAGCTCGCCTTTTATCAATCGGGTTACGCCCAGCTTGCGATCATCTTTCCGTTCGTCGTGACGGCCCCCAGCTTCTTTGCCGGCGCCATCACTTTCGGCGTAATGACGCAGACGGCGTCAGCCTTCGGGCAAGTTCAGGGCGCGCTCTCCTTCTTCATCGACAACTACACCTCGCTCGCCGAGTTGCGGGCGGTGATGGACCGTCTCAAAGGGCTGCAGATCGCCACCGGCGAGAAACCCGCGACCGCGATCGAGGTCACGTCGCAGGCTGGACGCTCGGACGTCGCGACCGAGGATTTGACGCTGGAACTGCCCAATGGCCAGGCGCTCATCAAGGATCTCGACCTGCCGCTCCAGAAAGGGCAGGCGGTGCTGGTGCGCGGTGCGAGCGGCACAGGCAAGAGCACGCTTTTCCGCGCGCTGGCGGGCATCTGGCCCTTCGGCAGCGGCCATGTGCGCGTTCCAGCGGGCGCGCGCGTGCTCTTCCTGCCGCAAAAGCCCTATATCCCGATCGGCTCCTTGCGGGACGCCGTGAAGTATCCGGACGAGCATTCGAAGGCCTCCGACGCCGACATTGTCGAGGCCCTGCAAGCGATCGGGCTCGGCTATCTCGCCGACCGGATCGACGAGGTGGCGCATTGGAGCAACGTCCTGTCGGGCGGCGAGCAGCAGCGGCTGGCAGCTGCCCGCGCGATCGTCTTCAAGCCCGACTGGCTTTTCATGGACGAGGCGACGGCGTCACTCGACGAGGCGGCCGAAGCGATGGTCTATGACGCCCTGAAGAAACGGCTGCCGGCTGCGACGCTGGTCTCGATCGGCCATCGTCCGACATTGCGGCGATGGCATGATCGCCAGCTCGAATTGAAGCGCGAGCCGGGACAGGTCGGAACGCTGGCCGAAGCACCGGCATAGGTCTCTTTCCTATGAAGAAAGTGCTCTTGCTTTATAGGAAAATACAGCCCATCCTGCCCCGAGGAGGAAGCCTTGGACAGGATTGCCCGTACGACCCGCGAGATCGGCAGCAGGCTACGCTCGGCGCGCCTGGGCGCCGGCCTCACCCTGGCCGACGTGGCGTCCCGGGCGGATGTATCGGAAGGCTTCTTGTCCAAGCTGGAGCGCGGCCAGGTGGCGGCATCGATCGCCAACCTGATCCAGCTTGCCGATGCGTTGGGACTGGGGCTGCACGAACTGTTCGCCCACGAGCAGGCGCCGGCCAAGACCCGGCTGGCAGTCCATCGCGCTGAGGCGGGCAAGCTGCAGGAAGTGGCCGGCACCGGCTACCTCTGGCGCCACCTCGGCGGCGGTGCGCCGCTTGACCGGCTCGAGGTGTTCCATCTCGTGTTTCCGCGCGAGAAGGGCATGACGGCGATGGTTTCCCATCCCGGCCAGGAGCATTGCTATGTGCTGTCCGGCGAGGTGCGTTTCTTCGTCGGCGACGCCGAGCATCGGCTCAAGGCCGGTGATGGCATCCTGATCGATTCCCAGCAGCCGCACCGGGCCGAGAATGCCGGCCGCGGCAAAGCGCAGGTGCTGATGACTGTCGCCAGGCCCGCCGAGTCGGCCGATGCGCCGGACTGGTGGCATCTTTCCCGTTCGACGTCCGCAAAGGAGCCCGAGCAATGAGCAAGCATGTTCCCGACACGGCACACGCCAATGCCAGCCTCACCACGAAGCGCGAGGCCTCGCGCAAGGATCACCTGCCCTACGACATCCGACATGTCGACGATGTCGAATGGGAAACGATCCGCTGGCCGGGCGAGACCGGCAAGATGCTGTTCCATCCCCGGCCCGAGCGGCCGACCGAGCCCAATGCCGGCATCCTGCGGCTCGAGCCGGGCGCGTATCACCCCGAGCACTATCACGGCTTTGCACAGGTCTGGTACGTGCTGAAAGGGGAGTTCGTGATCGGCAGCACGCTTTGCCGGCCTGGATCGATGCTGTTCCATCCCGATCCGCATTTCGAGGGCGAGTTCCGGACCGAGACGGGCGGCGAGATCCTGATTGTGCAGTATCCCGGTCCAACGACCGGCGAGCGGCCGATCTATGCCGGCCGCTTCAACATGGGCGAACGCAAATCCGTCGCCGATGAGCGCGTCGATCTCTGATCAGGGGTGCGCTTTTTCCCGACAGCGGGCTTCTAGCACACTCATCCGGTGCATCCGCAGGAGGGATCAGCGCAGGCTGGCGTTGATGCGTTCCAGCGCCTGCGGACCCGGGCAGAGATCGCCCGTTTGCAGCGTGTTGAGCGGCGCGTCGACCGTGTTCAGGTTGGCATGCAGATCCACCGGGCTCGGATCGACATAGAGCAGGCCGGTCACGACCTCGCCCGAGGCCAAGCCTTCCTGCACGCGCTTCATGGCCGCGATCTTGTCCGAGGGATCGTACTCCTCGCCGAGCTTGCGCAGGCGCAGGATCGAGCCGTCATGCTGACGCACCGTGGTCGCAGTGCCGGGCGCATAGTCGGCGGTGATCTCCTCGCGGCCCTCGATGAAATCGAGGCGATTCAGCGCCTCGTTGTGCTCACGTACATATTCGTAGCTCTTGGTCGAGCCGGCATGGTTGTTGAAGGCGACGCACGGGCTGATGACGTCGAGGAACGCCGCGCCCTTGTGCGCCATCGCCGCCTTGATCAACGGTACGAGCTGGTGCTTGTCGCCGGAGAAGGAGCGGCCGACGAAGGTGGCGCCCATCAGGATGGCCATCGACACCATGTCGATCGAGGCATCGGCGTTGGCGACACCCTTCTTGCTGATCGAACCCTTGTCGGCGGTGGCGGAGAACTGGCCCTTGGTGAGGCCATACACGCCATTGTTCATGACGATATAGGTCATGTTCACGCCGCGCCGCATGATGTGGGCGAACTGGCCGAGGCCGATCGAGGCCGAATCGCCGTCGCCCGACACGCCCATGTAGATCAGGTTCTTGTTGGCGAGGTTGGCGCCGGTCATGACCGACGGCATGCGGCCATGCACGGTGTTGAAGCCATGGCTCGCGCCCACGAAGTAGGTCGGCGCCTTCGACGAGCAGCCGATGCCGGAGAGTTTGGCGACCTGATGCGGCAGGATATCGAGCTCGTAACAGGCCTGGATGATCGCGGCGCTGATCGAATCATGACCGCAGCCGGCGCAGAGCGTGGAGACGGCGCCCTCATAGTCGCGCCGGGTGAAGCCGGCCTTGTTCTTGACCAGGGAGGGGTGATGGAGCCTTGGCTTGGCGATGAAGGTCATGACGCAGCCTTGTCGAACGGAACAACCTTGAGCTGGCCGAGCTTCTTGGCGATATCGGCCGCAATGAAGCGCGCCGTGATCGGCGTGCCGTCGTAGTGCAGGACAGGAACGAGCTTGCGCGCATCGAGCGTGAACTCGTTCATCAGCATCGACCGGAGCTGGCCGTCGCGGTTCTGCTCGATCACAAACACCCGGTCGTGCTCGTGGATGAAGTCTTCCACCACCTGCGAGAACGGGAACGAGCGCACGCGCAGCGCATTCACGTGATTGCCGTCGGCTTCGAGATGGTCGAGCGCCTCGTCCATGGCAGGACTGGTCGAGCCGAAATAGATCACGCCGTAGCGCGTCGCCTTGGGCGAGGAGTAACGCTGCGGCTGCGGCGCGATCTTCGCTGCGGTGGCGAACTTCCGCTGCAGCCGCTCCATGTTGCGCACATAGACCGGACCCTGCTCGGAATAACGCGCATACTCGTCCTTGGTCGTGCCGCGGGTGAAGAACGAGCCCTTGGTCGGGTGCGTGCCGGGATAGGTGCGGAAAGGGATGCCGTCGCCGTCGACGTCGAGATAGCGGCCGAAGGTCTTGCCGGCCTCGAGATCTTCCGCCGTCATCACCTTGCCGCGGTCGAAGGCGCGCTTCTCGTCCCACTGGAAGGGCTGGCACAGGCGGTGGTTCATGCCGATGTCGAGGTCGGTCATGACGAAGATCGGCGTCTGCAGCCGGTCGGCGAGGTCGAGCGCCTCTGCGGTGAACTCGAAGCACTCCTTCGGGTCCTCCGGGAACAGCAGCACGTGCTTGGTGTCGCCGTTGGAGGCATAGGCGCAGGATAGCAGATCCGACTGCTGCGTGCGGGTCGGCATGCCGGTCGACGGTCCGCCGCGCTGCACGTTCACGATCACCGCCGGTACCTCGGCGAAATAGGCGAGCCCGATGAACTCCGTCATCAGCGAGATGCCGGGGCCCGAGGTCGCGGTGAAGGCGCGGGCGCCGTTCCACGCGGCGCCGATCACCATGCCGATCGAGGCGAGCTCGTCCTCGGCCTGCACGATCGCATACTTGGCCTTGCCGGTCCCCTTGTCGTGCCGGAGCCGCTTGCAGTGGTTGGCGAAGGCCTCGGCCAGGGATGAGGAGGGCGTGATCGGATACCAGGCGCACACCGTGGCGCCGCCATAGACGGCGCCCAGCGCGGCGGCGTTGTTGCCCTCGACGAAGATGCGGTTGCCGACATTGTCGGCGCGCCGGACCTTGAGCTTCACCGCGCCGGGATCGAGATGCTGCGTTGCCCAGTCGCGCCCGAGATTGAGCGCCTTGACGTTGGAATCGAGCAGCTTCTCCTTGCCCTTGTACTGCTCGCCAAACAGCCGTTCGATCTCCTTGGCGTCGATGTCGAGCAGGACCGAGAGCGCGCCGACATAGATGATGTTCTTGAACAGCTGGCGCTGACGGGCGTCGGTGTAGGTGGCGTTGCAGATCGCCGTCAGCGGCACGCCGATCACATTCACGTCCTCGCGGAAGGCCGAGGAGGGCAACGGCTTGGTGCTGTCATAGAAGAGATAGCCGCCGGGCTCGATCTCCTTCACGTCCTGGGCCCAGGTCTGCGGGTTCATGGCGACCATGAGGTCAACACCGCCGCGACGGCCGAGATAGCCCTTTTCCGTGACACGTACCTCGTACCAGGTCGGCAAGCCCTGGATATTCGAGGGAAAGATGTTGCGCGGGCTCACCGGCACGCCCATGCGCAGGATCGAGCGGGCGAACAGTTCGTTGGCGCTGGCCGATCCGGATCCGTTGACGTTCGCGAACTTGACGACGAAATCGTTAACGGCGGTTATTGTTGGCGGCATGCGTGCTCCGCGTGGGTCATTTCCATGTAGTACTTGCGCATATCCCAGGCGCCCGTCGGACAGCGCTCGGCGCAGAGCCCGCAATGCAGGCAAACGTCCTCGTCCTTGACCATGACGCGGCCGGTCTTGAGGTCGTTGCCGATGTAGAGATCCTGGGTCGGATTGGGCGCCGGCGCGTTGAGCCGGGTGCGCAGGTCTTTTTCTTCACCGTTCTCGGTGAAGGTAATGCAGTCCATCGGACAGATATCGACGCAGGCATCGCACTCGATGCAGAGCTTGCCGGTGAAGACCGTCTGTACATCGCAGTTCAGGCAGCGCTGCGCTTCCTGGAAGGCGAGTTCGGGATCGAAGCCGAGCTCGACCTCGGCCATGATGTCCTTCAGGGCCTCCTGCTTGGCACGATGCGGGACCTTGAAGCGGTGGTCGATGGTCGGCGCGTTGTCGTAGCTCCACTCATGGATGCCCATCTTCTGGCTCACGATATTGACGCCTGGCGCCGGCCGTTCCTCGACTTTCTCGCCGGTGAGCAGCTTGTGGATCGAGATTGCAGCGTCGTGACCATGGGCGGCCGCCCAGATGATGTTCTTCGGCCCGAACGCCGCGTCGCCCCCGAAGAACACCTTCTTGACCGTGCTCTGCAGCGTGGCCTCGTCGAGCTTCGGCAGGCCCCACTTGTCGAACTCGATGCCGGCGTCCTTTTCGATCCAGGGGAAGGCGTTCTCCTGGCCGATCGCGACCAGCACGTCATCGCATTCGTAGAACGCGTCGGGCTCGCCCGTCGGCACGAGGTTGCGGCGGCCCTTGGCGTCGTATTCGGCTTTCACCTTCTCGAACACCATGCCCTTGATCTTGCCCTTGTCGTGCTTGACCTCCTTCGGGACGAGGAAGTTCAGGATGGGGATGTCCTCACCCATCGCGTCTTCCTTTTCCCATGGGGAAGCCTTCATTTCCTCGAAGCCGGAGCGGACGATCACCTTCACGTCCTGGCCGCCGAGGCGGCGGGCGGTGCGGCAGCAGTCCATGGCCGTGTTGCCGCCACCCAGCACGATCACGCGCTTGCCGACGCTGGTCGTGTGGCCGAACGAGACCGACGACAGCCAGTCGATGCCGATATGGATGTTGGCCGCAGCTTCCTGGCGGCCCGGGACGTCGAGCTCGCGGCCACGTGGCGCGCCGCAGCCGACGAACACGGCATCGTAGCCCTCGGCCAGCAGCGTCTTCATCGAGTCGACCTTCTGATGGCGGAACTCGATGTTGCCGATGCCGGTGATGTAGCCCACTTCCTCGTCGATCACCGACTCGGGCAGGCGGAAATGCGGGATCTGGGTGCGGATGAAGCCGCCGAGCTTCGGATCCTGGTCATAGATCACGATCTCGTAACCCAGCACGGCAAGGTCGCGCGCCACGGTGAGGGAGGCCGGCCCGCCGCCCACGCAGGCGATGCGCTTGCCGTTCTTGGCCGGCGCCTTGGGCATGTGTTCGGCGATGGCGTCATCCTTGTAGTCGGCGGCGACGCGCTTCAGGCGGCAGATCGCGACCGGTTCCTTCTTGCCCTTGACGAGAGTCTCGTCCTCGACGCGGCTGCGGCGGCAGGCCGGTTCGCAGGGACGGTCGCAGGTGCGACCAAGGATTCCGGGGAAGACGTTCGACTTCCAATTGATCATGTAGGCGTCGGAATATCGCCCGTGGGCGATCAGTCGAATGTATTCCGGAACCGGCGTATGAGCCGGGCACGCCCATTGGCAATCCACCACCTTGTGGAAGTAGTCGGGATTCGTGATGTCGGTCGGCTTCACACTGAACTCACTTCGGGTCTGCCGGCGGCAGCGGCCGAGCTTGGATGAACAACGGTTTACTCTAGCGCAAACAGGGTGCGCATTGGGGAGCTTCACACACAATACGTCAAGAATTCTGTATGTGGCTTGGTTGCTGCATGAAGGTAATTCCTTATGCGGCAAAAGGGCTTATGGCACCCCCGACTGACGATGGCGGAACTGGCTGGGGGCCGCCCCGACAGCGCGGCGAAACATCGCGCTGAAGGCGCTGACACTTTCATAGCCGAGATCGAGCGCCACACGGGTGACGGGCTCGCCGGCGCCCAGTCGGCCCATGGCCTCGAGGATGCGGGCCTGCTGGCGCCAGCCGCCGAAGCTCAGGCCGGTCTCGCTCAGAAAACGGCGGGCGAGCGTTCGCGCACTCACGTTCGCCACCGGTGCCCAGCCTTCGAGCGGCCTCGGGTCGCCGGGTGTTTCGAGCAAGGCCTGGCAAACCGCGCGCAGACGCGGGTCGTGTGGCATCGGAAGCTGCAGCGGCAGGAACTGGAGGCCGCGCAGCTCTGTCAGGATCAGGGCCACGATATGGCCGGCAGGTCCATTCTCGTCGTATTGGAGCGGCAATTCGGTCGCGCGCACGATCAGTTCGCGCAACAAGGGCGAGATCGGCAATACGCGGCAGGTATCGGGCATGAAGGTCGTTGCATCGTCGCGCAGATAGAGCGTTCGCATGGTGACATCGGCCAGCATCTCGATTCCGTGGCGGACGCCCGCCGGCATCCAGAGCGCCCGCTGAGGTGGCACGATCCAGACGCCGTCATCGGTCGCCACGCGCATCGTGCCCGTGGTCGCGTGGATGAGCTGCGCGCGCTCGTGGCGATGCGGCAGGATGGTGAAGCCGGCCGTGAAGTCCTTGGGCATGGCTGCAACCGCCCGCGGGACACGCTGATAGTCGCCGGGATCGGTTGAGCGGGCGGAACCTTGGCTCTTTCTCGACATAAGTTGGCATTTTAGCGCAAGACAGACAAAAGAGCCTTTCCTATCTTTCCATCAGGAGACACCTGATGAAATTCAGCAGCCCGACCTCGCTTCTGCTCAATCTCGGCCATGCCCTCGACCACTGGGTGCTGGTGATTTTCCTCTACACGGTGAGCGTGATCGCCGGCGTCTGGGGCGCCGACTGGCACGAACTCACGCCCTATGCCTTCGGCGCCTCCTTCATGTTCGGTGCCGGCTCCATTGTCTCCGGCAAGCTCGGCGACCAATGGGGCCGCCGCGCCATGATGATCATCTTCTTCGTCGGGATGGGGCTTTCGTGTCTCGTGATCGCGCTCTGCCAGAACAAGTGGCAGATCGGGCTGGCGATGACGCTGATGGGTGCCTTCGCCTCGATCTATCATCCGGTCGGAATCCCGATGCTGGTCCAGCGGGCGGAGAAGCCGGGCCTGGTGATCGGCGTCAACGGCCTGGTCGGCAACCTCGGCATCGCCATCGGCTCCAGCGTCTCGGTCCTTCTTGCCACGCGCTACGGCTGGCAGATGGCCTATATCGTGCCGGGCGTCGTGTGCCTGGTTGCTTCGGTCCTGTTCGCTGCTTTTGTGCCGCGGGAGGAGGAGGCGCCGGCCAAGCGCAAGTCGAAGGTTCTCGACCTGCCGCCCAACGTCATGGCGCGCGTCTTCTTCATCATGACCTGCGCCGCCGTGTCGGGCAGCATCGTGTTCAACTTCACGACCAACTCCAACGGTGAGATGCTGAAGGCGCGCCTGGCCGAGCTTGCGGCCAATCCCTGGTTGCTGAGCATGGTGCTGGTTGCTGTATTCACCGTCGCCTCGATCGCCCAGATCGCGGTTGGCCTGCTGATCGACCGTTTTCCGCTCAAGACGATCTACCTGCCGATCCTGCTGGCGCAAATCCCGCTGTTCATCGTGGCTGCGTATGCCGAAGGCTGGTCGCTGGTCATCGTCACAACCCTTTTCATGGTCTTCGTGTTCGGCGCGATCCCGTTCACCGACGCCATGATCGTGCGCTTCGTCGATGATCGCATGCGCAGCCGGGTGACCGGAATGCGGCTGGCCATAGGCTTCGGCGTGAGCTCGCTGGTGGTTGCCGCGATCGGGCCGTCGGTGAAGGCCGCCGGCTTTCCGATCCTGTTGCTGTCGCTGTCGGCGGTGGCTGCCTGCACGATGTTCGCCATTTCGTTCCTGCCCAACGAACGGCACGTGGCCACAGCCGCGCTCAAGCCGGCGGAGTAAGCGTCAGGGAACGCATGTCTTCCGATTGATGTCATGGCCTCGTCAATCTAAGGTTGCGCAAGGCCCGCGATTGGCGAGGGAGAGCTCGGTTGGGGCGAGCCGTAATTACCTTGGCGACGACCAAGGACGTGTATGTCGGCATGGCGTTCGCATTGGCGCGATCTTTCCTGTATTGGAATCGGGATCGCGACATCGACTTTCACCTGGTCACCGATCTCGATGTCGACCTTCCTCGGGACTTGAGCGGCATCAAGGTTCGCCGTCTCGCCCGGGGCGAACTCGGTATCGGCTTCTCCCCGAAGCTCCATCTCGACAGGCTGGCACCGGCCGACCAGACGCTGTTCATCGACGCCGACTGCCTGTGCTTGGGACCCCTGGCAGACGTATTCGATCGCTTCGCCGGCCACGGCGTATCGGTATTCGGCGAGGAAGTCTCGACCGGCCATTGGTTTGGCGACATCGAGCCGCTCTGCGCCCGGTTCGCTGTCCCGGCTCTGCCTTGCTTCAACGGTGGCGTCTACTACGTCGAGCCAGGCGAGAAGGCTGCGGCACTCTACGCGCGGGCTCGCGAGTTGGAGCCGCATTACGACACCATAGGCCTCGTGCGTCTGCGAGGCCGCCCGAATGACGAGATCCTCGTCTCGATCGCCATGGCTGAATTCAGGCAGGTCGCGATCCCGGACGACGGCACCGTGTTCGCCTGTCTTGAGCACTATCCGCTCATTCACGATCTCAGTGTTCTCGATGGGATCTGCCGGATGTCCAATCCGGCCAGGCCACATCGCCTGCACGACCCCAAACGTCCTGTCGGACATGCTGCTCCCCGGCGGATCGCGCACTTCCTGAACTCCTACACCGATCATTGGCGGTACCGGACGGAGATCCTGAAACTTCGCCTCATCCTCGCGGGCAGGATGCCGGAAATTCTGGCGCGATCGCTGGCAGCGACATCGGTCGCGCTTCCGGGCTGGTCGGCGGAATTCGCGAAGGATGCTCTGCGGCCGATGTATCGAAGGATGTTCGGCGTCCGGCCGATCGCTCCCAGCAAGCGCATCTAGCGTCCGACGGACGCCTGTACGATGATCGCGTGATCGGCGCATCGCTGCAGCGGCGCGTTTGGGAGGAAGGAAAAGCAAATGACCGTGGGTTCCGCCGTTCCCGTGCCGGCGACGCATCTTGACGTCGCCCGCGATGCCGAGCCGGCCACACGCAAGGCGAACGAGGCAATGGCAGCCGGGCTGGCGTTCGGCGATATGCGCGACTTCGAGGCGGCACAGCGCGGGCTGATCGCGCCGGTGCCGGATGGCGTGGTGCAAAGTCAAAACGGCACCGTGCTCTGGAACCTCGGCGAATACGCCTTCATCGACGGCGAGTTGGCGCCTGCGACGGTGAATCCCAGCCTGTGGCGCATGGCGCGGCTCAATCTCGCCAATGGCCTGTTCAAGGTCACCGAGCGTGTCTACCAGCTTCGCGGCTTCGATATCGCGAACATGACAGTGCTGGAGGGTGATGGGGGCCTGATCCTGATCGACCCTTTGACAACCGCCGAGGTCGCGCGCGCGGCCCTGGCACTTTACTTCGCCCATCGGCCGAAGCGGCCGGTCGTGGCGGTGATCTATACCCACAGCCATGTCGATCACTATGGCGGCGTGCGCGGTGTGATCGACGAGGCCGATGTGAAAGCGGGCAAGGTCGAGGTCATCGCGCCGGCAGGCTTCATGGAGGCGATCTCGGGCGAGAACGTGCTCGCAGGTCTCCCCATGATGCGTCGGGCCCAGTTCCAGTTTGGCCACCTGCTGCCGCGCGGGCCGCGCGGCCAGGTCGATGCCGGTCTCGGCAAGGCGATCGCGCGCGGCACGCCGGGCCTGATCGCACCGACCCGGACGATCGAACGGCCGGTCGAGGATCATACGATCGCGGGCCTCAATATCGTCTTCCAGCTCGCGCCCGAGACCGAGGCGCCGGCCGAGATGCACATGTTCTATCCCGAGCTCGGTGTGCTCAACATGGCGGAGAACGCTTGTCCGCTCCTGCACAATTTCATCCCCCTGCGCGGCGCCGTTGCCCGTGATCCGCGCATCTGGGCGAAGTACATCGGCGATGCCATCGAAATGTATGCGCCGCACGCCGATGTGCTGATCGGCCAGCATCACTGGCCGACCTGGGGCCGTGCGGCGATCCTCGACCATCTCGAGGCGCAACGCGATCTGTACAAGCATATCCACGACCAGACCCTGCGCCTGATGAACAAGGGCTGGCGGCCGGCCGAGATCGCCGAGGCGATCGATCTGCCGCCGGGGCTTGCCGAACGCTGGTCGGCGCGCGGCTATTACGGCACCGTCAGCCACAACGTGAAGGCCGTCTACCAGCGCTATCTTTCCTGGTACGACGGCAATCCTTGCAATCTCCATACGCTGCCGCCGGTGCCAGCGGCGCGAAAGTTCGTCGAGTACATGGGAGGGCCGGCGGCGGTGCTCGCGCGCGCCCGCCGGGATTTTGCCCGAGGCGAGTTCCGCTGGGTCGCTCAGGTGATGAAGGAAGTCGTCTATGCCGACCCCGACAATCGTGAAGCGCGCGCGCTGTGCGCCGATGCACTGGAGCAGATGGGCTACCAGGCCGAGTCCGCGACCTGGCGCAATGCCTTCCTGTATGGCGCCCAGGAACTGCGGCATGGGCCCGTGCGGATGCCGCCGCGTGGCCTGGCAGCCGATACGCTGGCGGGGCTCAGCACCGACATTTTCTTCGACATGCTGGCGATCCGGCTCGATCCGGTAAAAGCGGCCGGACGATCGACGACCGTCAATTGGCATTTTACGGATCGTTCAGAGCAATTGGTCCTGACGCTCGGCCACTGCACGCTGACGCATCGCCTTGGCGCACGGTCGGAGACGGCGGCGGCCTCTGTCACGACGACGCGCACCACGCTCGATGCGATCGTTCTTGGCCGCCTCAAGGTGCCCGAGGCGTTGGAAACCGGAGCACTGCGGATTGATGGAGATACCACACAGGTCGCGGCACTATTCGCCATGCTCGATCCGCCGTCGGCGATGATGTTCGACATCCTGACGCCCGGCGAAGGACGGTCGTAGGTCCTGGCCGGGTGATCTTGCCGTGAAGCGTCTCGTGTCTCCCTTCGAAGCTTTGCGCCATTGGGAGGGGGCGTGCTTCCTCAAGCTCCTCGCCGAGCTCGCAAATTCCTCGATATAGCCACGACTCCCGTTGCCACTGGCCTGCTTGACCTCAAGATCCACGAGTTCCTCGCCATCGCGGTCGATGCCTCCAGTCGACCGCTCTTTGGTTATGGAGGCTTGCATGAACCCCTGGCGACGAAGACGTCGCAGAATTTGCAATCGAGACTCCGGTCACGCCCATCCTTCGTCAGCTTCTCGATCGCCGTGTACATGGCCTCGGCGCCAGCATCGCAAAACGCATCGGTCAGGTAGCGCGGGTTCGGCAAGGCGACGTTGCGCACTTGCGAGTCAAAGTATCGCAGTTGCTGCGCGATCTGCGGATTCGAGGTGTAGTTCCGCACGTCCATCAGCAACAGACGGGTTCGGCCTGCAACGAACGGCCGGAAGCGCGTGAAGGGGGCCCGGTTCGTTCTGACGCAGGTCCACCGCTAGAACTTATAGAAGTGATGGGCGAGTTCGAAGGCCTGATCCTCGGCGCCAAAGGCCGCCGCTTCCGAGCGCTTCACGACAGTGAAAGTGCGACCGAGAAGATCTCCGAGTGCCTCCATCAGCATCTCGTCGCGCTCGAGCTCGTCCACCGCGGCGGCCAGGCTCTCCGGCAGGCGATGGATGCCGAGGCGGGAGCGATCGCTTTCACTCAGGCTGCCGGGATCGACGGTCATCGGATCGCCCGGGTCCAGCTTTTTGGCGACACCGTCGAGCCCGGCTGCGATCACGCCGCCCAGCGCGAGATAGGGGTTGTTGCTGTTATCGGAAGGCTTCAGCTCCATGTTGAGCGACGGCCGTGCCTCATCCCATAGCACGGAGGCGATGCGCACCGAGGCCTCCCGGTTGTCGAGGCCCCAGCAACGAAAGGCCGAGCTCCACATGCGAGGTTTCAGGCGCCGATAGGAATTGTAGCTCGAGGCTGTAAGGGCTACCAATCCGGGCAGGTGCTTCAGCACTCCGGCGATCCAGTGACGCCCGAATTCGCTCAGCTCATTGGGCTTGGTCCCACTTGCCATGAGATTGCGCTCGCCGCCGAGATCCCAGGCGCTCAAGTGGATGTGGCAGCCGTTACCCGCTTGATCGGCGAACGGCTTGGGGGCGAGAGAGGCTACGAAGCCGTGCTGGCGGGCGACGGCCCGCACGGTGTCCCGGTAGCGAATATGGTTGTCAGCGGCGCGCAGGGCAGCGGCATGCCGAATGCTCAGCTCCTGCTGTCCATGACCCAGTTCGGGGTAGAACTGCTCGACAGGTATGCCCTGCGCTTCCAGGGCGGCGACAATATCGTCGATCAACTCGACCGACGTCTCCCATCCCACCGTGCTGAAGCAAAGGCTTTCGTCGGCGGGAATGTGGGAGCCGTCATCCTTGCGCTGGGCCAAAGTCCATTCCGGCTCGAAGGCTGCCTGGATGGTAACGCCGGCCTGGCGCGCCCGCGCGATCATGCGTTCGAGAAATCCGCGAGGGCAGGCGCCCCAGGGTTCACGCCCCAGAGTCACCATGTTGGCCATCATGGCGGCGCTGTTGGGAGCGTAGGGGAGGGAAGCGTAGCTCTCGAGGTCGGGCACCAGGCGGATCTCGCCGACGGGACCGAGCCCTTCGACAGGCTGGAGCTGGTCGAGCATGTTCATTGCCGGCATCGCGACAGTGAGGCCGATACCGCCCCGGATGCGTTCTACCAGCTTGTCGATGTGCACCGCCTTGCCTCGGATGATGCCGCCGGGGTCGCAGTACAGAAATCGAACGAAGCGCACGCCATCGCTGCGGACTTTGCGTTCAAAGGCGTTGAGATCCATTGGCGTGTCCTTCGCGATTGCGCACAGCACCAGCAATACGCGGCGCTGTTGGCGTTTTCAAATCGCGCTTGCGAGACAAACCAGCCGAAACGCCGGGAACCACTGGCGTCTTTTGAGTTCTCTATCCGGCGCCGTCACTCGGACTCATCCTGCATGATCGTGACACGCCAATGGATGCGCTTCTCCTCGATCGGGTAGCCGCCAGTGGCCGAGTGCAGTGCGCAGCGATTGTCCCAGATCACGATGTCGCCGACCTGCCATTTGTGTCGGTACTGAGCAGTGGTCGCAACCATATGATCGGTCAGTTCGGCGATCAGCTCTTCGCTCTCTGCGTCGGAGACGCCCTGGATGCGCAAGATATGATAGGGGTTGGCGTAGAGCGATTTGCGGCCCGTCTCCTCGTGAGTGCGCACAATAGGATGAACGGCTGGCGGGCGCAGTCGGTCGTCAGGTTCGAGCAATTCGTTGCCCCGACGACCGCGACCGCCATAAACATGCTCAGCTTTCAGGTTCTCGACGCGAGCCCTTAGGCGTTCCGGCAGCGTATCATAGGCATCATACATGCTGGCAAATAACGTGTCGCCGCCATGGGACGGAATGGCGATGGCGTGAAGCTGCGTCGCCTTGCAGATCTCGATATCCCATGGTGAGTCGGTGTGCCAGCCGCCGCCACGTTCGAAGACTGCGCGATCCACCTTGCCGTCAGGCTTACGCGTTCCGACCCCCATCACAGTGAGTTCCGGATGGTCGGGATGGCGCGTACGCGTCACCCGATGCGGCTTCAGCCGACCGAAGCGGCGCGAATAGGCGAGAAACTCCTCAATGGTAAGGGTCTGATCGCGTATCACCAAGACGATGCTGTCGAGCCAGGTGCGGTAGAGGGCATGCCAATCGGCATCGGAGAGGGCGCGTACGTCAATACCGGTGGCGATGGCGCCGATGCGGGTATCGGGGTGTGCAACCTTCATGGCACGAGCGAACGGTCTTGCCGCTTGAAGAGAAGGAACATGGCATCACCGATGGCGTAGGGACATTTCCAGATTACCATAAACGCTCGCGGGAGATCGCTACTGACTGGAAGCGCACGCCAGGATGGATGCGCAACTATCGAGGCAATGCTCATTTCGTTGCGTCGCGACTTCCATCTGGTTCCTGCCGAATATCTAGCTCCTACCGAACCTGAGAGAGCACTTCCAACCCACTACAATCGTTACAATCCTTCGACAAGCGATACACGCTAATCACTGACTTGCCCCAGTGCATCGCTCATAAATGTCACGAGTGTTCGTTCCGAGGGGTCGGAGCGGACAGGGGTGTCCCGAGGGGTCGGGACAGAAGGGTGTGGGTCATGAATCGCATCGCACAGGCGATCGTTGGATCGCTGCTGGCGGCTGGCTGCTCGATGCAGGGTGCGCCGGGCAAAATCTCGTCGCAGCCGACCTCCCTGAGAGGGGGTGCAAGTCACGTCCGTTTGTGTGACGAACGTGTCGCCTTCGAAATCAAGCCGTCGTCGGGCGTGCGGCCGGAGGAGCGCTCCTATTACGGCGTCTGGAAGGGCGAGGTCCCGCTCGGCGGGGCCACCGGAACGATGTGCGTGGGCCTGGTCGTTCAGGACATCCAGCAGGGCAAGGCGAACAACTGGTGGGTCTGGAACCTCGGCGCCGGCCAGGACATGACCAACTTGCAGGGCATGGGCGCAGCCAACTGGTGGGGACGCATGGACGGCGACCGCATGTTCCTCGATTCCGACCAGCCGTATCTCGGCAACGTCTACAGCTACGAGTTCAGCCCGCCCAATGCCAAGGGCGAGCTCCACGGCAAGTTCAAGGTCGAGAGCACGGACCGCACGCGCAAGGCGGCGTACCCGTTCGTCATGTACCGCAGTCCGACGCCGATAGCGGCCTCGGCGACCAGCGTCGCATCGCATTAATCGGGAGACCGTCGTGCTCGATTTCATCTCCAGCCACGATGTGGCGTTCTGCGCCCTCCTCGCTGTCCAGACCGTGTATGCGCTGACGTTTGCGGCCGATCTCTATCTCTTCTCCCTGCCGGTCAACATGGTCGACATGAGCGAGGAGGCGAACCTGCGCAAGGGCAACGATCTCGACTGGCCGTTCATTGTCCTGTTCTACCCGGTGCTCAAGGAAGCGCCCGAGACAATGGAGACGACGTTCCAAGCACTCGCAAGGATGGAGTATCCGCGCCACCGCTACAAGGTCGTGGCCATTCCCAATGCATCCGACGAGGTGACCATTGCGGCGCTGCGCGAGCTGCAGGGTCGGTTCGACTTCCTTGAGCTCCTCGTCGTGCCGCCAACCACCGACCCCTCGTGGAACGTAGTGTGGCGGGCGTGGGACGTGGTCCGCCTGCCGAATGGCAAGCCCGCCGCCTACTGGTGGCACGAGGGGGAGCGCGCCTTCAATCGCGATCTGCCACCGAAGAAG
Source organism: Pseudomonadota bacterium (assembly GCA_018242505.1). Classification (GTDB taxonomy): domain Bacteria; phylum Pseudomonadota; class Alphaproteobacteria; order Reyranellales; family Reyranellaceae; genus Reyranella. Next base: position 188,381 of record JAFEBU010000070.1, read on the forward strand.
ACGCGCCAGCTCATCTATGCCTTTTACACGACCATCCACGACCGCGAGATCGGCGGGGACTTCCTGGTCAATTATATCGATGCCGATTCGGCGCCGCCCAAGGACCACTTCCTGGCGGCCGCCATCGGCATCCGCCGCTACGACGTCCTGCAAGCCAAGAACGTCGCCGGCAATCTGCTCGACGGATGGGCGGCCACCTTCTGCGCCATGGACCACATGGCCTGGGACGGCTTCAAGTACCAGCATCTTTCCAGCAACGGACGCAACCCGTTCTGGGTGCTGGGCAAGGGCCTGTTCTTCAAGGCGTCGGACCTGCTGGCGCTCGGCGGTTTCCATCCGTGGCTCACGATCGAGGATCCCGAGGTTGGTATGCGCTTCTGGAAGAACGGCCGTCGGCTCGGCAGCATCGAGGGCTCGCTGATCGAGGAGGTGCCCAACACCTTCCAAAAGTGCGTGATCCAGCGCAAGCGCTGGGTCGCGGGCTTCTTCCAGAGTCTGACCGTGCCGCTTGACGCGATGGGCTTCACCTTCTTCGAGAAGCTGAAGGCCTGGGCGATCTTCGTGCCTTGCCTCAGCCTGTCGTTCAATGTCATCGGCCTGCCGGTCGCCGTCTGGATCGCATGGAACTTCTTCGCCGGCGCCGACCAACTCCCGGGGTGGACCGTCTATATCGCGCTCGCCAACTTCTGGATGCTCATGACGTCGCTCACCTGTCTCTACATCAATACGTGGAAGCGCACGCGGCTCGTCGAAACACGGTTCTGGCGGCGCGCCCTCTTCATGCTGCGCGTGAACCCGCTGTTCCTGATGCTGTGGTGGACCTTCTGGACGGTGCCGCTCGCCATAGGGTTCCGCATGTGGTGCAAGGATCTCGGGTTGGTCTGGGAGCGCACCGAGAAGCTCGACCGCAATCGCGAACTCGTGCCCGAACTGATCCGGCTCGGCACGCTGGGATACGACTCGAAGAGTCGTATCATCGCGCCGCCGCCAGGCGCCGGCATCCAGGTACCGAACGCCGTCAACGAGGCAGCGTAGATTGACAGCTCGAACTGCCGGTGTGGAAGTCGGCGGGGCGAGTGTGAGTGTGAGTGTGAGTGTGAGTGTGAGTGTGAGTGTGAGTGTGAGTGTGAGTGTGAGTGTGAGTGTGAGTGTGAGTGTGTGATCCGTCGGTGTGGGAGCCGGCGGTGTGTGAGAACTCAGTGTGGGAACTGAAAGGGTGTGTGGGAATGTCTACGACAAAGGAAAAGCATGCGCTTGTGACGGGCGGCGCCGGGTTTATCGGCTCTCATCTCGTCGACGATCTGATCAATGACGGCTTCAAGGTGACAGTGCTCGATGCCCTGCTGCCGCAGGTCCATGCCGACGGCGACAACGACGCCGATGGGTGGCCGAAGTACCTCAATCCAAAGGCCATCCGCATCAGGGGCGACGTCGTCGAGTCAGGTCTGGTCGCCAACATCCTCGAAGGCGGCATCACGCACCTGGTGCATATGGCGGCCTCGGTCGGCGTTGGCCAGAGCGCCACGGATCCATACCTCTACACCCAGAACAACGACCTGGGTGCGGCGGTCATCATGGAGGCGCTGAACAACACCCAGCGCCATTCGTTGCAGCGCATGGTGGTGGCGTCGAGCATGTCGATCTATGGCGAGGGTGCGTATGTCGCGCCCGGCGGCCAGCTGCAGGATCGTGTGCGGGAGCGCACCATGGAGCAGCTCAAGAGTCGGCAGTGGGAAGTGACGGACAGTGCGGGCAATCCGTACAGCCCCGTTCCGACGACCGAGAACAAGGTGCTCGAGCCCGCCTCGATCTACGCGCTCGGCAAGTACGTCCACGAGCGCATGTTCCTCGTCCACGGCAAAGCACGCGGCATTCCGACCGTGGCGCTGCGGCTGTTCAACGCCTACGGCTCACGGCAAGCGCTCAGCAATCCCTATACCGGCGTCTGTGCCATCTTCATTGGCCGGCTGCTCAACGACCAGGCGCCGATGGTCAACGAGGACGGCGAGCAGAAGCGCGACTTCGTGCATGTGAAGGATGTGACCGACGCGTTCATGCACGCCATCACCTCCGACTTCGATATCTGGGATGCCTTCAACGTCGGCAGCGGCGAGGCGATCACGGTGAACAGGGTCGCCCGCGTGCTGGCCGAGAAACTGCACAAGAACATCGCTCCCGAGATCACGAACAAGTACCGCATAGGCGACATCCGCCACTGCTTTGCCAGTGTCGACAAGATGCGGCGTGTGTTCGGCTGGAGCCCCAAGCGATGCTTCGAGGACGGCATGCCGGAGCTGATCGACTGGGTGAGAAAGGCGCCCAAACCAGTCGACCGCACCCTGCAGATGCGTGCTGCGCAAGCCATGGCTGGCGTGGTGGTGTAGCCGCTGGGCGAAGTTACCGAAACATCACACTTCGGTCGCAGCTTTGCCCTCGGCCGGAAAAGATTGGTGCTATGGCGATGTGTAGCCTTACCGGACTTGCCGTCCGTGCCGTCGAGTGCCGAGCTGCCTCGGCGGTGTCGCGCAGAGCTACTTGGGGGAATACCGTGGTCAATTCAGTTTCAGGATTGCGCAATCCGGGGGTCGAAGCGGGTCATTCCGGTGGAATGCGCCACAAGTACGCGCGGGCGATCTCCTGCAAACTAGGCACCATATGGAGGAAGGCCAAGAGCGTTGGCCGCGATGAAGCCGGCACGGTTGTGATGTATGTGGTTGCCGTTCCGGTGTTTGCCGGGATGGTCGCGGCAGGCGCGGAGACCGGCAACTTCTACCGCATGAAGCGAC
>JAFEBU010000071.1 GCA_018242505.1 Pseudomonadota bacterium
ATACCATGGCCTACGACACCTCAAAGCAGCGCCGCTGAGCAGCCTTATTGGATACAACTGGCATCGTCCCCATGGCAGCATCGGATCCGTGCCACCCATCAGCACTCTCGGCTTGTCCGGGAATATCCTATTGAGGCTCCACAACTAGCCGATGTGTTTCGGCGGTGGCAGCGCTCCCTTGACTTGAACCTACTTGGGGGCTTCGCTCATGCCCGGAATGAAGGTGGTGCGGACGGCGGGACTCGAACCCGCATTCCCTTTCGAGAAGCAGATTTTCATACCACCTCGGCTTTCGCCGCCGCCACATTGGCGTTCGTGGTCTGGACTATCCCTTCGCCATAGCCTTCCGACCGTAGGCGCCGCCCGTCTAGTCTCTACACCTTCCCCAGAGGAGCTTGGCTCGGGATTGGCTTAGGTCGAACCCTTAGCTTTCCCCGACTTTGAGCGGTTCTGCTCCACGGATTTCCCCGTGGGCACTCCAATTGAAGTCTGCTGCGTCTACCGATTTCGCCACGTCCGCAGTTCTCTTTGATTCTCCTTCGTCATGCTTGAGCGTATCGCATCGTGTGGATGCGAAGGCACAGGCTTCTCAATGCTACGGGCTCCTAGTCGGCTCCCGGGTGATCACACTTGAACGGACCCGCTTGGCATCCCTTCTATCTAACCCACTGTTCCTGCGTGCATTTCCACCCAATGCGACAGGCCGCTACAGCACCAAGAAAACTGTTTTAAGTCCTTAATGTCTACCAATTCCATCAAGCGGGGCCGCCATGAAGATTAGCGCTTTTCGACCCCCTGTCGCACGAGGTCGAGCAGGCCTTGGGTCAAGGTCGCGAGCTTCTGCGTCTGCGTGCGCACCAGTTCGGATTGTTGGCCTGCAGCATGCTGAGGCGCGAGCTGGAGGTTCGAGATGACGGTCACGCAGTCCTTCCAGACCCGTCTGCGCACGGCGTCGGTGTCCGAATTGAAGCCGTAGGGCTCGTTCAGCCGGTCGTGATAACGATGCAGCGTCTCCAGCAACTGACGGTCAGCCTCGGCGGAATCGGGCATCTCGACGAATTCCCGGGCTGCACGTTCGATATCGACCAGCGCCTCAACAAGCTTGCTTACTTCCACACTTTGCTCCTCGGCATGGCGGCATGATGGACGAGATACAGGTGATGTTGCTAGTGGCGGAACGATCCGATCATTCCTTCTTCCACCCAGCTTCGCAGCAGGCTGGCGGCTCGCGCGACTGCCCCGCTTTCGCCGACTGACGGAGCAAGGCACTCACATAGCTCGGGAAAAGGACATTCTTGCATGAGGGCGGCAAGCATCGTCGCCTCGTCGGCCGCGAGCGAGCGGAAGTTCGAAGTCAGTTGTGGTCGCCAGATCACCCACGAGGTCGGCGCCTCGGCCCGATCGGCAGCGAGATTGCCCGGCTCCTGCTCGTCACGTCGTTGCCAGGCACGGGGGACGTCGAAATCGAATGCCAGAAGGTGCAGGGAGGGAAGCGTCGTGAAGGAAAGCGTCTCCCAGGCTACGGAAGGCAAGGCCGTCAGGGCATCGGCGCCGACGGGTGTTGCATCGGGCGAATCGAAGGCATCGCCCAGCGTCCACTCGAAACGCGCCATTTCGGCTACGGCGGGCGAGCGGTCGAAAGGCGGTGTGCTGGCCAGGAAATCCGCCAAGTCCTTGCCGAACCAGCGGACCGACGGGTGGCGCGACGGGCGAGCGGCGATATAGGATCGCGCCATATAGTCGAAGTCAGCCGGCCCCGCCATCGCCATGACGCCGGGATAGTCGTTTGCCAGCACCTCGATGAGACGCAGGGCGTAACCGTCGCGATAGACTTCGAGTAGCGTGGTGCGATCAGCCTTGCGCGTGTCGTGCACGGACGCCGTCAGCCGGTCGCTGCCGGAGAGGAGGTAATCCTGAAACGCGCGCTGCAGATCGCCAAGGGAGCCGGCGTTCGTCGCCGGGCCACCAACGCTCATTCCGCCGCCTTGGGTGCGCGTCCGCGTGCCACGCGCAAGGCGATGTCACGTGCGGTATCGAGTTCGGCCAGCAGATCGACATAGGGCGGGATGTTGGCGTCACGCTCGATCATGGTAGGTACGTCCGGGAACAGCCGCACCGCCTCGGCATAGAGGTCCCAGACGTCGGGGATGATCGGATGGTCGTGCGTGTCGATGATGTGCGTGCCCTTGTGAAGATGACCGGCGAGATGGAACTGGCGCACGCGTTTCGTGGGCATGGCGCGGAGGAAGGCGTAGGCATCGAACTCGTGGTTGAAAGCGCTGACATAGACGTTGTTGACGTCGAGCAGGATCTCGCAGTCGGCGCGCTCGGCGAGCCCCGCGATGAAGTCCCATTCGGCGAGTTCCGACGCCGCATAGGTGACGTAGCTCGAGACGTTCTCCAATACCAGACGCCGCCCGAGATGGTCTTGCACGCGCATCACCCGTTCGGCCACGTGATCCAGCGCTTCCTCGGTATAGGGCAGCGGCAGCAGGTCGTGCATGTTGATCCCGCGCAGGCCGGTGAAGCAGAGATGATCTGAGACCCACAGCGGCTCGATCCGTTCCGTCAGGGCCTTCAACGCGTCGAGATAGCCACGGTCGAGTGGATCGATTGAACCGATCGAGAGCGAGACGCCGTGCATGGCCATCGGATAATCGCGACGCAACGTGTCGAGCCATTGCAATGGCCGCCCGCCCGGGACCATGTAATTCTCGGACAGCACCTCGAACCAAGTGACCCTGCCGGGGTTGGCGACGATCTCCTCGTAGTGGTCGGGCCGAAGCCCGAGCCCAAAGTCGACCTGCGATGACATAAGTGCAGTTTAGCTCCGAAGGCCAGAATTCGCCGGTGAAAAGGAAATGCGGCGCCGCGATTCCTCTGCTGGATAGGCTACCCCGAGGGCCGCCTCGACCTAGCTTCCTACGCGGGTTTCATTGCAGAACCGGACATTCGGCCGCCCAGCTCTGTACCTTCCAGACGACGGTAGCGGCAATGACGATGAGTTCGACTTCCACGCGGTTATATTTTTGCAGTACAGCCATGCTGTTTGGCAAGTGTGGATCGCCGCAGGGTCTTCGTCCTTTGCATTCGTGGAAGTGGCGGATTGCCACCGAATTGTCGCGCCAAAAAGACAAGGCGCCACCGACGGTGGCGCCTTTGCCGCTTGCAGCGGTCTGAAAAACGCAACGCCTCAGTTCAGTGGCCGGCCGCCTTGAGCCTGGCAATCAAGGACGCTGCTGGTCTCGGCCCAGCCTTGACCCTTGCAGGCGTTCTGTCCCTTGCACGCATTGGTCGCACTCTTGCAAGCGCTCTGACCTTTGCATGCGTTGATACCGGCACAGGACTTGGTCGACTGGGCATGTGCCGCAGTCGCGATCGTGCCCGCGGCGAACAGCGACGCTGCGATAACAAATGACTTCTTCATCCTGGGGACCCCCTTCGAAAATGACTCGCTCCGTCCAAGGACGAGTGAGGGCACGATTCTATCTATCGCAGGACTCCACTTCCGATCACAGGCGCGTGTCGAACGACACTAAACCTTCACGTGTGAGTGACGTGTCCGCATACGCGCACATGACTGGTGTGCGGATCGCTTGCGTGATTTCTGCAATTCGTCGAACTGAATCAATTGCCTCAAAGAAGCTTGCCACCCTTGGATGTGCATTCACTTGCGCTGCGCACCTTGCTCCAGCCGAGGCCTTTGCACGAGTTCTGTCCCTTGCACGAGGACGATGCGGTCTTGCAGGCACTCGTACCTTTGCAGGAATTCACGCCGGCGCACTTCACGTGAGTTTCCTTGGCAGATACGCTGGTCGCGGCAGCTCCAGTGGCGAACAGGAGGGCGGCGGAAGCGGCGATAAATTGGTGTTTCGTCATCTCGATCTCCCTGACGAGTTGTCATCTTGCCTGCAGTCGCTGAGATCGAGAAGTCAGAGCTTGGCGATCGAGCGTGACCGCGCAATCACTGCGGCGTGAAGCGGCGAGGCGAAAGGGCGGCTTCAGCGACGCCGAGTTCGGCAATATCGGCTGGCAGGCCCTGGCCGAGTGCCAGGCTGGCGGCAAGGCGGCCAGCCCCCGCTCCGGTCTGGATGCCATATCCGCCCTGACCCGCGAGCCAGAAGAAGCCGGGGACGGTATCATCGTAGCCCACCACGAGATTCTTGTCGGCGACGAAGCTGCGCAGACCTGCCCACTTGTTCTTGATGCGGCCGATTTGCAGGGTCGTCGCAGTCTCTATGCGATCGACGGCGATGGCGATGTCGATCTCCTCGGGCTGTGCGTCACAGGGCGGCGAGGGGGTCTCGTCGGCGGGCGATGCGAGGAACTGCCCGACCTCCGGCTTGAAGTAGAATGTCTCGTCGAAGTCGATCGCCATCGGCAGTCGTTCGATGTCGAGTCCGGGCGGCGAGTCGAAGGTGAACGCAGTGCGTCGCTTCGGGACGAGTCCTACAGGTCTCGCGCCGGCGAGTTGTGCGAGCACATCGGCCCAGGCACCTGAAGCGTTCAGAATGTTGGTCGCAGCGATGGTCTCGCCGTCGCGCAGGCTGATCCGCCAGCGATCGTCTTTGCGCTCCAGTCGAACGACCTCGGCCGAAAGGCGCAGCAACGCACCTGATGCGCGTGCACCTCGCAGGAACCCGCCGTGGATGGCCGCGACATCCATATCGTCGGCCTCAGGTTCGAAAACCGCGCCACCCCCCACGGAGTCAGGCTTGAACAGGGGCATGCGGCGCTGGGCTTCGGCGGGATCGAGCCAGCGCACACTTGGCACGAGCCTGGCGAAATCGGCCGCCGCCTCTCTGAGGGCCGTTTCCTGTTCGGCGCGTCCGGCGATCAAGGCGCCGCGCGGCGTCAGCAGCGCATGATCGGCGAAACCCTGCGGCGGCTTGCGGTAGAAGCGGCCGGAGGCAACCGTAATGGCCCGGATTTCGGGAGAGCCGTACGTTTCCGAATGTAGCGCGGCCGAGCGACCGGTCGTGTGATAGGCCGCCACCTGCTCGCGTTCGAGGATGATGACGCGCTTTTGCGGAGCGAGATGGTAGGCGGCCGATACGCCGGCAATGCCGGCGCCGACGATGGCAAAATCAAATTCCTGCATGTCCGCACATTGCAAGGCCATCACTCAGCCTGCAATAGTCCGGATGACATGAATATTGCCCATCTACTGCTCGGTTCGTCGCGGGAATTCCACGACCAGGCCGCCTTGGCACGGGGCGACGCAGTGCATCTCAGCTATCGCGACATGTGGCGCAAGGTCTCGGTGATGAGTACGCATCTGCACGTGCGCTTTGGCCTCGCACCAGGCGATCGGGTAGCCTTCGCCCTCTCCAATTGCGTGGAGGCGATCGAGGTCATGTACGCGATCTGGCATGCCGGCCTCTGTGCCGTGCCCATGAATGCCAAGCTGCATGCCAAGGAATTTGCCTTCATCCTCGCCAATTCCGGCGCCAAGCTGTGCTTCGTGACGCCCGATCTTGCGACGACTATCGCTGAGGCGGCCAAGGAGGCGCCCGATCTCAAGGAAATCGTCGATGTGACCACACGGCCCTATGCCTTCATGGCGGTCGGCGACCCTAACGGGATGGCGGAATGCGCGCCGGAGGATCCCGCCTGGCTGTTCTATACCTCGGGCACGACCGGCCGGCCGAAGGGTGCGACGCTCACCCATCGCAATCTCCTGGTGATGACGCTCAACTACTATGCTGACGTCGATCGCCCGGCCACCGGAGGCTCGATGGTGCATGCGGCGCCGATCAGTCACGGATCGGGCCTGTGGAACTTCCCGATGCTGGCGCGCGGCGTGGTCCAGGTTTTTCCCGAGAGTGGCAAATACGACGTTCCCGAGACCGTCGAGCTTATGAACCGCTGGCCCGATTGCAGCATCTTCCTGGCACCGACCATGGTGAAGCGGCTGGTGGAGCATCCGGCGGTGGGTGATCTCCGCCCGGGCGCGCTGCGCCTCATCAGCTACGGCGGCGCGCCGATGTATGTGAGTGACCTCAAGCGCGCCCTCGAGGTGCTGGGCAACGTCCTGTGCCAACTCTACGGGCAGGGCGAAAGTCCGATGACCATCACCCACCTCTCACGCGAGATGCATGCCCTTCGCGATCATCCTCGCTGGGAAGCGCGACTCGCCTCGGCGGGTGTCTCCGATACCTGTGTCGAGGTGCGCGTGGTTGACGAGGAGGGACGGCGGCTCCCGGCGGGAGAGGTCGGGGAGATCATCGTCAAGGGCGACACGGTCATGTCGGGTTACTGGAACAACCCTGAGGCAACGGCGAAGTCGTTGCGCGACGGCTGGCTATGGACCGGTGACGGCGGCGCCTTCGATGAAGACGGCTTCCTGACGCTGAAGGATCGCTCCAAGGACATGATCATCTCAGGCGGGAGCAATATCTATCCACGCGAGATCGAAGACGTGCTCAATCTTCATCCCGCCGTCGCCGAGTGTTCGGTGGTCGGCCGACCGCATCCGGAATGGGGAGAGGAGGTCGTGGCCTTCGTCGTTGTCCGGCCTGGTGCCACGCTTACGCCAGCCGACCTCGATCGGCTCTGCCTCGATAATATTGCGCGATTCAAGCGGCCGAAGGACTATCGCTTCATCGAAGCCTTGCCCAAGAACAACTACGGCAAGATTCTCAAGACGGAGCTTCGGGCTCTGCTATAGGTCGGTTTGTGGACAGGAGGACAAAGATGGGCAGCATGATCGACTTCAAGCGTCCGGACGGCTCAACCTGCAAGGGCTATCTTGCTGAGGCCGGCAAGGGCAAGCCAGGTCTTGTCGTGATCCAGGAATGGTGGGGCCTCAACGACCAGATCAAGCGTGTCGCCGATCGCTTCGCCGCGGCCGGCTACAATGCCTTGGCGCCGGACCTCTACAAAGGGCGCGTGACCCAGCAACCCGACGAGGCCAATCACCTGATGAACGGCCTCGATTTCGTCGGTGCTTCGGACCAGGACATCGCGGGCGCTGTGAAGTATCTTGCCGGCATGAGCCGCAAGGTGGGCGTCACTGGCTTCTGCCTGGGCGGCGCGCTCACGATTGCCGCTTGCGCGCGTGTGGCGGGTATTGCTTGCGGCGTTCCTTATTATGGCGTTCCACCGAAGGAACTGGCCGATCCCGCCAAGATCAAGGTGCCGATCCAGGGACACTTCGCCAACAAGGACGATTGGTGCACGCCCCAGGTCGTGGATGAGTTTGCGGCGGCAATGACCAAAGCCGGCAACAAGCCCGAGGTCTATCGCTACGACGCAGCCCATGCCTTCGCCAAGGATGACGGCGCGGCCTACGACGCTGCTGCCGCCAAGCAGTCGTGGGATCGCACCCTCGCGTTCCTGGGCAAAAACCTCTGAACTCGGCGGACCGCGCCGATTCGGCGGCGCTCGTTCGACCCGCGTTCGGTCTCGCGATCGTCGGCCTCGGCGCGGCGCTGGCGCCTCTCGACATCGCGGTCAATGTCGCGCTGCCGGCGATTACGACTCACTTCGGGTTGGCACTGGGCGACGTGCAGTGGCTCGTGATCTGCTACGTGCTGGTCTACGGCTCTCTGATGCTGGTGTGTGGCAAACTGGGCGACCTTGTGGGGCATCGCCTGGTCTTTCGGGTGGGCCTGGGGCTTTCGGCGATTGGTTGTGCTGCTTGCGCTATGGCGCCGAGCTGGCCTCTCTTCCTCTGGGCACGTGCTGGGCAGGGTGTCGGGACCGCACTCGCTCTTGCCTGTGGGCCGGCGCTATCGACCTCGCTCTATCCCGAAGGGCAGCGTACGCGGGCCCTCGCAGGCTTCACCGCCAGCCAGGCCCTCGCCTCGACTGTCGGACCGTTGCTGGCCGGTGTACTCATCGAGATCTGGAGTTGGCCAGCGGTCTATTGGTTCCGTGTTCCGATCGCCCTTGTAGCCCTTGCCCTGTCGGGACTGCTGCCGGCGCCCCGGCGTGACGATCGGCCGTTCGACGTGTTTGGAGCGGTGCTGCTGGCCTGCTGCATGAGCACGCTCCTGCTTGCGCTCGTACTGTCGCAACGCACCGTATCCACCTGGCAGCCGCTCTTGCTGGCGGGCGGCGCGCTCGCCGGCATCGCCATCTTCATTCGCCACGAGAACCGGTTCGACGAGCCAATCCTGCGGCCCGTGCTGTTCGCTGATTCAGCCTTCGTCATTCCCAATCTCATCAGCGTGCTCGCCAATCTTGCGAGCTTCGCGATCCTGCTGCTGACGCCGTACTATCTCGTGAACGTACTGGGTCTGTCTGCGATCGGGTCGGGGCTTATGATCGCACTCGCCTTCGTCGGCGGTACTGCCGGTGCACCACTGGCTGCACGGCTGGTCTCGCGGATGGGCCAGCGTCCGACAGCTTTTGCAGGTGTTGTCGTGATAGGCGTCAGCTTGATGGCGTTGGGCTGGACGACCAAGACCACACCCTTGCCCCTGTTGGTCGTGCTGCTGCTGATCGAAGGCAGCGCCTATGGCCTGCTGGTCGTGGCCTACACCGATATCGTGACCGGTACGCTGGCGCGGCGCGACCGTGGCGTTGCCGGTGCCCTGGCCCTCCTGACACGCACGCTCGGTGTTGTGAGCGGTGCCTCTATACTCAGCACTCTACAGGCATACGGGGCTGCCGGTCGGCCGGGCGTGGAGGGGTTTCTTGCCGGCTATCGCTTCGCCTTCATGACCGCAGGCGGTGGCCTGCTGGCGGCGCTCCTCGTCTCCTGCTTCTGGCCGCGTGCCTGGTTTCGACGTTGATCGCGGTCAGTCCAGGGTCACGTGGCCCCGCTTGATGATGTCGGCGAATGTCTTGTTTTCCTTGTCGACCTCGGCGCGCATGGCGGCAGGGCCGAGATAGGTCGCCTTGGCGCCACCCTTGTCGAGCTTCTCCAGCACGTCTGGCGCCTGCAGTGCCTCCTCGATCGCCTTGGCCATACGCGTGACGATCGGCTCGGGTGTGCCGGCGGGCGCGAGCAGCCCGTACCAGCTCTCGCCGCCATTCTTGCCATAGCCTTGCTCGCGCAACGTCGGAATGTCTGGCTTCTGGGGCCAACGCCGGTCGCCAACGATGGCCAAACCCTTCAGCCGGCCGGCCAGGATGTGCGGCAGAACAGTCTGGTCGAACTGCGCCTGGATCTGGCCGCCCAGAAGGTCCTGTGTCGCCTGGGCGCTGCCCTTGTAGGGCACATGGACCATCTTGATGCCGGCTTCGATGTTCAGCATCTCGCCGAACAGCTGGGTGATGGTGCCCAGGCCAGCCGAGCCGAAGTTTACCTTGCCCGGATTGGCTTTCACATAGGCCACGAATTCGGCAAGCGTATTCGCCGGCACTGACGGATGGACGGCGAGTGCCATCCACGACGTCGACATGCGCGCCACGGTGACGAAATCCTTTTCGGGATCGATCGGGATCGGTTGCAAGTGGCGCGTGATGGCGAGCATTGCCACGGTCGTGGCGAGAAAAGCATAACCATCGGGCGGCTGATTTTTGGCGATCTCGGCACCCAGCATGCCCGAGGCGCCTCCCTTGTTGTCGAACAGAATCGGTTGGCCGAGCAGTTGTCCCGCCTTTTCGAGCACGATGCGCGAGGAGATGTCTGTCGGTCCGCCGGGCGGATAGGGCACGATCACCTTGATCTGCCGGCTGGGCCAAGTGTCGCCAAAGGCGGGACCGGCAGCAACGAGGCCGAGCGCCGAAACAAACGCGCGTCGCAGCATGTTTCCTCCAATGTCGTTGGCGCAACATTCCACGCCGCCTGTGCTAACGTCCAGAGATGAAAGAGGTCGCCGACCAAGCGGTCGAAACCGTGTTCGAGGAATATCCCGCTGGAGTGCGCCGCCGGTTGGCGGCCCTGCGGACGCTGATTCTCGACGTCGCGGCGCGTACCGAAGGCGTGGGCCGTCTCACCGAAACGCTGAAATGGGGCCAGCCGAGCTATCTCACGGAAGAAACCGGAAGCGGGTCGACGGTACGGATCGATCGTCACAGGGAAAGCGATGGCTGCGCCGTCTATTTCCATTGCCGGAGCGGATTGGTGGAGGATTTCCGAACGCTCTATCCGAAGACGTTTCGCTATGAGGGAAAGCGGGCCATCGTCTTCGATGCTGGCGATCGCCTGCCCGAGGCGGAACTGCGCCATTGCCTTGCCTTGGCTCTGACCCATCACTTGCGCAAGAAGAAGCGAGCCTCATGAACACTGTCGTCTATTCCGCCCGTCGCATTCTGACGATGAACCCCAACCAGCCGTTTGCCACGCATGTGGCGGTGCGCGACGGACGCATCCTGGGAGCGGGGTCGATCGAGTCGCTGAAAGGCTGGGGCCGATTCGAGCTCGACGATCGATTCGCCGGCAAGGTGATCTTGCCGGGTTTCGTCGAGGGTCATAGCCATGCCTACGAGGGCGGCGTATGGAAATTTCCCTATGTTGGCTACTTCGATCGCACGAGTCCCGACGGCACGAGGTCATCTGGCCTCAAGAGTATCGACGAGGTTGTTGCGACTCTGCAGGCCTACGAGCGGACCATGCCTCGGGATGGTTCGACGCTTCTCGCCTGGGGCTTTGACCCGATCTACTTTGGTGGCCGGCGCATGGATCTTGCCGATCTCGACGAGGTCTCGACGGCACGGCCGGTCGTCGTGCTTCATTCCAATCTTCATGTTCTGAACGCCAACACACCGGTCTTTGCCAAGGCCGGTATCACACGTCACACCAATGTCCACGGCGTCGTAAAAGACGAGCGAGGTGAGCCGTCTGGCGAGCTGCAGGAAAATACCGCCAAGTTCATGGCGTACAGGGCGGCAGGCGTCGAGCTTTCGACCCTCCTGTCGGATGGCGCAGCTACCTGGGGCTTTGCCAAGGTAGCGCAACTTGCCGGCGTCACCACGGCCACCGATCTGCACAACACACTGCCGGAAAGCACGGTCGCGGCATATCTGGAGGCCAGCGCTTCGGTGGACTTTCCGCTGCGTCTGCTGCCGGCATTCGCTGCCTTCTCGATGTCGCCCGACGATGGCATTGCTCGACTGAGAGAGCTTGCGAAGAAGAACAGCGAACGGCTGCGTTTCCAGCTCGTGAAGATCATCACCGACGGCTCGATCCAGGGATTATCGGCGCGCATGCGTTGGCCTGGCTATTATGACGGCACGCTCAACGGCGTCTGGAACGTCGGGCCGGACGAAATAGACCGGCTGCTGCTGGCGTACCATCGCGCCGGCTTCCAGGTGCATATCCACACCAATGGTGACCAGGCATCCGAAGTGGCGATCGAGGCGGTCGAACGGGCGCTGGCGACGGCACCTCGCTGGGACCATCGCCACACGCTGCAGCATGCACAGATGGCAGATGCGGGCCAGTTCCGGCGCATGAAGGCACTGGGTATGTGTGCCAACCTGTTCACCAACCATCTTTTCTACTGGGGCGATGTTCACTACGCCAAGACCCTCGGACCTGAGCGGGCGGAACGCATGAATGCCTGTGGTACGGCGCTCCACCTGGGCGTGCCATTCGCAATTCATTGCGATGCGCCGGTCACGCCGATCGGGCCGTTGTTCACCGCCTGGTGCGCCGTCAACCGCCTCACCGCCACGGGACGCACCTTGGGCGAGGCAGAGAAGATCTCCGTCGCCCATGCCCTGCACGCCATTACGCTTGGCGCGGCCTACACGCTGAAGCTTGACGAAGAGCTGGGCAGCATCGACGTCGGCAAGCGTGCCGACTTTGCCATCCTCGACGATGACCCGCTCGCCGTTGCACCGGTGAAACTCAAGGATATCGGCATATGGGGAACGATGCTCGGCGGCCGCATCTTCGAAGCCCCGAGGACGTGACCACGCCCATTCCCTTCACCGTGATCGGGGGGTTCCTGGGGGCCGGAAAGACGACCTTGCTCAACCGATTGCTGACAGGTGCGACAGGGCGGAAGCTTGCCGTCCTGATCAATGATTTCGGCGCACTCGATATCGACGGCGAACTGGTGGCAGCCCATGGCGGTGACACGATCGCGCTCAGCAATGGCTGCCTATGCTGTACAATCGGAGATTCGCTGGTCGAGACCTTGCTGACGCTCCTCGAACGGCCGGAACAGCTCGATCACATTGTCGTCGAGGCGTCCGGGGTCGCCGACCCGGGCCGTATTGCGGACCTTGCCATGCTCGAACCGCGACTCGCCCGCGATGGCGTGATCGTTGTCGTCGACAGCGGTGACGTGCAGCAACGGGCTGTCGATCGGCGTGTGGGCGACACCGTGATGCGCCAGCTCAAGGCCGCCGACCTGCTGGTGCTGAACAAGATCGATCTGGCTCGCGATCCGACTGCAGTGCGAACGTGGCTCGCTGGACAAGCAACGGCGCCGATCGTGGAAGCGCAGTATGGCGATGTGCCGGCCGCTCTTTTGTTCGGGCTCGACCAGCTCGGGACGACTCATCCCGGAGGTGAAGCAGAGAATTTCCGAAGTTGGTCTTATCGTTGGTCCGGGCCAGTCGACCGTGCTGCCTTGCTCGCCATGCTGACCGAGACGTCGACCGACGTGTTGCGGGCGAAGGGGATTGTGCGTTTTTCCGACTCGGCCGATCGGCGATCGATCATTCATATGGTCGGGCGGCGCATCGATGTCAGCGAAGATGGTCCGTGGCGCGGCGACGCGGAGTCGCGTCTCGTGCTTCTTGGAGCAAGGTCCGTGCTACACTTCCTCGAAAGGGAGTGAAACGGCATGGCTGGCAGATTGAAGGACAGGGTGGCGATCGTAGTCGGCGCTGGTTCGAGCGGGCCGGGCTGGGGCAACGGCAAATGCACCGCTGTCACCTTTGCGCGCGAGGGGGCCAAGGTCTTCTGCGTCGACCGGAAGCGAGCGGCGGCCGAGGAGACGGCTGGTTTGATCGCAAAGGAAGGTGGCGATGCAGCTTCGTTCGAGTGCGATGCCTCCAACAATACCCAGGTGAAGGCGATGGTCGATGCCTGCATGGCCAAATGGGGGCGCGTCGACATCCTCGACAACAATGTCGGCATCGGCTCGACTGGCGGCCCTGTTCAGCTCTCCGAAGACGAATGGCACAAGGTGTTCGACGTCAACGTGACGAGCTTTTTCCTCACCGCCAAGCATGTGCTGCCGATCATGGAGAAGCAGCGCAAGGGCGCGATCGTCAATGTGAGTTCGATCGCCTCGATCCGCAGCCCCAAGGGCATCTCCTACGTCGCCTACAACGCGTCAAAGGGCGCGGTGAACTCGCTCACCATGGCGATCGCCTCGGAGTATGCCGACAAGGGTATCCGCTGCAACGCCATCCTGCCGGGCCTGATGCACACGCCGATGATCGACTTTCTCGCCGAGGAATACGCCAAGGGCGAGAAGGATCACAATCAGGCCTATGACAAGATGATCGCCATCCGCAATCGCGCCTCGCCAACCGGCAAGATGGGCACTGGCTGGGACACCGCCAATGCCGCCCTGTTCCTCGCTTCGGACGAGTCAGCCTATGTGAACGGCCACCTGTTGGTGGTGGACGGTGGCATCACGCTTCGCGCCTGACTGTCATGGCGCGAACTGTTCCTTGAGGATGCGCTCCTCGAGATCGTGCTCGGGATCGAACAGCAGGGTAAGCTGGATGTCGTTTGCCTCTGTCACCGTCACCTTGGCGACATTGGCGATCTCGACGGAATCGGCTGCCGCGGCGACCGGCCGCTTGCGCGGCTCGAGTACCGTGAGTTCGACCTTGCTGTGATGCGGCAGCAGTGCGCCGCGCCACCGCCGGGGCCGGAAAGCATTGATCGGTGTCAGCGCCAACAAGCCGGCCCCCAGAGGGAGGATCGGGCCGTGGGCGGACAGGTTGTAGGCTGTCGATCCGGCTGGCGTTGCCACGAGCGCACCGTCGCAGTGCAGGTCGGGCAGGCGCAGATGACCGTCGACCGAGACGGCGATACGGGCGGTCTGGCGGCTGGAGCGCAAGAGCGAGACCTCGTTGATGGCGATGACGTCGTGTCGACGGCCTCGCATCGTCATCGCCAGCATGCGCAAGGGTGTCAGTGTCACCTCCCGGGCAGCTTTCAGGCGCGCCAGCAGACCGTTGGCGCGGTATTGGTTCATCAAGAAGCCCACCGTACCGAGATTCATGCCGAAAATGGGGGTACGGCGTCGAATATTGCGGTGCAGGGCCTGCAGCATCAGCCCGTCGCCGCCCAGTGCGATGACGATGTCGGCCTGTGCAGGCGTCACGCTGCCGTAGCGCTTTTCGAGCGCCAGGCGCGCGGCGCGCGCAACCGGTGTCGCGGCGGCCACAAAGGCCAGACGCGGAGCAGAATTGGAAAGGGCAGACATCGGGCCTCGGCAACGCGTAGAACGGAATTCGCACTATAGCGACTGATGTCTCTGTTGCGATAAAATCCCGCCGAAAACCACAGGAGGAACGAATGGAACTGGTTCCGCTGGGGCCGGGCTTCGGCGCGGAGGTCAGGGGAGTGGGTATTCTCGACGTCGCCACCGATACCGACGCCTACAAGGCGGTGCGTGGAGCGTTCGAGGAGCATTCGTTGCTGGTTTTTCGCGATCAGCCGGTCGCCGATGACATCCAGGTCGCCTACAGCCGCGCCTTTGGACCGCTCGAACTGACCAAGGTTTCGTCGGTCGGCCAGAACACGTTCTATTCACGCCTCACCAATATGGTGGACGGGAAGGTCGTGGCGCCCGATCATCGCCAGATACTGGTCGCCAAGGCGAATGCGCTTTGGCACACCGATTCGTCCTTCAAGAAGACCCCGGCGCTGGCGTCGGTCCTGACTGCGCGTGTGCTGCCGGCGGATGGCGGGGAGACCGAGTTCACCTCGACGCGGCGCGCGTGGGAGCGATTGCCCGTCGACCTGCAGTCACGCCTGAAGGATGCTGTCGCGACCCATTCCTATGCCAACAGCCGCGATCAGATCCATCCCGACCTCGCGACCGATCTCGAACGCAAAGCTTTGCCGCCCGTGCGCTGGCGACTCAATTGGCGTAATCCTGCCAACGATCGGCGCGCGCTCTATGTCGCAAGCCATGCCTATGCCATCGACGGCATGGACGACCGTGACGCGCGCCAGCTTCTGGCGCAACTCCTCGACGAGGCGACCCGCCGCGAGTTCGTCTACAGCCACAAATGGCGCCAGGGCGATGCCGTGATGTGGGACAACCGTGCCGTGCTTCACCGCGGCCGTCCCTGGGATTATGCCCGCGAGCGAACCATGGTGCGCACCACGATCTCGGCCACGACGGCGGATGGTCTCGACGAGGTGAGGCCGCCGGTCGTCCATTGACCGCTGCAGGCGACACTGTGGCCGGGTGTTCCGACGCTCAGGGAAGGGCCCAGCCGCCAGCGCCGCGCAAGCCGAAAATTGCCTGCCGCTGGTCGATATCCTTCAACGTATGAAGGCCCAGCCCCTCGACCTCTCCGGGCGGCAGGAGTGCAGCGAGCGTTCCCGACAACAGTACAGGACGGCCGAGCGGCACACAGAGCCTCTCCAGTCGCGCGGCGTGATTGACGGCGGGGCCGATGACGGTGAAGTCGAGGCGGTTGCTGGCGCCGATGTTGCCGAACATCACCTCGCCGATATGTAGCGCCAGGCCGAAGCGTACGGGAGGCTCGTCCGCGGCCGCCCTGATGCCGTTCAGAACGGTGATCGCGTCGGTGACCGACCCTGCGGCGCGGACCGCCCTGAGTGCGATCTGGCCTCGCTCATCCGGCGTCGGTACGGGAAACATGCCGAGCATGCCGTCACCCATGAATTTCAGGATCTCGCCGCCGGCGCTGGTGACAAGTTTGCCCATCACGTCGAAATAGTCGTTGAGCAACGCGATTATCGTGTCACGGGGCAGCGTATCCGACGCGCGGGTAAAGCCGCGCAGGTCGCAGTACCAGAGCACGGCTTCGATGGTCTGGCCGCTGCCGCGCTTGATCTCGCCCGCCAGGATGCGCTCGCCTGCCGCTCGGCCGACATAAGCGTCGAGCAGGTTGACTGCCGTATCGCGCAGCGAATGTGCTTCGACGATGCGTGTGAAGGCGAACTGCAACAGGAATATGCGGTCGAGGTCGGCCATCGAGAAGCCGCCAGGCCTGTCAGAGATCACGCTGAGGCCGTCGACATGCCCGTTGCCGAACAGAAGCGGCAGGGCGACATAGTCAGTGGCGCCCTCGGCCTTGAATTGGCGCAGCACGGGAGCCTCGGGTTCGACCTGATCGAGCCGAACGCGCAACGTCTTGTGTTCCTCATAGACGACGGCCATCGGATTGCTGCGGAATTCCGTCCGATCCCTCAGGCCCGCGGTTGCGGTCTGGACCTCGACCGGCCGTCCACGGCGCCAGAAGTAGGCTTTGCCGTCGAGCTCGGGATGCAGGGTGAGTTGGAAGTAGGCTAGGCGGTAGAGCGGAATGCCGGCTTGGACGAGCTGTTCGCCGGACGCAGCAACGAGTTGGCCGGTGTCGGCAATCTTGTAGGCTTCGGTGACGAACCAGCGCGTCAGCGGATCGGCATAGACGCGGGAGGCAACCTCTTCGTCCATGCTTTCGACTATAGCGCTACTCGGCGGCGGCGAGCCTCTGGTTGTTCTGCGCGGCGGCAATCTTGGCGCGTGCCAGATCCTCGCCGCGCTTCTTGAGGACGGCGGCCTCGCCCCCTGCCGTCTCGGCGAACAGGGCGAGCTTGTCCATGTCCTCGTCGACCACGGGTTCGAGGGCGAGATCCGTATACTCGAGACGGTTGGGGTCGTGCTTCACTTTCTGGCCGATACGCCAGCCCTGCCAGGCGAGCCGGGCATAGATCTTGAGCTTCTTCCAGCTCTCGACGGCGAGCTTGTAATGGAACACGCCGATCGGCTCGATCTTCATGCCGTATCGGCGGTCGCGGCGATACTTCATGCGCACGATGCCGCCTTCCAATGGATGGATGCCCTCGGCCTCGAACATGATCTTGAACATGGTCATGAACTGGGCGGGCTCGGCCGGATTGCGACCCTTGATGGAACCGTGCCGGCGCGCCACCGTCTCGATGTGTTCGGCCGTGTAGTAGGCCTTCCAGGCGTCTCGGTAGGTCTGGTCGAACTCCGCATCGCTCATTGTCGGGTGATGGACGACCCTGTGATGGAGGTCGTATTTGTTGAGATCGGCATCCATCCAGACACCCCGCTTCCAGAGGGTCTGGTGGTCTTCCGAGCCGGGCAGGGGGGTGAGGATGAAGAGTTCGAGGATGTCGAGCGGCAATTCCTTCTTGATGATCTCCATGTCGCGCAGCACCGACTCGCGCGTGTCGCCGGGAAAGCCGTAGATGTAGCCCGCCCAGGTGGAGATGCCGGCCTTGTGCCAGGTCTGCAGCATGCGGCGATATTCGGTGATCTTGTTCTGCCGCTTCTTCGCCGCCAGCAGATTGTCGGGATTGATGTTCTCGAGACCGATGAAGACGCGATAGACACCCGCCCATTGCGCCTTGGCGATGAAGTTGGGAATACGGTGGCACTGCGTATCGACCTGGATGATCAGGGACGTCTGAATGCCCTCATTTTCCTTGAGCTCGATCAGCCGATCGAAGAATTCCTCCCAGTGCCGGTTCCGGGCCATGTTGTCGTCGGTGATGAAGAACGACGTGATACCCTGCTTGTAGTTCTCGCGGATGATGGCCTCGAGATCGTCGGCATTGCGGAAGCGGCTCTTGCGGCCCTGTACATTGATGATGGTGCAGAACGAGCATTGGAAAGGGCAGCCGCGGCCAAGGTCGAAGCTCGATCGGCGGCCCTCGTTGCGCGCCAGCGCCGCCGGCGGCAGGTTCGGCGTCGGCGCACCTTCGATGCCGGGTAGATCGGTCATATAATTATAGAGCGGCTTCAGACGGCCGTGCCATGCATCCTGCAATATGATGTCGAGACGGCCTTCTTCCGCTTCACCGGCAAAAATCGAGATGCCCATGTCCATGGCAGCCTGGATCTCGGGCGGCACGACCGGCAGCATCGAGAGGCAGCCTGCGGCATGGAAACCGCCCAGTGCCACGGGGAGACCGGCCTTGATGAACTGCCGGGCAAGGTCGACCGCGCGTGGAAATTGATTGCTCTGCACACCGACCAGACAGACCAGCCCCCTGCCGCCATTCCTGCGGACGTCGCGCACGATGCGGTCCGGACGTACGCGCGTATTGGTCTCGTCGAACGGCTTGATGACGATCTCGACATCGGATCCCAGCACCTGCCGCCGCCGGCAGTCATCGCCAAGCCCGTAGAGCGCCGCCAGCGTGTTGGACGGGATGTGGGATCTCAACCACGTGATGGGGTAGCCATCGTCGTCGTAGTGTGTGGGCTTGATCAGGATGAGCTGAAAACGTGTCGTTGTGGCTGACCCGCCCATCGCGGACTATCCCCCTTCGAAAAAGTCCGCGTGCTTTCCAGTCGCGCCGCTGACGGTTCGATCGAATTGACGCTGCGCAGCAGAATTGCCGGCACATACCCCTAGTGTTGGCCAGGGAAAGACATTCCCCTTCAATACGTTATGCCCGGAATTTGTATCCCCGACAAGGGCGCCCAGCATCGGTTGGTTCTACCTCAGACCAGACGTGAGCAGAAGCCCATTGCATGGCGTCGAAGGAGCAGACACCCTGTCGTCATCGAGGCGCTCTTTGCGGCGCCGGTTGGGGGGAACTCAGCAAGAAGTGACGGTATTTGCGCTTGTTCCTGCGCTGGCGCCCTTCCAGATCCGTAGTTTCCGCTACCAGTGGCCAGCCGACCTTCTGGCGTCATGGGCATTCGAGATGGAAGGGGTGATCCTCGGCTGGTTCGTCCTGGTCGCCACCGGTTCCGTCGTCGCACTTGCCGTATTTGGCTCCCTGCAATTTCTGGGCACGCTGGTGTCGCCGTTCTTCGGCATGGCGGGCGACCGGATTGGCAATCGCAACGTTCTTTGCTTGATGCGCATCACCTATGTCGGCCTCGCTTCCTGCTTGATGCTGCTGTTCCTGACTGGGCATGCGGGAGCCGTATCGGTATTCGCCCTGGCTGCCATCATGGGCCTCGTCAGGCCATCGGACATCACGCTGCGCAACCTCCTGGTGGGCGAGACCATGCCGGCCGAGCTCTTGATGCGCGCCATGAGTGTCTCGCGCATGACCGCTGACTCGGCGCGGGTGGTCGGCGCCCTTTCCGGCGCGACGCTGATGGCGACGCTCGGCTCGGCGCCTGCCTACATGGTGATCTGCGGTGTCTATGGCCTGAGCTTCCTGCTCACGCTCAATGTCGGCCTCAAGCGGGTGCGCGTTCTCGGCGAGGAGGCTGTGCCCTCGTCGCCGATCCGGGCGCTCAAGGAGGGCTTCACCTATGTGTGGTCGACACCCGACGTGCGCGCGGCGACGCTTCTCGCCTTTCTGATGAACTTCGCGGCCTATCCGCTGGTCAATGCCCTGCTGGCGCATGTTGCCAAGGACATCTACGGCCTCGATCAGACCGGGCTTGGCTGGCTGATTGCGAGTTTTGCGGTGGGGGCCCTCATAGGTTCGATTCTTCTCTCGTTGCATGGAGCACGAATTCCCGCCGCCCGGACGATGATCGCCTTTGCGCTCGTCTGGTTCTCCCTGAACCTGATTTTCTCCTGGATCGAGACGCCGCGTTGGGGCGAAGCCCTGCTGATCCTGATCGGCATGGCGCAGAGTTTCTGCATGGTCCCGATGGCGGTGATCCTGCTGCGCACCGCCGATCCTGCCTTCCGAGGCCGGGTCATGGGGGTGCGCATGCTGGCCGTCTATGGCCTGCCGCTGGGCATGCTGCTCAGCGGGCCGATGATCGAGCATGTCGGCTTCGCGGTGACCGGGTCTTTGTTCAGCGTGGTCGGCATTACTTTCACGCTGTTGATCACTGCGCATTGGCGCGACCATCTGTGGCATCCGCAGGCCGCCGCCAATCGGCAGTAGGAACTTTCAGGTATCGGAGGCGTTGGCTTGCGACCGATTGAGGAACGCATGCCCAAGACCCTCGCGCTGGGAGCCGCCTTCCTGCTTGCGGGCATCGTGCCTGCTGTCGCCCAGTCGATCCCGATCGATACCGCGCCTGAACCGGATGAGCAGCGGAGTATCTTCACCTTTCAGGTCGAGAACGATTTCTTCAATATCGTCGGGAAATCGGACCGCGACTATACCAACGGTGTGCGGATCGGCTGGTTGTCGCCTGCCCTGCCTGGCTTGCCCGAAGGATGGGCGAGAATGCTCACCATGCCGACCATATTTGGGGAGGGACCCGCCAGCTCCGTCACGCGACGTGTCGGCGTGTCGATCGGCCAGAATCTCTACACGCCGCAGGACACGGAAACGGCCCAGCCGATTCTTAACGACCGGCCTTATGCAGCCTGGCTCTATATGAGCGTCGCCCTGCAATCGACCTACAAGAGGATCGATCCCCAAACGGGCAGAAGCGATCCGGTCCGACTCGACACGCTGCAGCTCGATTTAGGTTTGGTCGGACCCGCAGCCGGCGGCGCCTTCGTGCAGAACAATTTCCATCGGCTGATCAATGACGGTCCAGCCAATGGCTGGGCCAACCAGCTTTACAACGAGCCGACGCTCGATCTTACCTTCGAGCGACGATGGCGGACCGGACAGGGCGTCGTCCTCGATCAGCCGAGACTCGAATACGATGTCGTGCCCTCGGTCGCGCTCTCCGTCGGGAACGCCTCGACTTACGCCAGCGTCGGCGGCCTGCTGCGCGTCGGCAAGGATCTGCACGCCGATTTCGGCCCACCGCGACCGCGCCCGGCGCTTCCCGGTTCCGAAGGATTTGTTGGCAGCGGATTCGCCTGGTACCTGTTCTTCGGTGTGACCGGCGAGGCGGTGGCACGCAATATGTTCCTCGACGGCAATGCCGGCGGCAACAGCATGCACGTCACCCATCGGCCCCTCGTCGCCGAGGGCACAGTGGGCTTGGTGCTGCTGTTTCGGGGCATGCGCGTTTCCTTTACCCAGGTCCTGCGCACGCCCGAATTCTTCGAGCGCGACCGGTTCGATCAGTACGCCTCGATCAACGTCGCGTTCCGCTACTGATGGATTGATAGATCGCTCTTGATGGGCCTAGATGCGGCCCATCAAGAGCAGGATGATCACGATGATCGCGATCAATCCGATGCCGCCGCTGGGGTAGTAGCCCCAGCCGCTGCTATAGGGCCAGGTCGGCAACGCGCCGAGCAATATCAGGATCAGGATGATCAGGAGGATAGTGCCCAGCATGTTGCCGTTCTCCTAGTTAGCCGAGATTTTTCTCCGCAAACGACCAGTTCACGAGCTTGTCCAGCCACGCCGTCACGTGGTCGGGGCGGCGATTCTGGAAGTCGAGATAGTAGGCGTGCTCCCACACATCCGCTGTGAGCAGCGGCGTCTCGCCATGCGCGATCGGTGTGTCGGCGTTAGACGTGGTGGTGATCTTGAGTTTGCCGTCCGCTCCCTTGACGAGCCAAGCCCAGCCGCTGCCGAACTGCGCGACTGCCGCTTTCTGGAAGGCGTCCTTGAATTCCTTTACGCCGCCGAAGCTCGATTGCAGTGCATCCTTGAGCTTGCCGGTAGGCTCGCCGCCTTTGGGCGACATGCTCTCCCAATAGAAATTGTGGTTCCAGATTTGACCTGCGTTGTTGAAGATCGCCTTGTCCTTGTCGTTCTTGGCCGACTTCGCGACGATTTCCTCGAGCGCCATGCCGTCGTAGCTGGTGCCGACAATCAATTCATTCAGCTTGTTCACATAGGCCGCATGATGCTTGCCGTAGTGGAACGACATGGTCTTGGCCGAGATCACGGGCTCAAGGGCGTTCTCGGCATAGGATAGCTTGGGGAGGCTGAAAGCGTGCTTGGGCTTGTCCGATGGCATGACTAACTCCTGGCGTTGAGACGGCCCGCACTATGAAACGTTCGCCTGAATTTATTGTTGCGTCGCTTTTTCGCAGGCAGACGCGCCGCGAAACTGCATCATCCGCGGATTTCTGAGCGAACGATTCTCAATCGCGCGCTCTTCGATTGCCTTGTCGGCAGAGGTCGGTGTCTAAAGGCGAGGCGTCACCTTGGAGGCCTGTCATGAGAGGCAACCCTCAGATCATTGCCGAATTGAACAAGCTCCTGAAGAACGAGCTGACGGCGATAAATCAGTATTTCTTGCATGCCCGGATGTTGAAGCACTGGGGCTTCGAGCGGCTGGGAAAGAAGATCTACGACGAATCGATCGGCGAGATGAAACACGCCGACCGGTTGATTCAGCGCATTCTGCTGCTTGAGGGGCTGCCCAATCTGCAGGATCTTGGCCGACTCGGTGTCGGCGAAACCGTTGCCGAATGCCTGAGTGCCGACTTGAGGTTGGAGACTGCGGCGAGGACGGATCTGGTTACGGCGGTTGCGGCTTGCGAGACGGCGCAGGACTATGTGAGCCGCGAGCTCGCGGTCGATATTCTGGAAGATGCCGAGGCTCACATCGACTTCCTCGAGACCGAGCTTGCGTTGTTGGAGAAGGTCGGCGAGCAGAACTACCTGCAAACCCAGATCGGCGACGGGAAGGAGCCGGGGTAGCAAGCCGCCAGCCGCGTATCAGCCAGGCATCGGATCATACCGATCCCTTGCTATCGGGGCTCGGGTTGACGTGACGGGAGTTCGAGATCAGTCGGCGGCGAGAAGGGTTTGGGGCGCTGCCTGCTCTGAAATGATGGTCTGATCGATCCGCTTGCGCATGTCCGATGCGCAGCCGCCGCATTGAGGGCTATGGCCACAGGCCCGGAAGACATCCACCGGCCGGCGCGCTCCGGCGCGGACAGCGGCGTCGACATCACGATCTCGAATGGCCCGGCACACACAGATATACATTCGGACAGGCGTCTTTCTGTGCAAATCCATGCAGTTGCGACTTACTCGCATGAAGAAGGTAAGAGGCATTCGCAGCAGGGTCAAGGGCGAATCGGAGCCAAAATATGAGCCACTCCATCTTTAGCGAAGAGAACGACCTGATCCGGGCTCAGCTTCGTCGCTTCGTCGAGGAGAAGGTGAAGCCGGACGGCCCGAAATGGGAACAGTCGGGGTTCGTTCCACGGCGGATACTACGAGAGATGGGGGAACTCGGCTTTTTCTCGCTGCGGGTGCCCGAGGTGTTGGGTGGCGCCGGGCTCGATGCGCGGGCCTCGGTGGTTCTGGCCGAAGAGGTAGGGCGATCGACCCATGGTGGCTTCGCCATTACCGTCCTCGTCCATACGGATATGGCCAGCCCCCATCTCGTCCGTTTCGGCAGCAAGCGGCAGCTCGAAAAGTATCTGCCGGGCATCATGGCAGGCACGACAATCACCGCCGTCGCCGTGACCGAGCCTGGCGCCGGCTCCGACGTCGCGGGTATGCGTACGCGTGCCGTCCATGATGGCGACGCCTATGTGTTGAATGGAACCAAGATGTTCATCACCAATGGCGTTCATGGCGATCTCTACTTTGTCGCTGCCCGCACCGATGCAGCCGCCAAGGGCAGCCGCGCCATCACCATGTTCATCGTCGAGAAGGGGACCCCGGGCTTTCGGGTCGGTCGCGCGCTCGACAAGACTGGATGGCTGAGCTCCGACACCGCCGAATTGGTGTTCGAGGAGTGTCGCGTGCCGGCCGAGAACGTTCTTGGCGAGGAGAATCGTGGATTCTATTCCATCATGGCGAACTTCCAGAACGAGCGACTGGTGATCGGTGCGATGGCGATGGCCGAGGCCCGCGAGGCGATCCGCCTTACTTTCGACCATGTGAGCCAACGCACCGCCTTCGGCGTCCCCTTGTGGGAGAAGCAGGCGATTCGCCAGCGTCTGTCCCGCCGACTCGCCGAGGTTGAGGCGGCACGACAGCTGGTGCACCACACCGCCTGGCTCGATGCCCAGGGCGTTGATTGTGTGGCGCAGGTCTCCATGGTGAAGGCGCTGGCCGGCGATCTGGTGAATGAGGTGCTGTACGACTGCGTGCAGTTCCATGGCGGCATGGGGTTCATGCGCGAGAGTGCGATCGAGCGCATGGCGCGCGATGCGCGCGTACAGGCAATCGGAGGCGGGGCCTCGGAGGTGATGCTGGAAGAAATCGCCAAGCGGTTCGGACAGGTCTTGTCAGACTGAGTAACGCGCCGCATCTTGCGCCCCGATGGATGCAGCATTGAACGCTCCGCGCTATTGGGACGACTACGAGGTCGGCCAGAAATATCGGTTGGGCTCGACGAATTTCACGGAGCAGGAGATCGTCGATTTTGCACAGCTCTACGATCCGCAAGATTTCCATCTCGATGCAAGTGCCGCGAAGGCGTCGCTGTTCGGCGGCCTCATTGCCTCGGGTTGGCAGGTCTGTGCAAAGTTGATGCGCCTCTTCGTCGACAACTATCTCGATAAGCGTACAGCGCTGGGCTCTCCCGGCGTCGACGAGATTCGCTGGTTGCGGCCCGTGCGGCCGGGCGACACGCTGACGGCCTGGGTCGAGTGTGCCGCGAAGATCCCGTCCAAGAGCAAACCCGAACTCGGTATCGTCCACGAGACCTGGCACGCCGTGAACCAGAAGGGCGAGCTCGTCATGACGGCCAGGGGCATCAACATGATCCGCCGGCGACCGGCATGAGGCAGGCAGTGAAGGGCCTCGACCATGTGGTGGTCATGGTCGACGGCATCGATGCGGGCGAGGCTGCGTACCGGCGGCTGGGTTTCCAGGTGCAGCCACGCGGCTTCCACAGGAAGCTCGGTACGGCGAATCACCTGATGATCTTCGAGCGGGACTATTTCGAGATCCTGGGGATCGTCGAGGAAACCACGTTGAACGCGGAACGGCGCCAGTGGCTGAAGAGTGGCGGCGGGCTTGCCAACGTGGCGCTGGCGACCGACGGCGCCGACCTCGCCCACGACGCTTATCAAGCGGCCGGGCTGCAGCCCGATGCGCCACTTGCCTTCGATCGTGCCGTCGAAATCGATGGCAGGACAGAACTGGCACGGTTCCGGACGGTGCGCATTCCCAAGATGCATATGCCAGTGGTGGGGTTCTTCGTCTGCGAGCATCTCACGCCACAATTCGTCTATCGGCCCGAATGGGCGAGGCATCCAAACGGCGCGCGGGGCATCCTGGGGGTGACGGTGATTGCCGACGAGCCGGCAAAATGGAGTCCAATGCTCCAACGATACTTCGGCGCCGGTGCGGTGAGGCGCGAAGGCGAGACGCTGCGGATCGACGTCGGAACGCAGCCGATCCGATATCTGACACGCGAGGCCTATACCGCCTGCTATCCCGGTATCGTACCGGTACGGCCTGATGACCACCCGGCGCTGCTGCGGTTGCGGGTCGAGAACCTGTCCGCCTGCGAAGCTCTTCTGAACAGGAACGGCGTGAAAGTGCTGAAACCCGATGGGAAACGGTTGCTGATCCCGCCGTCCGAAGCGGCACATCTCACCCTTGAGTTCGCGGAGCATTAGATTTCATGGCGTTCGATCTTGCCAATCGCGGCATCTATGGCTTCGTGACATCCGAGCGCCTGCGCTTCGCCGACGTCGATGCCAACGGCCACATCAATAATGTCGCCTTCCTGCAGCTGCTGGAGAGCGTGCGTGTGTCTTACCTGCGCGAGATCGTGCGCACAGGCCTGCCGCCCTTTCGCCTCGTGGTTGGGCGTCTCGAGATCGATTTCAAGCGACAGATGTTCTATCCCGGCACAGCCACCGCCTGCGCGCGACTGATCGAGGCGCACGAACGCAAATGTGTTATCGGTCACGCCCTGTTCGACGGCGAGGGCAACTGCACTGCCGTGCTCAAGGCGATCATGGTGTCGCTGAACGAGGAAACCCACCGTGCCGCGCCGTTCGCTGCGATCGTGCGCAGCAAGCTCGATCGCCTCGCCGCTTCCCCTGACGGATTGCCGATATGACCGACTCGCTCGTTCCCCACGGGTTCCGCAAGCTTGACGTGGCCGATGATTTCGTCGACCTGATCGGCCCGCTCTGGTTCAGGGCCGAGGACGAGAAGCTTCGCGTCGGGCTGCCGCTCGAGTCACGGCACGGCAATCCTATGGGCTGGGCGCATGGCGGTCTGCTGGTCACGGTCGCCGATATGGTGATGGGCGCCGGATCGGGCCATGCCACAGGCATCCGTTGGCCGCATCCCACCGTGTCGCTCAGCACCGAGTTCGTGCGCGGCGCGAGGTTGGGACAATGGCTCGAGGGAACCGCCCGCATCGCCCGTCGGACGCTCAATTTCTGTTTCTGCAGCTGCGATCTCGTTTGTGGCGGAGAGATCGTGCTGGTCGCATCGGGCGTCTTCAAGGTGCCCGAGATCGAGAAAATCCCCGAGGCGGTACGAGCGAAGGTGCTCGGCAGGTGGGACGGGGCCTGACGCCCGGCTCTCAACGTTTTTTGCGCCGATAGATCTGGTAGCGGTCGAAGTCCATCAAGTGCTCGTAGTGCGTGAAGGCGTCGGCGAACGTCTTGTTTTGTTCGAAGTACTCGAGATAGTCGAACACCTTTCCCTGACAGCGCGGCATGCCGGGGATGGTATCGACGATCAAGAGATCGGGCTTGCCCTTGGCGAAATCCTCGGAGACGGCGTCGTAGACGAACTTTTCGCTGTCCGACATCGTGTCGGGCGGGTTGTAGAGCGCGGGAAAATCCTCGCATGTGGCATAGACGCCCTGCAGCACCCAGAGGGTGAGGAAGCGCATGGTCATGCGTCCGTGGACATAGTTCAGCATCGGCCAGAACGGATAGATGCCGGGCGAGAGGGTCAGGATGGTGCGATGTGGCGCATTCTGCTCGACGATGTGGCGCAGAATGCCGCCGACCGAATCCTCGTACTGGCGCTGTTTGAAGAAGGGTGGTGTATACAATGCTGCCTGGAAGTAGAGCAGCACCATGAGGGTGGCTGAGATCACCGACACCGGCAATCGATGGCCGCTGCGGCTGATCGGCAGATAACGATCGACGGTTTGTGAGATCGTGAGCGCGGCGAGCAGGATCGCGACCGACAATGCGGGTAGCAGGTGATAGGGCCAACCTTTGGCCTGAGCGATGGCGGAGACCGCTGCGCCGACGCCATAAGCGACCAGAATGCGTGCCGCCATCGTGCGGGTGAGGAACACTGCGAAGGCGCCGAAGATCAGAAGCGCGATCAGCGTCGGCGCCATCACGTTGCCGGTCAGGATCTCCCACCAGCCGGCGTCGCCGATCGGCGTGTAGGCCTTGATCGCCAGCGGCATCACGAAGCGGCCGTAGGCGGAAAACACCGTGTACATCAGGACGAGGTGGAGCACAGCGACAATCAGGATCGACCACGGAATCTCGTCGTGAAGCGTCGCCCGCCAACCGCGGCGGATCAGGAGATAGAGTTCGACGGCGGCCGGTATGGCGAGAAAATAGGGTTTGAGCGCGAACGCGACGCCGGCCACGAGACCGATCGCGATCGCTGTGCCACGCGAGGTCGACACGCCTTCGGCCCGCGCCATGGAGGCGAAGAGATAGGGTGCCGTTGCGACAAACATAATGTGTTCGCGCTGTCCGAAATGCTCGTTGGGCAGCACGGTGAAGAGAAACAGCAGAACGGGCGGCAGCAACCCCTCGGTGAGCGCATGGTCTGCCGAGGGTACGAGCCGGATCAAGCGGCGGCAGGCAAAGAAGGAGGCAAAGATGCCCCCTACCACCCAGGCCGTGAACCAGAACGGCACCCCGCCGGGAAGGATCTTCGCCGTCAGCACCGGCAGCGCATGGACAATAAAGGTGAGAGGTAGGTTCTCGTCGATCACGTCGACATAGAGCTTCTGCCCATCGATCCAGCGGCCGGAGACGTCGAGGATGGCGCCGACGTCATGGTTGATCGGCGGGAAGAAGTAGCCGGCCAGCCACAGGATCGGCAGCGCGAACAGCGGCACCATAAGAAGGTGCACGAGGTAGGGTGAGTGAAGAGGGGGCTTGGTGGTGGCGGTTGGCAAGGCGTGGCGAAGATATCATAAGCGGAGGCCGGGACGGCAAGCGGGAGCACGCAGCGCGTGGAGCAGGTGGAATACGAACGCATGCACGCAGTCGAGGACCGCATGTGGTGGTATCGCGGCCTGCGCCTCCTTGTCGCTGATCTGCTTCAACGGGCGCTCGAACGCTCTAAAGCTGCGGGATGCCTGCTGGATGCTGGATGCGGTACCGGCGGCATGCTCGCAAGGCTGGGTCCTGGCATTGCCGGACACCCGACCGCCGGCCTTGAATACGATCCTGCGGCCGCCGCACTCGCCGCCGCCAAGACAGGGCGGCCCATTGCTGTTGGCTCGGTCACCGAAATGCCGCTGCGCGACGGCACAATCTCCGCCTATCTCTCGCTCGACGTGCTTTGCCATGCCGGGGTTGAACCCGGGGTTGCTCTCGATGAGGCCCGCCGCTGCCTTGCGTCCAACGGCATCGCCATTTTCAATCTGCCAGCCTATTCGTGGCTGTTGTCGGCGCACGACAAGCGCGTGCACAATGTCCGGCGCTTCACCGGTGGCCAGGCGCGCGCCTTGCTTGCCCGCCATGGCTTTCGCGTCCTGATGTCGACCTACTGGAATACCTTGCTGTTTCCATTGATGCTCCTGCACAGGCTGATCGAAAAGGACGACGCCGAAAGCGACGTGCGTGACTTCCCGCGCTGGCAGGATTCGCTGTTTTCCGCGGCGCTGGCGGTGGAGCGTGCCGCGATACGGTGCGGAATGCGTCTGCCGTTTGGCGGCTCATTGATTATCGTGGCGGTGCGTAATGGCTGACACACCGGCCCTGTCGATTGTCATACCGGTCTACAACGGCGCCTCCACCGTAGGCGAGTTGGTGGGAGCGCTGCGGGCGCTCGACATTCCAGACGGACTCGAGATCGTGCTCGTCGTCGATGGCAGTCCCGACAACAGCCTCGACGTCTGCAAGAAGCTTGTCGCCGAGCCTGGGGCGCCGGTAACAGTGCTGAGCCTCAGTCGGAACTATGGCGAACACAATGCCGTCATGGCGGGCCTTGCCCGCGCGCGTGGCGCCTACACGATCACCATGGACGACGATCTGCAGAACCCGTCCGGCGAGGTGAAACGGCTGTTCGAATATGCGCGAGATGGCGGCTACGACACTGTCTACACCTACTACGACGAGAAGAAGCACGCCGCGTGGCGGAACCTCGGCAGCCGATTCACCAACTGGTGCGCCGACCGGCTGATCGACAAGCCACGCGGCCTCTATCTCTCGAGCTTCCGCTGCCTGTCCGCCTTCGTCCGCGAGCATATCGTGGCGACCTATGAAGGGCCGTATCCGTATGTCGACGGCCTCATCTTTCAGGTCACGCAGAACGTTGGCAAGCTGCAGGTTCGGCACCTGCCGCGCATCGAGGGACGCTCTAACTATACGCTGCCGAGGCTGTTTCGGCTGTGGCTTTCGATGTTCTCCAACTTCTCGGTGATCCCGCTCCGCATTGCCACCCTGTTCGGCATCGCCTTCGGGACGCTTGGCGCGCTCACCGCCGTCATTGTGTTGGTCGAGGCGATCTCGGACCGCAGGCCGCCGCAGGGCTGGGCCTCGCTGATGGTTGCAGTGCTCGTTCTGGCGGGCGTGCAGCTCGTGGTCGTCGGGCTGATCGGCGAATATCTCGGGCGTATGTTCCTCGCGGTGAACCGCAAGCCGCAGTATCTCGTGCGCGAGGTCTTCCGGCGCAAGCCGGCCGAGGCAGGCGGTGGGCTCGATGTCGAGCGTCCACCTGCCGACACCAAGGCTGCAGGGCAGCCCCATCGCGAAACCTCTCAACCGGAGTCGTAAGACGATGTTGGTCTCCTATCTGGCGCTGGCCATCGGCATTCTGGCCGGCATCGGTGGCCAGATCCTTTTGAAGCAGGGTGCTGACGCGCCGGATTTCGTGAGCCAGGTCCTGCGCCCGTCGACGCTGTACGGTCTGGCGCTCTACGGGTCGGCCGCCTTCCTCTACATCATCGCGCTGCGCAAGCTGCCGGTGTCGATCGCCTTTCCCAGCGTGTCGCTGTCCTATGCGATCGTCGCGGTGCTGGGCCATTTCCTGTTCGGCGAGCCCTTCGGCCTCAAGCAGATCGGCGGCATCGCGCTGATCGTGGGCGGCGTGGCACTGATCAATCAAGGATGAGGAGAAGCGCGTGAGCTACGAGCAGATCAAGTACGAGGCCAAGGATGGTATCCTGACGATTACGCTCAACCGGCCCGACAAGCTCAACGCCTTCACTGGCAAGATGCTGTCGGAGCTCTTGGACGCGATGGACCGGGCCGATCGAGATGATGACGTGCGCGCCGTCGTCTTCACCGGCGCCGGACGAGGCTTCTGCGCCGGAGCGGATCTTTCGGGCGGTGCGAACACGTTCAATGCCGAAGCGCGCGGACCGGTCGATCCCGGTCTCGACGGCCATCGCGATGGAGGTGGTCTCTTCACCTTGCGTCTCTACGATTCGCTGAAGCCGACCATTGCCGCGTGCAACGGGCCGGCGGTCGGCGTCGGCATCACCATGCAGCTTGCGATGGATATACGGCTCGCGTCCGAGGCGGCGCGCTATGGCTTCGTCTTCACCCGCCGGGCGATCGTCATGGAGGCCTGCTCGAGCTGGTTCCTGCCACGCCTGGTCGGACCGCAGCAGGCGCTCGAATGGGTGATGACGGGCCGGGTCTTTTCGGCCGAGGAGGCCTTGCGGGGCCGGCTGGTGCGCTCGATCCACAAGCCGGACGAGCTTCTGCCCGCGGCCTATGCATTGGCGCGCGAGATCGTCGACAATACGGCACCCGTGTCGGTCGCGCTCAACCGGCAGATGATCTGGAAGATGCTGGGTGCGGACCATCCGATGGAAGCGCACAAGATCGATTCCAAGGGGATCTATGCGCGCGGCAAGTCTGCCGACGTCAAGGAAGGCGTGACGGCCTTCTTGGAGAAGCGGCCTGCACGCTTTCCGATGAAGGTGACGACCGGCATGCCACCCTATTTCCCATGGTGGAGGGAGCGGACATTTGGCTGATGCGGCCGCAGTGCGTACCGCGACAATGCTTGGGTTGCGGCCCTGTTGCGCTTGCGGCAATCTCGCAGGCAACTTGTTGATGGGAGGAGAAACTCGATGACGAAGCTGTATTTGCGGCGCCGCTCCGTGCTGGCGGCCGCGCCGGCTTTCCTTGCGGGCGCCGTTGCCGCGCCGTACGTCGCCCGTGCCCAGGGCAAGCCGGAAAAGCCCAAGGTCGTGCTGGCCGTCGGAGGCAAGTCGGCGCTGTACTACCTTTCGCTCACCATCGCGGAGAAGAAGGGCTTCTTCAAGGACGCCGGCCTCGATGTCGAGATCAACGACTTCCAGGGCGGCGCCAAGTCACTCGAGGCCCTGATGGGCGGCAGTGCGGATGTCGTTGCCGGAGCCTACGAGCATACGATTCGCATGCAGCAGCGGGGACAGGCGATCAAGGGCTTTGCTCTCATCGGCCGGGGCATGCAGCTCGCCATCGCTATGCGCAAGGATGTGGCCGACAAGGTGAAGGGGCCGGCCGACATCAAGGGCATGAAGTTCGGGGTCAGCGCGCCTGGGTCGCAGACGCACATGCTTGTCGCGAACTGGGCGGCCAAAGGTGGCCTCAAGGCGACGGATTTCTCGGTGATCGGTGTGGGCGCCGGCGCTTCGGTGGTTGCCGCGATCGAG
This sequence comes from Pseudomonadota bacterium, assembly GCA_018242505.1. Classification (GTDB taxonomy): domain Bacteria; phylum Pseudomonadota; class Alphaproteobacteria; order Reyranellales; family Reyranellaceae; genus Reyranella. The sequence goes on from JAFEBU010000071.1 coordinate 31,599, forward strand.
AACAAGTCGGTCGATGGCGTATCGCAGGCCGATCCCGCGATCACCATCCTGCAGGAGAAGGGCGAAGTGAAGATCGCCCTCGACACCCGCACGATGAAGGGCAATCAGGAACTGTTCGGTGGTGCTATGCCGGCGGCATGCCTCTATTGCCAGCCGGCGCTGCTCACCAAGACGCCCAACACGGCGCAGGCACTGGCGACGGCGATCGTACGGGCTGACGAATGGCTGCAGACCGCCAAGCCATCGGACGTGGCCGACACCGTGCCGTCGCAATATCTGCTGGGCGACAAGGCACTCTACGAAAAGGCCTTCGCCAATGTGCGCGAGACCATCTCGCCCGACGGCATCATGCCGCCCGAGGGTCCGGGCAATTGCCTGAAGTTCCTGGTCGACGGCGATCCCAAGATCGCGGCAGACAAGGCCAAGATCAAGCTCGAGGATACGTGGACCAACGAGTTCGCGCAGCGCGCCAAGAAGCACGCATAGCCAAGCGACATCGATGACTGCGACGACGCCGGCGCTGGCGCTGGACGACATCACCTGCCGCTTCGCCGGCCGCGACAGCGGTGCGCCTTATACCGCAGTCGCCAATGCGACGTTGCGCGTGGGCGAAGGCGAGTTCGTATCCGTCGTCGGACCGACCGGCTGCGGCAAGTCGACTTTGCTCAACGTGGCGGCCGGCCTGCTCGCACCCTCATCGGGCATCGTATCCGTCTTCGGCCAGCGGCTGATGCCTGGACAGGGCGTCAACCGACGGGCTGGCTATATGTTCCAGGCCGATGCACTGATGCCCTGGCGGACCGGGATCGAAAACGTGGTCGCCGGTCTCGACTTCCGCGGCGTGCCGCGCGGCGAGGCACGCCAACAAGGCGAGGCCTGGCTACGCCGTGTCGGCTTGGCAGGCTTCGGCGACCGCTACCCGCACCAGATGTCGGGCGGCATGCGCAAACGGCTGGCGCTGGCCCAAACCCTGATCATGCGGCCTGACATTCTGCTGATGGACGAACCATTCTCGGCGCTCGATGTGCAGACGCGCCAGCTCATGGAGAACGAGCTGCTGGCGCTGTGGGCGGAGGATCGCAAGTCGGTGCTCTTCATCACCCACGATCTGGAGGAGGCGATCGCTCTTTCGGATCGGGTGGTCGTTCTGTCGGCAGGGCCGGGCACGCGCCCGATTGGCGACTTCAGGATCGACCTGCCACGGCCGCGCGATGTCTCGGAGATTCGCATGACTCCGGCCTTCCTGACACTTCATCGTGAAATCTGGAGCGCGATGAAGGAAGAGGTGCTGAAGGCCTACGAACGGCAGAAGGCCGCCTGACATGCGCTTGCGAGCCCTGCAGATCCTGATCCTCGGCCTGCTGATCGCCCTCTGGTATCTCCTTACCAAGCCGGGGCTGATCCCCAATTTCTATTTCGAGCAGGACAATCGCGCCGCCTTCTTCTTCGGTGAGCCGCAGAAGGTGTTCCAGGTCATCGTCGATTGGTTCGTATCGGGTGAAATCTTCGGCCATCTCTGGATCACTCTGCTGGAGACGGCGTTGGGCTTCGTCATCGGCTCGGTCTTCGGCCTCGGCGTCGGGCTGTGGCTCGCCCTGTCGAAGACGGCTTCGGCGGTCATGGACCCCTATATCAAGGGTTTCAATTCCATGCCCCGCGTTGTCCTGGCACCGATCTTCGCGGTGTGGTTCGGCCTTGGCATCTGGTCCAAGGTCGCGCTGGGCGTGACGCTGGTCTTCTTCGTCGTCTTCTTCAACGTCTATCAGGGCGTGCGCGAGGTCAGCCCGACCCTCATCGCCAATGCCCGCATGCTGGGCGCCTCTCAGCGCCAGCTTTTGCGCTCGATCTACCTGCCGTCGGCCATGAGCTGGGTGTTCGCGAGCCTGCACAACGCCGTGGGGCTCGCCTTCGTGGGCGCCGTGGTCGGCGAATATCTGGGGTCCGCACACGGCGTCGGCTACCTCATCCTGCAGGCCGAAGGGACATTCGACGTCAATACCGTATTTGCCGGCATCCTGGTGCTGACGGTTTTTGCCCTGGTGCTCGACGGCTTGGTCGGGGTTATCGAGGGGCGTCTCATGACTTGGCAACCGCGGGCAAGCGACACCGAGAAGGTGTAGCCGGCGCCGAGCGGCCAGTTCGGTCAGCTTCCCATAAATCGCGCCGCACGCTTTTCGAGGAAGTGGGCGACGCCCTCCTTGAAGTCGGCGGTCTGGAAAGACAGCTCCATCTCGTGGTTGGCCTGGACGGTGGCCTCGGCCAGGGTCTGGAACTGCGCTTCCCAAAGCTGCCGTTTCATCACTGAAACCGAGCGCGGTGAGACCGTGTCGGCCATCAGACGGGCATAGGCATGGGTCTCGGCCAAAAGCTTGTCGTCAGGGATGACACGGCTCACCAGCCCCAGCGACAGCGCCTCCGGGGCGCGGAACTTGCGTGCCGAGCAGAGAAGATCGAGAGCGGCCGGCAGGCCGACAAGCCGTGGCAGCAGCCAGCTCACGCCATGCTCGGCAATGAGGCCGCGCTGGGCGAAGGCGGTTGTGAATACTGCAGATTCCGCAGCGAAGCGGAGGTCGGCGTAGAGCGGAATGACAAAACCCAACCCGGCGGCCGGACCATTGATAGCAGCGATGATGAACTTGGGGATCGCGGGGAAGTAGGAATAGGTCATGTGGAAGTCGGCGAGCGTGCTGGCGCCGATGAGGTCGGGGGTTGCCACGGACCTTCGATCGGAGGCAGCCGCCGTGCCGGCGCCGATGGCCTGCAGGCCGCCCATGTCCGCGCCAGAGCAGAAGCCGCGCCCTGCACCTGTCAGGATGATGGCACGCACATTGCGGTCGGCACCCGCAGTTTGCATCGCCTCCTTGAGGTCGAAATGCATCTGACGGGTCCAGGCATTGAGCTTCTCCGGACGGTTGAGGGTGATCGTGCAGACACAATTGCTGACGTCATAAAGGACCGTTTCATATGCCATGGGCGAGGGCTCCTCCTGTGCAATTTTGCTGATCGCAAGATGCGTGGAATCGGGAGACGATACAAACGGGACCCGTTGGTACAATTGGCACGCAATAGCTGATCGTCGGGGGCTGGGGTTCGAATGAGATTTATCGTACCAGAGGGTGCCGTCCGCGCCGGGAATTGGCCACCGCTAATGGTCCTGTGGTATGTTGAATGCCAAAGAACGAAGAGCATCGAGGTAGGAAATGGCAAAGAGGGAATTCGCCCACCCCAACGAAATGCAAAAGTATGTGGGCCAGGAGATCGGGGTCAGCGACTGGGTTGAGATCACGCAGGACCGGATCAACCGCTTTGCCGATGCGACCGGCGACCATCAGTGGATCCATGTAGACGTTGAACGCGCCAAGAAGGACATGCCGGGCGGCAAGACAATCGCCCACGGTTTCCTGACACTGTCGCTTATCCCGATGCTCAATCATCAGATCTCGCACATCAACAACGTGCGCAACGGCATCAACTACGGTTGCAACAAGGTGCGCTTTACAAGCCCCGTACCAGCCGGATCCCGCGTGCGGGCACGTGCCAAGCTTCTCTCCGCCGATCCGATGGCAGGCGGCGGCGTGCGGCTCACGAATCAGATGACGATCGAGATCGAAGGACAGGAGCGGCCGGCCTGTGTGGCCGAGACCATGTCTATCGTCTACGGCCTCTGAGCGGGGAACAGTGTTGATCAAACGCGAAGAGCTCAGCCACGAACGGATTGAGCAGATCGTTCGCGAGGCCCACGAGGCTGGCTACGATTTCTTCCTGACGGCCGAGCAGCGCGAAGCCAGCCTCAGGGACGCGCTTGCGCGCTATGCGCCGGGGGACGATGCCTGGGTGTTCGCTTATGGCTCGTTGATGTGGAATCCGGCCATCGAGTTCGTCGAGGCTGTCCCCTGTCTCGTCGAGGGCCTGCGGCGGTCCTTCTGCTTCTGGACACCGATGGGTCGAGGCACACCCGAACTGCCGGGGCTGATGCTGGCGTTGGAAGAGGGCGGGCGCTGCGAGGGCATTGCCTATCGCCTTGCACCGCACCAGGTACGCAGCGAACTGGCGATCGTGTGGAATCGCGAGATGCTGTCGGGCGTCTACAAGCCGCGCTGGATCGAGGCCAAGCTGCGTGATGGCCGCACGGCGATGACGGTGACCTTCGAGGTCGATACAGCCCATTGCCAGTATTGTGGCGATCTGTCGATGGAACGCGCGGCACATCATATCGCCTTCGCAGAAGGCCGCCGCGGAGCTTGCCGCGACTATCTCGCCAACACGGCGGCCCATGCCCGTAGCCTCGGCATTCACGATCCCTATATCGAGGAATTGATGGAGCGCGTGGCGCATCTGCGCGGCGAAAACATCGAGCCCTCGATCCCGCCGACCGATGCCGCGAAGGCTGCCGACTAGGTCGCGCCTCGAAATCCACCGGCAGCGCCGCGTGTAGTGTTGCAGCCGCTGTGACATAGTTCACGCGTGGTCTCGTCCCTGACGTCTTCGCTTGCCGCGCGTTGGAGCGCGTTGTCGCCCAACCTGCGCGGTATTCTCTGGGTCGGGCTATCCGGCGTTCTGTTCGCCCTGCTGAACGTATTCACGCTGATACCTGCACAGCATCTCAATCCCTATGTGATGTCGTTCGTGCGCTACTTATTCGGTTCGCTGTTTCTGCTGCCGATCCTCGCTCGGCGCGGCGTCCGTGCTTCGATGTACACGCGCCGAGCCGGCCTGCATGTCTTTCGCGGCGCGCTTCATACCGGCGGCATGTTCCTGTGGTTCGTCGGACTGCCGCTCACAACGCTTGCGAGCGTCACGGCACTGGGCTTCACCGGTCCGATCTTCATCACCATCGGTGCGGCGTTGTTTCTCGGCGAGGATGTCCGGCTGAGACGCTGGATCGCCGTGCTGGTGGGATTCGTCGGGGCGATGATCATCATCCGGCCGGGCTTCGGTGACATCGGTATCGGTGCGCTTTGCATCCTTGCCAGCACGCCGATCTTCTCGGCCTCGAACCTGATCTCGAAGGCATTGGCCCGCACCGATTCGGCCAACACCATCGTGATCTGGCAGAACTTCTCGATCGTGCTGTTCGCTGCTCCCGTGGCGTTGTGGTTCTGGGAGACGCCCACCTGGACAGACCTCCTCTGGTTCGTGGCCGCCGGCCTGTGCGGGACACTAGGCCATCTGACCCAGCAAAGCGGCTACCAGCTGGCCGATATCACGCTCCTGCAGCCGATCGGCTTCCTGTCGCTCCTGTGGAACGCCGTGCTGGGCTTCCTGCTGTTCAGCCAGCATCCGGATGTCTGGACCTTCGTCGGTGCCGCTGTGATCTTTGGCAGCGCCATGTACATCTCCCACCGTGAAGCGGTGCGGCGGACACAGATCAAGACCGGCGATACGCAGACCGGCCAGGCTGCGTGAAAAGGGACCGCATCAACCGCCGGTGACGCTCATATGGCGGCGCACGGCGGGAGCGGTGTGACGGCGGTCGATGACGAAGTCGTGTCCCTTGGGCTTGCGCGCAATCGCCTCGTCGATGGCGCGATCGAGCAGATCGTCTTTTTCGGAAGCGCGCAACGGCGCACGCAGGTCGGCTGCATCCTCTTGGCCGAGGCACATGTAGAGCGTACCTGTGCAGGTGAGTCGCACGCGGTTACAGCTTTCGCAGAAATTGTGGGTAAGGGGCGTGATGAACCCCAGCCGGCCGCCGGTCTCCCCGACCGTAAAGTAGCGCGCCGGTCCTCCGGTGCGATAGTCGGTTTCAGTCAGCGTGAAGTGCCGCGCGATCTCGGTGCGCGCCAACGACAGCGGCAGATATTGCTCCAGCCGGTTCTCGCCGCCGATCTCGCCCATCGGCATGACTTCGATTAGCGTCAGGTCCATGCCCCGACCATGGCTGAAGCGGATCAGATCCTCGAACTCGTCGTCATTGACGCCGCGCAGCGCTACCGCATTGATCTTGATATGCAGGCCCACCTGCTGAGCGGCATCGAGGCCGCGCATCACCTGATCGAGATCGCCCCAGCGCGTAATGGTCCGGAATTTGTCCCTGTCGAGCGTGTCGATGGAAACATTGACACGCTGCACGCCGATATCGGCAAGTTCACGGGCGTATTTGGCGAGCTGGCTGCCATTCGTGGTGAGCGTCAGCTCATCGAGCGCGCCGCTTTGGAGATGGCGACCGAGGCCACGGAACAGCGACATCACGTTCTTGCGCACCAGCGGCTCTCCGCCAGTCATGCGCAGCTTGCGCACGCCGCGTCGCACGAAGGCGGAGCACAGGCGCTCGAGTTCCTCCAGCGACAGCACCTCGGCCTTGGGCAAGAAGGTCATGTCCTCAGCCATGCAGTAGACGCAGCGGAAATCGCAGCGGTCTGTCACCGAGACGCGTAGGTAAGTGATGTGCCGGCCGAAAGGATCGATCATGGTGCCTGGATAATGGGCATGCCTCATAAGCCCTGCAAGGGCCTACGAGTCCCGCTCCGCGCTGGGTACGCGGCCATCTTTTATGGCTTGCAGCAGGGCCGCATGGTCCAATTCAGTTTGCCGGGCATAGGCAACCGCGAAGGCACTGATAGCCTCGTCGAAGGAGGGGCCTTTACCGAGATAAGCCGAGAAGATAACCGCATCGCCAGTACGGGCATGGGCTCGCGCCAATACTTCGCCGCAGGTAATGGCATATCGCCGGAGGCTGCGCGGCGAGAGGATCTCGATCTGAGGCTTCACCTTGGCATCGCGTAACTGGCGCACATACATGTGCCGTCCGGTCGGTCCGGTCGCAAAGCCCAGGAAGATATCGCTCGCGGCCTGCAGCAGGCGCTGGCCACGGACAACCCGCTCTCCATGATGCCCATAGGCACTGAATCTGCTATGGGCCTCCAGAACGGAGCGCGTCGCTTCCTTGAATTGCAGGTAGAGCGTCTCACCATCGCCTGACAACATCAGGAGTACGCCGCAAAGCGTGCCGACCGAACCAACCCCCACCACCTTGTAGGCTACGTCAGCCAGGCGATAGCGTTGGAAAAGTGTCCGGCGCTCAGGGATCAGCGAGGCTTCATAGTCGGCAAGCATCGCCTCGACAGCGGATCGGAAGGCCTCCGCTTCGTCAGGCTTGGGGTGATAGACGAGAGGCGGTTGGTCCTCGATGCGAGGCATTGCGCCGCCGCTGTGGCGGAGCGAGATCATGGCGGCCGCATGCTTCAGCGCTTTGTCGGCCTTCCTCAGGTCGCGACCGCCGACGCCGATCGCCTCCGCCGTATCGGTATGGTCAATCGTCAGTGCCTCATACCAGGCATCGAGCACGGGCGTGGCCGCAAGCTCAGCCATGGTCTCGCGATAAGCACGCGCAACCGTCTGTGCGAGTTCGCTGCAAGCCTGCTTGTCCAGTGTATCGCGACTGGCAACGGCGAAGCTTGCGGGCAGGCGCTTCAGGTCCCATTCCCAGGGCGCTATCGCCGTTTCATCGAAATCGTTGATATCAAAGGCAAGTCGTCGCTCGGGCGTGGCGAAACCGCCGAAGTTCAGGCAGTGGCAGTCGCCAGCGGCCTGCACGAAAAGGCCCGTCGACGGCGTCGTTGCAAGATCGGCTGCCATCACCGCAGCAGCGCCGCGCAGGAAGGCGAAGGGTGAAGCCTTCATACGGGCATAGCGCAGCGGCATGAGTTCCTGCAGCCGGCTTCGGCCTTGCTCGATCAGGATTCCGATCGGATCACGGCGATTGAGGTCGGCGCTCCAGGCCGCGTGCTCCTTTCGTCGCCCGCGATCGCGCAACGCCCGGCCGCGGGCCCTGCGCTCCTCGATCGGCAGGGTGTGAGTCTGTAATGGCAGGACGTCGGTCCGTGTCTCCATGTCCCGCTCATGGCACGAGGCGGAGCAAGTTGTCGACCGTGTCCGCTTCGGTTGCTGGTTTATCAGTCCTTATGCGATTGATGCGGGGAAAGCGCAGCGACACGCCCGATTTATGCCGTGTCGAGCGTGCGACGCCGTCGAAGGCCACTTCCAACACCAGTCTGGGCTCAACTTCGCGAACGGGCCCAAACCGGTTGGTCGTGTGGTCGCGGACCCATTTGTCGAGCCAACGCAATTCCTCGTCAGTGAAGCCGAAATAAGCCTTGCCGACGGGCGCGAGCTCGCGCGTGCCGTCGGACGCGTCACGCCAGCAACCGAAAGTGTAGTCGGAATAGAAGGAGCTGCGTTTGCCGTGGCCGCGTTGGGCATACATCATCACGCAGTCGGCCAGCATCGGGTCGCGTTTCCACTTGAACCACGGACCTTTTGGCCGGCCGGCGAGATAGGGACTGTCGCCGCGCTTCAGCATCAGTCCCTCGATGCCTTCCTCGCGCATGCCCTCGCGCAACCCGGCGAGATGCGCCCAGTCGGTGAAGCGGACCAAAGGGGACAGATCGAACCGTTGTCGAGGTTTCGCAGCCATCCAGGCTTCCAGCCGAGCGCGGCGCTCGTCGAAGGAGAGGGTCCGCAGGTCCTGGCCGTCCAGCCACAGCACGTCGTAGAGACGAACGTGGGCAGGGTGCTCCTTCAGCATCTTGGGGGTAACGGTCTTGCGGTTCAGCCGCTGCTGCAGGTCGTTGAAAGGCGCGACGGTCTCTTCGCGGCGCACCAATAGTTCGCCGTCGAACACGCCGTCGAAGTCGATCGCTTCGATGATATCGGGAAACGCCGCCGAAACGTCCTCACCGGCCCGGCTGTAGAGCCGCCTCGCGCCGCCGGTCGATGCGACCTGCACGCGGATGCCGTCCCATTTCCATTCGGCACGAAAATGCGCGGGATCGAGCGTATCGAGTTCCGCCCGCTCGATCGGATTGGCGAGCATGGGCGAAAGGAACGCACCGCCCATGTTGCTGCTGGGCTTGGGGCCGTCGGCCAACAGCCAATCGAACAACGGCCGGTAGGGCGGCGAAAGCCCGTGCCAGACCTCCTCGACCTCTGCAATGGGCTGATGGCCGATATTGGCGACGGCCTGCTTGGCAAGCCGTGCCGATACGCCGACGCGCAACGCACCCGTCAGGAGTTTCAGAAGCGCCCAGCGTCCAGTGGCATCGAGCGCATCCAGCCAGCGCTTTAGAATCGCTGGCGTTTGCATCTTGGTGGCGCGCTGCAGCGTCTCGACGACTTCACCGAGGCTGGGTGGTGGACCGGCGTTCGGGTCGGTCTCCCAGATCAATGCCAGCGTTTCGGCAAGATCGCCGACATAGTCATAGGAAAGATGGAACAGCTCGGCGCCGATCTTGTCCTCGCCGAACGAGCGCAGCAACGCGGGCTTGGCTCCGGCGAAGTCGAGCCCGCCGGTCAGGGCGGCCAGTGCCCAGCCGCGGTCCGGATCGGGTGTCTCGCGCAGATAGGTCTCGATCAGCCGCAGCTTGGCATTGCGCGCGGGCTGGAAGGAGAGCGAGTCCAGCAGCTCGGCGAAGGCTTGCACCTAGGCCTCGTTCTCTTCTTCACGGCCGACCAGATGCAGCGCCTCGGCCTCGATGCCGATCGAGCGGGCATAATGGACAAGCGCCTCTTCGCGGCCGTGCGTAACCCAGACTTTGGGCGCGCCGACATCCTTCAAGGTCTGCGTGAGCTCGGTCCAGTCGGCGTGATCGGAGATGATCAGCGGCAGCTCGGCGCCGCGCTGTCGCGCGCGGGCGCGCACGCCCATCCAGCCCGAGGCCATGGCCGGGATGGGATCGAAGAAGCGCCGAGACCAGCGGTCGGCGATCGCCGAGGGCGGGCAAAGTACGATCGAGCCCTTGAAGGTCTCCAGCACCGCGTCCGAAACCAGTGCGATGTCGCCGAAATCGATGCCGTGCTTCTGGTAGAGAGCGCAGAGCGAGGCGAGCCCGCCATGCAGCCAGATCCTCTTGTCGTATCCTGCGGCACGCAGGAGCTTGATCACGCGCTGGCACTTGCCGAGGGCGTAGACGCCCACCAGATGAGTACGCTCGGGGAATGTCTGCAGGGAGCGCAGGAGCTTGCCGATCTCGCCCGCATCGGAGGGATGATGGAAGACCGGAAGCGCAAAGGTCGCCTCCGTGATGAAGACATCGCATGGCACCGGCTCGAACGGCGGACAGGTCGGGTCGGGACGGCGCTTGAAGTCGCCGGACACGACGATGCGCTGGCCCTTGTATTCCAGCACCGCTTGCGCCGAGCCCAGGATATGACCGGCCGGGACGAGACTCGCCTCGACCTCGCCGATGCGCAGGCTCTCGCCGTATTTCAACGCTTGCTGTTGCGTGTCGGGCATGTCCTGGAAACGCGCACGCATGATGGCGAGTGTCTCGGGCGTGGCGAGGGCATTGCGATGGCCGGGCCGGGCATGGTCGCCATGACCATGGGTAATCACCGCCCGCGGTACGGCCACGGCCGGATCGATGTAAAAATCTCCGGGTGCGCAATAGAGACCGCGCGGCGTCGGGTAGAGCCACGATCTGGGGTTCAGGGAACCGAGGTTTAAGGTGTCAGTCGCCATCGAAAGCGGTGCATCTTACCTTGCCGATATGGGGTTGCCCGACCTCTTTGCACGTTGGTTCGAAAGCCGTGGCTGGACGCCCCGGCGGCACCAGCTTGCACTGGTTGATCTGGCAGCCCAGCACCGGAGCGCCCTTCTGATCGCGCCGACCGGAGGTGGCAAGACCTTGGCCGGATTTCTGCCGTCCCTGATCGATCTCACGGAGCGACGGCAGGCCGGCAGGGATCTTGCCCATGCCAAGGGCAGGGGAGAGCTGCACACGCTCTATATCTCGCCGCTGAAAGCGCTGGCCAACGACATCCGTCGCAACCTCGAGGCACCGATCGCCGAGATGCAGCTTCCGGTGCGCGCCGAGAGCCGGACGGGCGACACGCCGCAAAGTCGGAGGCTGCGCCAACGCGAGCGGCCGCCGGACCTGCTGCTGACGACGCCCGAATCGCTGGCTCTGCTGCTCTCCTATCCTGACACGGAAAAGTTCTTCGCGAGCCTCCGCGCCGTCATTATCGACGAGCTGCATTCCTTCGTGACCTCCAAGCGCGGCCATCATCTGGCATTGTGCCTTGCGCGGCTGGCGACACTTGCCCCACAGGCGCGCTTTGTCGGCCTCTCCGCCACCGTGGCCGACCCGCCGGAATTGGCCGATTACCTGCGCCTGCGCGACTGCGATGAGGTCGAGATCGTCAAGGGCGAGCCCGGTGCCCCACCGGCAGTCACGATCGTCGATGCACACGAGCGGCTGCCGTGGGGCGGCCACATGGGCCAGCATGCCGTGCCCGAGGTCTACAACATCATCCGCCAGCACAAGACCTCGATCGTGTTCGTGAATACGCGGGCGCAGGCGGAACTCACCTTCGACCGGTTGTGGCGCATCAATGAGGATAATCTCGCAATTGGCCTGCATCACGGCTCGCTGGCCGTCGAGCAGCGCCGCAAGGTCGAGGCGGCAATGGCGGTCGGCAAGCTGCGCGCCGTGGTTGCAACCTCGTCGCTCGATCTCGGCATCGACTGGGGGGATGTCGATCTCGTGATCCAGATGGGCGCTCCCAAGGGCGTCAGCCGCCTGATGCAGCGCATCGGCCGCGCCAACCATCGGCTCGATGAGCCGAGCCGCGCCATGATCGCCCCTGCCAACCGGTTCGAGGTGCTGGAGTCTCTGGCAGCGCTCGAGGCGATCGAGGCGCGCGAGCTCGACGGCGATCCGCCGCGGCCAGCCTGTCTCGATGTGCTGGCGCAGCATATCGTCGGCACCGCCTGCGCCCAGCCGATCGACCGTGAGGCATTCTTCGACGAAGTACGCCGTGCCCAACCCTATCGCGATCTGTCGCGCAAGGACTTCGACGACACCTTCGATTTCGTCGCGACCGGCGGCTATGCGCTGGCAGCCTACGAGCGTTGGCATCGTTTGAAGCAGCTTCCTGATGGTCGCTGGATGCTGGCCTCACCACTGGTGGCCCGCCAGTTCCGCATGAATGTCGGTACCATTGTCGAGCTGCCGCTCCTGAAGGTGAAGTTGCGGCGCGGACCGGTGCTGGGAGAGGTCGAGGAGGCCTTCATTCAGGGCCTCATACCGGGGGACACCTTCGTCTTTGCCGGCCGCTTGCTCCGCTTTGAGGGTGTAAAGGAACTGGCGGCCCATTGCTCGCTCGCGACCACGGGCGATCCCAAGGTGCCGGCCTACGGCGGCGGCCGCTTGCCGCTCTCCACCTTCCTTGCCGACCGTGTGCGCGGCATCCTGCAGGACCCGTCGCGGCATCCCAAGCTGCCGGCAGAAGTGCGCGAGTGGCTGAACCTCCAGCGCTGGCGCTCGACCCTGCCCGATAGCCGCACCCTCCTGATCGAGGGATTTCCGCGCGGTAGCCGCCAATTCATCGTCGCCTATTGCTTCGAAGGCCGGAACGCGCACCAGACGCTGGGCATGCTGCTGACGCGCCGCATGGAGCGCATGGGTCTGAAGCCGCTGGGCTTCGTGGCTACCGACTATGTGCTGGGCCTGTGGGGGCTCAGGCCACCGACGAAGGCTCAGCTCGATCAGCTTTTCGATGAGGACATGCTGGGCGACGATCTTGAAGCCTGGATGGACGAGTCCACCATGCTGCGCCGGTCGTTCCGCAATGTCGCGGTGATCGCAGGCCTGATCGAACGGCGCTTTCCCGGCGAGGAGAAGTCACGCCGCCAGGTCACTTTCAGTTCCGATCTGATTTACGATGCCTTGCGCAAGCACGAGCCCAACCACATCCTGCTGCGCGCCACGCGCCAGGATGCGGCCTGGCAGCTCGCCGATCTGAAGCGCCTGGGCGATCTGTTGAGACGGGCCAAGGGCCGCATCGAGTACCGACGTCTCGATCGGATCTCGCCGCTTGCCGTACCGGTGCTGCTGGAGATCGGCAGGGAGCGGGTGCTCGACGGCACTGCCGAGGACGAGCTTCTGGACATCGCCGCGCAGGAGCTGATCGAGGAGGCGACCCGTCTTGCATAAGCCGATCCGGTACATTGAGGCTCTTGTGGAGGCGCTGCGGCTGGCCATCGGTGCTGATTGACCTTGGGATCGGCACTGTGGGGCGCCTCCAGACAGCGCATATCGATCATAGCATTTGGGCGGTACGCTTGGCGGGGACATTTGCAGCCGTCATGATGCTGTCACTCTGGAGTCCGGTGGATCTTTTCTCGGGTGAATGCCTGGTTGCATTCGCCATGATCGGCGCCGGGCGCGTTGGGCTTGCCTATGCAGCAGCGGAAGTCGTGCGCGAACGGTCAAACTAAACCGACGCCTGAGAGTGTTGTGCCGGGGCCTGGCAGTGAGGCATCGACCGACCGGGTGGCGCGAATGCGCTACGCCACCGAGTTGGTACGGCAGTACCCTGGCGATCCGCGGGCCCACTTGATCCTTGGCCTTTTGCGGTTACAGCAGGGACCCTTTGCCGGCGCAGAGAAGACGCTGTGCACGGTATTGGACATGGGCCGGATGGTCGACCCTTTCTTCAAGCCCAGCCTGGCATTGCGGATACCGCCCTGGTCACGCGTGGCCGGCTCGCGGCAACCGGACCGAGGCGAGGGAGGCGGCGGCACCCCGTGCGGCCTTTCGGCTGATGCTCCCGCTGCTTGACTCCTGCTTGCAAAAGGTGCGGCCAAGCGTCTGCAGCTGACAAGGCTGCAACAAAAGGGATTGAGCAACGGCAGGGGAGCGGGCTATGACTCGCGCCGGGTGCAGGGTGTGGATGGTGCGTCAGTATTTGGGCGCCGAATTTAGGAGGGGGGTATGACGACGACCGTCGACCCAGCGCTTGAGGGGCAAGCAGCGAAGGTTTTTGGCACGATCATGGTGGGACGCTTCGAGGGCTTTCCGAGCCTGGTGAGCAGGGTCGGGAAACCAGCCATGGCCGATGTTTCCCGGCGTGTTCGTGAAATGCTCGATTACTATATCCGCCAGTACAAGGGCGCCGTCGTGCAGTCGAAGGGTGACGGCATCGTTGCGCTCTTCACGGCAGGCGAGGGCGACGACAATCATGCGGCGAGGGCCCTGGGCGCTGCGGTCGCGATTCGACGGGCATTCTCTGGTGAGTTCATGACCGTGCGCACGAGCGTGCATAGTGGATATGTGACAATGCCCGCGACTATTGGAATTGCCCGCAGCCTGGGCGAGGCCACAGAAGACAATCGTATCAGCGCTTCCGACCGCACCGTCGAACTCGCGCAGGAGCAATTCGAGTTCGAAAGCGTCGGCCGCCATGAAGTTGGCGGCATCGGCGAGGTGGACATGTTCGAGGTGCGGGCTGTGGGCAGGAATTACGCCGGCAGGCTCAGCGCCTATCTTCATAGCGAACTCGATTCCCCTGATGACGATGCTGGTCGCGACAGCGAGGCCCTCCAGCGCAGCTTCCCCGTACTGCACGATATCATCCAGAGTGTGCGCCGCTGAAAGGACGGTCCTGTCATGGACTGGACCGGGCCAAGCGAGCGGATCGCACGTTGTGTCGAGGAGATCGAGAATATCGCTCTGACGATCCCCGACGAGGTGGCGCAACACGAGGCGACGCGGGCGGCGCTCGCGGCGTGTTTTCGCGACCTTGAAAAATTCAGTTACGAGCCCAGCGGCTTCCAGGTCGATCTGCGCCAAGCCTTGACGGAACGCGCGCTTGCCGTCGCAGGCGCCAATCCTCGTCTCAGTCTCGCTCTCGAGCGGGCCGTGGACTACATCTAAGTACCGGGTCGCGGCCGCCAGGGCCTCTCGAAGCAACTGTTGCGGGTTGAGCCGTCCTATCGCTGCGGCAAACGCTCGAAGGCCGGCAAGCCGTCGGGGATCTGATGGAAGGCCTGCTTGTCGATGGTGTAGATCGCCATCTTCGGTGCGCCGAACAGGCTTGCGTCGTCGAGTGTGCCGACCTTCACGATCACGGCAGGGAAACCTGGTGGGCGGGTCGCCAGATGCGTCCCGCAGTCGGCGCAGAACTCGCGTGTCACGGGACGTTCGAGGTCGCTGCGCTTGAATTGCTTCGGCGTCCCTTTCGTGTAGGTGAATTCGGCCACAGGCATGGCGATGAACATGTTCGGCGCGCCGCCAGTGATATACTGACATTCGCGACAATGGCACTGCGCCTTCATCATCGGCTCGCCATCGGCCGCGTATCGCACCTTGCCGCAATAGCATCCACCTTCGAGCTTCATGGCATCCTCCCGACAGACCAACCTTGCATTGCGACGTCCGGCAGCGGTCTTGGCAATGACTATTTGGATCTCTCGCTCAATCCCGGCCGAAATCGTCTCGGGTGAGCACATGCTTGCCGCTTTCGATGTCGCGCACGGAGATCATCGGATAGCCGACGCCCATGCTGCTGCTGGCGCGCCAAGCATCGACAATCATGTCGCGTGCAGCCGCGGCACCGGCGACGAGCCGAGCGGTTGCGAAGGCGATGCCGGCTGCGTTGCCATCGGTGAAGGCGCCGGCCTTTTCGAGCTCGTAGAACGGAACGACCTCGCGATGGCTGCCGAGGATCACCGCCCGCGCGCGGTCCTGGATCGTGCAGAGACAGGTACGATAGGTCGGCATGTCACGTAGCACCGCCGTACGCTGGACGTTCGCCCGCACGAACGCACCTTCGAAATGGGCGTGGATGCCGCGTCGGGTCGAGAAGCCGCGTGGGTTGGGGAAGGGGCCCCAGCCGTCGAAATGCATGCTGACATGCAGCGGCTGGCTCGCATCGCCCGGGTAGTGGCTCCAGACGCCGAGGTCGCGGATCGTGAGCATCTCGCGGCGCTTTCGATCTTGATCGAACCAGGTTCGGTCGGCCGCGCTTGCCGCCGTACGCGCGCCAACCGATGCTGCGCGCCAGTAGGCGAAGTCTTTCACAAGCTGTTGCCAGCCATCGACGATGGAGAGCGGCAGGTAACCGATCTTGTACTGCGTAAACCCCCGCCTGCGCAGCGCCGTATCATAAGCCTCGCGCGTGGGCGGCGTCAGCTCGAGCGGGAAGACACCCGCGACCGCCCCATCATCCGTCAAATCCACATAGTGGCCGGGGTCACGCTCGCTGTCATGTGTGAGCCCTGAACCCTTGGAACGATCAAGTTCGCGGCCGAATACGGCGATGGACGCCACCGCTTCGGGCGTGCGCACAAAAGCCGGCACTTCGTCTGGCAGGGTCTCTGCCGCCACGCCGCTCACATATTCGTGGCCCGTGGCGCCCCAGGCTAGGACGTGCGTCGGCGCAACGGCAGCTGCCAATGCAAGCACGCACAGCAACGCACGGACGGTCAAGCCCGCGGCTCCTTGTCGAGCGAATCAAGCCATCGACGGGCCGGATGCGGCTCCCCGAAGATTTTGAGCGGCCGGCGCGCGGCGGCGAGAGCAGCGTCGTGGCGCGTATACTCGTACTGCTCGTCGGCAAGGGCCACGATCGCTGGCGGTTCCATCGGTTCAGGCACCGATGGAAAGGCCTGGATGCGCGCTCCGCGCGCCAACATGTCATCGTCGCCGAGGCCCGCGACGGCATCGTGCAGTTCGAATATCTTGCGGTAGGGCATGGCGTCTGCGACGCCGCCGCCGTCAAGATAGGCTTCGATATCGGAGAGACCGGCGACATCCCTGCATACTGCAACGACGAGGCGGGTTGGATAAGGTATGGTCCGGTGGATCGGCATCTTCAGCAGATGACTATGCCTGCTCCCGATATCTATGCAACTGTTACCGCGGAGTATTCCTTGACGTCCGCGATCGCGGATTTGCCGAACGAGGCTGGATCGTGAGTAGGGGCCGGAGCAAAGGAACCTGGGCAGTGGTGGGGCTTCTGCTTGCCCTGCTGGCGTTGGCCCTCATCGTTCTTTACGAGGGCTGGGCCTTGCCGGCGATGAGGGCACGGTCATGTCCACCAACGGCTGGATCGCCATGATGCTCGGCATTGTGGCTACGCTGGCCCTTGGTGTGGGCCTGATGGCGCTCATCTTCTACAGCCATCGGCGAGGGCACGACTGAAGCGGGTTTTGCTCGACCGCCAGACCGGCAGCTCTCCATTCGGAATAGCTGTCTTCGGAGCGTCGTGCCGTGAAGCCGCACTTGCGTAAGAACGCGACGGCCTCGAAGGCAGGCACGCAGTGAGGACGGCGGCAGTAGGCGGCGACATGATTTTGCGACATTCCGCAGGTGACGCACCGACGACTGTCACGCCAGGGATCTCCGGCGTGCGGCTGGGCTTGCGTGAAAACTGGCGGCAGTTCGCGCTGCTCGTCCTCGTCAACGCCTTTGTCGGCGGCATGGTCGGGCTGGAGCGCACGGTGGTGCCTTTGGTCGGCACGGAAGAGTTCAGGATCGTCTCGACCACCATCATTGTCTCCTTCATCGTGAGCTTCGGCATCATCAAGGCGGTAACCAATCTGGTCTCGGGGCATTTCGCCGACCTCTGGGGTCGCAAAGGGCTGCTTGTCCTGGGTTGGCTGGTTGGCCTGCCGGTGCCCTTCATGGTTGCGTGGGCGCCGAACTGGGGTTGGGTGGTCGCGGCCAACGTATTACTCGGCATCAATCAGGGCCTCGCCTGGTCGATGACGGTGATCATGAAGGTCGACCTGGTCGGCCCGAAGTCGCGCGGTCTTGCCGTCGGTCTCAACGAATTCGCGGGTTACCTCTCGGTCGGTGTGACGGCCTTCCTGACCGGCTACATCGCCCAGCGCTACGGGCTGAGGCCGGCGCCGTTCTACCTTGGCATCGGCTACGCCGTGCTCGGGCTCGTTCTTTCCGTATGGTTGGTGCGCGATACACGTGCGCATGTGGCGCTGGAAGTCAGCGACCATGACGTGGCGGGCGAGCAGCTGACCTTCTGGCAGATCTTCCGCCGCACGTCGTTTGGCAATCGCAGCATGTTTGCCGCTTCCCAGGCCGGCCTCGTGAACAATCTCAATGACGGCATGAGCTGGGGCATCTTCCCGCTCTTCTTCGTGGGCTTCGGTCTCAGCGTCGAGCGCATCGGCATCCTGAAGGCGGTCTATCCGGCGGTGTGGGGCGTGCTGCAGACCGTGACCGGTCCGCTGAGCGACCGCTGGGGCCGCAAGGGTCTGATCGTCGCCGGCATGTGGGTACAGGCGGCAGGTCTCCTCATGACCGCGGTTACGACAAGCTTCGGCTGGTGGCTCGGCGCCAGCGTCCTGCTGGGAGTCGGCACCGCGATGGTCTATCCGACGCTGATCGCCGCCGTCTCGGATGCCTCCCATCCGTCGTGGCGCGCGCGCTCGCTAAGCGTCTATCGATTTTGGCGTGACCTGGGCTACGCGATCGGCGCCCTGTCGGCAGGCATCATCACCGACATGTTCGGCGCGGCCACGGCGATCGGCGCCGTTGGAGCGCTCACCTTCATGTCGGGTGTTGTCGCTGGCTTCGCCATGAAGGCGGACTGAAAAGCCATGAACCTGCATGGGCACGCCGTGCAAGGCGGACCGGGCGGACTTACAACGCGCAGGTGCGGAAGCCGGCGAAGACGTCGCTGCGGTCGGGTGTAAAGAAGTTGCGGTAGGCGGGGCGGGCGATGCGCGCACTGGTTGCCCAGCATCCGCCGCGCAGGACCTTTCGTGTCCCGAACCAGGGTTGCGAATAGTCCTTGTACGGATCGGCGAAAAAGCCGCCGAACGGCAGAAAGTCCGACGCAGTCCATTCCCAGACATTGCCGATCATCTGGCGGCAGCCAAAGGCGCTGTCGCTGCCGGCAAAAGCGGCGACGTCGGCGGGGCGATCGAAGGCGAAATCGAGATTGGCACGTGTCGTGTTCGGCGGGTCGTCGCCCCACGGCCAGCGTCGGCGGTAATCGCTGAGCGTCGAACGGCCCGCTGCGGGCTCACCGATCGCGGCTGCCTCCCATTCGGCTTCGGTCGGCAACCGCCGCTTGGCCCAACGGCACCAGGCGTCAGCCTCGAACCAGCTCACGAAGATGACAGGCGCGTTGGGCGCCAGCTCCTCGCTTCCGCGGTAGCGGCGGGCGGTCCAGGCGCCGTCACGCTTGGGCTGCCAGTAGACCGGTCGCTCGGCATTCTTGCGTTCGCGCCACGCCCAGCCGGCATCGCTCCAGAATTCCCGTATGCGATAGCCGCCTTCGTCGACGAAAGTCGCGAACTCGGCATTGGTGACGGGCGCGCGAGCCATGCGGAAGGGCTCAAGCGCCACCTCGTGTGCCCACTTCTCGTTGTCGAAGACGAAACCCTCGCATGACGTCGAACCCAGCCGCCAGGTTCCACCCGGAACCGAGGCATCGCCCGCGAGTCCGCCCGCGGGCGGCGGCGCACGGTCGGTGAGAGCGATAGGCGGCGCGTAGCCCAGCGTCTGGCGCATGTAGGTCAACGCTTCAACATGCATATCTTCATGGCGGATGGACAGGTCGTAGAAATAGCGCGCCTCGTCGTCGATGCCGTTGACGAGGTCCTCCTGTCTCGCGAGCACGTCGGCCATGTAGTCGAAAGTTTCGGCGCGATCCGGAAGGTCGAGATGCCAGCGTGTCTTGTGGGCGACGTTGCTCGAATCCCACAGCCGATCGCTACGTTCGATGAGCGGCGCCCGACCCGCAGCGTGGCGCAGCGTCCAGTACTCGTGGAACCACGCGACGTGACCGATCTCCCACAGCACCGGATTGACGATCTCGAGATAGGGGCCCATCAATTCGGCCGATGACAGATCTTCCGTCAAACGCCGGGTGCGATGACGGGCCTCGCGCAGTTGCGCCACGAGTTCGGCAGCGGATGCATCGCTTGTCGGCCGCTGGGGATGCGCGAGGCCATGGATATGGTCCATGAAGATCATCCTTATCACACCCAAGGGGCCTACATCACGCACCGGCAACAAGGTGGCCGCCTCACGCTGGGCGCGCATCCTGCGTCGGCTCGGTCACCGCGTCCACGTTGCTTCGGATTATGACGGTGCACCGGCCGACCTGATGGTGGCGGTACATGCCTGGCGCAGTGCCGACGCGATCCGACGCTTCAAGTCGACCTGGTCGGGTCGACCGTTGATCCTCCAGCTCAGCGGTACCGACATCTATGACTACATGAAGACAGACCCTGTGCCGACCCTGCGTTCGATGGAACTGGCGGATCGGCTGGTGGCATTGAACGATCTCGCCTGGCGCGTCGTCCCGAAGCGACTGCGCGCACGCCTTTTGGTGATCCATCAGTCGGCGACGCCGCCATCGCGCCTGCGCCGACCGAGCTCACGTGCCGTCACCGTTTCAGTGATCGGCCATCTGCGCGACGTCAAGGATCCCCTGCGTGCCGCCGAGGCCGCGCGCCTGTTGCCGGTCGAGAGTCGCGTGCGCATCGAGCAGGTCGGGCAAGCCTATACACCGCAGTGGGCTGCGCTGGCCCATGCAGAGATGGCCGCGAATCCGCGCTATGTCTGGCGCGGTGACGTCACGGCATCCGAGGTGCGTCGGCTGCTGGCTCGCAGCCACGCCATGGTGGTCTCCTCCGTGAGCGAAGGTGGCGCCAACGTCATTTCGGAAGCTGCAGTCGCGGGTGTGCCGATCCTGGCCTCGCGCGTGGACGGCAATGTCGGCCTGCTTGGTGCCGACTATCCGGGGTATTTCCCAATCGGCGACACCCGGGCGCTGGCGCGATTGTTGCGTCAGATTGAATGCGATTCGTGCTTTGTGCAACGGCTTGGCGAGGCGGTATCGCGTCGCGCATCGCTCTTTCAGCCGCCGCGCGAGATCGCAGCTTGGCGTCACCTGCTGGCAAGCCTCCGACGTCGGCGCGGATAATCCATGCGCCGATTTCTTGGAGGTCGTGGAGACGAGCGCGCGATGACGCTGGAGTGTAACGTCCGCTCGGCCTAGCTTCAGCCGAATGACAGTACGCGCCGAGGCAATCCTGTGGGCGATCCTGGAGAGATGTGGACGAAGCCCCGAGGGCTATCCGATGGACGCCAGCCATGCGATCGTGGCCCTCCTGATCGGGCATGGGCTCCTGGTGGCGCGTGCCGATTACCGCGTGGCGCTGACGAAGAAGGGTCGAGATGTGCTCGACCAGCTGCCGCTGCTGATGGGCGAGCCTGAACGCGCCAAAACCCGCAAGAAGAACAAGAAACGCCGATGGAGTGTACGGCTGCGCAGTGGCCAGCGGATGTTGCCCTGGGCTGCTCCTAAGGGGGGGCGAAAGCCTTAGTCGCTATGGGCGCAGTGGGCTCGATTATCGTGTCAGCTCCTTGAGCCACGATCCTTGAGATGCGCTGCGAGCTCCGCCAGCTTCTCCCTGAAAGCGTCACTTTGCTGGTCGGCCGCCGCCGCTCGATCCGCGTCGGCTTTCCCGATCTGCTCGAAATAGGCATCGACTGCTGCGGTGAACGGTGTTTCCGAAGACCTGGACGGAGAAGGTGTCTCGACGGGCTCGACTTTCACCGCCTTCGCGTCGGCTTCCGATTTCGACTTGGGCTTCGACGGATCAATACGCTCCCATTTGCCCTCGATGATCATGGATCACTCCCCCAACAAGTGATGCCTCAAGACCGGTCGGTAAAGCGCAGAGGAAGAGGGCGCTCGGCAACAAGAAGTTTTCCCAAGGGGGCCGCGGACCTTGAGATCGAAAACACGTATTCGCCTGCAACTCCTTGACGCGCCACATCAGTGGAGCCGGGGTGTCGCTCTGTGACCATTTCCCTGGATGCGAAACGGGCTTGGTTCACCAGCCTCTGTGAAGGCCCGACTGTCTGTCTGCCTGGCCCGCTCCGCATGGCCAGGCGGCCGAGGGATCGGCATCTATGACGTCCAAATAGATACGCCCTCGAAATAATGGGAGGGCTCCCTGCTCCGCGGTTGGAGATATCGGACCCTCCGCCCTGTCGCCGCCAAAGGGCTGCCTCGTCCCGTGGGTGTACCGAAGGTCTTCTGTTACCTCTTCGAGGGATGAAAGATGCTTGAAAGCACTGAGCCCTTACCAAGCCATGGCCTTCAATTCTTGCACGGTCCTTGCATGGCAACCGCTGGCTGTTTCGAGCGTTTGGGCCTCATGCGACCCCACATCCACGCGCGTGCGTTCTGTCGAGCCCTACTGGAGCAATCCAGGGAAACCGACGCCTGGCACCCGATCGCCGCGGTGGGCGAACGGCTGGGCGTAGGGGCCGACCAGGGGGTGGCTCTTGCTAGGGAATGTGTGCGCCGGGCATGGATCGAACAGATGGCGGATAGCGTCCGCCTGCGGGCGGAAGGTCGCCAGGTTGCCCTGCAGAGGCTCTCTTTCACAGGAAGCGGCCGCTAGTATGGATTGCCGAACGGTCGGAGGAATGGGCCCGGCCCGGCTGTAAGTTCAATTCCTACCGGTCTTGATATGGCATAGAGCGTCTCCCCGTGATATGGGGCTCGCGCGGCGGGTAACAGCTGCGTTTGGCATGGGACTTGGTTTCTTGGACGACATCGCTCTTCCCGACCGGACGGAATCGATGGCAGGCCAGGCGCCAGCTCGGGTGGCGCAACAGCGGCGGCTGAAGTGGGGCGCGGGCCTCACGGCGGCTCTCTGCGTTGCGGCGGGCCTTGCCCTTTGGATCATACCGAGCCAGCAGAGCAGCGGCGCTCCAAGCAATGGCTCCACAGAGTTGGTGACCTCGCGCGGATATACCGACGCGCCTGCCGGCACGGCTCTGATCGCTGGCGATCCCTGGAGTGGCGGCGCCGTCCTGCTGGAATTGCGCGTCAAGAACGACCAGAAGGTGAAACGGGGCGAAGTCATCGCGGTTCTGTCGAATTACCCCCAGGCCGACGTTTCAGTGCGTACGGCCGAGGCCGAGCTGGAAAAGGTCGAACGCCAACGCGAAACCATGGTCTCCGGTTATCGGGCGACAGCCATCAGCCTGCAGGAAATCGCCGTGAAGACGATGGCCGAACAGGTCAAGCTCAAGACCCTTGAGCTTACCCGGTCGGACGGCCCCCCTGACGTGAAGCAGCTCCAGCTTGAAATGGCGCGAACGAATCTGGAACGCGGGCAGGCCATGCTGCGGGTCATGAAGGAATCCTTGGCGACCGACCTGGCGGAGATCGACGCTGATCTCAAGGCGTCCAGGTCTGGCCTGGACAACGCCCGCACTCGGCGCGAGCAGGCTCTGGTCCGCTCGCCACTCGACGGAATCGTAGTGCAGGTCTATGCGCGTCCTGGTGAGCGGATTGGGCCAAACGGCATCGTCAAGATCGTCGACATGAAACAGATGCGTGTGATTGCCGATGTCGACGAGCAGCACATGGACCGGGCCCATGTCGGCGCCAAGGTCGAAGTGACGTTTCGGGGCAGCGCCAACACTTATCCCGGCAAGATCTCGCGCGTGCTCCCGATCGTGAGGCGCATGCAGCGCACCGAGCCGGACGGCGGCTCGACCACAGATGCTCCGGTGGTACAAGTCGAGATCAAGCTCGACAATCCGGCAGACATGCCGGAAATCCTGGGAAGAGAGGCCAAAGTCACGGTCCTTTGACCCTGTGCTGGCTGCGCTTGTGGCCACATCAATTTTGCGTCGGGCGGAGTCGCGTGGCATGTCGTGTATCATCCATGTCGGACATCCGGCGCTTTCGGAGAGTCGCTCCGATGTTTTGAATTCGCGCAACTGATTGCGCCACAGCGCATGTCGTGGCTAGAAAGATCATCGATTGTGCATCGCGTCAGGCCAAGCCTCTCACATAGACCCTCGCGTAGAACCCACTTTGTCAGATTTTCGAAGCGATCGGCGACTTCGCCGAAGGCTGCAGCGACAGACGATATTGTGCAGTTGTGGAGCGTCATACCCAAGTTTTTTGCTCGCCAATCCCGCCCGCCATCGCCGTGCCTGCTGGCGCCGAAGTGTGCAGTGGGGATCGCAGAAGTGACAGTCCCCATACGCAGCTGCCAAAGCGCCGCCGCCGCGCATATTGCTCCCTTTGGCGATCAGCCTGCATACTGGTTAGTGGCGTATTTGTCGAAGACTCCAATTATTTCGAGGGATCTCCATGTTCAACTGGAGGCGTAGACAAGTCGCAGCAGGACTACGGCCCACCAGGGAAGTGCCGCCTTTGAGATTCCCATCGGAATCGGCGCTCGACGGAATAATAGAAGTAGCTGGAGGCCATCTACTCCCTGACAATTTCTTTACCGGCGTACACTTGCGGGAGCGTGCGGCCATTGGAGGCCAACCTCCGGTGACTCATCTACGAATGGACCTCATCACTTTCGTCGGTGCGACGATAGTTACGTCGCGCGCTCCTTTTCGCCACTCCGTTCGCATTGACACTGACGCTACCGTCAAAAGCCAATTCGAGTCGGACGCCCTCTTGACCATCGAAATTGCCATTGAGGTCGATGGTGGCAAGGTCGGGATTGTCTGGGCCGATGAAAATGACCAACCGTTCGCAAGCGCGGAGCGATTTGCAATTCCTGGAGTTCAGCGTGTCCTGAGCTGGGTTCGTCTGGGACAAGCGCACCATTTGGTATTCAGGAATATGGCGACCGGTCGGATGAGTAGCTCGTTTTGTGTTTCGGGGCTGCGCGCCATGGTCAGCCACTGATCGTTGGCTGCGAAACCACCTTCACGATCTTCGCCGCCGTCGCCGTAAGCGAGATGCGGCATCGCCGGGTCGGGGGTGCTCTTCGAATTTGCGGTATCGATCAGGTCTGATGGTCGCCAATACTGCCGGCCCTCAGGACGACACTTCAGGCTTCCTCGGTGTGAGCGAGGTTCTCAGTACCGGCCAGCAGTTCCATCACGGCTCCATCGGGAAATCGCAGCCCCGACCCGCGCGAGCAACCGCCGCAAGGCGAGCGGACTTTCCGGGCGAAGGGCAGTCCGCAATGCCGCCTCGGCCTGGGAATAGTGAAAGTCTCCGAATGCGGAACGCAGGACGTCGGCGTTCTGGTGGAATACCGAATCGATCAGTCTCAGGACCGAATCCCGCTTGGGGCCCCACGAGGCCGTCGATGAGTTATAGGTGCCGCCGAGGACAGTGCCGTTGGAATGGTTGTTGTGTCCGTGCATACGGTAGGCATACAGCACTTCGTGGATGGCAATCGCGCCGGTTAGCAGCCAGGCGAAGGTCGACAAGTAGAAGTCGACAAAGAGGCGCAGATCCTCATCGGACGGCGTCAGCACGAGATCGACGAAGCTGCGCCGGAACATCATGCTCGCCATGCTGTTTGTCGCCACATCGATCGACCATCGACCGTGGAGAGTCACCGTTTTGTTGCTTGGATAGGTCAGCTTTCCGGTGTCGGGCTCGACCGAAGGAATATAGAGGGAGTCGATGGGTCGGTTCGGAGGATCGTAGCTGTAGTCGAACCACCAGGCTGTCCCGGCTGCCAGCCGACCGGGAGAATCGATGATGTGGGAGTCGCAAAAGGTCAAGGCAACAGGAAAGTCGGCATTCAGGTGGGCCGCCAAATGCCGCTCCACGAACGGCTCGTACCAGATATCATCGGAGTCCAGAAAGCAGACCAGCGGCGTATCCAATTCTGCGAGGCCACGTCGAATGGCGCCGCCCTGTCCCACATTCGATTTCAGGCGGACATAATGAAATCTCGAATCGTTCAGATCGGAAAGGCATCGCCGGATCACCTCGTCGGATTGGTCGGTTGACGCGTCGTCGACGACAACGGCCTTGACGTTGTGCACCGTCTGGCGCGCGACCGATCCGATCGCGTCTTCGATGAAATCCGCATTGTTGTAGTTGGCGATTACTATTCCGACAGGAGGGGCGACAGGCACTCGATGCACCGCTTATTGGAGTCTGATCGCCTGCATTGCCAAAAAGGCATCTTTACCTGAACGGTGAGACAGGCTGCAACTATACTAATCCGCGTTGGAGGCGCAACTATTTTGGTGTAGGTATACTGGATGAGTTCCTCACGGATGGCGCAAGAAGTTCAACTGCTGGTTTGTAGCAGGATAGGCGCAGGTGACGGCACACCATGGATGCTATGCTCAATCGGATGATTTCCGGGAATCAGGAAGAACCATTGTGGCGGCGTGTTCTTCCTGACGCTCCTGGCGTGGTCGGCTTTGAGTCGTTGCCATTGGCGTCCGTCATCGTTACCGCCTACAATTACGAGCGTTTTATCGATCCCTGCTTGCAGTCGGTCGCGGGGCAGACCTACAGCAAGTTCGAGTGCATCGTCATCGATGACGCCTCGTCGGACGGGACAGGTGAGCGCATAAGACATACGCTCGGAGCGTTGGACGATGAGCGTTTCCGGTATATTCGCAACCCAACCAACCTCGGGCAGCTCGGCGCCCAATCGACGGCGTTACGGCACTGCCGGGGGGCTTTCATCGTCTTTCTCGACGCCGACGATACGCTGGCGCCCGCCTTCCTGGAGCGGCATATCTTTGCCCAGGTGAGTGGCCGTTATCCGACCGGCCTGTCGGTATCCGACCAACTCACGATCGATCAGGATGGCGCCGTTCATTCAGGTACGAGGCTCAATCGCGATGCCCTTGCCGAAGTGAAGACGGCAAAGACGCTGGCGATTGCTGCGGGCCAGGGGGCTTCGCCCCTGAATGTCGTCTTCCTGCCGTGGAGAGATGCCGCAACACACGCGTCCTATGGCTGGTATTGGCAAACACAAAGTGCGCTTGTTTTTCGGCGCTCGGTCCTCGATTTGATCATGCCGCTGCCGGAAGATTGCGGCAGCTTCAGGATATGTGCCGATGCCTATCTTGCCCGGTTCGCCCATCTCCTTGCGAATTCCTTGATCCTGCTCGAACCCTTGGGCTGCTATCGTCAGCATGCTGCGAATAATTTCTCCGGACCTTCGTTCATGTCGATCGACCAGCAAGGCGGCGATATGAGGGTCCACCCACCGCATTCGGCTTTCATTGACCTTGTGCGGATGACGATCAGGAAGCGGCAAAAGATGTTCGATGCCCGGGTGGGTGACTATCGGATCGCGCAAATCATGGCTGCGATCGGCGACCAGTCCGATGAGACGCTGACGCCCGCGCGGAAGAGCTGGAGACTTTCCTTATCCCGGCAGTAGGCGCTGGTTCTTCCAGCGCTGTCGACGCTCAGCCGATCGAGCCGAAGGAGCCTTGATGGTCGGCAAGCTGATCCTGACGGCCGTGACAGCGATGTCGCTGGCGCTGCTTTTCCTTATCCTGCCAGACCATGCCAATGCGCAAGAACGGGCGATGGTGCCCCTCACGATCGACGGCGAGCAGGTGCGGCTCGCGACCATTACCTACAAGCCGGCCGGGAGGGGGCCGTTTCCGGTTCTGATCTTTCACCATGGCTCGACTGGCGGTGGCCGGGATCCATCGACATTCGGGTTGTCCTACGATCCGGTGCCGCTTGTGCGCTGGTTCACGGCACGCGGTTTCGCGGTGGTTCTGCCACAGCGGCGCGGGCGTGGCGGTTCGGAAGGACTGTATGACGAAGGTTTCGCCGCCGATCGCTCGAAGGGCTATACCTGCGAGGAGAAGCGCTCACTCGCCGGCGCGGAGCACGCCCTGCGCGATATCGATGCTGTCACGACGGCCATCCTTGCCCAGCCATTCGTCGATCGCTCTCGTGTCCTGGTGGGAGGCAACTCGCGCGGCGGGATACTCGCTGTTGCCTGGGCCGGCCGCCACCCCGACCTGCCGATCGGTGTCGTGAACTTCGTCGGTGGCTGGCTCGGCACCTTCTGCTCGACCGCGAGTGCGGTGAACCAGCGGCTGTTCGCGATGGGAGGAGCATTCCATAGGCCGACACTCTGGCTCTACGGAGATCACGATCCGCTCTATTCGATCGCGCATTCACAGCAGAATTTCGAACGCTTCAAGGATGCAGGCGGCATAGGCACATTCCATGTCATTGAAGAGCCGGCGGCCGAGAACGGCCATCTGATCGATCGGCTCGACACCCTTTGGTCCAACGCCGTCGATTCCTATCTGGCTGCACTTGGATTGCCGCACGGGAAATAGGCCGCCAACAGGACTGCCGCTTTGCGACCGGTCAATCAAATGGTGCTTTGGCGGGCTCGTGGGAAGGTTCGGGAATCCGGCCATCGGCGGAGAGGAGGATGGCGACGGGCCGTGTCGTCTCGAAGTGCGCCAGCACGATCATCAAGACCACCATGATCGGCACGCACAGGAACATGCCGACCACGCCCCAGATCGTGCCCCACACCATCAGGGATATGATCACCACCAGCGGCGAGAGATTGAGCGAACGACCCATGATCGCAGGCTCGATGACGTTGGCCATCACGATCTGAATGGTGCCGATCACGATCAGCACGATCAGGAAGGGCGTCAGGTGGTCGAACTGCACCAGTGTCAGCAGGGCCGGCGCCACGATGGCGAGAATCGAGCCTACGGTTGGGATGTAGTAGAAGAAGAATACCATGACCGCCCAGAAGCCGGCGAAGTCGACACCCACCCAACGCATCACGGCGTAGGCGAGCAGAGATGTGGCGACGGCAAGTACGGTCTTGATCCGAAGATAGACGCGGATGTCGTGGTCGATCTGCTCAAATACGGAGCGTAAACGAGCCCGCTGGGCACGAGCGCCGAAGATCAGCGAGAGCTTGTGCCGGAAGTGAACCTGCTCGACGAACAGGAAGCCGGTATAGATCAGTACGATGCCGGCCACGCTTACCACGGTGGCCGCAGCGCGCGCCACGCCGCCCACCGTCTCGGCAAGGCTCACACGGTCGAACAGCTCGCCGAGCGTCGGCGCCTGTTCCATGCCGATGATCTGCGCCGCCTGGTCGAGCAGGTGCTGCAGCCGGCCCTCGTAAGCGGGGGCGGCATCGGCGACAGCGGTGATGTTGTGGCCGATGGTGCGGCCAATCACGACGACGATGCCGCCCATGATCAGCACAGCGGCGAGCAGTGCCAGCGGTCGCGGTATGTGAAGGCGACCAAGCCGCGGCCGCTCGATCGCATCGGCCATGGCATCGACCATGTACCAGAGTGCAATCGCCAGCACGAATGGCAACAGGAGACCGCGGCCTTCGATCAGGAGATACATCGTCGCCGCAATTACGACGGTCCACAGGGCGGCGCGCATCAGGGTCATGCCGACACTATAGCGGGTTGCACCGCGGAGAGGAGCGGCCGATGTTGCGCGTCCAGGGTCAGTGGAAATCGCGCGAGGCGATCCGGATCGTCGGGCGGTCGAGCATGATCTGGCTGCGGTTGTAGGGCTTCTTTTTTGTCGGCAAGCCCCTGCCGCTGCGATGGCGCGTGGCGTTGGCTTCGGGAACGTCGACGCGGCGATCGCCGGGATCGTTGGGCACTTCGTCGCCGTGGCCATGAGGCATCCTGAGCCTGTCGAGATCGGCAATGGTATCGAGTTCGGCTGACCAATCCCACAGCCGCTCGGCCACAAGGTGGATCACGAGGTCTTCCCGCTGCACATGGCCGGACACGGCGAGCAGGCGAGAACCCATGACGATGCGGCGATGCGTCTCGAAAACCTTGGGCCAAACCACGAGATTGGCGACGCCGCATTCGTCCTCGATGGTGACGAACACCACGCCCGAGGCGGTGCCCGGCCGTTGTCGAACCAGCACCAGGCCGGCGAGTGTGAAGCAGTCGTCGTTCCGGGAGTCGAGAAGCACGTCGGTGCGCGATACGCGTCTTTCTGAAAACAGGGGTCGCAGCAACTCCAGCGGATGGGACCGCAACGACGTCGAGATCGCGGCATAGTCGTCCACCACCTGCTCGCCGAGCGTGAGCATGGGCAGGCTGACGCCGGGCTCGGGATCGCGCTCGGCGGGACGAGCCTCGAGCAGCGGCAGCGGCGCGTCGGAAAAGGCCCGTACCGCCCACAGGACGTCGCGGCGCGAGAGGCCCAGCGAGGCGAAGGCATCGGCCCGCGCCAATGCCAGGATCTGGCGCTTGGTGAGGTCGCCGCGCCGCCACAGGTCGGCCGGGTCGCGATAGGGCATTGTGCGACGTTCGACCATACGCTTCATGGCATCTTTGGAAAGACCTGTGACCTGACGGAAACCCAGCCGCAGTGCACAGCGCTTGCCTGCCGTCTCTTCAAGAGTGCAGTCCCAGTCGCTGGCATTCACGTCGGGTGGCCGCACCTCGACACCGTGGGCCCGTGCATCACGCACGAGTTGAGCCGGTGCATAGAAACCCATCGGCTGCGCATTTAGGAGGGCAGCAGCGAAGACTTCAGGGTAGTACCATTTTACCCACGATGAGACATAAACCAGGATCGCGAAACTCGCGGCATGACTTTCGGGGAAACCGTACTCACCGAAGCCTTCGATCTGCTTGAAGCAGCGTTCGGCGAACTCCTTTTCGTACTCATTGGCGAGCATGCCGTTGATGAAATCGTCCTTGAGCTTGTGGATCGTGCCGGAATGCCGGAACGTCGCCATGGCGCGCCGGAGCTTGTCGGCCTTGGCCGGGCTGAATCCTGCGGCGACGATCGCCATCTGCATCGCCTGCTCCTGGAAGAGCGGCACGCCGAGGGTCCTTTTCAGGACGCTTTCCAACTCAGGCTTGGGATAGGTGACACTCTCGGGACTGGTGCGGTTCTTCAGATAGGGGTGCACCATGCCGCCCTGGATAGGGCCTGGCCGCACGATCGCGACTTCGACCACGAGATCGTAATAGTCCTTGGGCTTGAGTCTCGGCAGCATCGACATCTGCGCCCGGCTCTCGACCTGGAACACGCCGATTGAATCGGCCTTGCCCAGCATCGTGTAGACGCTGGAATCGTCCGTCGGCATGTCGAGCGTTGGACGCTCACCATAATGCTGCTCGATCAGGTCGAAGCTCTTGCGCAAGGCTGTCAGCATGCCGAGCGCCAACACGTCGACCTTGTAGATGCCAAGAGCGTCGAGATCGTCCTTGTCCCATTCGACGACGGTGCGGTCCTCCATTGCCGCATTCTGGATAGGCATCAGCTCGTCGAGGCGGCCATCCGTTAATACGAAGCCGCCAACATGCTGCGAGAGGTGCCGAGGAAAGCCGCATAGCGTCGCCGACAGTTCAAGCGCCAGGGCGAGGCGTGGGTCGTGCGGATCGAGGCCCGCTTCCCGCACATGCCTGATATTGATCCCGCCCGATCCGATACCCCAGACCGTGTCGGCCATTACACCCAGGACATCGGGCGAGAGGCCAAGCGCCTTGCCAACGTCGCGGATGGCACTTCGACTCCTGTAGGAAATCACCGTGGCGGCAAGCGCGGCACGGTCGCGGCTCTTGCGAGAATAGATCCACTGAATGATCTCCTCGCGCCGATCGTGCTCGAAGTCGACATCGATGTCGGGTGGCTCGTTGCGCTCATTGGAAAGGAAGCGCTCGAACAGTACCTCGACCTTATTAGGATTCACCGAGGTGATGCCAAGGCAATAACAGACGGCGGAATTGGCAGCTGACCCACGGCCCTGGCAGAGGATGTTGCGGTTGCGGGCTTCCTTCACGATCTCATGGACGGTCAGGAAATAGGGTGCGATCCCCTTGCTCTGGATGAGTTCGAATTCGCGCTGGAGGATATTGATTATCTTGTCCGGAATCTTCCTGGAATACCGCTCCGCTGCTCCCTCCCAGGTGAGCCGCATGAGCTTCTGCATCGGCGTTTCGCCACCTTCATAGACGACAGGGTACTGGTAGGTGAGCTGGTTGAGCGAGAATCGGCAGCGTTCGACGATCTCCTGGATGTGCTCGATGGCATGCGGATGCCGGCGAAAGAGGCGTGCCATCTCCTCCGGAGCCTTGAGATGCCGTTCGGCCGAGGCGAAGCGGCGAAAACCCAGTTCCTCGACCGTGCAGTTCAAGCGGATCGCGGTGACGACGTCCTGCAGGGCGCGCCGTTCGGGCACGTGGTAGTGCACGTCGTTGGTGGCGACCAGGCGCACCCTCATCTGGGCCGCAAGGCTGTCCAGATCGGCGAGACGGCGGGCGTCGTCGCCGCGAAACAGCATGTTGGCGGCGAGATAGCAGCGATCGCCGAACAGTCGCGCCAGCCGACGCAGCCTGTCCTGAAAGACCGGATCGTCGATCCGGCGGGGTGGCAGGACGATGGCCAGCAGGCCCTCAGAATAGTCGGCAAGATCGTCAAAGGTGAGATCGCATTCACCCTTTGCCGCCCGGCGATTGCCGACGGTCAGAAGACGGGACAGCCGCTTGTAGCCTTCGAGATCGATCGGATAGGCGAGCAACGAATAGCCATCGCGCGTTTCCAGGCGGGCACCGACCAGGAGCCTGATCCGGTCTTTCTCCGGCGTCGGGTGCTCTTCGTAATGCTCCTTGATCGCCGAGTAAGCGCGCACCACGCCCGCCAGCGTGTTGCGGTCAGTGACACCGATGGCGTTATGGCCGAGTTCGATCGCTCGATAGACAAGCTCACCTGGATGCGAGCCGCCGCGCAGGAAGCTGTAGTTGGTCGTGACCTGCAGCTCGGCATAACGCATGGTCGGTCACGCGCAAAATCCGTGCAGGAACCACTTGGCGGCGTTGTGCGGGCCGTCGCGAAACAGCCAGAAGCGGCCGCCATCGTCGTCCTCGACGCGGTAATAGTCGCGTGCCGGCGGCATCGAGTTGGCCGGTGCATATTTTCCGTTGGAGCGCGGCCGCCACCATTCGTCGGCCAGCCGCTCCGGTCCCTCGACGCGCACGATGCGATGGGCATGGCGGCGCCACTGAAACTGTCGTGGCGGATCGTCGGGGAGGAGCGCGGTCACGCTGATCAGCTCGGGTCGCTGCAAGAGCCGCGTCGGCCGTGCGCCTTTCATCGAAGCAAGCCGCGCCCAGGCACCATCGGTGACCGGCTTGGTGGAAATCGGCACCGTCGTTTGCACGCGCTCCGGCAGATGGCTGTCCCGCGGGACGAGACGCACGACATTCTCTGTGCCCAGCCGCAGCGCCAGCCGGTCGGCGAGGTCGATCGTGCCATCCTCATTACCGAGGGAAGCGCCGGCAGCGCCCGTGTCGGGGAGAGAGTCCTGCGTGCCCGACCATTCTTCCACTTCCGGTGCGGCCAGGATCATCAGCTCGACGCCGAAGCCGGGGTCGAGCTCATCAAGCCTCTCCTCGAAGAGCTTCATGAGCTTGGGGTTGTCGCGATTGGGCCGGCTGGTGCCGATGCCTGTGCGGTCCACCGAGCCGTCGACGCGATAAAGCGCAATCTCAAGCTTGCGCGCACCAACGCCGGCTTGCTCGAGTTGCTCGCAGAGCGCGGCCAGAAGGCGGCTGGTCGCGGCGGCGATGTCCTCGGATCGGCTGATCGGCTCGGCGAAGGCGAGGCGCGTGCGGAAGGCGGGCGGCACGCGGCGCGGTTCGATCGGCTCGTCGATGCGGCCCAGCGCCTGGTCGAGACGCGTGAGCGGCTGGTCGCCAAAGCGTCGCGCCAGCGGTGCCCGGGGCAGGGGGTAGAGATCGCCGATACGACGCAGGCCGAGCTTCAGGAAAGTCTCCAGGATCGGCGTGGCGAGCCGCAGGCCATCGACCGGCAGGGCGGCAAGCGCCTCACGCTGGCCATGGCGTGGGCAGAAGAGATCAGCTTGGCGCTCGGCATAACGCGCCAGCGCCCAGGCCGCACCTGCCGTGTCGGCCATGGCGGCGCGGCAGGTGAAGTCATGGCGTGCCAGGCGCTCGACGAGATCGGCCAGGAGTGCGCGTTCGCCCGCCTCGTCCTTGCCGAAGAGATGGCCGCAGCCGGTGACGTCGAGCAGCAAGCCGGCATCACCGCCAAAGCCACCGGCGCTGCAGGCCTCGATACGGCCTTCCGTGTCGGGTTCGGCGATCGCCGCCCCCAGCGGATCGAGCGCAACCCAGGGCGTGTAGCGGTCGCACCAGCCGGCAATGGCTTCGAGCAGGCGGCGGTCGGCGTCAGGTTCAACACCTGCCGTGACGAGATCGGGCACCAGTGCGCGGGCATCGGCGAGGCGCGTGTGCGGGCGCAGGCCTGCGGCCCGGGCATGGGCGTTGAGGGCTGCAAGCCGCGGGCAGCCCTCGAGCCAGATGACCGTGGCGGCAGTCCTAGCCGACCAGTCTTTGGCGGTTTGGACCTGTCCAGGCGAGTCCGGCCGCAGACGAGCCAGCCGATCCGTGGCCAGCTTGGGGAACCACAGCGAGATGATGCGTTTCATCGTTCCACTCCACGAGCCAGGACGGCATTTCCTCGGTCGAGGGCGTGCCGAAGCGGTTGCGCCTGAGTTCGACCCGCCAGCGGGCGACACCCAGGTCAACCAGTTCCGAAGGCGCCGAGGGCGAGGCCGCCGATGCGACCCGCCAGCGCGTCGTGCAGATGCTTTGTGGCGGCGCGGGCTGGGGACGCAGCAGGAAGGCGGGTACGCCGTTTTTCTCTGCGGCGAGCGAGAGCCGGCGGCCGGCCGTGGGGTCGGTGGCACGGGTCTCGCCCAGGACAGCGGCGATACCGGGCGCGCGCAGCCCTTCCTCCATCGCCCAGAAGAGATCCTCCTCGCGCCAGGCGGTAATCATCATCAGCCGTGCTGGATCGAACCAGGCGGAGAGAGCCGGGGCATAGGGTGGGGCGTCGAGCCCTCCCATGGGCTGACGACACCAAAGGATCGTACCCGGTCCGAAGCGGCCGACGAGGTGGGCAGCAAAGCCTAAGGCAGCACCGTCATGGGAGGCGACACGACCGGAGGGGGTGGGGCCTGCTTCGATCTCATGCAGGGCGCCAGCCAGCAATCCGCCCTCCGGCAGCAGGGCATCGATGGCCGAGACCCCGACCGGAACGGCCATCCGCTTCGCCCTTTGAAGGCTATGGGCGCGTTCCAGCCGGCGGACCTGCTCGCGCAGGAGTGGTGGAACCAGTCCCGGCTTTGGGGCGGCGGATGGGGGAGCAAAGGCATTTGGGGAAATGACGGACATTGCCCCCTCGGGTCTTTTCCAGTGATTGAGGATAAGAAGTTCTTGTTTTGTTCTAGTTACCTTCTTTTGAAGAGTCAATGGGCTCTGAGGACATTCCAAACTGGCACATCCCCTGCTTTTGGCCTGAAAGTTTGCCCTTCCGGTGTTCGCGCGAGGTTCTTCCATGACCCTGCGGCTTTCCCTTACCACCCTGCTTGCCGCTGCCCTGGCCTTGTTGGCTAGTCCGGCCCAGGCGCGCTGTTCCAAGAACCTGGTGGAGCAGTTCAGCCCGTTCCTGCAGCGCGCCTCGTTCGATGACGGCTTGCGCCTCGCGGATGGCCCGTCGCCCAACCGTGCGATCGTCACTTTCCTTGGCCATGCCAGCTATCAGATCGACACGCCGCAGGGCGTCCGGGCCATCACCGACTACAACGGGGTCAACGGCTTCGGCCGCCATCCCGACATCGTCACCATGAACAATGCCCATGCCACACATTTCACCGATGAGCCGGAAGAGGGCATCACCTACGTCCTGCGTGGCTGGCCGCGTGAGGGCGAGATCGAGGCAAAGCATGACGTCACGCTGAAGGACATGCGGGTCTGGAACGTGCCTACCAATGCGCGCGACTGGTCGGGCGGCGTACGGATCAACGGCAACTCGATCTTCATTTTCGCCGTGGGCGATCTTTGCATCGCCCATCTCGGCCATCTGCACCAGCGGCTGACGCCCGAGCATCTGGAGGCGCTGGGTCGCATCGACGTGCTGATGGTGCCGATCGACGGCACCTATACGATGGGCGTGCCGCTGATGGTCGATGTTGTGAAGCGGATCGATCCCAGGATCGTCCTGCCCATGCACTATTGGGGCCGCTCGCAACTCGACCGGTTCGTGACCCTGCTGGCACCGCTGCAGCCCGCCTTCGTCTGGCCGGACAAGCACTCGATCGAGATCGTGAAAGAGGAGCTGCCGGACAAGCTCACCATCATCGCCGTGGGCGGCGACGGCGGCGGTTAAAGCAGTGGACGCTCGTTAGAGTTCGCTCGCGACAAACTGGCTGAATTCCGCGGTCTTCGGGCCCCCGAACAGTTCCGCGGTGGGACCACTCTCCCATACCTTGCCCTTGTGCATGAACACCACGAGGTCGGCCACGCGGCGCGCGAAACCCATCTCGTGAGTGACGGTGATCATGGTCATGCCGCGGCGCGCCAGGTCCTCCATCACGGCCAGAACTTCAGCCGTGAGCTCGGGATCGAGAGCGGAAGTTACCTCGTCGAACAGCATGACCTGAGGCGACAAGGCAAGCGAACGGGCGATGGCGACCCGTTGCTGCTGTCCACCGGAAAGCTGCTCGGGATAAGCTGAAACCTTGTCGGTTAATCCGACCAGGGCCAACACTTCCGAGGCTCGCTTCTTCGCTTCTTCTTGCGACTGCTTCTTCACCAGGGTGAGCGCGAGCGTGATGTTCCGTTCGACCGTGAGATGCGGGAAGAGATTGTAGCTCTGGAACACGATGCCGACATCGCGGCGGAGCTGGGCGCGTGCGGCGCTTCCCGGTCGGCCGACCTCGTGGCCGCAGACCATGATCGTGCCAGCCTGGATGGTCTCCAGACCGGCAATACAGCGCAGCAGCGTGCTTTTGCCCGAACCGCTGCGACCGACGATGGCTGCGACTTGGCCGCGCGCCACCTGGAAACCGACACCATCCAGCACACGCAGCTGGCCGAATTCCTTGACCACGCCCTCGACGTGGACGATGGCGTCATCTGCCGACATGGGCCTTCCTCTCGAGCGCACGCGCAGCGACCGACAGCG
Source organism: Pseudomonadota bacterium (assembly GCA_018242505.1). Taxonomy (GTDB): domain Bacteria; phylum Pseudomonadota; class Alphaproteobacteria; order Reyranellales; family Reyranellaceae; genus Reyranella. The sequence goes on from JAFEBU010000071.1 coordinate 68,103, forward strand.
GATAACACAGCGCGAAATAGATGATGGCGACGACAGTGAAGATCGCAAAAGGCTCGAAGGTCGAGTTGTTGACGATCTGGCCCGCACGCGCGAGTTCGACGAAGCCGATCACCGAGGCAAGCGAGGTGTTCTTCACGATCTGCACCATGAAGCCCACCGTAGGCGGAATCGCAAGCCGTACGGCCTGCGGCAGGATCACATAGACATATTGCTGGAAGCGGTTGAGGCCCAGGCAATCCGAAGCTTCCCACTGCGTCCTGGGCACAGCCTCGATGCAGCCGCGCCAGATCTCACCTAGAAAGGCGCCAGCGTAGATCGTGAACGAGAGGCCGGCCGCCACCAACGGGTCGAGCTTGTAGCCGAGGATGCCAAGCCCGAAATACGAAAGGAACAGCACGATCAGGAGCGGTGTGCCCTGCACGATCTGGATGTAGCCGCTGGCCAAGGCGCGCATGAGCCCGATTTTCGATACGCGCAGGAGGGCGAGCATGAGCCCGACGACGGAGCCGCCGGCAAAGGCGATCAACGACAGCAGCACCGTCCATTCGGCCGCCTGGACGAGGTACAGGATGTGGTTGACGTTGAGCTTGATCATAGCGCCGTGCCCAGCTTGCGCTTGCGCGCAAACAGCAAAAGGCCGATCAGCCAGAAGGCGAAGCGGTAGAGTGCCGACAGGCCAAGATAGACCAGCGCGACGACGATATAGACCTCGAAGCTGCGGTAGGTGTCGGATTGCACGAGGTTGGCGGTGGCCGTCAGTTCCTCTGTCGAGATCGTGGAGGTGATGGAAGAAGCGAGCATCAACAACACGAACTGGCTGGACAGGGCGGGGTAGACCCGTTCCATCGCCGGCAGCAGGACGATGTGGAGGATGGTCTGCAGCCGCGTGAGGCCGAGGCAGTCGGCGGCTTCGAGTTGTGTGCGCTGGATCGACTGGATGCCGGCACGCATGATCTCCGTCGTATAGGCACCCATGTTCACGACCAGCGCGATCACTGCCGATACTTCCGCCGACAGCTTGAGGCCGAGACTGGAGAGGCCGAAATAGACGATGAAGATCTGGATCAGGAGCGGCGTATTGCGGATCAGCTCGACGTAGAAGCCGACCAATCGGCGCGGCAGCGCGCGACCATAGACGCGCACGAGGGCGCAGACCGTGCCGACTGCGAGGCCGAGCGCAATCGACACGACCGTGAGCTGGATCGTGAGCCAGGCGCCGGCCACGAAGTCGGGCCATCTGTCCGCCAGGAAAGAGAAATCGAATTGGTAGGACATGCCGGCGTCGCCGGGTTTAGCCGCCGACTTTGAGCAGCTGATCGACCGGAATGTCGATGCCGTGATACTTCTTGTAGATGGCGCCGAGCTGGCCGTTCTGCAGGTTGGTTTTGACCCAACCGTTCACCCACTCCTTCAGCCGGAGCTCTCCCTTGCGCACACCGACCGCCAGATAGAAGGTCTGCATGGTGATCTTGGGCTCGACGGTGCGCGCCGGATTCTTCTTGCTGATGGCGGGCAGGAGCGATCGCGCGGTCGCCAGGATGTCCACTTGGCCCGAGGCTACCGCCAGCGCCATTGTCGCATCGTCCTCGTAGCGCACGATCTGTGCACCCTTGGCATCGCGCGCGAGATCAGTGTCCTGGGTCGTCCCGCGCACCACCGCGACCCGCTTGCCGTCGAGATCGGACATCTTGGCAATCTGGATCGATTTCAGCGCGGCCACCACCGATGGATGGTCGGCATAGGGGAGTGAGAAATCAATGACCTTGGCGCGATCGGGTGTGATCGACAGCGTCGAGATCACCAGATCGGCCTTGTTGGTGAGCAGCATCGGAATGCGCGTCGGCCCCGTGGTCGTGACGACCTCGAGTCCGACGCCGAGACCCTTGGCAAGCAGACGGGCCGTGTCGACATCCGAGCCTGTCGCCTGCATCTTGTCGTCGGTCATGCCGAAGGGTGGGATCGCGAGGTCGATCGCGATCCTGACCTTGCCGGCCGTCTTGATATCGTCAAGCGTGTCGGCATGAGCGACAGACGCGAAGGCAAATCCCAAAGCAAGGGCTGCGCCTGCGAGCAGACGAAGAGGGTGAACCGTCACTGACTCACCTCCTGCTTCAGGATCAGGTCGGGCAGGTCATCGCCAAAATATTTCTTGTTCAAGGCATTGAGCCGGCCATTCTTGATGTTGGCGACGATCCACTTGTTGACCTCGTCGAGCAGCCGCTTCTCGCCCTTCTTCACGCCGACCGCGAGCTTGAAGTTGTCGAGCACGAACTTGATCTCGACGTGCCGCGCCGGATTTTTCTTGTCGATCTGCGGTACGATCATTTCGGCCGTGGAGAAGATGTCGACCTGGCCGCTCAGGAAGGCTTGTGCCTCGGTGGCGTCGTCCTCGTAACGCACCAGCTTCATGCCCTTGGGACCTTCCTTGGTGAGCTGCGTGTCATGCGTCGTGCCTCGCACGGTAGCGACCGTCTTGCCATCCAAGTCGGCCAAGCTTTTGAGCTTGATGCTCTTGGGGGCGGCGATCACTGTGCGCAACACGGCATAGCCCAGAGAGAAATCGATCACCTTCGCGCGCTCGGGTGTGTAGGACAGGCTCGAGATCACCAGGTCGGCCTTGCCGGTCTGCAGAGACGGAATGCGCGAGGCGCCGGTCGTCGGCACATGTTCGAATTGAAGCCCCCAATCCTTGGCCAGCGCCTGCGCCGTGTCGACGTCGAGCCCGGTCGGCTGCAGCTTCTCGTCGGTCATGCCGTAGGGCGGTACGCCGAGATCGATGGCGATGCGGATCTTACCCGCCTTCTTGATGTCGTCGAGCTCGTCGGCGCAAGCCATGTGGTTGATGCCGACCATCGCCAGCATGGTGACGGCAAAGGCTGTCATCGTTCTTTTCATCGTCTCCTCCGTTTGGTGGCTTGTCGATCGGTTACCGCTCCGCGTCCATGTCGGCGAGTTTGGCCACGCGCCGACGAAACTCTTCGGACGTGGAGAATTTGGCGTTGAGGTAGGCCGCGACCAGATCCTTGGCGAGCCAGAGACCGACGATCTGGGCGCCTATGCACATGACGTTGACGTCATCGTGCTCTACGGACTGATGTGCCGAATGCACGTCGTGGCAAACTGCGGCACGAATGCCTTTCATCTTGTTGGCGCCGATCGAGGCACCCACTCCGGTGCCGCATATCATCAATCCGCGCTCGGCCTGACCGGAGCTAATGGCAGCCGCCACCTTGCGGGCGATGTCGGGAAAATCGACCGGCTGTGGATCGTAGGAGCCTACATCCAGCACCTCGTGCCCCAACTCGTGAAGAAAGGCCAGCAATTCTGCCTTCATCGGAAAGCCGGCATGATCGGAGCCGACAACGATCTTCATGAGCGTTTCCTCTTGGGTTCATAGGCCGAGATGAGGTTGCGTCGGCGCAGGTTGTCGCCGATGGCGAAGTGGTCGCGCAGGTCGCGCTCGGCTGCGTCGGGGTCGCGGCGGGCGAGCGACAGGAAAACGCCGCGATGAGCGTCGACGAGACCGGACGTGATTGCGGGCTCGCGGAAGGTATCGCGCCGTCGCTCGATGTGCGAACGCATGAGGAGCGGTGAAATGGCCTCGTAGATCTTCATCAGCGACCGGCTGCCACTTGCCCGCACGATTGCAAGATGGAAGGCATAGTCGGCCTCGCCACCTCTTTCGGGGTCGTCGAGCGAGCTGACCAGCTTGTCGAGGGTGCTCGCGATCACCTGCAGGTCCCGTTCGCTCGCACGCTCGCAGGCAACGCGAATGGCCTGGCATTCGATGGCGATTCGCGCTTGCAGGACATCGTCGAGGATAGTGGGCTCGGGCGCGAGGCAGAGGGTGAGCGCCTGACCTAGCACCGATGCGTCGGCGCTGCGCACGAAAGTGCCACGGCCGTGTTGGATGTCGACAAGTCCGAGCATGGCCAGCGAGCGCAAGGCTTCGCGCAGCACCGGTCGGCTGACATTCAGGGCCTGAGCCAGTTCGCGCTCTGCCAGCAGCCGGTCTCCGGCCTTCAGGTCGCCCGACAGCAATCGATCGCGGAAAAAGGTAAAGACCCGAGCCGCGCCGCTTTGGCTTTCCTCCGATTCAGGCTTGGTTATTTCGAGCATTGGAATTTGGTCAGGCCGTGGTCAGACCACATTAGATGGCCTGGAGGAAAGATCAAGATCAGCTTGGGAAGCTACCGACCCTTTTCGAAGCCCGACAGGAACTGCACGAGGTTGCGGCCGAGATCGTCGCTGAGATAACCGCCTTCCTGGACCAGCACCGTAGGTAGGTCGAGGCCTGCGATTTTGCGCGCCATCGCATGGAAGCCGGCTCCGGTGACCTTCAGCCCCTGGAGGGGGTCGCTCTCGCTGGCATCGAGTCCCAGTGCGATCACCAGCACCGTCGGCGCGAACTCCCGGATGCGCTGCGAAGCCGCGTCGCCGGCAGCAAGCCATGGCGCGTCGCCGGAACCGACCGGCAGCGGCAGATTGAGGTTGAAGCCTTGGCCCGCGCCTGCTCCTGTTTCGTGAGCATGGCCCCAGAAGTAGGGGTAGTAGTTGTCGGGATCGGCGTGGATCGACACCGTGAGCACGTCGGACCGTTCGTAGAAAATGCCCTGCGTGCCATTGCCGTGGTGGACGTCGACATCGAGGATCGCCACACGCGGATGCCTGCTGCGCAGGCGCTGCGCCGCGACCGCCGTGTTGTTCAGGAAGCAGAAGCCACCGGCCATGTCGGCGAAGGCATGGTGGCCGGGAGGCCGGCAGAGCGCATAGGCCTCGCGCGCGCCGTCGAGCACGAGATCTGCCGCCGTGACTGCAGTCTCGCTCGCGGCAAGGGCGGCGTCCCAGGTGCCGGGCCCAATCGGGCAAGCAAGGTCGACCTGATGCCAACCGGCGCGGCCGGCCAATGCCTTCGGATAAGTGGCCGGCTGGCGCGCCGGATGGATGTTGGGCAGCACTTCGGGCGAGGCGTTGGGCAATTTGGCCCAGTCGCGCGCGGCGATTTGCAGGAAGTCGAGATATTCCGGCGTATGCACCGTCGCCGCCGGACCTGTGCCATGGCTCTTGGAAGCGACGATTTCGTGTCCGCCCTCCTTAGCGGCGGCCAGCAGGCGCGTGGCACGTTCGGGCTGCTCGGTGCTGCGGTGCTTCACACCGCGCACAAAGAAGGTCTGCGGATCGTGGATGGCGTGCTTGTCGGAATAGACGATCTTCATGCGATGGCGACGGCCTTGGCGTCCTTGAGGGAGGCGATTTCGGAATCGGTATAGCCCACTTCCCGCATGATCTCGACGGTGTGCTCACCGACCTTCGGCGACCTACGCCGTGTCTCGACCGGTGCGTCGGAGAGCTTTATGGGGTTGTTGGCCGACTTCACCGGGCCCAGGTCCGGATAATCGATCTCCAGCACGCTGCCGCGCGCCTTGGTATGCGCATTCTGTACGACGTCACTCACCTTGTAGGCGGCGGAGCAGGCCATGCCGGCCGGGATCAGCTTGTCCAAGAGCTCGTCGGCAGTGTGATCCAGAAAATGCGCCTCGATCATCGCTTCGAGGATCGAGCGATGGGCGACGCGGTCGGCGTTGGTGGCGAAGCGCTTGTCGTCGAGCCAATCCTTGCGACCGAGTGCGGTGCAGAGGATGCGCCAGAAGGCGTCGTTGGTCCCGGCGACGAAGATCGGCTGAGTGCGAGTCGGGAAGACGCGCAACGGACAGATCAGAGAATTCGACGTGCCCATGCGCTCTGGATCCTCGCCGGTGAGCCCATGGTTGGTGATCCAGTGGCTCATCATGTGCATGCCGACATCGAACAGCGACAGGTCGAGTCGCTGGCCCTTGCCGGTCTTGTGGCGCGCAAGCAGCGCAAAGGCGATACCGGCGGCGCAGAACGAACCGGTGCAGTAGTCGATCGGGGCGGTGCCGACGCGGCACATCTCGCCTTGATACGGTCCGGTCGCGTCCATCAGTCCGATCTCGGCCTGGATACAGGGATCGTAGCCGGCACGGTGCGAATAGGGACCAGTCTGGCCGTAACCCGAGATCGAGGCATAGACGAGCCGCGGATTCTCCTTCGCAACGACATCCCAGCCGAAGCCCAGCTTATCGATGACGCCAGGCGTAAAGGCCTCCATGAACACGTCGGCCTTGCGCACGAGCCGCGTCAGCACCTCGCGCCCGCCTGCCGTGCGCAGGTCGAGCGCCAGGCCACGCTTGTTGCGGTTCATCGACGGCACCCAGGCGCCACCGAAATGCGGGCGGAAGTGCTCACCCTGCAGTGGCTCGACCTTGATCACGTCGGCACCCATGTCGCCCAGCATCTGGCCGGCGGTGGGGCCGGCGATCACCTGGGTGAGATCCAGGACAAGCGTATCGGATAGCGGCAGCATGCGGCGATATTCCTCCTGCCGCAACACTTGAGAGCGATCGCAAGAAAGCTCAAGCGGCACGTTTCGCTGACTGGCATTTATTTCATGCACCGCTATGGTCACCGCCTTGCATTTTCCGGAACATGCGCATGACTGTCGGCAAGCCGGCGGCAACCACACAGAGATCGATGAAATCCGAATTCGTATCCGTCGCGACGGCGGCGCTGGTCGCGACGGTCGCGGGCGTGGGCGGCACGTTGCCGGTCGTGCTTGCTGCAGCACAGGCGGTCGGGGCGACGCCAGCCGAGGCGAGCTCGTGGGTATCGGGGCTCGGCATCGCCACGGCGCTGAGTGCGCTGGTGCTGAGCGTCCGTTATCGCATGCCGATCATCACTGCCTGGTCGACGCCTGGCGCCGCCCTGATCGCCTCGACGGCGGGTGTGCCGAGCTTTCGCGCTGCTATTGGAGCGTTCGTCGTATCGGCGGTGCTGATCCTGTTGACGGCGGCGATCCGGCCGCTCGGACGACTGATCGAGCGGATTCCGTCCAGCATTGCTGCGGCCATGCTGGGGGGCATCCTGCTGCATCTCGTGATGGCGATGTTCGAGGAGGTGCCGCACCAGCCGCTGTTGGTCCTGTCGATGATCGGGCTGTTCCTTGTGTCCCGGGTCTTGCTGCCGACCTTTGCCTCGCTGATCGTTCTGATTGCGGGCGCGGTGTTGGCTTGGTCGCTCGGTCTGGTGAAACCGATTCCCACGCTCGGTGTCTCGACACTCATCGTCCAGGGCCCGATCTGGGATGTGCCAACATTGATCGGGCTTGGCATGCCGCTCTATCTGGTGACGATGGCATCGCAGAACCTGCCGGGCTTCGCGGTGCTGCGTGCCTCGGGCTATCAGCCGCCAACCCAGCCTGTGCTGGCTGTCACTGGCGTGGTCTCGCTGGGCACGGCCTTCCTGGGCGCGCATACCTCCAACCTCGCCGCCATTTCGGCAGCATTATGCACCGGGCCCGATGCCCATCCCGATCCTGCCCGGCGCTGGATGACGGGTCCGTTCTATGCACTGTGGTGGGGCCTGATCGGCCTCTTTGGCGCGTCGCTGGTCGGGCTGTTCGCTGCACTGCCGCCGGCACTTCTGGCGACGGTGGCGGGCACGGCCCTCCTGGGCTCGACGGCGAGTGCCATGGGTGCAGCGCTCTCGGCCGATCAGGATCGCCTTGCGGCGGCAGGAACCCTCGCCGTCACCGTCTCGGGCATTACGCTGATGGGGGTGGGCTCCGCCTTCTGGGGTCTCGTCTTCGGACTTGCGATTCTGGGACTCGACCGACTGTTGACAACAGGCAGGTACACGCGACCTCCTCGTTGAGAATGCCCTGCGGCACTTACCAGAAATATGGCGACGCTGACGATATCCGAGCTTGTTGATCGCAGGTCCCAGCCTGGGACGTCACGAGGTGAGGGCGAGTCATGGGCGCATCGCCGGGATCATCGCGAGCGGCTGACGGGGAAAGCGCGCGGCGTAGCTTTCGCGGGGGAGTTGCAGGCCGTTACAAAGAAAACTGATCGTGTGGTAATAGCCGACAAGCGCGATGGCTTCGAGGATCTGCGCCTCGTCGAAATGTGCAGCCAAGGCGTGCCATATTCCATCGCCAATCGTGTGGTGATCCACCAGGTCATCGACCAGCGCCACCAAAGCCTGCTCGGGCAGCGACCAACATCGGGCGTCCGCGCCGTCGGTGACCGTGGCGGCGATCTCGGCCTCACCGAATTCCACCCGCTCGGCGAACAAGGCGACATGGATGCCCCATTCGTATTCGCAGCCGAGCCGCGCCGTGGTGCGATCGATCACCAGCTCGCGCTGGCGCAGGCTGAGCGGTCCCTTGTCGAGGAGGCCTCCGGCAAAGAGCTTGGCGAAGATACGTGGACTGCGCGCCATGGTGCGAAACAACACCAGGGGCTCGATTCCCGGCGGCATGATGTGGTCCAGGGCATCAGCGATGGCGGGTTCATAAGGGTGATCGGCGGGCGTGATGCGAGGCATGGTGGGGGTCCATCGTGATTGCTACAGTTTCTGTAGCAATCTGCTGTATCATCCGCTACAGAAAATGTAGCAACGGAGCGAAATAGATGGTGAAGCCCATCCTGCCCGGACGTCCGGCGCGCGGCTCGAAGAGTGGCCGGCCGATCATGCTGCTGCTTGATCTGCTTGGGCGGCGCTGGGTGCTACGGTTGATCTGGGAATTGCGCGAGGAGCCCAAACGCTTTCGCGAGCTGCAGGTGGCGATTGGCGCCAGCCCTACTATCGTCAACGAGCGGCTGGCGGAGCTGCGCGCAACAAAACTGGTCGAGCTCGATGACGCCAGTGGCTACCGACTCACGACGCTGGGCAAGGAACTGCTGCACCTGTTCCTGCCGCTGAACGTTTGGTCGGAAAAATGGGCGAACCGCCTGTCTGCCTAATGAAGACGGCGCTCGCCTTTTGGCGGATCATTTCTATCTAGAGGAACCGCACACCGAGAGCGGCCAAATTGGGGTCTGGCCTGACTGATGCGACCCGCGAGGGCCGCTCCCGGCGCGTCACCCGTGAATTCCGCTATGCCGATGCCCGAATGTTTGCATCGACAATCATCGCGGCGCGCTTGCCCGGTGGAAGCATCAAAACCTCCTCGTCGGATGCGAGATGATTATCCAGTCACCAAGCACGCTTGTTGTCAACGCCATTGAAGGGGCAAGGATGAATTTGTCACCGCCGCGTCAGCCGGACGGAGACAATCAGCGCCGCAGCAGCCACGGCGACGATGATTGTCGCAAGCACATTGATCTGCGGATCGACGCCCAGACGCACGCTCGAATAGACCCGCATGGGTAGAGTTTGTGTGGCCGCGCCGGCTACGAACTGCGTCATGATGAGATCGTCGAGCGACAGTGTGAAAGCGAGAAGCCAGCCTGAGCCCAGCGCCGGCGCGATCAGCGGCAAGGTGACGGTGCGGAAAGTGGTCCAAGGCGTGGCGCCAAGATCCATCGCCGCTTCCTCGAGCGAGCGGTCGAAATCGGCCAACCGCGCCTGCACCACGATGGCGACGAACGAGAGCGAGAAGGTCGTATGGCCGATCACGATGGTCAGGAAGCCGCGATCCGGGCCGCCTAAGAATTGCTGCGAGCCGACGAACAGCAGCAGCATGGAGATGCCCATCACAACCTCGGGCATGACCATGGGGGCGATCACCAGACTGCCGAACAGCATGCGGCCGGGAAAGCGCGGGACTCGCGCCAGCACGTAGCCGGCGGCGAGCCCCAGCAGTGTCGACAGCGTGGCACTCACCAGCGCGATGCGCAGCGATAGCCAGGCGGCCGACAGCATGGCCTCATTGTGCAGCAGGGCCTGCCACCAGTGCAGCGAGAAACCCGCCCAGACCGTGACCAGTCGAGAGGCATTGAACGAATAGGCGATCACCAGCGCGATCGGCACATAGAGGAAGGCATAGCCGAAACAGAGCACCGTGAACGCAAAGCGGGCCCGACCGACCATCAGCGCCGCTCCAGGCTTCGGGCCTGCTGGCGCTGGAACAGTGCAATCGGGCCGACGAGCAGCACCAGCAGGCAGATGGCCACGGCTGAAGCGATCGGCCAGTCGGCGTTGGTGAAGAACTCATCCCACAATACCTTGCCGATCATCAGCGTTCCCGTGCCACCCAGCAGGTCGGGGATCACGAACTCGCCGACCGCCGGAATGAAGACCATCAGGCAGCCGGCGACGATACCGGGCAGGGAGAGCGGCAGAGTGACCGTGAAGAAGGCGGCGATCGGCCGGGCGCCGAGATCGGCTGCAGCTTCAAGGAGACTCCAGTCGAGCTTCTCCAGCGTGGCGTAGAGCGGCAGCACCATGAAGGGCAGGTAGCCGTAGACGATGCCGAGATGCACCGCCCATTCGGTGCCGAGGATCGTGCCGGGATGGGCGGCCAGACCTGACCAGCGCAGGACCTGGTTCAGGATGCCGTTCTCGGCCAACAGCCCCATCCAGGCATAGACACGGATCAGGAATGAGGTCCAGAACGGCAGCACCACCAGCATCAGCAGGAGCGGCCGCCGCTCGGGCCGTGTGCGCGCGATGGCGTAGGCCATGGGATAGCCGAGCAGGAGTGCGGCAAGCGTCGAGGTGGCAGCGATGCGCAGCGAGCTCAGCCACGCTGCGACGTAGAGATCGTCGGTGAAGAGCAGCCCGAAATTGGCGAGGCTCCAGCCAAGCTCGACCGGGGGCGCCGCATCGGGGGCGTTCGTTCCCAGCGCGATCGCCAGTACCAGGGCGGAGGGCAGCAGGAAGAACAGGATCAGCCAGGCAAAGGGCAGGGCGATGACGGCGCGCATCGTCAGGTCACCGGCAGCCGACTTCCTACCCATCAAGCACCTGCCCCGCGTCGTTGTTCCAGCCGAGCCAGACGGTCTGGCCGCGACGGAAGGCCTCCTCGGAGGTGCGGACGGTGTTGGTGCGGGAGACCAGCATCACGGGCCCACCCTTGACGGCGATACGATAGAGGGAACGATCGCCCTCGTAGGCGATATCGACAACCTCGCCGGAAATGGCCTGTGCCATGTCGGGGCGGCCGATGGAAAGCGTGATCTTTTCCGGTCGCAACGCAAGCCATTGCCCGTTGCCAAGATCGAGGATGTTGGCGATGCCGATGAAATCCGCGACGAAGCGCGATGCCGGATGTTCGTAAAGCTCATGCGGCGTGCCAATTTGCGCGATGCGGCCGGCATCCATCACGGCGAGCCGGCTCGCCATCGACATCGCCTCCTCCTGGTCATGCGTCACGACGATGAAGGTGAGGTCGAGTTGTTCCTGCAGGCGTACCAACTCGAACCGTGTGCCCTCGCGCAGCTTGCGATCGAGCGCGGCCAGCGGCTCGTCGAGCAGCAGAAGCTTGGGTCGCTTTACCAGTGCGCGGGCGAGCGCCACCCGCTGGCGCTGGCCGCCGGAAAGTTGTGCCGGTCTGCGGGCGCCATGGCCGTCAAGCTTTACCAGTGCCAGCGCTTCAGCCACGCGCGTTCTGATCTCCTGCTTCGGCACCCGCTCGCGCCGCAAGCCGTAGGCGACATTTGCCGCAACATCCATGTGCGGGAAAAGAGCGTAGGACTGGAACATCATGTTGACGGGCCGCAGGTGCGGCGACACGCCGGTCATATCCTGTCCGTCGATCAGGATGCGCCCGGCATCAGGTGTCTCGAAGCCGGCAAGCAGGCGCAGAAGCGTGGTCTTGCCGCAACCCGAGCCACCCAGCAGGGCGAACAATTCGCCACGCACGATCTCAAGATCGACACCGGCCACGGCTTCGATCTCGCCGAATCGTTTGGCGAGCTTCTCGATGCGGACGATCGGTTGGGAATTCACTCCACGCCTTACTCTACGCGCCGAAAAAGACGGGTCAGATCCGACGACCAATAAATGGTGTGGGCCTGGCCGACTATATTTGCCCGTGGGACAAAGCCAACGGCGTTTGGCACGCGGCTGTCGAGGCTGTTGTCCCGGTTGTCGCCGAGGACGAAGAAGTTGTCAGATGGAACACGATATTCCTTTGTGTTTCCCAGAATCTCGTTCGCGTCGAGCTGAAGGATGTCGTAAGCGCGTCCGTTCGGCAGTGTCTCTCTAAACAGTTCATATGTCTTCGCAAAGATACTTGAACTGGAGGCGTGTTCCCAGGGCCCGGCGCTTTCACGATGGACAGGCTGCCCATTCAGAAGAAGGATCCCCTTCGACAGTTGGATTCGATCGCCGGGCAGACCGACGACGCGCATCATATATGCGACGGCATGTGTTCTCGGATCACGAAGAACGATCATATCTCCATAAGTAGGCGAACTTCCGGAATAGTGTCGGGTGTCGACAAAGACATAGTCGCCCTCCATCAAGCTCGGCATTCCTGAGCCCGAATAGACGACGAACGAATGCCAGCCCGCTGTGCTGACGAGCACGCTTTGTAGGCCAATCGACAAAGGGATGACAATGACGGCGGCGATCCAGGTGGATCGGTGCCAAGGCCTGGAAACCGGATGCCCTGACCTCCTGACGCGCCGCACTGCGTCGATAGCGACGCCGAGCTGGAATGTCCCAAGTATTGCAATATCTGCAGCAAAAATCGCAACGGCAGCAGGCGTCGGCACGGCGATCCACGTAGGGGCAACGGCAAGAATTCCTCCCGCTGTTGCGATCAGGAACAGAACGACACCTAGCCGCCATGTGCCGGCATATACTTGGCCGAGGCCGGGCTGATAGAACGAGAGCAGGCCAGCCCACAGCGCACGAGGCCAGCTTCCCCGTATCGGCGTCAACGTTTCGTTCATCGTCCGGTCTTGATCGCAGTCCAGAGCCGCGTGCGAGCGCGCACCTCAGCGGCGGTGGCAGCGGTGATTGTGTAGAGTTTGGCACGCACCTCTGCCGACGGATAGATGGCGGGATCTTCCGAGATCGACTTGGCGAGCAGCGATGTCGCCGCGGCGTTGCCGTTGGCGTAGCCGGTGATCGCGCTCGAGGTCGCCGCAACCTTGGGATCGAGCATGAAATCGAGGAACCGGTAGGCCTCGTCGGGATGCGGCGCGTCCTTCGGGATCGCGGCGACATCGATCCAGAGCAGGGCGCCCTCCTTGGGCAGAGCGTAGGCGATCTCACGCTTCTCGGCAGCCTTGGCCGCGCGGTTGCGCGCCTGCAGGATGTCGCCCGAATAGCCGAAGGCGAGACAGATATCGCCACCGGCGAGCGCATTGATGTACTCAGAGGAGTGGAACTTGCGAATGTAAGGTCGTACCGCCTTGACTACGTCAGCGGCCTTTTTCAGGTCGGCCGTATCCCGGGAGTCCGGGTCGAGGCCGAGATACTTCAGCGCCGCCGGAAGGATGTCGGTTGCGCTGTCGAGCATCATCACCCCGCAATCGACGAAGTGCGACACGATCGTCGGATCGAAGATCAGGGCAAGCGAGTCCACCGGCGCGTTTGGCATGCGCTTCTTGATCGCCGCCACATTGTAGCCGATGCCGACCGTTCCCCACATCCAGGGAATGGCATGCGCATTGCCGGGGTCGTACTTGGCAAGCTGCTCCATGATCTTGGGATCGAGATTGCCCCAGTTCCTGAGCTTCGACCGGTCAAGCGGCAGGTAGAGCTTGGCGGCGAGTTGGCGCACGAAGAAGGGCGAGGCTGTGGGCACGACGACGTCGTAGCCCGAATGTCCGGTCCTGAGCTTGGCGTCGAGGATCTCGTTGGAATCGTAGGTCGTGTAGTTGACCTTGATGCCTGTCTCCTGCTCAAAGGTCTTGAGCTGGTCTTCAGCGATGTAATCCGACCAGTTGTAGACGTCGACCTGCTTCTGGGCGAAGGCGGGTCCGGCGAGGAAGAGCAGCAGGCAGGCGAGACAGCCAAGACGCATCGAGTTTCTCCGAACAGGCAGCCAGACAAACGGCCGCATCATTCCGGTGCGAGTTGTGAAAGGCAAGCGGCCACCGACAGGTGGCCGCGCCCGCTCAAGCTATGCTCGTTCGATGCAGGTTCCGAGTGAACCACATGGCCATTGACAGGATGGTGAACAACAGCAGGGAACCGCTGAGAAGTGCCATGTCTTCAAGTTCCAGCAGGACATAGAGAACCGCATACAGCGTAGCCAACACGACGGCGAAGACAATTGCCGGTCCCAGGCGGCGCTGTAGGGCCCAATTGTAGATGGCTGCCTGCGCAACCACCGCCGAGGCACTGCCGACATAGGCGGGGCCGAAGCCGATCCGTTCGGCGAAGGATAGCAGCAGCAGATAGAAAATGCAGAGCGACAGACCGATGAGACTGTACTGCGCTGCCGAGAGCCGAGTTCCGGTGGCGAGCTCGAGGAGCAGGCTGATCGTGAAGGTCAGCCCAATGATGACGATGCCATATTTGATCGCCCGGTCGGTTTCGCGATAGGCGTCGACTGGATTGAGCAGCGTGACCCCGAACGCGGAGTCCAGGACCGTGCGTTCCATGGGATCGTTCTCGACCGTTCCATCCCATAACTGACCATAGCCGCGGCCCAGATAGGAGGTCGACCAACTGGCTCGAAAGCCGTCCTTGTCGATGGATTGCGTGACCGGAAGGTAGCGGCCGATGAAGCTCGGCGACGGCCATGACGAATTGACGGTGGCTTCTGTTCGCTTGCCGAGCGGGATCATCGAGAAACTGCCGCTGCCCGTGAAGCTGACGTGAAAGCGGACGACTATGGTATCCCGATTCTTGATGTCGGCTGATTTGAGTGAAGCGTAGAGGCCGGTTAAGGCGGTGGTTGCGCCGCCTTTCCAGTCGATTTTCTCACCGTCGATATCTGCTGTGGCGACGTTGATCGACTTGATGTCGGTTAATCCCAGAGTGGCGCTGGCTGCAGCCCAATCGATTCGTCGGTCGTCGGAGGGCAGGTTGCGCAAAGCCGCGATATCGAACTGGGCAACGACGTCGAGGTTTGCTGTGAAGACCGTCACTGCAAGAAGCCCTCGCCGACGTTGCTCGGGCGTGACCTTGGCGTCGATGGTCAATTTCTCCGGCAGCAATGCGAATGATCGGATCTGGTTCGCGACAGCATAGGGCACGATGATCGTTGGGCCGACAAATGTCTGCGGGCCACCCCAGGAGGCCGTCACGCTGTTGATAGCGACAGCCTGGTGTGCCTGCCGGTCGGCCACGATGCCGTTGACGAGGTTGAGCGGCACTTGGAGCAACAGCGTTACGGCGGCCAACAGGAGCGCTCGAGCCACGAGGCTATTGCCAGTCAGATAGTTGAACGCCAGCCGGAAGAAGCCCGTCTGATCGGAGGTTGGCGCAGGTGCCGGGATGACGACGGCGGACATGATGGAACTCTCCCATGGTGCGGTCCCATCCTGACCTCGGCCTGTGCAGTATCCGTCCAGGGGTTGTGGAGATTTTGTGCAAATGCGCGTCGAGCTGTCGACAGGCACGTTTCGGCCGCTAGACTCGCGGGGCATGCGAAAGATCCTTGTTGTCGACGACGATGCGCATATTCGCGAGGTTGTTTGCTTCGCATTGCGTCGGGCCGGCTATCGGACGCTCACGGCGGCGAATGGGCGGACAGCCCTCGATATTGTGGCGCATGAACGACCGACACTGGTCATCCTTGACATCATGATGCTTGAACTCAATGGCACCGCGGTATGCCTGCGGTTGCGAGCAAGCTCTGATGTGCCGATCATCTTCCTCACGGCGAAGGATGAAGAAGTCGACCGGATCCTCGGATTGGAGCTTGGCGCAGACGACTACATCGTTAAGCCGTTCAGTCCGCGCGAACTCGTGGCACGAGTGAATGCCGTGTTGCGCCGGCAGGGCAGCTCCGTGAATGGCCCAAGTGCCGACAAGCTGGTCCACGGCAAGCTCTGCGTCGATCGCGAGGGCCGCACTGTGTCCTGGGCCGGAGTGGAGGTTGCCGTGACTGCGACGGAGTTCGCCTTGCTGCAGGCGTTCGCGGCTCAGCCGCGCCGGGCATTCACGCGCGACAACTTGATGGCGGTAGCCTATGAAAATGCCCGCTTCGTAAGCGATCGCACGATCGACAGTCACATCCGGCATATCCGCGCGAAATTCCAAACAGTCGGCGGTGATCCGATCGAGACAGTGCATGGCGTCGGCTACAAGCTGGCGGCAGGCTGACATGATGCCTTGGCGTCGTCGCCTGCCGGGTATCCGCAGCCTCCTCCTTGCCGCTTATCTCGTCGTGTTGCTGCTGCCGCTCGTGGGCATCGGTATTCTTCGCCTGTACGAAAGCGCGCTCCTGCGACAGACGGAGGCGGAGTTGCTGGCGCAGGCGGCCGTCTTGTCGGCAGCCTACCGCTCGGCGTGGCTGGAACAGGCTCCGGCCGGCGCTTTGCGCATGATGCCCATGGTGGAAGCTCCCTGGAACAACTCCCTGTCGGGCAAAGCGGACGGGCGTTGGCTCACCCTCGTGCCGAAACTCGATCTTGCCGAGATACGCATCCTGCCGCCGGCACCCGATGCGGTCTTTGGCCAGCGGCCGCCGGAACCGGTTAGCGAGAGGATTGCACGGTCACTGTCGGCCATTGTCGAAGGCGCACAGAAGATGACTCTTGCTGCGATTCGGATCGTCGATGCGGCAGGGGTCATTGTTTCTTCGACTGCCAAGACCGATGTCGGTTTCAGCCTCGGAGGCCAGGAGGAGGTGGCCTACGCTCTGAAAGGAGCACCGACGACGGTAGTGCGACAGCGGATCAGGCATCATCCCGATGTCGGCTGGGAATCGATCAGCCGCAATTCGGACCTGAGGGTGTTCGTCGCCTTGCCGGTCTTGGCGGAGGGCCATGTTCTGGGGGCGATCCTGGTTTCCCGGACGCCCCGTGACATTATCCAGACTCTTTACGGCAAGCGCTGGGTGCTAGTGAAGACAGTGCTTGTGCTCATGGCGACGGTGGCCGCGCTGGCTTGGTTCACCGGCCTGGCGGTTGTTCGACCGACTCGGCAGCTTGCGGATATGGCGCAGCGTGTCGCCCGCGGCGAGATCAGGGCGGTACAGCCGATCCGATCGCCGATGACGAGGGAGGCGTGCTCCCTTTCCGAGTCGATCGTGTCGATTGCTCAGACGTTGGAAGCGCGTGCCGACTATGCGCGGGATCTGGCATTGGGGATCAGCCACGAGTTCAAGACGCCATTGACGAGCATTCGCGGCAGCGCAGAGCTGCTGCAGGATCACTTCGATGAGATGTCGAATGAAGAGCGCTGCCGATTCCTGTCGAATATCCTCGGCGACACGGTACGTCTGGAGAGACTCGTTCGCCGCATTCTCGATCTGGCGCGTGCAGATGCGCTGATGCCTCAGGGCAGGGAAAACTGCGATCTGGCGGTCGCCCTGGCCGAAATCGCCGAAGACTCCTGCCGCAAAGGCCGCAGCGTGGTGATGAAGGACCTGCCATCCTCGATGCCAGCGGCGATAGATCGGACGTCGTTCGACATTATCTTGTCGAACCTCCTCGAGAATGCCCACCAGCATGGTGGGCCGGGCGTCTCGGTGGTGCTTTCCGGTTTTGCCGATCCGCGCCAGGTGACGGTCGACGTGGCCGACAACGGCCCCGGTATTCCGCCCGACAATGCCGACCGCATATTTGATCGCTTTTTCACGACGGGTCGGGACAGCGGCAAAACTGGACTCGGGCTCGCCATCGCGCGTCGTTACGCTCGGGCCTACGGCGGCGACGTCATCCTGTGTCCGAGCGAACGAGGCGCGGTCTTTCGGATCAGGCTGAGTGCTTGTCGCTAAACGCCGAGATATCGATGCTGCAGCGTGCTGTCGTGGGCCAGCGCCTGCGAGGTGCCGGACCAGACGACGCGGCCCTTCTCAACGATGTGGTGGCGGTCGGCGAGGCCGATCAGGGCGCCAACATTCTTGTCGATCACCAGGATGGCCTGGCCCTCCGCCTTGAGACGCCGAAGGCATGACCAGATCTCTTCGCGGATGAGCGGCGCCAGGCCCTCGGTCGCTTCGTCGAGAATGAGCAGCTTTGGATTGGTCATCAGTGCGCGGCCGATCGCCAACATCTGCTGCTCGCCGCCGGAAAGCTGGTTGCCGCCATTCTTCTGGCGCTCGGCCAGCCGCGGAAAAAGGGCGAAGACGCGTTCGAGCGTCCAGGGATCGCGGCGTTCGCCACGATTGGCGGACGCTGCCACCAGGTTCTCGCGCACCGACAGGTTGGGAAAGATCTGCCGGCCCTCCGGAACGAGGCCGAGCCCGAGACGGGCGATGCGGAAGGACGGCAGCTGGTCGAGTCGGCGGCCATCGAACTCGACAACGCCGCGACGGGCCGAAAGCATGCCCATGATCGCGTGAACGGTCGTGGTCTTGCCCATGCCGTTGCGACCCATCAGGGTCACGACCTCGCCGGCATCGACCGACAGCTCCATGCCGAACAAGGCCTGGGATGCGCCATAGAAGCCCGTGAGCTCGCGCACGCGCAGCATCAGAGTACCCCCTCGCCGAGATAGGCTTGACGCACCTCGGCGTTGCTGCGGATCTGATCGGGCGTGCCCGAAGCGATGGCGCGGCCGTAGACCAGCACGGTGATGCGGTCGGCGAGGGCAAAGACAGCGTCCATGTCATGCTCGATCAGCAGCATGCCGCAGCGCTCTTTCAATCCGCGCAGCAATGCCACCAGGCGTCGCGATTCGTCGGCACCCATGCCGGCCATAGGCTCGTCGAGCAGCAGGAGTTTCGGCGCCCCCGCGAGCGCCATCGCGATCTCGAGCTGGCGCTGTTCGCCATGGCTCAGCGCGGAAGCGAGCGTGTGGGCGCGCGGGCCGAGGCCGACCGTTTCCAGATTGCGAAGAGCAAGGTCACGCAGACGGCCGTCGCAGCGCGCGTCGGCCAGGAAACGGAAGGAGTGGCCATCATGCGCCTGGACGGCGAGTGCCGCGTTGTCGAGGGTGGTAAATTCGCGCAGCACAGAGGTGATCTGGAACGAGCGGGCGAGCCCGAGCTGGACCCGTGCGTGGATTGGAAGCCGCGTCACGTCGCGGCCAGCGAAGCGGATGGTCCCCGAGTCGGGGCGCAGGTTTCCGGTAAGCTGGCCGACCAGCGTCGTCTTGCCGGCGCCGTTGGGCCCGATCAGGGCATGGATCTCGCCCGCCATCACATTGATCGCGACATTGTCGGTGGCGAGCAGGCCGCCGAAGCGTTTGACGAGGGCATCGGCCTGGAGCAGCGGCTCAGTCACGGCGACGACCCAGAAGTGAATCGATTCCGCCGCGTGCATAGAGCGCGATCATGACCAGGAGCGGGCCGAACACGATCTGCCAGTATTCCCCCCAACCGCGATGCAGGAGGTCGAGCAGGGGAGGCAAGAACTCTTCGACGACGAAGAAGGCGACGGCGCCATAGAGCGGGCCGAACAGCGCGCCGATGCCGCCCAGCACGACGATCACGATGAGATCGCCTGATTTCACCCACGACATCATCGCGGGCGAAATGTAGGCGCCGTCATTGGCGAGCAGGATGCCGGCCAGCGCGCCGAAGGCACCGGCGAGAGCGAAGGCGACGAGGCGATAGCGGAAGACCGGGAAGCCGAGCGCCGTCATGCGTAGCTCGTTCGACTTGGCGCCGCGCAGCACGTAGCCGAAGCGGGAATGGACGAGCCGGCTGCAGAACCAGAGCGTGCCGCACAGGAGCACGAAGCAGAGCCAATAAAAGGCGGCCTTGTCGCGCAGATCGATCAAGCCTGGGAAGCGGCTGCGGCTGATGTTGAGGCCATCGTCGCCGCCATAAGCCGCCAGGCCCGAGCTGAGATAATAGACGAGCTGGGCGAAGGCGAGCGTGATCATGATGAAATAGACGCCACGTGTCCTGAGCGACAGTGCGCCGATCAGCGTCGCCCAGACAACGGCGACGAGGATGGCGACGGGCCATTGCAGCCAGCCGCTTTCAAACCCTTCGGCCGACAGGATGCCGACCGCATAGCCGCCGATGCCGAGGAAGGCGGCATGGCCGAAGCTTACCAGCCCACCGTAGCCTAGGATCACGTTGAGGCTGACTGCGGCAATCGACCAGATCACGATGCGGGTGCTGACAGACAGCAGGTAGCGCTGGTCGAAGGCCTGTGTCAGCAGTGGCAGGACCGCGAGCACGAGCAACAGAAACACCGTGACGATGCCGCGCGGTGTGCGCAGAGCCGAAAGCAGCCCGGCCATCTAGGTGCGCTGCCCGAACAGGCCGGTGGGACGCCAGACCAGGACGGCGGCCATGACGATATAGATCAACACCTGGGAGATCGCAGGTGCGGCAGCGGAGGCGCTGGCTGCTCCCATGAAGGTCTTCAGAAAATCGGGCAGGAAGGCGCGGCCGACGATATCGATCTGGCCGACGACCATGGCGGCGACGAAGGCACCCTTGATCGAGCCGATGCCGCCGATGACGATGATCACAAAGGCCACGATCAGGATATCGTCGCCCATGCCGATCTTGACCGAGGCGATGGGCGCGGCCATCAGGCCGGCGAGCCCGGCGAAGACCGCGCCAAGGCCGAACACAAGGCTGAACAAGAGCTCGATATTGACGCCGAGCGCCGCGATCATGCGCCGGTTCGAGGCCCCGGCGCGGATCAGCATGCCGACCCTTGTCCGTGCGACCAGCCAGGCGAGCAGGATCGCAACGATAGTGCCGACCACGATCAGGGCGAAGCGATAGGCGGGGTAGGGCACGCCCGGCAGGATGTTCACCGTGCGGTTCAGGAAGGCGGGCACTGCGATGCTGCGGCCCTCCGGGCCCCAAATCGCGCGCACCAGCTCGTTGAAGAACAGGATCAGGCCGAAGGTTGCCAGCACCTGGTCGAGATGGTCGCGGGCATAAAGCCGGCGCGCCACCACGATCTCGACGATCACGCCCAGCAGGAAGCAGGCCGGCAGGGCCAGCAGCGCGCCCAGCACGAAGGAATTGGTCCAGCCGATCAACGTCCAGGCGAAGTAGGCGCCCATCATGTAGAGCGAGCCGTGCGCCAGGTTGACGAGATCCATGATGCCGAAGGTGAGGGTCAGTCCGGCGGCGAGCAGGAACATCAGCAAGCCGAGCTGCACACCGTTCAGTACCTGGATCAGCAGATAGTCCATCGTCCCCCGCAAACGAAACGGGAGCGCAATGACGCGCTCCCGTCGTCGACTGTCGCCAGGAGCCTCACTTCATTGCGCACTTCTGGTAGTACGAATCCTTGCCGTCGGTGATCGCTGTGGCGATGGTCTTCACGGTCATCTTGCCCTCCGCATCCTTCACTGCTTCCTGGATGTAGAAGTTCTGGATCGGGAAATGGTTGGTGTTGAACTTGAAGCCGCCGCGCAGCGACTTGAAGTTGGCCTTCATGAGCTCGGCACGGATCTTGGCCTTGTCGCTGAGATCGCCTTTCAGGGCTTCGACTGCGGAATCGATCAGCATGATCGCATCGTAGCTCTGCGCGCCATAGTAGGAGGGATAGACGCCGTACTTCTTCTTGAAGTCGGCGACATAGCGCTTGTTCTGCTCGTTCGGCAGGTCGTTGACCCATTCCTGGGCGCCCAGTGTGCCGAGCGCCAGTTCGCCCTGCTGCGGCAGCGTGATCGCGTCGATAGAGAACACCTGGTAGAGCGGGATGGTCTTGTTGAGGCCGGCCTGCACGTACTGCTTCAGGAACTGAACGCCATGCGCGCCGGGGTAGAAGATGAAGATGCCGGCCGGCTTCACCTGCGCGATCTTGGCGAGCTCGGCCGAGAAGTCGAGCTGATCGGGCCACTTGGTGAAATCCTCGCCGGCGATCTTGCCCTTGTAGGTGCGCTGCACGCCCGCCAGCATGTCCTTGCCGGCGGCGTAGTTCGGACCCATCAGGTAGAGGCTCTTCACGCCCTTCTTGTTCAGGTACTCGCCCATCGCCATCGGCGTCTGGTCGTTCTGCCACGAGGTCGAGAAGAAGTTCTTGTTGCAGAGCTCGCCCGCGATCTGCGAGGGGCCGGCATTGGCGCCGACCAGGATCGTGTCGCCCTCGTCGACGACGGTCTTGAGGGAGGCGAGCAGCACGTTCGACCAGATGTAGCCAGAAACGAAGTTGACCTTGTCTTGCTGGACCAGCTTCTCGGATTTCTGCTTGCCGACGTCGGGTTTGAACTGATCGTCTTCATAGACGATCTGGATCGGTTTGCCGGCCATCTTGCCGCCAAGATGTTCTACGGCGAGGTCGACCGAGCGGCGCATGTCCTCGCCGATTGCCGCCTGCGAGCCGGAGAAGGTGCTGACGAAGCCGATCTTGACGCTCTGCTGTGCCTGCACGGAAGGCAGCGCAAACCCCAAGATCGCCGCGATGGTCGCAGCCGCCAACAAAGTACGCTTCATACCCCGCTCCCTGTTCCTGTTCGTTGATGATTATAGAAGCCGAAAATCGGACCAGTGTCATCCCGAACCAAGCGAGAGAACCATCTCGAACGCCAACAAAGGTCCCTCGCTGAAGCGCGGGGTGTCCCGGCGCGACTCGGGATGACCCTATGCCCGGAGCTTGAAGCGTTGGATCTTGCCGGTCGCGGTCTTTGGCAGCTCGGGCACGTATTCGACCCAGCGCGGATATTTGTAGGGGGCGAGGGTTTTCTTGCAAAGAACCATCAGTTCGTCGGTCAGGGTCGCGCTGGCCTCGCCAGCCTGCTTCAGGACCACGATGGCTTTGGGCTTGATCAGCGAATCTGAATCGGCATGGCCGACCACGGCAGCCTCGAGCACGGCGGGATGGCCGATCAGGCAACCCTCGATCTCGACCGGCGAGCACCAGATGCCGCCCACCTTCAGCATGTCGTCGCTGCGGCCCTCGTAAATGAAGTAGCCATCCTCGTCCTGCCTGTAGGTGTCGCCTGTATTCAGCCAGCCCTCGACCATGGTCTCGGCCGTCTTCTCCGGCTTGTTCCAATAGTACTTCGCCGTCGACTCGGCGCGGATCCAGAGCCGCCCGCTCTCGCCCTTGGCGACCGGCTTGCCGGCTTCATCGACGATCTTCACCTCGTAGCCCGGTACCGGCTTGCCGCTGGTGCCGGCGCGAAAATCGTCGAGCCGGTTGCCGATGAAGATATGAAGCGCCTCGGTCGATCCGATGCCGTCCAGGATCACCGTGCCGGTCTTGTCCTTCCAGCGGCGGAACATGTCGGCCGGCAGGGCTTCGCCGGCCGACACGCACGCACGCAGGCTGGGGAAGCGGCGGGGCTTGGCATCCAATGCGGCAAGCTGGGCGGCGTAGAGCGTCGGCACACCGTAGAAGATCGTTGGCTGGAAGGTCTCGATGGTTTCGAAGGTCGCGTCCGGAGTTGGCCGCCGCTCGTCGAGCACGGCTGTTCCGCCGACCCACAGCGGAAAGGTCATGCCGTTGCCCAGTCCATAGGCGAAGAAGAGCTTGGCGGCGGAATAGCACACGTCGCTTTCGGTCACGCCGAGCACGCGAACGCCGTAAAGCTCGCTGGTCACGACCATGTCGCGCTGCGCATGAACGGCGCCTTTGGGGCGGCCGGTCGAGCCCGAGGAATAGAGCCAGAAGCAATCGTCGCCCGGATCCGCAAGATGAGGCGCAAGAGACGGCGCTGCCGTCGCCATTTCGGCCAGAAAGGAGTCGACGGTGAGCGCCCGCGGCGCCTTGTCGGCGAGCTGCCGCAACGCCGGCTCGATCTCGCCGGCAAATTCCGACGAATAGACGACGAGGCCGCAGCCCGAGTCGTCGATCATGTAGGCGTAGTCTGGCGCACGCAGGAGCGTGTTGGGCGGCACCGGCACGATGCCGGCCTTGATGGCGCCCCAGAAGAGATGGAAGAAGGCAGGGCAGTCCTTCACCACCATAAGCAGTCGATCGCGCGGCTTCAAACCCAGCGCCAGAAGGGCGTTGCCGGTGCGGTTCACCCGCTCGGCGAGCTGGGCGTAGGTGACGGTCTCCTGTGCGGTCCGGATCGCCACCTTGGTGCCGCGTCCTTCACCCAGATGCCGATCGATGAACGGCACCGCGACATTGAAACGTGCCGGCAATCGGACTTTGTGGTCCGGTCCGAAGTCTATGCCTTGCACCATCCTGACGTCTTCCTCCCCGTGCAAGTATAGGACGTCAGTTGAAGCGCACGTACTCGAAATTGGCCGGCTGGCGGTTGATGCCGAGCTGCGGTGGGGCAATCCAGTTGGCGAACTTGCCGGGCTCGATCACCGCCTTGCCCATGAGCGAGATGACGTAGGCGCGGTCCTCGTCGGTTGGCAGCCACTTGCTGGCGTTGGCATTCCAGTCGACCTCGCTCATCGCCTTGCCGTCGGGTGAGACGTGGATCTCGGAAAAGGCGCCGATGCGGCGGTTGAAGGCGCGGTGCGGCAGCTTGAGTTCGAAGGCTATGCCCGCATCGGCGATCACCTTGTTCCATTTGAGCAGGCCCTTGCCGCAATCCTCGACATAGTCGTTGCGCAGCCGCTCGTTCAGGGCCGAAAGCGCCGGCACCGCCTTGCGCACGATGCGGCCGTCCTCGACTGTGTCGATTTCGAACGATGTGCTGGTCAGCACGTGGTCGTCCTCGATGCGCGTCTCGAGATACCGGCCCTTCACCCCCATCGTGTAGTAGTTGGCGGCGTTGGTCGACGCTTCCTGGCCGAACAGGTCGAGCGACACCGAGAAGTGGAAATTGAGGTACTTCTGGATGGTCGCGAGGTCGATCGCGCCGAAAGCGCGCACGTCGTCGGTCTTGTGCTCCTTCATCAGGTCGACGGTGCGCTGGATGATGCGCTGCACGCCCGATTCGCCCACGAACATGTGGTGTGCTTCCTCGATCAGCATGAAGCGGCAGGAGCGCGACAGCGGATCGAAGCCCGATTCGGCTAGCGAGGCGAGCTGGTACTTGCCGTCGCGGTCGGTGAAGTAGGTGAACATGAAGAAGGAGAGCCAGTCGGGTGTCTTCTCGTTGAAGGCGCCCAGGATGCGCGGCTTGTCGGGATCGCCCGAATGGCGCTCCAGCAGCATCTCGGCCTCCTCGCGGCCATCACGGCCGAAATAGGCGTGCAGCAGATAGACCATGGCCCACAGATGCCGACCTTCCTCGCAATTGATCTGGAAGAGGTTGCGCAGGTCGTAGAGCGAAGGCGCGGTCTTGCCGAGCATGCGCTGCTGCTCGACCGAGGCGGGCTCGGTGTCGCCTTGCGTTACGATTAGGCGGCGCAAGGTTGAACGCAGCTCGCCCGGCACTTCCTGCCAGGCGGGCTTACCCTTGTTGTCGCCATAGGCGATGGTGCGGTTGGGATCCTGGCCGGCGAGAAAGATCCCCCAACGGTAGTCCGGCATCTTCACGTAACCAAAATGGGCCCAGCCATTGGCCTCGGCCGAAATGGCCGTGCGAAGGTAGACGTCGAAGTTCGATGTGCCGTCGGGGCCCATGTCTTTCCACCAGTCGCGAAAGCGCGGCTGCCAGTTCTCGAGCGCGCGTTGCAGCCGCCGGTCGCTGGCGAGATCGACGTTGTTGGGAATGAGCTGGCTGTAGTCGATGGCCATGGGTGCCTCCTTGAGCCTGCCGGTTTAAGCGCGGTTGCGGTCGTATTTGCTCTGTTTGCCTGTCCCGTAGAGCTTAAGCGCACCCTCGGGACCGGTCGCGTTGGGGCGTTGGAAGATCCAGTTCTGCCACGCCGAGAGGCGGGCGAAGATCTTGGTCTCCATTGTCTCCGGGCCGGCGAAGCGCAGATTCGCTTCCATGCCGATCAGCCCGTCCGGCGAGAAGCCGGCGCGCTCCTCGATGGCAAGCCGCACCTCGTCCTCCCAGTCGATGTCGTCGGGCGTGAAGGTGACGAGGCCGAGCTCATCGGCGGCCTCGGCGTCGAGCGCCTCGCCGATCTCATCCTTCAGTTCGTCGACGTGCTTGGGTTCGGCAAGGAAGCGGGTCGCGAGCCGGGTGAGACCGTTGCCCATGGGATAGGGGCCGAAATTCATCGAGGTCAGCTTCACTTGCGCTTCGGGCTGGTTCGAGCCTTCGAAGGTGCCGTCCAGCATGTAGGAACGGTCGGCGGCCAGCACGAGCTCGAACAGGGTCCCGGCGAAGCAGGAACCCGGCTCGACCAGCGCGATCAGGCTGCGCGAAGAGACATCGAGGCGCTTCAGCGTGCGTTTCCAGTAAAGCACAATCTCGTGCACCAGCCAGTTCGAGGCTTCCTTCGCGAGGAGTGCGTCATAGGTCTCGACTTGCGCGGCATCGCCCTGACTGCGCAGCACCCAGGTGCCGATTTCGGTCTCGTTCAATCGCAGATGCATCATCGCATCGTCGAGCGCGCGGGCAAGGGCAAGCGGCCAGAAGGCGGCGCCCTGGGTGTGCACATCAGCAGTGCCGGCCGGTGCGGGCGTGGTTGGGCCGCTGATCCGGAAATGCGCCGCGCGACGGTCACGATCGACCTCGATCGTGAGATGGGGGTAGCGGATCGTATCGCCTTCGATGGTGCGTTCGACGGCTGGAAGGACGATACCCCTGGCGTCCCTGGGGCGGCGGGACTTGGCCGCGATCTCCTCGGCGATCTTCTTCGTCTCGTCGACGAGCTTGCTGGGTGGGATCAGCTTGTCGATCAGCCGCCATTCGCGGGCACGCTTGCCGCGCACGCCTTCGGCGGTGGTGCAGAAGAAGTCGGCGTGATCGCGCCGAACCAAGCGCTTGTCGACCAGCCGTGTCAGGCCACCGGTGCCGGGCAGGACCGCGAGCAGGGGTAGCTCCGGCAGCGATACCGCGCTCGAGCCGTCGTCGGCCAGCAGGATCTGGTCGCAGGCCAGTGCCAGCTCATAGCCACCGCCGGCAGCGATGCCGTTGATGGAGCAGATGTAGCTTTGGCCGGAATTCTCGGTCGCATCCTCGATCGCAAGCCGAGTCTCGTTGGTGAACTTGCAGAAGTTCACTTTGTGGTCATGGCTGGAGAGGCCCAGCATGTTGATATTGGCGCCCGAGCAGAAGATCCGGTCGCGCTGGCTGCGGATCACCACGGCACCGATCTCAGGATGCTCGAAACGCAGGCGCTGGACGGCATCTGCCAGCTCGATATCGACGCCGAGATCGTAGGAGTTGAGCTTGAGCTTGTAGCCGGGGCGAAGCCCGCCATCCTCATTCACGTCCATGGTGAGGTAGGCTACGCCGCCTTCCAGGGCGAGCTTCCAATGGCGGTAACGATCGGGCGAGGTGCGGACGTCGATCGGCGCGGCTTCGGCCATGGCGTTCCCTTGGTGTGTTATTCTGTAATTCAGTACTGAAATACCTATTTACTTTCCCCGCTGCAAGCGCATTCTACGCTTCGTCCAATGGTTGCGATTCGCCCCGCCCAAGCCTCTGATCTGCCGGCTATTTCCGCCCTGGATCGTCGGCTGACCGGGGCCGACAAGCCGCAATACTGGCAGGACATGCTGGGGCCTGACCGCCACTTCCTGGTCGCCGAGACCGAGAAGGGGGTGCTGGCCGGCTTCATCGCTGGCGAAATCCGGGCCTGGGAGTTCGGCCAGCCGGCGGCAGGCTGGGTGTTTGCCATCCAGATCGAACCCAAACTTCGCCTGCATGGTGTCGGCACGCGGCTCTTCGACGGGCTGGTCACACGCTTCAAAGCAAAAGGCGTGACGCGCGTACGCACGCTGGTAGATCGCAAGGATCACCTGATCCTTTCCTTCTTTCGAGCACAGGGCATGGTGGCGGGGCCGTCACTGCAGCTCGATATGGATCTCTCGTGAGGGCTTGGTCGTGAAGCTGCAGACCGGCACGCGGCTTGGCCTCTATGCCGTGCTTGAGCTGGCGCGCGATCCCGACCGCACGCTCTCGGCGGCCGATCTGGCCGAACGCTTCGGCGTATCCGGCCATCACCTGGCAAAGGTCCTGCGCACCCTGGCCAGCGCCGGCCTGGTGCGTGGCGGCCGCGGCGCCTCGGGCGGCTACCGCTTCACCGGCAATCGCCGTCGCACGACCCTGATGGACATCGTCGCGCTGTTCGAGCCCGCACCCGGCCAGCGCGCCAAGGAGCCGGGCGAGGATACTGACATCGGCGGCTCCTTGCAGCTTGTGCTGCTCGAAATCGATGAGATCGCCGAGGCGACGCTGCGATCGATCAGCCTCGAGACGCTGCTTGGGTCGAAGAGGCGAGCCGCATGATCCTTCAGCGTCCTGTCCGGGCCGTCGTGTTCGACATGGATGGCCTTCTGTTCGACACCGAGAAGCTCCATGCACGCGCCGCCCTGGCGGCCGCCAAGGAGGTTGGCTGCGAACTGACCATGGACGTTTTCCGCCGACTCCTTGGTACGACGGAAGCACGTCGCATACTTCAGGCGCACTATGGCGACTCATATCCGTTCGACGAGTTGCGAGTTGCCTGGGGGCGGCAGTTCAAGGTGCTGGCGGAAACCGAACTGGAGCTGAAGCCGGGCGCCCTCAATCTCCTTGACCTGTTGGACGAGCTCGGCTTGCCGCGCGCCATCGCCACCTCGTCGTCGCACAAAGCAGTGCAGCACCATTTGGCGGCGCACGACCTTGCGCAGCGCTTCCATGTCATCGTCGCTGCCGGCGACTATAGTGCCAGCAAGCCGGCCCCCGATCCTTTTCTGAGAGCGGCCGAGCGCCTGGCTGTGGCGCCGGGCGATTGCCTGGTGCTCGAGGATTCGCACAATGGCATCCGTTCGGCATCGGCGGCCGGCATGATGGCCGTCATGGTGCCGGACCTGATCGAGCCTACGGCGGAGATCGAACGGCTTTGCCGGATCGTGCCGAGCCTGCACGACGTGCGGGAGCTTATCTTGTCCAGCCGTCGCGGGTCTGAGGCAGCTTCTTCTTGAGCAACGCCCCCGCCACGACGGTGCGCAGCACTTCCGCCGTGCCGCCGCCGATGGTGAACATGCGCACGTCGCGGGCCATGCGTTCGAGCGGCATATCGCGCGAATAGCCGCGCGCGCCGAAGAACTGCAGGGCGTCGTTCACCACCTGAATGGCATTTTCAGAGGTAAAGACCTTGGCTTGCGCGGCAAGGAGCATGTCTGGGAAACCGCCTTCGCCGGAGCGCGCTGCGTTGTAGACCAACGCCTGCGCGGCCGAGAGCTTGATCGACATGTCGGCGAGCTTCCATTGCAAGCCCTGGAACTCGTTGATCGGCCGGCCGAACTGCTGGCGCTTCTCCGACCAGTCGAGCGCGAGCTGGTAGGCGCCCTCGGCGATGCCGAGAGCTACGGTCGCCGCTCCGACACGCTGACTGTTGTAGGCGTTCATCAAATCGGCGAAGCCCTTCTTGAGCCCGCGCGGCGGGATCACCAGGGCCGAGGGCGGCACGTCCATGTCCTCGAAATCGATGACCGCCTCGGGAATGCCACGCAGTCCCATGGTCGGCTCTCGTTTGGTGATCTTTAGCCCCTTGGTCTCGTCACGGATCGCGAGGAAGCCGCCGATGCCCTCGAACTTGCCCTTCTCGTCGTAGACCTTGGCGAAGATCAAATGCAGCCGCGAAACGCCACCTCCGGTGATCCAGTGCTTGCGGCCGTTCAGCACGTAACGATTGCCCTTCCTGTCGGCGCGGGTGGTCATGCTGTTGGCGTCGGAACCGGCGTCGGGCTCGGTGATGCAGATGGCAGGCTTGTCGCCCGAAAGCACCATGTCGGCTGCCATCTTCTTCTGCTCTTCCGAGCCATAGGCCATGACCGCGCTGATTGCGCCCATATTGGTCTCGACTGCGATACGGCCGGTGACGGCGCAGGTCGCCGACAGTGCCTCGATCGCGAGCACGGCGTCGAGCCAGCTTTTGCCCTGGCCGCCATATTGCGCGGGGATCGTCATGCCGATCAGCTTCGCGTCCTTCAGGAGGTCGACATTGTCCCAGGGATATTGCTCGGTTCGGTCGACTTCGGCCGCGCGGCTTGCGATCGGGCCGGCGGCCAGTTCTCGGGCGCGGGCCTGCAGTTTCTGTTGGTCGGCGGACAATCCGGAAGCATTCATGAGAAAATTCCTGTGCGGCAGGGAGGCAAGAATGCGCGGTGTGGCGCCCTTGTTCAACTCTCCGCCGTGCGCTCGGGGCAGCCGCCCTTCAGGATCACGATGCAGGCAACGATGTCGAGCGCGGCGGCAAGCAGCAAAGGCGCGCTATAGCCTCCCGACAAATCACGGAGCAGGCCGTAGAAGCTCGGCCCTATCGCCGTCGCAAGCTGAATGGCGACGGAAGCGGCGCCGAAGATCGCTCCGAACGACGCGGCACCAAACTCCCGCCGCACGATGATCGGTGAGAGCGTCGTCACGTTGCCGATGGTGAGGCCAAACAGAATATTGGCGGCGACGAGCAGCGACGGCGACCGAAAGAGCGCCATGAGGGCGAAGCCAAGCGCCGCCGTCACCAGCACGAACGCGGTCGTTTTGCGCTGATCGATCTGGTCGGCAAAGCGCGCCAATAGCAGGCGGCTGATGAGCGCCATGACAGCCGTAGCGGACACGGTGAGTGAGATTGCCGGTGTGCCGAGCGTGGAAGCAAGAAAGGTGACCTGATGGGTGAGGAAGCCGACCTGCACCATCATCGCCAGGCCGAAGGCCACCATGACGGTGCGGAGCGCGCCCGTGCGCAGTGCCTTTGCCCGCGTCCATGTCGGGGCAGTCCCGGCCGTCCCACCGCCCGCAAGGGCGACGCCGTCAGGCAGGAGGCCGATATCCTGCGGGCGGCGCTTCAGTACCAGCCAGGCGAGGGGAACGAGGAGGACCAGCGCGATCGCCGCCGCGAATGCCGTCGTTGCAGCAAAGCCCAGACGGGCAATGCCGAGAAGCAGAAGGGGCGCGCCGATCATGCCGCCCACGCTGGCGCCCAGGGAGGCAATCGACACGGCTCTGCCCTGATACCTTTCGAACCAGGGTGCGAGCGTCGTTGCCATCGCCGTCTGCGACAGGCAGGCCCATCCCATACCCATGATCAGGAAGGCGAGATAGACCTGCCAAGGTTGATCGATCCGACCGACGGTCGCCACACCGACGGCCATGGCGAGGGCACCGAGAATCACGACCGGCCGCGATCCGATCCGGGCGATCGCGCTGCCGACGAATATCAGCAGAAGGGCACTGGTGAGGTAGAACAGCGTGATGGCGCCCGAGACGAAGCCGGTTGGCCATCCTCTCGTCTCGACGATCGCATGGAGATAGACGCTGGTCCCGAACAATCCCAGGGCGTTGCCGACAACGGCGGCGACCAGGCAAACGGCAACGATCCGCCAGCCGTAAAAGATCCGCATACCGCCTGGGTAGCATGCGATGCGACAGGACGCTTCGGAGGTGGCCGAAGTATGTCACACGCTTGGCTGTTGGCCTCCTTGTTGGCTCGGATCGATACTGTAGACCATGACCGATTCGCTGAGGCCGCGCACGGCGACCGGGCCCAGCGACTGAAAGGCGAACCGGTGGCCACAGGCTGCGCAAGTGCTGCTGGCGACGAGGATGCGGGTGCCGTGCTTCTTGTTCAATTCCTCCAGGCGGGAGGCGAGGTTCACCGTCTCCCCCAGCAGAGTGAAGCTTACGCGTCTGCCGGTGCCGACATCACCGCCGATCACCGGGCCGGTGCTGATGCCGATGCGCGTGGGCAGCGCCACGCCCGCTTCGCCGAAAGTCCGACTGCCGACGGCACACTGGATGTCGATGGCCGCCTGTACGGCAGCGACCGCATGATCCGTGCAAGCGAGGGGCATGTTGAAGGAGGCAAAGAGACCGTCGCCGATGAACGTGTTCACCACGCCGCCGTGATTGCGGATCGGCGCCAGGACGGTCTCCAGGTAGTCGTTCAGGACGCCCACCAGTTCGTGTGGGGCGAGGTATTCGGCGATGGTGGTGAAGTTTGCGATGTCGGTGAACAGGATGGTAGCCTCGCCGATCTCGCCGGATCGCTGACCGTCGCCCTGCCGACGCAGGATGGCTGCGGCGACGTTCTCGTCGACATAGCGGCCGAAGGTCGCGCGGATTTGCTCGCGCTCGCGCAGGCCTTCGACCATGTCGTTGAAACGGCCGGTCAGCTCGCCTACCTCATCGTTGGAGGTTACCGCCACTCGAACGGAAAGATCGCCTTCGGCTGCGTTCGTCATTGCACGCGACAGCGCGTTGATCGGCCGCAAGAGTGAACGGCTGATGAAATAAGCCGAGATCGCCACGCCCAGGACGGCCGAGGCAACATCAACCAGAATGTCGAGTTGCAGCCGCTCGCCGTCGTAAGAGAACAGATGGACGACGATCGTGGCGAGCGGCGCCACGGAGATGACCAACAGCGCCACCAGGAGTTTTGCGGTGTAGCTGCCGAAGAACAAGCCGAGATTGAGGCCGTAGCGCGCGAAGATGAATTCGCAGAGTCCGGCAAGATAATCACTGACAACGAAATAGGTGTAGGTGAAGAAGAAGATCGGAAGGACGATGCAAATCGTGACGAAGTCGGCGATCGCCGGCGGCGGAAGGATGAGCCTGACCGACGGAATCCACCACGGCGTCGAGGTCTGGAAGGCCACGACGACGATCGAAAGCAGGCCGACATAGCGTGCCGTGAGCAACGGAAGTTGGGTCAGTCGCCGCTGGATGTCGTCGAACGCGATTTCGCCGCAGAGAAAACGACGGATCGGCTCGAACAACTGCCGTGCAATCAGCCCATTCACGCCAAACAGCAGGAGCAGGCCGATCCCGGCCGATCGCCACAGGATGGGCCAGGCACCGGTCGCAGCGACGTAGATCACGTTGATGGTGATGCTCAGGAAGGCAACCGACGTCGCCCGCCACAGATAGCGCCGGCGAAGGGCAGCGATCTCGGCCGAGGTGGCGCTCATGCTGACGGATCGACGCGATAGACGACCACGTTACCCTGATGGCCGCGGACGTCTGTTGGTCCGATGCAGGCGCAACGGAAGCGGCCGCCGGCGGCGCGGATTGTGCTTTCGGCCGCAAGGATCGAGCTGCCGAATTGCTTGTTGAGCTGTTCGACGCGCGAGGCGACGTTCACGGCGTCGCCCAGCAACGTGTAGCTCAGCCAGTCGGCGGTGCCGATGGTGACGCCGATCACTGGCCCGGTATTGATGCCGATCCGCGTCTGTACGGCGATGCCGGGCGGGAATGTGGCCTGCGCCAGGGCCTGCTGGATGTCGAGCGCGGCCTGCAGCGCCGCCGCCGCATGGTCCTTTTGCGGCAGCGGCAGATTGAAGCTCGCGAACAGGCCGTCGCCGATGCAATTGTTGACCACACCACGATGGCGATGGATCACCGGGACGATTGTCGCGTAGTAGATGTTCAGGATCTTCGCGACCTCGGGCGGCGTCAGGCGCTCCGACAGGGCAGTGAAGCCCTCGATGTCGGTGAACATCAGGGTCGCATCGCCGAGCGTGTCGGCGGCGCGGCCGCCGCGTTCCTGGTCGGCGAGGATGGCCGCGGCGACACTTTCGTGGACGTACTTGCCGAACGTGTCACGCAGATATTGCCGCTCGGACAGGCCTTCGACCATGTGGTTGAAGCCGCTGGTGGCGCGGCCGATCTCGTCATCGGAGGTGACGGGCAGACGGACGGCGAGGTCGCCATCGGCGACATGGCGCATGCCGTAGTCGAGCCGTGCGATCGGCGCAGTCAACGCCTGGGTGATCCAATAGTAGATGATGGCGACGCCCACGATCGAGGCGGTGACATCCATCGTCGCCTCGCGCAGCAGCCGGTTGCCGTCATAGCTCGCGATGTCGCCGGCCAGCAGGATCATGGCGGCGAACGATACGAACAGGATCGCCACCCCGATTTTGTACCGGAACGCACCGGGAAAGGTCGCGAGATTGACGCCGCGGGTCAGGAAGAAATGGTGGCACAGCCGGTCGAGGTAGGCGCTGACGATGAAGTACGTCAGCACGACGTTGAAGGACGTGCCGACCAGGAAGGAGGCCGCTGTGTCGATCCAGGTGGCGACTTCGATGTTTGCACCGAAGGTGATCCCAAGGCGTGGCGACAACAGGCGCAACGCCAGCATCGGGGCATAGAGACCGGCAACCAGGATGGCCGACGAACGCGGCAGGGTGGCGAGGCTGTGCTCGATTGCCGGAAATCCAAGGCTCCCGGCGATGAAGTGCTGCACCGGGCGGAACAGCAGCCACGCCCCGAAACCGACGCCGATCGCCAGGAAGGCTGCCGACATGGTGGCCATGGGCAGCAGGACAAGCGGCTGATGATTGATCAGGGCATAGACTGTGGAACTGGCGAGGTCGATCGCAAAGGGAACGCCCATCGCCATGTAGTAGCGAATGACGAGGCTGCGGGCCGCTTCGCCCGGCTCCGCATTGGACGACGCCGCCATGCCGGACGATATAGAGCGGATCGTGCGAAAGCGGAATGCCCTGCGGCGGTCGGTCAGGTCATGACTTCATGCGCCGTGATCTTGTATTTGAAGGCGTCGGCATCGAGCGGGTCGACAAGGCCCGACTTGTCCTCGGCCTGCGGATACATCAGGAACGGGATCGCATCCTCGCCGGAGCCGGGGAGCTTCACGTCGTGCGCGACGTTGTAGGCGACCCAGTTCCCCTCCCAGGCGCCGAACAGGGTCTTTCGCGCCGCCAGGACCTTCAGATCGGTCATGGCGAGATTGTTCGGCGGTTCCTCGAGAACGACCTTGCGCACGTCGGCGGGATCGACTGGCGTCCAGCCGTGGCCGGAGAGCCATACCTCGGCGCGGCAATGCTGCGCCTTGGTGATGGTCTGAGAGTTGGCGCCCAGGGCCTTGTAGCCGAACTTCGAGGGCGCCACGCGGATGCCGTAGACATCGCGTGCCGGGAGCCCCACCGACCGCGCCATCGCGACATAGAGTGCATTCAGGTCTGCGCACTTGCCGTTCAGGTTGCCGGTCTTGAGCATGAAGCTCACGTCGCCTACACCGCAGCCCGGCGTCTTGGGATTGCGGAAGGTGTTCTCGACTACCCAGTCGTACAGTGCGTGGGCCTTTTCCACATCTGTGGTCCGGCCGCGTACGATGCCTTCGGCCGTCTCCTTCACAATGCCATCTACGGGCAGAAGAGCGGTGGCCATCAGATTGAACCGGCGTTCCTCGTCGCCCAGCGGGGGCACGGTTCCGGTCCGGGCCTTGAGCGAACGGTCCTGCGTCTGCACCTGGATCGTTACCTCGATCACGGGATCGGAAACGCTCCCCCACTCGACGCGCAGCATCTCCGCGCCGTATTTGGGATCGCGCAGGCGTTCGGCGACCTTGGCATTGCCCGTCCAGCTCACGGTGCCCGGTTTCTGCCAGGCCGCGCCTTCGAAAGTCGGTAACGGGATCCACGCCTTGTTGGCGAAAGTCGGCTCGACGCGCGTCGTGACCACGAAGCTGCGCCACCCCGAGGGCATGGGCGAAAAATTGATGGTGTTTGCCGACGCCAGACGTGGCGCCAAGCCGGCAGCCGTGGCGGCAAAACCTGCCTTCAAGATATCGCGGCGGTTCATATCGAGACTCCTCCCAACGCTCACTGTGCCGGGGAGAATGGTATTGCCGTCGTCGGAAAACCCAAAACCGTCCCGAACCAACCTGCGCCGCACGCGGCAGCGGTCTGTATCCGATGGCGCAAAGTGCCGGGCCGACAGGCGGCCGTCAACGTCTCACAGGCCGAGGTAGGCTTGCCTCACGCGATCGTTTGCCAGCAGTTCGCTGCCCGAGCCGGAAAGCTCGATTCGACCGTTCTCCAGCACATAGCCGCGATGGGCGATCTTGAGTGAGGCCGTCACGTTCTGCTCGACCAGCAGGATGGCAAGGCCTTCCTCGTTGAGGCGCCGGATGATGCGGAACACCTCCTGCACGATCGCCGGCGCCAGCCCGAGCGATGGCTCGTCGAACATGATGAGTCGCGGTTGGCTCATCAGGCAGCGTCCGATCGCCAGCATCTGCTGTTCGCCGCCCGACAACGTGCCGGCCGGCTGCCTGCGCCGCTCGGAAAGGCGCGGAAACATGGTCAGCACGCGATCGAGCGTCGTCCGTTCGGCCGGGCGGGCGTGCTTGGGCGTCGCTCCCATTTCGAGATTCTCGAGCACGGTGAGATTGGGGAAAACCTGGCGCCCCTCGGCAACGTGGCCGACCCCGGCCTCGCAGACGCGGTAGCTGGGCCAGCCGGTGATATCGGTGCCGTCGAACAGGATCCTGCCGGCGGCCGGCTTCTCGATGCCGTGGATGGCGCGGATCAGTGAACTCTTGCCGGCTCCGTTGGCGCCGACGATGGCCACGATCTCGCCGGCCCCGAGGTCGAGCGACACGCCGCCCAGCGCCTGCGCGTCGCCATAGTAGAGATCGATGCCCTCGACCCTGAGGAGCGGCCCGTTCACGCGGCATCCTCCTCGCCGAGATAGACGTCGAGCACGGCCTGGTTGCGCGAGATCTCCTGCGGCGAGCCCTGGGCGATCTTTTCGCCGTAGCTCACGACCACCACCTCGGCGGCAAGCGCCATCACGGCGCGCATCACGTGCTCGATCAGCAGGATGGTGAGTCCCGTCCGGGCGTTGAGATCGCGCAGGAACCTCACCATGACATCGACTTCGGTAGGGCGGAGTCCCGCCATCACCTCGTCCAGCAGCAGGAGCTTGGGCTCGGTTGCGAGCGCGCGTGCCACTTCGAGGCGCTTGCGGTCGGGAAGGGTGAGGCTCTCGGCCAGGCGATGTCGCCGGTCGTCGAGACCGAGTCGCGCGAGGATCGCCTCGGCATTCCGCCGCGCCTCGCCCAGATCGCGGTGGCGATGGAGCGCTCCCACCGTGACGTTCTCGAGCACGCTCAGGCCCTTGAACGGCTTCACGAGCTGGAACGTGCGGCCGACTCCTGCGGCACAGACCTGGTCGGGGCGCAGGCCCGAAATGACCCGACCATCGAACGTTACCGCGCCTGCGTCGGGTCGATAGACGCCCGCAATCATGTTGAAGATGGTGGTCTTGCCTGCACCGTTCGGCCCGATCAGGGCATGGATCGCACCCGACGGCACGGTGAAGCTGACATCGTGCACGGCGCGCAGGCCGCGGAAGTTCTTGCCGAGCCCGGCGAGTTCGAGGCGGGCACCGGTCATCTTGGACGGTCCGTGATGCCCAGCCGCTCGGCCAGCCATGGCCAAATGCCGGCCGGGCGGTACATGACGATGATCAGGAGCGCCAGCCCGTAGAAGATCTGCTTGATCCCGGGAATGCCGAGCGCATCGCCGATACTGGTGAAGACTTCGCCCAAACCCGTCAACACCACCGCGCCGACGATCGGTCCGAACAATGTGCCCAGCCCGCCGATGATCGGAGCAAGCGTGATCTCGATCGAGCGCCCGATGCCGAACGCCGTTTCGGGAAAGAGGTTGTTGTAATAGAAGGCGTTCCAGACGCCGGCGAGCGAGGTGAGGGCAGCGGAGATCATCACCGCCGCCAGCTTGTAGCGCAGGACCGGCACGCCGACCGCCTGCGCGGCCTCGGCGTCCTCACGGATGGCGAGCCAATAGCGGCCGAATCGGCTTTCCAGCAGCAGCCGGCTCAGGATGAAGGCTCCCACCGCCAGCACGAGGATCACGTAGTAGAAGAGGAGCGGACCGCCGCGCAGGTCGAGCGGGTTCGGCGCCATATCGACCTTGAGAAACAATCCGCCCGAGCCGCCGAACCAGTCGAGATGGTCGAAGGCGATGCGGGTGAACTCGCCGAAGGCAATGGTGAGCAGCGCGAAATAGACTCCCGCCAGCGAGAAGCGAAAACCAAGATAACCGACAATGGCGCCTGCGAGCGCAGCCGCTATTGCGGCGGCAAAGGTGCCCGCCCATGGGCCGATGCCGTAGTGCGTGAAGAGCCCGGCCGCCATGTAACCGCCGAGGCCGGCATAGAGCGCGTGGCCGAGCGACAACTCGCCGGCGAAGCCCATCATGATGTTCCAGGCCTGGCCGACATAGGCGAAGTAGAGGATCAGCATCAGGACCGAGAGGGCGTACTTGTCGACGAAGCGCGGCGCGGCCACCAGCAACACCAGCAGCAGGCCCAAAGCCCATAACGACCGCGGCGCGACGCCGTTGATCAGGCGGCGAAGGATCGTCATGCGCCGCGCTTGCCGAGCAATCCTTGCGGACGCAGCAGCAGCACCAGGATCAGCAGGCCAAAGCTGAACATGCTCTTGAGCGAAGGATCGGCAAGCAGGCCCGCGACCGCCTCGCTGACGCCGATCAGCAGGCCGCCCGCCAATGCGCCCGTCATGCTGCCGAGACCGCCCACGATCACGATCACGAAAGCGAGCAGGGTGTATTCGGCCGCCAACGACGGTGTGACGGGAATGATGGTGATCATGAGCGCACCGGCGGCGCCGACGCAGGCCGCACCGACGCCGAAGGTGATGGCATAGAGGCGGCGCACGTTCAGGCCGACGACGAGCGCGCCCATATTGTTGTCGGCGGCAGCACGGATCGACTTGCCGATGCGCGTGCGGGTGAAGAAGAGCCACAGCAGGCCTGCGATCACGACCGCGCCGATGGCAGCGTGCAGCCGGACGGCGTCGAGCACCAGGGGGCCGACCTCGTAGGAATCGAACTGGGAGGCGAGCTGGACGCCGTGCGAGTCGGGGCCGACGACGGCAAGGCAGACATTCACGAGGATGAGCGCGACGCCCAGCAGCAGCAGGAATTGCTGGTGTTCGGGGCGGCCGATGAAGGGCGAGATCAGGCCACGCTGCAGCACATATCCTATGACGAAGAACAGCGCCGCGATCAGGGGCAGGCTGACGAGCGGCGAGATCTGGAAATACTCGAAACCCGCCCAGGCGAGATACATGCCGACGATCATCATCTCGCCATGGGCGAAATTGACTACGCGCATGACACCGAAGATCACCGACAGGCCAAGCGCCATCAGCCCGTACACCATTCCGGTGAGCAGGCCCTTGGTGATCGCCTGGGCCAGCGCGAGGAGGAAGTCCGAGGTCATTTGACGTTTTCCTCCCCCTGAAGCGGGGAGGCGGCCCGAAGGGACGGAGGGAGCAGGGATGGCGCGCACATTCTACAAGTCATGGCCCTGCACCTGCTGCGCGAGCGCCTCCCCTCTTGTGACGAGGGGAGGAAGGGCTCGTGAACATCACGTGCGGCGCTTGTCGTTCCAGCCGGGCTCGGGGAAGACCAGCTCCGCCGCCGCGGACGCCTTGGGCATCACCACGGTCGGCTTGCGCTTCAGGTTCTGGACGGCCGCCGCCTTGATGCCCACGTTCTGGCCCTTGGCATCGAACTGGATCGGCCCACCGACCATGACATGGTGGTCGATCTTGATCTTGCGCAGCGCCGCCATCAGCGCATCGGCCTTGGTGGACTTGGCGTCGAGCCAGGCCTGAGCCGCGATCAGCATCGCCTCGAAGGTGAAGCCGCCATTGAGGTCGAGCTGGTCGCCGGGGAACTTTGCTGCATGATGCTTCTCGAGCGATTGCGTCATCGCCGACTTGGGGTCGAGCCAGGGCACGTTGGAGATGTGGAACTCTCCGTACTTGCCCATGGTCTTGAGGAAGTCCTGCTCATAGAGGCCGGGAGAACCGGGGTTCATCACCGCCATCGGCTCCCAGCGCTGCTTCACCAGCTCCTGGATCAGGAGCTTGGCGTCGTTCAGGCGACACACCGGCATCAGCATGTCGGCCTTGGTCGCCTTGGCCTTGGCGACCTCGACCGAGAGGTCCTTCGCCGCCGGGTCGTAGCTGATGATGTCGACGAGCTGGTAGGGCATGTTGAGCTTGGGAAACATCGCTTTGATGCCGCCCATCATCGCCGTGCCGAAGGTATCGTTGATGCTCATAAGGACGGCGGTCTTGGGCGTGGTCCCCGACGCCTGGAAGATCTCCTTGTGCAGCTCGAAGGCACCGCTGATCAGCATCGGCGCGGTCGGGAAGTTGCGGACCACGAACTTGTAGCCCTGCTCGGTGATCTGGGGAGCGGCGGCGATGTTGACGACGAACGGCACGCCGTGCTGTTCGGCGACCTGGGCGATGGCGATGGTCTGGCCCGAATCGAAAGCGCCCGCCAGCACATGGGCGCCCGCCTCGATCGCCTTCTCGGCCTGGGTGCGGGCGACGTCGGGCTTGGTTTCCGTGTCGTAGTTCGCGATCTCGAGCTTCAC
The DNA here is from genome assembly GCA_018242505.1 of Pseudomonadota bacterium. Lineage (GTDB taxonomy): Bacteria > Pseudomonadota > Alphaproteobacteria > Reyranellales > Reyranellaceae > Reyranella. The sequence continues at coordinate 108,042 of JAFEBU010000071.1, forward strand.
CGGCATTTTCATGTCGGCGAAGACCGCGTTGGCCACATCCGCACCGCGTTTGCAGGCCTGGCCGATCTGTGCCTGCACGCCCGAGGTCGGCAGCAGCAGGGCGACCTTGAGGTTAGCGGGCGCCGATTGCGCCAGGGCATAGCGCAGCGGCAACGGTGCGCCGAGAACGCTAGCGCCAGCCAGTACGGCCCTGCCCAGCCCCCGGCGGGTGAAACGGCTTCGATCGATCATGTGACCCTCCCATCCTTCAGTAGGCCAGTACGATTGGCCGGCCGGACTATAGAGACCGTCGCCGCGGCATGCTAGGTCGGCGGCATGACAGTGGCGCTGGAAGACCTCAACCGCATGGACCTCGCTGATTTCGAGGCCGCGGTCGGCGGAACCTTCGAACGGGCCCCCTGGGTTGCGGCGACCGCCCATGCCCGGCGACCCCACGCCACCGTGACCGACCTGCATGAGGCGATGATGGCTGCGGTGCAGGCCGCGCCGCGCGAGACGCAGCTCGCCTTCCTGCGTAATCATCCCGATCTCGCCGGCAAGGCAGCGCGCGCAGGCGCGGTCACCGACGAGTCGAAAGGGGAGCAGGCGAGCGCGGGGCTCGACGCGTTGTCGGACGAAGAGTTCGCCCGGTTCCATCGGCTGAACGACGCCTATCGGACGAAGTTCGGCTTCCCTTTCATCCTCTGCGTCCGCCGCCATACGCGCGATTCGATCCTGGATCAGTTCGAACGCCGGCTGCAGCATGATGCCGCAACCGAGTTCGCCGCGGCCATGCAAGAGATTTTCTACATCACGCGGCTGCGCCTGGCGTCGGTGCTGACCGGTGACGGCATGCCTCAGGTCGCCGGCCGACTGTCGACCCATGTCCTCGACACCCATGCCGGTCGGCCCGCCGCCGGGGTTGGGATCGAGCTTTTCGAGCTGGCGGGAGGTCACGCACTTCGGATCGTTCGCACGGCGACGAACGACGACGGTCGCACCGATGCGCCGCTGATCGGCGACCGGCCGCTGCCGATCGGCCGGTACGAGTTGCGTTTCGCCATTGGTGACCATTTCCGCAGTAGGGGTGTTCGGGGCGGCGACCCACCCTTTCTCGACATTGTGCCTTTGCGCTTTTCCATTGCCGACCCGGAGGGGCATTATCACGTGCCCCTGCTGTGCACGCCCTGGAGCTACTCAACCTATCGCGGAAGCTGACGAGAAACGGAGAATGCCAATGACCACTTACAGCGATGTCTCTCTGATGATCGACGGTGCCTGGACCAAGGGCGCGCAAGGGCGGACCATTCCCATCGTCAATCCCGCCACCGAGGAAGTAATCGGCCAGTTGGCCCATGCCGAGAAGGCCGATCTCGACCGCGCCCTGGCGGCGGCTGACAAGGGCTTCAAGCAATGGCGCAAGGTTTCGGCCTTCGAGCGCTACAAGATCATGCGCAAGGCGGCCGACCTGATGCGCCAGCGCCTCGATGAGATTGCGGCCATTATGACCATGGAACAGGGCAAGCCACTGTTCGAGGCCAAGGTCGAGACCGGCCTCGCCGCCGACATCATCGATTGGATGGCCGAGGAGGGCCGCCGCACCTACGGCCGCATCGTGCCGGCGCGGGCCGAGAACATCCATCAACTCGTGATAAAGGAGCCGGTGGGGCCCGTCGCCGCCTTCACGCCCTGGAACTTCCCGATCAACCAGGTGGTGCGCAAGGCCTCGGCAGCGATCGCGACAGGCTGCTCGATCATCATCAAAGGACCGGAAGACACGCCGGGTTCCTGCGCCCAACTCGTCAAGGCGTTCGTCGATGCAGGCGTGCCGGCGGGCGTGATCCAGCTCGTCTACGGCGTGCCGTCGGAGATCAGCGAGTATCTGATCCCCCATCCGATCATCAAGAAGGTGACCTTCACCGGCTCGACACCGGTCGGCAAGCAGCTTGCGGCGTTGGCCGGGGCGCACATGAAGCGCGTCACCATGGAACTCGGCGGTCACGCGCCCGCGATCGTGTTCGAGGATGCCGACCTCGACCAGGCGGTGAATGTGCTGGGGGCCAACAAGTTCCGCAACGCCGGCCAGGTTTGCGTGGCGCCGACGCGCTTCCTGGTGCACGAGAAGGTCTATCCCGAGTTCGTCGAGCGCTTCACGGCCTACGCCAAGAACATGAAGGTCGGCAACGGTCTCGAGGCCGATACCAAGATGGGGCCGCTGGTGGCCGAGCGCCGCCTGCATGCCATGGATTCGTTTGTGAGCGACGCCATTGCCAAAGGCGCAAAGATCAAGACCGGCGGCCAGCGCAAAGGCAACAAGGGCTACTTCTACGAGCCCACGGTCATGACCGACGTTCCGCTCAGCGCCAAGATCATGAACGAGGAGCCGTTCGGCCCGCTCGCCCCGATCACGCCGTTCAAGGATTTCGACGGTGTGATGAAGGAAGCGAACCGCCTTGACTGGGGTCTTGCGGCCTACGCCTATACCAAGAACACCAAGACGATGGCGCAGGTCGGCGCTGCCTTTGAAAGCGGCATGGTCTCGATCAACCACCACGGCCTTGCGCTGCCGGAGGTGCCGTTCGGCGGCATCAAGGATTCGGGTTACGGCTCGGAAGGCGGCCTCGAGGCACTCGAGGCCTACCTCAACACCAAGTTCGTGACGACGCTCGGTATGTGAGCGTCGATCGCTAACGGACGAGAGCGAAGGAATTGAGGAATCGCCGGGCTTCCGGCGGCTCCTCGGTCCGTCGCGGGCCGATGTAGATCGCCTGCAGGAGTTGGTGGCCGTCGAGCACCATCAACGTGTCCGCCAAGTTGTCTTGCGGCATGTCGATCAGCAGATGACGGGCGGGCATGGAACTCACGTTGAGCCGCCGCTCGCTGCGTAAGCTGCCCTTGATGTTCTGCAGGCTGCCGTTGCGGGCGCCGTCGAGGTTCTTCTCCGGATCGCCCATCGCAGTGCCTTCTGGATAGCTCGAGGCAATAGTCATGAAGATCTTGTCGCCGATCGTGTACGACGACGTCCGCATCCGCACCGGGCCAACATTGGTCTGGACATCGCGCACGTCCTCGGTCGGCTGGCCCGGGAAGTCGACCCGATAGCCGGCACCGTCGGGCTGGTATTGTCGCCATTCCTGTGCGGCCGCGGGTGCGGCCAGGGCGAACACCATCAGGACGGCAGGCAAGAGTATGCGGGTCATGGCAGCTCCTCTGCTGTTCATCAGAAGAGCAATGACCTCGCGTAGTGAAGGTTGCCTACCGTCCCGGATGCCACCGTGGTCAGTCGACCCGAGCGCCCGATGCCTTCACAATCGGGCCGAATCTCGTCTCCTCGGCGCGACGATAGGCGACCGTATCGGCAACGTTCTTCCAGAACGGCGTCGCGCCGTTCTTCAGGTATGCGTTCTTGACGTCGTCGCTTTCGAGCGCCTCCTTGGTCAGCGCATTCAGCTTCTCGACCATGTCTGTCGGCAGGCCCGCGGGACCGCAGATGCCGCCCCACGAGTTGATGTCGAAGCCGGGCAGGAACTCGGTCATGGCCGGTACGTCGGGCGCCTTGGGGCTGCGCTCGAGCGACGTGACGGCAAGGCCGTTCACCTTGCCGCCCGCGATCTGGGCCAGCGATCCGGGAATGTTGTCGAAGATCATGTCGACTTGGCCCGCCAGCAGGTCCTGCGTGGCCGGCGCGCTGCCGCGGTAGGGCACATGCAGCAGCTCGATCTTGGCCATCGAGCAGAACAGCGCGCCGCTCAAGTGGACTGTCGTGCCCGAACCGGAGGAAGCATAGGAATACTTGCCGGGACTCGCCTTTGCGAGCGCGATCAGTTCGGGGATGGTTGCAGCCGGAACACCCTTGCGCACGATCAGCAAGTTGGGCAGCGACCACAGCATAGCGACCGGTGTGAAGTCCTTGTCCGCGCTGAAGGGCAGTTTGGCGTAAAGCGACGGTGCGATCGCATGCGAGGCGACGCTCATCAATCCGATCGTGTAGCCGTCGGGCGGCGACTTCGCGATCGCATCGGCGCCGACATTGCCGCCCGAACCGCCGCGATTGTCGACGATGAACTGCTGGCCGGTGATCTCCGAGAGCTTCTGGCAGACGATGCGCGACAGAACGTCGGTCGGGCCACCGGCGGGAAACGAATTGATGTATTTGACCGGCCGGTCGGGCCAGCCATTCGCTGCGCGGGCGATGCCGGAGGCGATCATCGGTGCCGTCAGCGCACTGCCGGACAAGGCCAGTACACGGCGGCGCGGCAGCATAAGCGTCTTCATTTTCAACCACTCCCCACAATACTTTGATTTCGAGCGGCCAACGACTAGCGCACCCATTGTTGATGTGCACGCGTCGAATCGCGAGACTGCGAGATCGATCCAAGTGAAAGGAGCGAGATGCCTGATCGCGACGATCTCGGGAAGGCGTGGCGCGTGCCGCCGAGCCGATACCTCGCCGGCCGCCCCGCGGAATTCAAGACCGGAGCGCCACGCTCCGTCTATGTGACCATGGCCGATGGTTGCCGGCTGGCGGTGGACGTCCTCCTGCCGGACGGCGACGCGACCCGGCGTTGGCCCACGATCCTCATCGTGACGCCTTACGTGCGGCGTTTCGAACTGGCGCCCGGCACAACGGGGGTCGAGCCCTCGCCCAACACCTATCGCTATCGCGACATGTTCGTGCCGCGCGGTTACGCGCTGGTCGTTGTCGATGCCCGCGGCACAGGCGCGAGCTTCGGCACCCGCGACTCCTTCCGTTCGCCGCGCGAGCGCGAGGATTATCGCGCCATCGCCGACTGGATCGTGGCCCAGCCATGGAGCGACGGTGCGATCGGCGCCACCGGCATTTCCTATCTCGGCGCGGCCTGCGATTTTCTGGCAAGCACGGGGCACCAAGCGGTGAAGGCGATCGCACCATTGTTCGCGGTGTGGGACACCTGGGCCGACAACTATTATCCCGGCGGTCTGCTGATCAAGCGCCTGGCGCTGGTTTACGATGAACTGATGCTGGCGCTCGATCACGATCGGCGCGATCTGCGGGTAAAATTCAGCTACTTCGCCCATCCGGCGCTGCTTGGCCCGATGCCGGTCGACGAGGATCGCGACGGATCGCTGGCGCGCGAAGCGGTGCAGGGGCATCTCGCGAATTTCCGCATGCCCGACTTCATCACCGAGTTCAAATGCCGTGACGATGCCTTGCCCTACGATCCGGATTTCACCGCGGCCTCGTTCAGCCCCTACAACTATCTCGATTCGATTCCCGAGGATGTGGCGGTCTATGCCGTATCCGGTTGGATGGACGGGGCAGGCTATGCCAATGGCGCGCTATCGCGCTTCCTGACCCTGCGCAATCCCGAGCGGCGCTTGCTGTTGGGTCCGTGGGACCACGGTGCGCGTGTGAACGCTTCGCCATGGCGGGCGCGGCAGGACCCGGAATTCCCGATGCTGGGCGAGGTCCTGCGCTTCTTCGACCAGCACCTCGCCGGCCGTGACACCGGCCTCGCCGACGAGGACCCGATCCACTACTTCTCGATGCACGCCGAGGAATGGCGTGCCGCCCGAAGCTGGCCGCCTGTCCTGGGGACCCGGCGCTTTTATACGGCGCCGGGCCGGCAACTCGTCGACGCTTCACCGAGCGAGAGCAAGGGTGATTCTTGTCAGGCAGACTTCACCGCCGGCAGCGGCCCGCAGACACGCTACGAGCGCATCGCCGGTATCGATGCCACGACCTACTACGACGACTGGGCGCAGCGCGAGGCAAAGCTGCCAAGCTTCACCACGGCGCCGCTCGACAAGCCGCTGGAAGTGGCAGGTCATCCCGTGCTGTCGCTGTGGCTCGCCTCGAGCGAGCCGGATGCTGCGGTGTTCGCCTACCTGTCGGAGGTCGAGGCCGATGGGAGTGTGCGCTATGTGACCGAGGGGCTGCTGCGCGCCATCCATCGCGCCGAGGCGGCCTGCCTCCCGAACTATCGCACCACCTGGCCATGGCGGACCTTTGCCCGAGCGGATGCGAAGCCGATGCCGATCGGCAAGCCGCAGCTTCTCAGGTTCGCGCTTCTGCCGGTGGCCTGGCGCTTCGCAGAGGGCAGCCGCGTGCGGCTGTCGATCTCGGGCGCCGACGCCGATCACTTCGTACAGACCCCGCATGGTCGCCCGCCGCTCCTCACGGTCATGAGCGGCGGCGATCAGGCGACGATGATCGAACTGCCGATCGCCTGACGCACCTTCAGATCACGCCCGAGGCGCGCAGGTCGTCTATCGATTTCTTGTCGTAGCCGAGGCTTGCAAGCACGTCGGCCGTGTCCTGGCCGAGTTCGGGCGTGGGCCTGAGTTCCTTGGGCTGCGGGAAGTCGGACAGGTTGATCGGCTGGCCCACGACCCTGATGTCGCCGAGCTTGGGATGCTTCACCGGCCGTGCAATGCCGAGATGCTTCACCTGCGGTTCGGCGAAGGTCTGATCGATAGTGTTGATCGGCCCGCACGGCACGCCCGCCTTGTTCAACGCCGCGATCCAATGCGCCGACGTGTTCGTTCGCGTGACGGCGGCGATCCGCTCGTTCACAGCCTTGCGATGCTGTGAGCGCAAGGCGCCCGTGGCGTGCTCGGGATGGTCCAGAAGCTCGGGCGCACCCAGCGCATTGGCGCAGCGCTTCCAGAGATTGTCCCCAGACGCCGCGATATTGATGTGCCCGTCGCTGGTCGGGAACACCCCGGTCGGGATGCTGGTCGGATGGTCGTTGCCGGCTTGTTTGGGCACCTCGCCTTTGATCAGCCAGCGTGCGGCCTGGAAGTCGAGCATGAATATCTGCGCCTCGATCAGCGAGGTATGGACCCACTGCCCCTTGCCGGTACGCTCGCGATTGTAGAGCGCCAGGATGATGGCCTGGGCCAGCAGCAGGCCCGACGTCAGGTCGGCGATCGGGATGCCGACCCGCATCGGCCCGCGGCCGGGCTCTCCGGTGATCGACATCAGCCCGCCCATGCCCTGGGCGATCTGGTCGACGCCGGGACGAGCCGCATCCGGGCCGCTCTGGCCGAAACCTGCGATCGAGCCGTAGACGATGCGCGGATTGATCTTGGCCACGGTGTCGTAGTCGACCTTCAGGCGATGCTTCACGTCGGAACGGTAGTTTTCGACGATGACGTCGGCCTTCTCCGCGAGCTTCATGAAGATCGCATGTCCTTCCTTGCTCTTGAGATTGAGCGTCATCGCCTTCTTGTTGCGATGCAGGTTCTGGAAGTCGAAGCCGTGACGTGTACTGCCCGTCGCGTCGCTGCCACCGCTGGCCGGTGCTTCGATCTTGACCACATGCGCGCCCCAGTCGGCGAGCTGGCGCACCGCCGTCGGTCCGGCGCGGTGCGCGGTGAGGTCGAGTACGAAGAGATGGGAAAGCGGAAGGTCGGTCATGGATTGCCTCATTGTCGCTGTGCTATCGGCCTTTGAAGGCAGGCTTGCGCTTCTCCATGAAGGCCGTTCGGCCTTCTTTGTAGTCCTCGCTGTCGAAGCAGGCTTTGGCCAGCGCTTCGAGCTTCCTGTGGTCCTGCTGCGATTCGGGCTTGGCGATCTCGCGCGCCGCGGCCTTGGCGAGCGCGATCGTGAGCGGCGCATTCTGTGTGATTGCGTCCGTTGTCCTGGCGACCAGCGCATCGAGTTCGGCATCCGGCGCCACCCCGTTCACGAGGCCCATTTCGTAGGCTTCCTTCGCGGAATATTGTCGGGCGGTGAACAGGAGCTCCATCGCTCGCGGCAGGCCGATGATGCGCGACAGGCGCTCGATGCGCAGGAAGCCGTAGCCCAGCCCGAGCCTGGCGGCGGGGATGCCGAAGCGCGCGCCCTCGTTGCAGAAGCGCATGTCGCAGCAGGCTGCCAAATTCATGCCGCCGCCGATGCAATAGCCGGTGATCTTGGCGATGGTGGGCTTGGAGAAGTCGTAGAGCGACTCGTAGCCTTGCTTGGAGATCGCGTCGTAGCGCACTTGCGCCTCCGCGTTGGCGCGCTCGCTCTCGAACTTGGAGATGTCGGCGCCCGAGACGAATGCCTTGCCGCCGGCGCCGCTCACCACCACGCAGCGGATCGCGGGATCCTTCTCATAGTCCTTGAGAAGGCCCACGAAGCCGTCCCACATGTCGAGCGACACTGCATTGAGCTTGGCCGGATTGTTGAAGACGACGTGTCCAACGGCGCCTTCGCGGCGGCCGTAGATCTTTTGTTCCTGCATGCCCGATCCTCCGTTGACCCGGGACTATAGCGCGGTCGCAATCCCTTGAATAAGGTGGCGATCCGTCCCTCCGTCGCCCCGTTGATTGGAAAATGGCCTGGCACGATCCGGTGATCGCCGACGCCCTGCGCACAGCATGGGACTATATGCGCCTCGTTCATCCCGCCGAGCCCGCCGACGCGATCCTGACACTGGGCAGCTTCGATTCTCGGGCGGCGATCCACGCCGCGCGCCTGTGGCACGCCGGCCTTGCACCTGTCGTGATCATGTCCGGAGGGATCGCCCATCGAGGCGGCCTTCTCGACACGGGTTGGGAACAATCCGAAGCGGAAGTCTTTGCCGGCATCGCGATGGCCGAGGGCGTGCCCGCGTCGGCGATCATGCTCGAGGACGAGGCGCGCAATACCGGCGACAACTTCACATTCACGAGAGACATCGCCGAACGCTCGGGGTTGCATATCCGGACACTGTTGGTGGTCGCCAAGCCTTACATGACGCGGCGCGGCTACGCGACCGGCGCCAAGGTTTGGCCGCAAATCGACCTTCTGATGCAATGCGAGGAGATTGACCTCGACGACTACTTCAGACGGGAAGCAGACCCGGAGCGAACGCTGCAAGCGCTGGTCGGCGATTTGCACCGACTGATCGTCTATCCAAGGCTGGGGCTCCAGATCGAGCAACCGTTGCCGTCCGCGGTGGTCGATGCCCTAAAGCGGCTGGCCGCGGCAGGTTACGATCGGAGATTGCTGGAAGGCCATGATCCTGACTAAAAGACAAGAACGGCCTTCATCGAGACAATGAGCAGATGCGGTTCAGACTGTTGATATCTTTTGCGTTGGTGTTCGTCGCGTTTGCGGCGCAGGCTCAGTCACTCGAAGAACGCATGCGCACCGCCGCGGCCGCCTACGAGCATAAAGACTATGCCACCGCCGTTGCCATCTGGCGGCCTTTGGCCGAGCAGGGCAACGCCGAAGCGCAGACTCTTTTGGGAGCGATGTACTGGAGCGGCGACGGCTTGCCGCGCAATCATGCAGAGGCGGCGAAATGGTATTTGCGCGCTGCACAACAGGGATATGCACGCGCACAAAATGATATCGGATTCATGTACGGCTTCGGCGAGGGCGTTCCGCCTCACGATGACGTACAGGCCTACAAGTGGATCAGCCTGGCGATCGCGCGCTACACGGCGAAGAATCAGGATCGGTTGGATCAGGCGATCAAGGATCGTGCCACCCTCAGGGCCCGCATGACCCCGGCGCAACTTGCTCGGGCGGAACGCGAGATCAGTGACTGGAAGCCTGGCCACTGACTCGTCACTGGCTTGTCACACCTTCCAAATCGCGTTTCGTGATGGATAGGGCTGGGCTTTACACGACCAACGGTTTCGAGGGCTGATGATCAGGATATCGTCACCTGTCGCTATGCTTGCGGCTGCCGGCATTTGTCTGGCCACCTCTGCGCTGGCGGCTTCGCCGGAAGAAGAACGGCTGCTGGGGTGCGGCTGCGAGGAGGCACAGCTCCAGAGCTATCTTCCGTTCACACGCGCGATCGGTGTGAGTGGGATCGTGCATGGCGATCTTGCCGACTCGGCTGCTGCCGCAGGTGTCCCGCGGGCGGCCATGCTTGAGTTGGTGAAGGCGTTGGCAAGCGCGGTCGATCTCGGCCACGATGTGCGCGATGGCGATCGCTTCTACGTGCGCTACGAGCAGGCCTTCACCACGGCGGGCGATCCGATCGAGGTCGGTCGCGTGCTCTGGGCCGAGATCAAGACCACGACCAAGGGGACGCTGGCGCTCCATCGCTTTCGTCCCGCCGGCGCGACCCGCGAAAGCTTCTGGTTGGCGAATGGCCAGAGTACGCTACCGCCAACGCTCGAGATGCCGTTGAAGTCGATCACCATCACGTCGGCTTTTGGCATGAGGGCTGATCCGATGGATCAACCCTGGGGTCGCAAGCTTGCTGCGGCGCCGGCCCTGCCGAAGGGGCCGGTCCTTGGCGGACGCTGGCAGCCGCCGGCGGCGGCGTTCGGTCCAAGTCCGCTGCTCACGGGAGCGGCATCGGTGAATCAGCCGACGGCCCTCGGTTTGAAGCTGGGCCTCGCTCCCGGCGGCGCGCAGCGCTTCGCCGGCTTCAGCGCCGGCCGGCCTGGTGGCCGCGCAATGGAGATGCATGACGGCGTCGATCTGGCGGCGGCCATGGGTACGCCCGTTTATGCCGCGGGCGACGGCACGGTGCTTGGCGCCGAGGCGAAGGGTGGATATGGCAACTGGATCGAGATCGAGCATCCGGGCAAGCTCGATACGATCTACGGCCATCTTTCGGCATTCGCCCCCGGCATCGCCGCCGGTGCGCGCGTGAAGCAAGGCGACCTGATCGGCTATACCGGCAACACCGGTCGCAGTACCGGGCCGCATCTCCACTTCGAGATCCGGGTCAATGGCCGGGCAGCCAATCCGATCGGCAATTCAGCGATGAAGCCTTCGCAGCTCCGCGGCGCCGATCTCTCCAACTTCCGCAAGGTGGTGGCGCAGGATCAGGCGGAGCGCGAGCGCGAAGCCCGATCGATTTAGAAACATCGGCCTCCGCACAGGAGTCGTGACGCGGAGGAAACGCTTTCCTGCAAGAGGCGTTATATCGGCCATGGCAAAGAAGAACGCCAGCGCCGGCCTCGTCATCTATCGGCGGCCGCAGGGCGCAGATTCTCCGATCGAGTTTTTCCTCGTTCATCCTGGCGGACCTTACTGGACCCGCAAGGATGATGGTGCGTGGTCTATTCCCAAGGGCGAGATCGAGATGGGCGAGGACCTGCTCGCCGCGGCCAAACGCGAGACCCGGGAGGAAACGGGGTTCGCGATCCGGGGGCGGTTCCAGCGCTTGCCGCCGGTGCGTCAGCCCAGCGGCAAGCTCGTGCATCCTTGGGCAGTCGAAGCGGATGTCGATCCGGCCGACCTGAAGCCGGGCACCTTCGAGATGGAATGGCCACCACGCTCAGGCCGGCTCGCGTCGTTTCCCGAGGTCGACCGTGGGGCCTGGTTCGGTGCGAAGGCGGCGATGGTGAAGATCCTGGCCGGCCAGCGGCCGATTCTGGTCAAACTCATGTCGAAGCTCGGCATCGAAGTCGAGGAGTCGGCGGCGTAAGGGCGAAACCAGGCCGATTCGTCTGCGTTCTACGGGAGAATCTGCAGGAGGACTCTTTCGTGAGCAGATGCATCGTTCTGCTTGTCGCGATATTTGGCGTTGCCGCCTGCGGCCATGATCCGGGCTCGCGGGCCCTGACCGGGGGCGCGATCGGCGCTGGTGCAGGTGCGGCCGTCGGCTCGACGACTGCGGTGGGTGTGGTGCCGGGTGCGGTGATTGGTGGCTTGGGGGGCGCCGTGATCGGTGCCGTCACCACACCGCTGTCATGGTGATCGCGGTCGGTTAGATCGGTTTGCCCGCGCTCGGGGGCCAGCGCGTCATGAGTGCGTTGCTGGCTTGCCTTTGTGCATCACTTCGGGCGCGGTCTCGATGCCAGCCGCCGGCAAGCCCCCTGGGATCGAGCTTGCCGATCTGGACCAGGACCGATGTCCCAGCAGGTGTGCTCATGCGCGACCTTGCCGTTGACGAAGCGTACAATAGCGATCAGCGGGATCTCGACCCGCCGGCCGGTGGGCGCCGCGACGCCCGGCAACATCCAGTTGATCTCGCTCGCATGCGCGAAGGCCAACCGCATATCGTCGACGACCTGGTCGGCGCCGACGGTGCGATCGGCGTCAGCGTCGCGTCGGGCGGATTGCCGCCGATGAAATGATATTTGTAGAAACGCTGGAGCTGGTCGTGCCGCCGCCGGTCATCGGCGGCACATGATGGATGTAAGGCGATGCGACCATGGTGGCCATGGTCGTGTCGACCTCCCGAGGCTCCAACGCGCATCGGCAGTGCGCCTTCCACGGCTCAACGAGACCGTGGTCGGCCATCTCAGGCTGCTTTTTTCGTCCGATGTGCCTCGATCAGCTGCCACAGGCTCGCCGCCGTCACCGGCATATCGACATGTTTCACGCCGGTATGCGGGTAGATCGCATCGACGATCGCGTTGATGACAGCCGGCGGCGCACCGATCGCTCCGGCTTCGCCTGCGCCCTTCACGCCCAGAGGATTGGTCGTGCACAGGCTGTTGTGCATATCGAACTTCACCGGCGGCACGATGTCGGCCCGGGGCAGGGCGTAGTCCATGAAGCTGCCGCTGAGCAGCTGGCCCGATTCGTGATCGTAGACGGTCTTTTCGGTCAGCGCCTGGCCGACGCCCTGGCCGACGCCACCATGGACCTGGCCCTGCAGCAGCAGGGGATTGAGGGCTGTGCCGAAGTCGTCCATCACGCTGTAGTTCACGATCTCGATCGTGCCGGTATCGGGATCGACCTCGAGTTCGCAGATATGGCAGCCATTGGGGAAGGTGTCGGCCTCGGGCGTGCGCGTAAAATCATCGTCCAGGCCAGGTTTCTCGCCCATTGGCACGTGCTTTAGATTTCTGGCCGCCCGTGCGACATCGAACAGGCTCATCGAGCGGTCCGTGCCGACGATCTTGAAGGCGCCATCGTCGTAGTCGATGTCGGCAGCCGAGGCCTCGAGCACGCTCGCCGCGACGAGCTTTCCCTTGGCGATGATCTTGTCGGCAACGCCCATCGTCGCCGCGCCCGCCACCGAAACCATGCGGCTGCCGCCGGTCATGCCATCGGGAACGACGTCCGAATCTCCCTGCACGATTCGGATACGCTCGGCATCGATGCCCAACCGGGCCGAGGCAACCTGGCGGATGGCCGTCTCGTGGCCCTGGCCGTTGGTCTGGTTGCCGAGATAGAGCGTGAGCGTGTCGTCTTCGTTGAACTTGGCGATGGCGGTCTCGGGAAAGCCACCACCACACTTCTCGACGTAGGTCGCCATGCCGATACCGCGCCACTTGCCGCGGCTTGCCGATTGGGCGCGGCGGGCGGCAAAGCCCTTCCAATCGGCCTGTTCCATGCCCTTGCGCATGACGCCTTCGAAATCGCCTGAGTCGTAGGTATCGCCGAGCGCGGTCTTCCATGGGATCTGCGCGGGCTTCACGAAGTTGCGGGCCCGGATTTCGTCAGGCGCGAGCCCGGTCTCGCGTGCGATGTGATCGACGAAGCGTTCCAGAAGATAGGCCGCCTCCGGCCGGCCTGCGCCGCGATAGGCGTCGGTCGGCACGGTGTTGGTCATCACGCCTTTGACGTTCACGTAGATCGCCGGCGTCTGGTAGAGGCCCACCAGCATCGAGGTACCGGCCATCGTGGGAATGAAGACGCTGAAGTGGTTGAGATAGGCACCAAGGGCGGCGTAGGTCGTGATGCGGCAGCCGATGAAACGCGCGTCCTTGTCGAGCGCCATCTCGGCAATCGAGACATGGTCGCGGCCCTGGACGTCGGACTGGAAGGCTTCCTGTCGGTCCGGAATCCATTTCACCGTACGCTTCAAGGTGCGTGAGGCCCAGACTGTCATCGGATATTCCGGGTGGACGAATATCTTCATGCCGAAACCGCCGCCCACGTCACCGGTACGCACGCGCAGCTTCGGCGAGCCGATCTTGAGGATCATGTCGGCCACGACCGGGCGGATCATGCTCACGCCCTGGCAGGACACCCACAAGGTCGAGCGGTCGTCCTTGGGGTCGTACTCGCAGATGGCGCCGCGCGGCTCCATCGAGTTCACGACCAGCCGGTTGTTCACCAGCTGCAGCTTGACCACGCGATCGGCCTTGGCGAAGGCGGCGTCAGTGGTGGCGCGATCGCCCATCTCCCAATCGAAGACGATGTTGTTCTTGATGTGGTCGTGGACCAGCGGCGCGCCGGGCTGAGCCGCTTCGTATGTGCCGACGACATGCGGGCGAGGGACGTAGTCCACATCGATCAGCTCGGCGGCATCCTTCGCCTGTTCGAGCGTCTCGGCCACCACCATGGCCACCGGATCGCCGACATGGCGCACTCGACCCTGCGCCAGCATCGGCCGCGGAGTGTCGCCGCGCGGGGTGCCGTCACGATTGTCCAACGGCACCAGGCAGGGCACGTCGCCGAAGCCCGCCTGCTTCACGTCTTCGCCGGTAAAGACCAGCAGCACACCCGGGGCCTTCTTTGCCGCCGTCGTGTCGATCCTGCGGATGTCGGCATGGGCGTGCGGCGAACGCAGCACATAGAGCCGCGCTGCGGGCGCCGAGAGCTTGGTGTCGTCGGTGTAGCGACCGCCTCCCGTCAGGAGGCGCGGATCCTCAACTCTGCGAATCGATTGTCCGATGCCAAATTTCGCCATGAAGCCCTCCGGTATTGACCGGAGGTTAGACGGGCGGGCGCGCCCAAGCCAAGGGCGTTGTTCGCGCCGAGGACAGCGATCGCTCGCTTACGCCGCACGCCGCCGTCGGGTCGCCTGTTTGCGGGCCGTGCGCGCTGCGGCGCGCCGTTGGCGCGGAGTCCGGTAGGTCGCGGTCCTGGCATTCTTGCCGCCCATCGCCCGGCTGGAGGCGCGGCGGCCGCGGGCTCCCACGCGGCTCTTGCCTTCACGTTCCTGCTGGTAGGTCCGGCCTTCGGCCTCTTTGCGCTTGGTCCTGGCGAGGCTGCTCTTGTTCTTGCGCCGGCCTTGATACTTCGAGGCTCCCGCCTCCTTGAGCGCGATTGCGATAGCCTGCCGGCGGCTCTTGACCTTGCCGCCGCGTCCGCTCTTCAGCTCGCCGTGCGCGAACTCGTGCATCACGCGTCCGGTCGTCTTGCGTTGTGACATCGATTCCTTGGCCATGGAAATGCTCCGTGAAAGAGCCCCCGATACCCATCTGAACCCCTGTCTGCCGAACGCCGGCTGAAGTGATAGGTTGCGCACCATGACCGACCTTGACGCATTCATCGCCAAGCTTCCCAAGGCCGAGCTGCATATCCATGTCGAAGGCAGTCTCGAACCCGAGATGATGCTGGCGCTTGCCCGGCGCAACGGCGTCGCCTTGCCCTACGCAAGCGTCGAATCGGTACAGGCGGCCTATTGCTTCACGCAGCTGCAGGACTTCCTCGACCTCTACTATCAGGGCATGAGCGTGCTGATCGAGGAGCAGGACTTCTACGACCTTGCCATGGCCTATCTGCGGCGTGCGGCGGCGCAGAACGTGCGCCATTGCGAGATCTTCTTCGATCCGCAAGGTCACATGGACCGCGGCATACCGTTCCGGACCGTGATCGACGGCCTCTGGCGCGCCCGGTGTGACGGCGAGCGTGAGCTGGGGATCACCGGCGGGCTGATCATGTGCTTCCTGCGCCATCTCGACGAGGCGAGCGCCGAGCGGACGTTGGACGAGGCCTTGCCGTGGCGCGAGCGCCTGATCGGAGTCGGCCTCGATTCGTCCGAGAAAGGCCATCCGCCTTCCAAGTTCCAGCGCGTGTTCGCCCGCGCCCGCAATCTCGGTCTGCCGACCGTCGCCCATGCCGGCGAGGAGGGGCCGGCCGCGTATGTCCGTGAGGCGCTGGATCTGCTGGGGGTGCGGCGCATCGATCACGGCAACCGTGCACTGGACGATCCTACGCTGATCGCCCGATTGGTGGCGGAGAAGATTCCGTTGACGGTTTGTCCGCTTTCCAATCTTCGGCTGTGCGTCGTGCCCGATCTGGAGGAGCATCCGCTTCGCCGCATGCTGCAGGCCGGCTTGATGGCGACCGTGAATTCCGACGATCCGGCCTATTTCGGCGGCTACGTGACCGAGAACTATCTGGCCGTGCAGCGGGCGCTGGATCTCACGCGAGACGAGATCGTCACCCTCGCTCGCAACAGCTTCCAGGCAGCCTTCTGCGACAAGAGCGTCAAGCAGGGGCATCTGGCGGCGCTCGACGCCTTCCTGGCGGAATGACCGCCGCCTATCTCGCCGCCGAGGGAATCGAACCGCAGCTCGAGGAAGAGCTGCGGCGTGCCGGCATTGCCGTGCGTGCGCGACATAGACGGCTTCTCCTCTGCGACGGCCCGTCGAGGCCGGCAGCCTGGGCCGCCAACATCTGGCACGATTGCATCGAGGTGCCTGTCGCTTCGATCGGCGAGGCGGCCAAGGCTCTGCGGGCGATCCAGCGTAACTGGGCGATGTATGCGCCGTTCCATCATCGGCGTGCCGCACTGATCCAGGAGCGCCTGCCTCACGTCTCGGCAAAGTCCGTCGTCTTTCCGGCCGCCGCTCCGACGGCACCGCTGGGGTCGTGGACACTCCTGGCGCCGGACCTGTTGCTTGCTGCGGCGCACTGCAGCTCGCCTTTTCCGAATGGCGAGGTGGCCTTTGTCGAGGACAAGGCAGGTCCGCCAAGTCGCGCCTACCTGAAACTGTGGGAGGCGCTGGTGCGTCTCGGCCGCTGGCCTCAGCCTGGCGAGCGCTGCGTCGATCTCGGCGCGTCGCCGGGAGGCTGGACCTATGTGCTCGCCAAGCTCGGCGCCCGGGTCGTGGCCGTCGATAAGGCGCCGCTCGATCCCAGGGTCGCGTCGATGGAAGGCGTCGAATGGCGAGGCGAGAGCGCCTTTGCGCTCGATCCCGAGCGGGTTGGGCCTGTCGACTGGCTGTTCTCCGATGTCATCTGCTATCCGATGCGCCTCCTGCGTCTGGTCGAACGCTGGCGCGCGTCGGGTCTGGCGAGAAATATCGTCTGCACGATCAAGTTCCAGGGGTCCACCGATCATGACGCCACCGCGGCCTTCGCAGCCATCGAGGACGCCCGTGTGATGCACCTGCACCACAACAAGCACGAGCTTACGTTCGTGTTGGCCGGCGATGGCCCAAAAACGCCATGACGTGGGCCCTGAAGCCGTCGATGAACTCCCGCGCAACGGGCGGAACCGTGCGGTGGGCGGCATAGAGCGCTGCGAACTCGAAATCGATCCGCGGTTCGAACGGCCGTGCGACGATGCCACGCGTGGCATATTCGGTGGCGGTGAAAGGCTCACAGAGCGCCACACCCACCCCCGAGCCCGCGAGCGCGCAGGCGATCTCCGACAGCGGTGTTTCGATGCGCATGACGCGATCCACGCCGTGCTCGGCGAAGATTTGGTCGATGCGGAAGCGTGACACAGTCGACGGTCCGAGTGAGATGAAGTTCTCGCCGTTGAAATCTCCGGGCTTGAGCTTCGTCTTGCGGGCAAGCCGATGCGCCTGCGGCAGCACCGCCACGTAAGGTACCGTGGGCATGCGCTCGAGTTGCACGGCAGCATGTTCGATCGAGCTCTCGGCAAAGCCGAGATCGCACTGTCCCTGGGCCACGGCGGTCACCACGGCGTGGGACACCAGACCCGAGAGCACGATATTGAGCTTCGGCCGCTCGTCGAGAAAGCGTCCGACGAAGCGCGGCAGGAAGCCGTTGGCGAGGGCCGGCAGGGCGGCGATTCGAAGATAACCGGCGCGGCGCGTGCGCAGCTCGGTCGCGGTCTCGGCGATGCGTTCCAGCCCGACGAAGGCGCGTTCCACCTCGGCATAGAGCGACAGGGCCTCGCTGGTCGGGATCAACCCGGTGCCGCGGCGTTCGAACAGCGTGAGCCCGAGATGATGCTGCAGGTCGCGGATCATGCGGCTCACGGCGGGCTGGGTGACATTGATCAGCTTGGCGGCCGCACCGACGCCGCCGGTCAGCACGACGGCGCGGAAGGCTTCGATCTGGCGAGGATTGAGGCCGCGCATGGCCCTTTATAACATCCTGTTATGGATTAGGCGGCAATTCAGAATTTGACCGTCGAAGGGCGGCCGGGGAAGCATGGCCAGAGGCCGAGGGAATCGGCCAACGGGAGGGGCAATGAGACGTTCGGTACGACTCTCGGTCATCGCGGGCGCGATCGCACTCTTTGGCACATCGGCCTTTGCCCAGCAGACGCTCACGGTCGCGGGCTACGGCGGTTCGTTCGAGCAGACGATGCGCAAGGAGGTCATTCCTGACTTCGAGAAGGCGCACAAGGTGAAGGTCGAGTACGTTGCCGGCAATTCGACCGACACGCTCGCCAAGCTGCAGGCGCAGAAGGCCAACCAGGTGATCGACGTGGCGATCGTCGACGACGGCCCGATGTACCAGGCGATCCAGCTCGGTTTCTGCGGCAAGATCTCAGGCCTGCCGGTCGACGATCTCTATACGAGTGCGCGCTTCAAGGACGACAAGGCTGTCGCCATCGGCCTGGTCGCGACTGGGCTGATGTACAACACCAAGGCCTTCAAGGAGAAGGGCTGGGCCGCGCCGACCTCCTGGAACGACCTCAAGGATGCCAAATACAAGAAGACGATCGTCATCCCGCCGATCAACAACACTTACGGTCTCTATACACTCATGATGTTCGCGCGCTTGAACGGCGGCGGCGAAAAGAACATCGAGCCGGGCTTCAAGGTGATGAAAGCCGACGTCAATCCCAACGTGCTGGCCTACGAGCCGTCGCCGGGCAAGATGACGGAGCTGTTCGAGTCGGGGCAGGGCCTGCTGGCGGTCTGGGGCTCCGGCCGCGTGCAGTCGTTCGCCAATACGGGATTCCCGGTCGATTTCGTCTATCCGAGGGAGGGCGCGGTGACGCTGCTTGCCTCGGCCTGCCCGATCGCCAAGGCCAATGCCTCGCCGCTCGCCTCGCAATTCATCGAGGCGATGCTGCAGCCCAAGCTGCAACTCATCCTGCTCAAGGACTATGGCTATGGGCCGGTGAACAAGAAAGTCGAGGTGCCGCCGGAACTCGCCAAGATGGCGCCGGTCGGGGAGAAGGCGGCCAAGCTGATCGGTCCTGACTGGGACACGATCAACGCCCATCGCGACGAGTGGACAAAGCGCTGGAACCGCGAGGTGGAGCGCTAGGCGATTGGCGTTCCTCCAGCTCGAAAACCTGACAAAGCGCTTCGGTCTGCAGACCGCGGTCGATGGGTTGTGGCTGGGCGTCGAGAAGGGGGAGTTCGTCTCGCTTCTCGGCCCTTCGGGTTGCGGCAAGACCACGACCCTGCAGATGATTGCAGGCTTCGTCGAGCCGACCTCCGGAGCGATCCGGCTGGAGGACCGGGATCTCCTGGCGGTGAGGCCGGCACAACGCGGGCTGGGCGTGGTGTTCCAGAGCTATGCGCTCTTCCCGCACATGACCGTGGCGCAGAACGTTTCGTTTGGACTCGAGATGCGGGGGGTGGCGGCGGCCGAGCGCACCAGGCGCGTTGGCGAGACGCTGGAACTCGTGGGGCTCGGCAGTTTTTCCGAGCGATTTCCGCGTCAGCTGTCGGGCGGCCAGCAGCAGCGCGTGGCATTGGCGCGGGCACTGGTGATCCGGCCTCGCATCCTGTTGCTCGACGAGCCGCTCTCCAATCTCGACGCCAAGCTGCGCGAGGAGATGCAGATCGAGCTGCGGCAAATCCAGCGCACGGTCGGCACCACGACCCTTTTGGTGACGCACGACCAGGCCGAGGCGATGGCGCTCTCCGACAGGATCGTCGTCATGAACAAGGGCCGCGCCGAGCAGATCGGTCCACCCTATGAAGCCTACGAGCGGCCGGCCTCGCCGTTCGTGGCGAGCTTCCTCGGCAAGACCAATCTGGTGGGCGGGGTCGCGGTGCGGCCGGAGCGCATCTCGTTCGCCGCCTCCGGCCTCGCCGGCACCGTGCGCACCCGCATTTTCCAGGGCAATCACTGGCTCTACCAGGTCGAGACATCGAGCGGGCTGGTGACCGTCATTCGCCAAAACACCGGTCAGGAAATGCCCGCCGAGGGCGCGGCGGTACACCTCGAGTTTCCCGCCTTGCACGAAGCGCGGGGAGGTGGCTCGCAGGACCGGAGGGGGCCGAAGTCATGACCCCTCCATCGCTTCTCGATATCTCCCCAGCGACGAGGCTGGGGAGGGGAACCCGCACTCCCTATCTCCTCAGCCTGCCGGCGCTCCTGCTGTTTGCATCGGTCGTGGTCGTGCCGCTCGGCATGACCGTGGCACTGAGCTTCCACGACTGGGGGCAGTACAAGGGCATCGTGCCGGTCTTCATCCTCAAGAACTGGCACGAGGTATTCTCGGATTCCTACTACGGCGAGATGTTCTGGCGCACCTTTCGCATTGCGCTCTTGGTGACGCTGTTCTCGGCGGTATTCGGCGCGCCGGAGGCGTATATCCTCAACCGCATGAAGAGCCCGTGGCGCGGCGTTTTCCTGCTGGTGATCCTGGGGCCGCTCCTGATTTCGGTGGTGGCGCGCACGCTCGGCTGGGCGCTGCTGTTCGGGGGCAAGTCTGGATTGGTCAACGCGGTTCTGCTGTCGCTCGGTTTGATCTCGGAGCCACTGCCGTTCATGTTCACCGAGACCGGCATCGTGGTGGCGCTGACGCATGTGCTGATGCCCTACATGGTGCTGGCCGTGTGGGCCGCACTTCAGCGCCTCGATCCCCAGGTCGAGAATGCCGCGATCACATTGGGGGCGGGGCCGTTCACTGTGCTGCGCCGGATCGTCCTGCCACAAGCCATGCCCGGCATCCTGTCGGGCGCGGTCATCGTCTTTGCGCTGGCCGCCTCCGCTTTCGCCACGCCCGCCATCATCGGCGGCCGGCGTCTCAAGGTCGCCTCGACGCTCGCCTACGACGAATTCCTCAACACGCTCAACTGGCCGCTGGGGGCCACGGTTGCCGTGCTGTTGCTGCTGGCGCTTGTGTTGATCGTGTTCGGCGCCAATCGCTGGGTGGAGCGCCGCTATGCACAGGTGTTCGGATGAGCCGCAATGGACCGATCGCCCTTTGCTATCACGCGCTGTTCGTGACCTTCACCCTGGCGCCGATCGTCGTCGTCTGCTGGGTCGCCTTCACACCGGAAGGTTATCTGTCGTTTCCGACGAGCCACTGGTCGCTACGCTGGTTCCAGGCCATCGCGCAATACCCCGAGTTCATCTCGGCCTTTTGGCGCAGCATCGGGCTGGGCGCGCTGTCCTCCGCGATCGCGGTCGCCATTTCCGTCCCGGCGGCGCTGGCGATTGCGCGCTATCGCTTCGCCGGCCGCGAGATCTTCACCGCGCTCTTCATGTCGCCGCTCATGATCCCCAACGTGGTATTGGGCATCGCCTTCCTGCGGTTCTTCACCGAGGTCGGCTTGGGCGGCACCTTCACCGGACTGGCGCTGGCCCATATCGTGATTATTTTTCCGTTCGCGCTTCGGCTGACTCTCGCATCGGCCGTCGGCCTCGACCGCACAATCGAGCATGCTGCCCTTTCGCTCGGTGCCTCGGAGTGGACGGCCATGAAGCGTATCGTCCTGCCGCTTGTGCTGCCTGGCTTGGTGAGCGGCTGGACGCTCGCCTTCATCAATTCCTTCGACGAAGTCACCATGACCGTATTCGTTGCGGCGCCGGGGACGGAGACTTTGCCGGTCCGCATGTTTCTTTACATCCAGGACAATATCGACCCTTTGGTGACGTCGGTATCGGCCTGCGTGATCGTGGTGACGGTCTTGGCGCTTGTGGCGCTCGATCGCGTCTACGGCCTCGAGCGTCTGCTGGTCGGAAGGGGCGCAGCCGATGGCCGCTAGCGACTACGATGTCGCCATCGTGGGCGGCGGGCTGGTCGGCGTGGCCACCGCCTGGGGGCTGGCCCGCGAGGGCTGTCGCGTCGCCCTGCTCGACGAGGGCGACCGCGCCGTCCGCGCTTCGCGAGGCAACTTCGCGCTGGTGTGGGTGCAGAGCAAGGGGTTGGGACTCGCCGCCTATGCCGGCTGGACGGTGCGCTCGTCCAATGCGTGGACGGGTTTTGCCGCCACGCTCAAGGAGGAAACCGGCCTCGACGTCTGCTTCCAGAGGCCAGGGGGGTTCCATCTCGCGTTGTCGGAGCGGGAACTCGAGGCGCGCGCCAATATCCTGAATCGCCTGCATAACCAGCCCGGCATTGTCGACTACAAGACGGAGATCCTCGACCACAGCCAGGTGGCGAAGATGCTGCCCGACATCGGCCGTGAAGTGGTGGGGGCGAGCTACTGCCCGCTCGACGGCCACGTGAACTCGCTGCGTCTCTTCCGCACGCTGCACACCGCGATCCATACGCGTGGCGTCAAGTATCTGCCGAGCCATCGGGTGGAAAGCATCGTGCGGGAAGGCGGCGAATTCCGCCTGGGCACGACGCAGGGCGAGGTGCGGGCGGGCCGCGTGGCGCTCGCCGCCGGCAATGCGAATATGCAGCTCGCGCCCATGGTCGGGCTCGAAGCGCCGATGAAGCCGGAACGCGGCCAGATTGTCGTCACCGAGCGGCTGCGGCCATTCCTTCACTATCCGGTGGTCACGCTGCGCCAGACTGACGAGGGTACGGTGATGATCGGCGATTCCAAGGAGGAGAGCATCGATCCTGCAGGCCTCACGCTCGGCGTCAGTGCGACCGAAGCCGAGCGCGCGGTGCGCCAGTTCCCGCTGCTTGCCAATGTGAATGTGGTGCGCACCTGGAGCGCGATCCGTGTCATGACCCAGGACGGCTTTCCGATCTACGACGAGTCCGAGACCCATCCCGGAGCGTTCGTGCTTTGCTGCCATTCGGGCGTCACGCTCGCGGCCAACCATGCGCTCACCGTGGCGCCGATGATCGCGCGCGGTGCCCTCGACAAGACGCTGGTCGCTCCCTTCAGTGCGCGGAGGTTCCATGTTCAAGAGGCTGGGTGAAACCGCCAGCATCGTCACCATCGAGGTCGACGGCAAAACCGTCCGCGCCCGGACTGGAGACACCGTGGCCGCGGCGATGCTGGCCGGCGGAATCGATCACTGTCGCACCACGCCGGTGTCGGGCGCGCCGCGTGCGCCTTACTGCTTGATGGGCGTCTGCTTCGAGTGCCTTGTCATCATAGACGGCATCGGCAGTCGTCAGGGGTGTCTCATCCCAGTGCGCGACGGCATGCGCGTGGAAACGCAGCAGGGCAAGCGGGAGGCGGGACGGTGACCGGCCCCTCCGACCTCTCTTCCTCCTACGATCTTGTCGTCATCGGCGGCGGTCCGGCCGGGCTTGCAGCGGCGGCGCTGGCGGCGCGCGCCGGTGTCTCGACCGTCCTGTTCGACGAGAATCCCGGCATCGGCGGTCAGATCTATCGTGGCATCACGTCGACGCCGATCAAGAATCGTGCCGTGCTGGGCGAAGACTACTGGGCCGGCGCCTCGCTCGCGGCCGAAGCGAAGGCGAGCGGCGCGCAGATCGTGACCGGCGCCACTGTCTGGAGCCTCGATCCGTCGCGACAGGTCGGTGTCTCGATCGGCGGCGAGGCCCGGATGATCCAGGCCCATCGCGTGATCATCGCCACCGGATCGCTGGAACGCCCTTTTCCGATTCCCGGATGGACCTTGCCCGGAGTCATGACCGCCGGCGCCGCGCAGACAGCGCTCAAGGCGCATGGGCTGGTGCCGGAGGGTCGCGTCCTTCTGGCCGGCAGCGGCCCGCTCCTGTGGCTGCTGGCGGCACAGTTGCTGCGCGCCGGCACGACGATCGAGACGATCCTCGACACCACGCCGCGGAGCAACTGGCTGCGGGCCTTGCCGCATCTGGCCGACTTCCTGCTGTCGCCATACTGGTCCAAGGGCCTGGCGCTCCTGCGCGAGGTGAGGGCCAAGGTGCCGGTGATCCCAGTCCAGCGCCTGTCGGCGCACGGCGAGGGCAAGCTTCAGCACGTCGAATATCAGTCGGCCGGAAAGGATTATCGGCGGCAGGCCGACATGCTGTTTCTGCATCAGGGTGTCGTGCCCAACGTCAACCTCGCCAACGCGGCGGGCGTCGCGCATCGCTGGAGCGAGCGTCAGCTCTGCTTCGAACCCGTGCTCGATGTCGACTCCGGTAGTTCCGTGTCCGGCATCTCGGTGGCCGGTGACGGTGCCGGCATTGCCGGTGGCACGGCGGCGGTCGAGCGCGGCAGGATCGCGGCCATCGCGGCTGTGCGTGCCGTGAAGCCTTCGGCATCGGTGCCCGATCCGCAAAGCGTGCGGCAGAGGCTGCAGCGGGAAGAACTCGGCCGAGGCTTCCTCGATGCACTTTATCGGCCTGCGGACATGTTCCGGCTGCCTGAAGGGGAGACCATTGTTTGCCGTTGCGAGGAAGTGATGGCGCAACAGATCCACGACATGGCGGCGAAAGGGTGCGAGGGGCCGAATCAGATGAAGGCTTTCCTGCGCTGCGGCATGGGGCCATGCCAGGGGCGGCTCTGCGGTCTCACCGTCACCGAGCTGATCGCCAACGAGCGTCATACGCGGCCGGCCGATGTCGGCTACTACCGCCTGCGCCCGCCGGTGAAACCCATTACCCTTGCCGAGCTCGCTTCGCTGCCGATCAGCGAGGCCGAACGCAAGGCGGTGGAGCGCTAAGGTGGCGCGCACCGCGGATGTGGTGGTGATCGGCGGCGGCCTGCATGGCTGTTCGACGGCGTTGCATTTGGCGTTGCGTGGGCTGAAGCCGATCCTGGTGGAGAAGGACTATGCCGGCCGGCATGCGTCGGGCGTGAATGCCGGTGGCGTGCGCCAGCTCGCGCGCGATATTGCGGAAATCCCGCTCTCGATCTCCTCCATGACGATCTGGGAGCACATCGAGGAGCTGGTCGGCGACGATTGCGGCTTTGCCAGCCACGGCACCGTGCTGGTGGCGGAGAGCGAGGCCGAGTTCGCGGACTTCCGGGCCCGAGTAGACGACCTGCAGCTCAGGGGCTTTACGCACGAGGAGCTGGTCGATCGCACGGAGCTGCGGCGACTGGTGCCCGCGGTGTCCGATCACTGTCCGGGAGGAGTGGTGTCGCGGCGTGACGGCGCGGCCGATCCCTTCCGCACCACGCAGGCTTTCCGTAGGCGTGCGATCGAGAAGGGCGCAGAGGTGATCGAAGGTGTCACCGTCACCGGGCTCTCGCGCATCGGTACGCAGTGGCGCGTGGAGACCAGCGATGGTCCGATCGAGGCGCCGAAAGTGGTGAATGCAGCCGGCGCGTGGGCCGATCGGATCGCTTCGATGCTGGGCGAGCCGGTGCCGCTTGAAGTCATCGCGCCGATGCTGATGGTCACCAGTCGCCTGCCGGCCTTCATTGAACCTGTGGTGATCCTGCGCGGACGCAAGCTCTCCTTCAAGCAGGTCGGCAACGGTACGGTCGTGATCGGCGGCGGCCATCGCGCCCGGCCGTTTCGCGACCAGAACCGCACGGTGCTCGATTGGCAGAAGCTCGCCGTCTCGGCGGCTACAGTATGGGAGCTGTTTCCGGTCATGCGCGAAGCGACCATCGTGCGCGCCTGGGCCGGCATCGAGGCGCGCATGCCGGACGACCTTCCTGTCGTCGGGCCCAGCTCGACATCGGAAGGCATCTACCACCAGTTCGGCTTCTCGGCCCACGGCTTCCAGCTCGGCCCCGGCACCGGCGCCATGATGGCGGAACTGATCGCAACCGGCGCCACCAACGTGCCGATCGACGGTCTCGGCATCGAGCGGTTCGCGGCCGGATGAATTCCCGACCCTCCCGCCATCCGCCCACGCTGGCGGGAGGTCTCGCTCTCTCTGTCGCCACCGTTATCCTGTGCCTTCTGGTTGCCGAGGGAATCGCACGGCTGGTCGATCCGGCGGCATCGCTGTGGCATTACCCCAACTACATTCGTGAAACAGCACACCGTCCCGCCGAGGAACGGCAGCTCGCTTACGATCCGCTGCTGGGCTGGTCGCTGATTCCCGGCGTGGCGGGCACGCTCATGGGCAAGCCGTTCTCGGCTTCAAGCGAGGGCATGCGCGAGCACAATCTCGGCACCTCGCCTGCCGCCGGTCCGCCGATCCTCGCCCTGGGCGATTCCTTCACCGAGGGATTCGCGGTTGGCAACGACGACACCTGGCCGGCCGCATTGGAGCGGACTCTGGGGCGGCGCGTCCTCAACGGCGGCGTGAGAGGCTACGGCATCGACCAGATGGTACTGAGGGAAGAGCGCCTTGTCCCGAAGATCAGGCCACAGACCGTCGTGCTGGCCTTCATCGCCGACGATATCGACCGCACCGCGCTTTCTGTCCGGGATTCGAAGGGCAAGCCCTACTTTGTCCCGGCCGGCGAGGGCCTCGAACTGCACAACGTGCCGGTGCAAACGGCACTCAGTTCGCCTTGGTTCGACGCGGCGCGTGACGTGCTCGGCTATTCCCGCCTGCTGGACGATATCATGACGCGTCTCGGCGCGACCGAGCTCTGGTACGGCGACATGGTGCGCACCGGCGCTGACGGGACCGTCGTTTCATGTCGGCTCATGGACCGTCTCGCGGCACAGGTACGACGCCAGGGCGTCAAGGCTCTCGTCGTTGCCTTGCCGCAGTATCCGGGCTGGTCGGACCCCGCCAATGGCGCGTTCGAGCGCCGCATGGTGACGGCGCTGCTTGGCTGCGCAACCCGGGCGGGCCTGCCGACACTCGATGTGTTCGCGCCGTTCGAGAGGGAAGGCGTGGGCCGCGACCTCGACGCCTATTACGTGCAGTACCACCTCACGGCCCGGGGCAACGCCCTTGCCGCCCGGTCGATCGCTGCCGCTCTGGCCGCCAACGGCGAATAGCCGCGCTGCCGATCCTTTCCGCACGGCCTCCGGCGAGCCTCGATCCCCTGTGACATTCACATCCGTCCGCGATCGAGCGGATCGTGACCACAGCCGGTCACTTCATGCGCCGCCAGTCATAGCCGA
This sequence comes from Pseudomonadota bacterium, assembly GCA_018242505.1. Lineage (GTDB taxonomy): Bacteria > Pseudomonadota > Alphaproteobacteria > Reyranellales > Reyranellaceae > Reyranella. Next base: position 134,845 of record JAFEBU010000071.1, read on the forward strand.
GCCGGGGGAAGTGGATGGCGACCTCACCGACCTCCGGATCCGAACGCAGCAGCGAGATCTCGTCGGCATCGATGAACAGCACCTCGCCTTCGACCCAGTCCCTCGCATTGTCGGAAGCCCGCACCCGGGCGCGCTCGCCTGGCCTCGGATCGCCGTCCTGCGGATCCGCCCGCCGGGGCGGTGCGGGTGCGGCCGCGCGGGCGGCGGCAAGTCCTTCTTCCGGCGCCACGTCGGTCCGTTCGCCATGTCCGATGCTTGCCATCCGGTCGCGCCAGGCGATCAGCTTCGGATAGGGATCGAGCACCGCACGGCAGTCGATCTTGCGGCCGCGCAGGAACCAGACGACGTGATAGCAGGCAAAATCCGCGATGCAGGGCCGCTCGCCCAGAAGGTAACCGCGCCCGTCCTTCAGCATGTCGTTCAGCCATTTGAGCTGCGGCCGCACGAGCGGCAGATTGCGGATTGCCGCTGCGCGAACGGCTTCGATCGATGGGACGGGCAGGCCATGGATGCGGGCGCGATCCTCGTGCAAGCCCACCGGCATATGGTCGGCGTTGATGCCCGACACATAGAGCGCCATCGGTCGCATGAGTTGATGCTCGGCCCACCATGCAATGGCCTCGGCAGTCCCGCTGCTCTCGGACGGAAAGAGGGTCGGGAGCGGAACGCGGCGCTCGAGTTCGAACGCGATCAGCCTTGTATCGCACCACAGATCGGCGCCGTCCTGCAGCACGGGAATACGCCGATAGCCGCCGGTGAGCGGCGTGAGATGCGGCTTGGGCGCGATCGGCGGCTGCTCGATGCCGTGCCAGGCAAGCCCCTTGAAGCCCAGCATCAGGCGGGCCTTTTCTGCGAAGTTCGAGAAATCGTAGTGGTGCAGGATCAAGGGCAAAGCGACCTCTTGTCGACGGAAGGCGGCATCATAGCAAAGCCGCTTGGGCGTGCGGTTTGCATGGCGGCTCAGCGAACATCGCTGGCCCACCGCGGCAAACCAAGTCAAAATCTGCGCCATGGGAGAGAGCGCATGAATGGCGTGGTCAATATCGACGATTTGCGCAGGCTCGCGAAGAGGCGGTTGCCCAAGATCGCCTACGATTTCATCGAAGGCGGCACCGACGACGAGGTCGGTCTCGTCACCAACGAGCAGGCATTTCGCAAGGCACGCATCGTGCCGCGCTACCTGGTCGACGTCTCGGTTCGAGACCAGACGACGACCTTGTTCGGGCGCACCTATTCAAGTCCGATCGGCATTGCGCCCACGGGGTTGGCCGGATTGTTCCGGCGCGGCGCCGACCTGATGCTGGCCGAGGCGGCGCGCGAAGCGAACGTGCCTTTCATCATGTCGGGCTCCAGCACCGGTTCGATCGAAGATCTCGGCAAGATCGCTCCCGATCACGGCTGGTATCAGCTCTATTCCGCCAAGGACCAGAGCGTCTCGGAAGATATGATCAAACGTGCAGCCGATGCCGGCCTGAAAACGCTGGTCTTCACTGTCGACGTGCCGGAAGGCTCGAATCGCGAGCGCAATGTTCGGAACGGCTTCGGCCGGCCGCTCAAGCTCACCTGGAAGAGCAAGTTCGAGGCGCTGCTCCATCCCGGCTGGATGATGGAATGGCTGCAGCACGGTACGCCGATGTTCGACAACTGGGCGAAGTATGCCGGCGCCGGCGCCAGCGCCGAGAAGGTGGCGGACTTCGTGGCCAGTCAGGGTCGCGCGCCGATGACCTGGAAGCATGTCGAGCGTTATCGCGAACTGTGGAAAGGAAACTTGGTCTTGAAGGGGATCATGCATCCCGACGACGCGATCCGGGCGCATTCTCTGGGCGTCGACGGCATCATGGTCTCCAACCACGGCGCGCGTCAGCTCGATATCTCGCCTTCACCGCTCGAGGTGCTGCCGACGATCCGTGACGCGGTCGGTGACAAGATGACCGTGATGTTCGACGGCGGCATCCGCCGGGGGATGGATGCGATCGTGGCGCTCTGTCTTGGCGCCAAATTCTGCTTCGTCGGCCGGCCGACGCTCTATGGCGTGACGGCGGGCGGCACGGCAGGCGCGACCAAGGCGCTTCAGATCTTTCGTCGCGAGATCGACCTCACCATGGCCCAGATGGGCGCCCCCAGGATCGCCGATCTCGGCCCGCAATTCATGATGTGGAAGGACGAGGAGGATCTGCGGCGGAATAGGCGATAAGGGTTGGCGCGCGTCGAGCCGGCGGTCTGCGTCGGGACGGGCGTCGTTCGCGGGCCGTCGAGATCTCGGGTTCGCGGCGATCGTCTTCCGCAGGCGGCAGCCACGCTTGCAGCGCCCAGATGGCGATGGCGGTGAAAGAGATGGTGAGCGGGATCATCCCGATGACCCGCCAGAAGACCATGGTCCGTTCGCCGTCGATCCAGACCCAATAGAACAACAGGCCGCCAAGCCCGAGTACGGCGGGCAGTCCGAGCCGAAGGATCCACTTGCAGATGCTATCGACATACGAGTGCCGCACCGGCAACCCATACGCATCTGCAGACCTTCCCTGATCCGCAGAAACCGCCATCAAAAGCTCCACATCCCAGCGGTCTTTCACCGTCGAAAGTCCGCGCCCCGTTCGGAGACGATAGGCGTCGCGTCAGATATCCGGAAGTGTACAGAACACGGTCCACAGCTTTGTCACGAGCGCGTTCGCATGACCTGCGCCGGACCGCGAGGCCGTCTAGTCGCGACGGCCGACGATCACCGCCCAGTTGCGGATTGTCTTGGTCAAGGTCAGCGGCGAGCGTTCCCGTGGCGCGGGGCTTTCCGTCAGCAGGAGCTGATCCAGTTGCGCAAGACAGGCGCGCCGCTGATCGACATCGGTCAAGTCGGCGACGAAGGCGATGAGTTCGTTGATCTTTTCCCGAGCGCTCATGACGATGAGGCCGTGTTCAATTTCATTTCGAGGGACGGCTAATGTACGACATTTCGTCGAAATTGTGAATTTCGCGATGACGACCGTCGACTTCTACCCCGGCCTCGCAAGCCGCTACTCCTATCTCGCCGCGAGCCAGATCGACCGGATCGAGGCGCAAACCGGCTGCCGTTTCGTCTGGAAACCCATTGCCAGCGGCCAACTGATCGATCGCCGCGACAACAGTCCGTTCCGAAAGGCAACGGGCTCGGGACAGTACGATTGGGGCTATAGCGAATATGACGCCAAAGGTTGGGCGGCCTACTACGGCATCCCGTTCCGGGAACCGGCGGCCTTGCAGGTCGATCCCAGCCTGCCGGCGCTGGCTTGCCTGGCCGCAGAGAAGCAGGGCGCGCTGGTGGCATGCTGCCGGTGCCTTCAGCACCTGATCTTCGCCGAAGGAGCGACGGTCGATGCGGCGATGGTCGCGTCGCTGCCGGCGCGACTCGGCCTGCAGGAGGGCGCCTTCCACCGCGATCTCGACGCGCCGTGGACGCGTGCCCGGCACGAGGCGCTGATCGACGAGGCCGCAGGGCGGCGCCTTTGGCGTGCCGACCTTCTTTGTCGGTCAGCGGATGTCCTGGGGCAACGACCGCCTGCCGCCTTTCGAAGTGGCGTTGGGCGGCACGGAGCTGCCGCGCTGGCGGGATCGATAGGACGCAGCGCCGTAGCGCTGCGTCCACGAGGCAGACGGCTTTAGTGCACGACCTCGAACAGGCCGGCCGCACCCATGCCGCCGCCGATGCACATGGTGACGACGACGTTCTTGGCCTTGCGGCGACGGCCCTCGATCAGGGCGTGGCCTGTGCAGCGCGCGCCGGTCATGCCGAAGGGGTGGCCGATCGAGATCGAGCCGCCGTTGACGTTCAGCTTCTCGTTGGGAATGCCGAGCTTGTCGCGGCAGTAGAGCACCTGCACCGCGAAGGCTTCGTTCAGCTCCCAGAGGTCGATGTCGTCCATCTTGAGGCCGAAACGCTTGAGCAGCTTCGGGATCGCATAGACCGGGCCGATGCCCATCTCGTCGGGCTCGCAGCCGGCAACAACGAGGCCCTTGTAGATGCCGAGCGGCTTCAAGCCGCGCTTGGCGGCTTCGGCGTCGCTCATGACCACCGCGGCCGAGGCGCCGTCGGAGAGCTGGCTGGCATTGCCGGCGGTGATCCACTTGTCCGGACCCATCACCGGCTGCAGCTTGGACAGGCCCTCCAGGTTGGTGTCGGGCCGGTTGCCCTCGTCCTTGGTGAGCTTGACCGTCTTCTTCGAGGTCTCGCCGGTATTCTTGTCGGTGACGATCATCGTGGTTTCCATCGGCACGATCTCGTCGTCGAACTTGCCGGCCTGCTGGGCCGCCGCCGTGCGCATCTGGCTCTGCAGCGAATACTCGTCCTGGTATTCGCGGCTGATCTTGTAGCGGGCCGCCACCGTGTCGGCGGTCTGGATCATCGAATGATAGATGCCAGGGCAATGTTCCTGCACCCAGGGATTGACCAGGCGGTTCTTGTTGCCGCCCGGCGGGCCCTGTACCAGCGACACCGATTCGAGCCCGCCCGCCAGCATCACCGGCACCTTGTCGACCAGCACGCGCTGGGCGGCCATCGAGATGGTCTGCAGGCCCGAGCTGCAGAAGCGATTGACCGTGACGCCCGAGACGCTGACCGGGGCGCCGGCGCGGATCGCCGCGACGCGCGCGACGTTGGAGCCCGTGGTGCCTTCCGGCGCGGCGCAACCCAGGATCACGTCCTCGACCTCACCCAGCTCGACCTTGGCGCGCTCGGCGGCGTGCTTGATCACATGGGCGCCCATGTCGGCGCCGTGCGTGTCGTTGAAGATGCCGCGGAAGGCCTTTCCGATCGGCGTGCGGGCGGTTGAGACGATGACGGCGTCGGCCATGACGGGTTTCCTCCGGTTTCGAATGAATCAGACGGTAGAGAACTTCTTGCCATCCTGCACCAGCTTCTTGAGCAGCGGAGCGGGCTCCCAGAACGGATCGCCTGAAGCGTCGCGGTACTTCAGCAGGGCATCGTGGATGGTCTTGAGGCCGACCACGTTGTCGGCCCACCACATCGGGCCGCCGCGATAGACCGGCCAGCCGTAGCCGTTCACCCAGATCACGTCGATGTCGAGCGAGCGCTGGGCCATGCCCTCGGCCAGGATCTTGGCGCCCTCGTTCACCATCGGATAGAGGCAGCGCTCCAGGATCTCCTGGTCGGAGATGGCGCGGCGGGTGATGCCGAGCTTCTGCGAGGTCTCCTCGATGATCTTCTCGACCTCGGGATCGGGCACCGGCGTGCGGTCGGGGAGATTGTACTTGTAGTAGCCAGAGCCGGTCTTCTGGCCGAAGCGGCCGAGTTCGCAGATCGCGTCGGCGATGTAGCCGGTGTAGCGGACGTTGCGCTTTTCCTTCTCCTTCTTGCCCTGGCGGATGCGCCAGCCGACGTCGTTGCCGGCGAGGTCGCTCATGGCGAACGGACCCATGGGGAAGCCGAAGTCGTAGATCACCTTGTCGACCTGCTGCGGCAGCGCGCCTTCCTCCAGCATGTAGGCCGACTGCACGCCGCGCTGGCGCAGCATGCGGTTGCCGACGAAGCCCTCGCAGACACCGACCAGCACCGGGATCTTGCCGATCTTCTTGCTGAGCGACATGACGGTGGCGATCACGTCCTTCCCGGTCGCCTTGCCGCGCACGTTCTCCAGGAGCTTCATGACGTTGGCGGGCGAGAAGAAATGCATGCCGATCACATCGCCCGGCCGCTGGGTGTAGGTGGCGATCTGGTTCACATCGAGGCCCGAGGTGTTCGTGGCGAGGATGGCGCCCGGCTTGGCGATCTCGTCGAGCTTCCTGAAGACGCCTTCCTTCACCTCCATGGTCTCGAAGACCGCCTCGATGATGACATCGGCGTCCTTGAGGTCGTCATAGGAGAGCGTGGGCTTGATCAGGGCCATGCGCTTGTCGACGTCCTCCGCCTTCATGCCGCCGCGCTTGGCGGTGTTCTCGTAGTTGGTGCGGATGGTCTTGAGGCCGCGGTCGAGCGCCTCCTGCTTCACCTCGAGCAGCGTCACGGGGATACCGGCATTGGCGAAGTTCATGGCGATGCCACCGCCCATCGTGCCGGCGCCGACGATGCCTGCGGTCTTGATCTCGCGCTGCGGCGTGTCGGCCGGCACGTCGAGGACCTTGGCCGCTTCGCGCTCGGCGAAGAAGTAGTAGCGCTGCGCCGCCGACTCCTGCGAGGTCAGGAGCTCGACGAACAATTCGCGCTCGCGCTTCATGCCTTCGTCGAACGGCAGCTCGCAGGCCGCCTGGACGCACTTGATGATGTTCCATGGCGCCTTGAAGCCGCGGGCCCGGCGGGCGATCGCCTTCTCGGTCTCCTTGAACAGGTCAGGCGATTCGAGCGTCACACTGAGATCGCGCACGCGCCGGCGCGGCGCGTTCTGCGCCACCAGCATCTGGGCATGCGCCACGGCGCCCGCCAGCAGATCGCCCTCGACCAAGGCATCGATGATGCCTTTGCTCTTGGCCTCCGGCGCGGGGATGTGGCGGCCGGAGAGGATGGCGTCGAGCGCGTACTTGGCGCCGGTGAGGCGCGGCAGGCGCTGAGTGCCGCCCGCGCCCGGCAGCAGGCCGAGATGCACCTCAGGCAGGCCCACGCGCGTGCTTGCCACCGAAACGCGATAGTGCGCGCCAAGCGCCGTCTCGAGGCCGCCGCCCAATGGCGTGCCGTGCAGCGCCGCAACCACGATCTTGGGGCAGTTCTCCATCGTGGCGATCACGTCGTTCAGGTTCGCACCCTGCGGCGGCTTGCCGAACTCGCGGATGTCGGCGCCGGCGATGAAGGTGCGTCCGCCGCCGATCAGCACGATCGCATCGATGTTGGGATCGCCGCCGAACGCCTCGATGCCGGCCTTGATGCCGTCGCGCACGGCCGCGGCCAGCGCGTTCACCGGCGGATTGTTGATGGTGAGGATGCCGATCCGCCCCTGGGTGGAGCGCTGCACTGCGTCGGACATGGCGTGCTTCCCTGCTGTGAAGGCCGTTGGAGTCGGGCCGTCTTAGCAATCCCGAAGCGCGTCGCCCAGCAGTCTATGGTTTCGCGTCGCGGAGATCGGCCGCCAGTGTCGCTGCTGATGTCGTGGTTAGTGCCGGGTCGGCGTCTGGAGCAGCGGCCAGCCGTTGGGGAGGGTGGTCGACGGCAATACGGGATGGAAGTGCCGATGCGGCGTGGTCACCACGAAGCCGGGCAGGACGAAGCCCGGCGAGACATAAGCCGGATAGGGTGCGTACACGATCTCGCGCTGAACGACCGTCGGCTCTTCCGGGGGCGACGGGGCAGGAGGCGGCGGTGGCGCCGAACTGCCGCGCAGGACGGTCACGCCCTGATCGCCCGGCGGGCTGGCCAGGGCGGCGCCGGCGACAAGGACAAGCCCGATCAGGAGGAACAGCGCGAACCGCATGGCCTGTACGTTAGGGACCGAAGATGGCAAGACCGTGCCAACGAGGATCGACATCAGGATCAAGTGAATGGCCGTGAAGCGTCCCCGCATCGAAGGCTATGCCGTGATCTCCCGCGAGGGGACGATCGCCACGGCCGACGGGTGCTTTCCTGACCAGATCAAGATTCCGGCCGACCATCAATTCTACCAGGACTCGGTCGACCGCGCCGCCGCCGTCGCCAACGGCCGCCACTCGGCCGAGGGCGGCGAGAAGGAGAAGCTGCGGCATCGCCTCCTGCTGACACGCCGTGTCACCCGGCTGGTGCCAGATCCGGACAACGCCAAGGTCATCCTCTGGAATCCGGCCGCGACGCCGTTCGAGGAGGCATGGGCACGGCTCGGCCTCGAGGAAGGCACCCTGGCCGTGGTCGGCGGCACCGACGTGTTCGGGCTCTTCCTGACGATCGGCTACGACGCCTTCCACCTCACGCGCACCGACGCGAGCGTGCCCGGCGGCCGGCCGGTCTTCCCCGGCGTCGGCACCGTCGGGACCGTCGAGGAGGTCATGGCCCGGCGTGGGATGGTCCTCGCCGACACCCGCACGCTCGACCCGTCGGTCAATTGCCGGGTCGAGTCCTGGGTGCCCAAGCCGTAGGAGCGGGATTTTCTCGCGGATTTCTCGCCGATTTCTCATCGGGTGAGAAGTGTCGGATGCCCATGGCATCGGCATTTCCGGCCATTCTTCTCATTTTTCGCTCCACCCTCCCTTGAGGTAATAGGATACCGCTATCGCGGCATTCTCCCATTTGTCGTATAATCGAACAAACAAGGAACAAGCGTGTGCCGCCGCGTCGTCAGACCTGCCCAACCGATCCGCCGATGGCGCGCCTGAGCGCGCCCGACCTGCTGGCGACCGCTCTTCCGGAGCGCGAGGTCATCCTCGACCCGATCCTGTCGCAGAAGAGCCTCGTCCTGCTCTATGGGCCGCGTGGGCTGGGCAAGACCTTCGTAGCGCTGGGCATCGCCTGGGCCGCCGCCTCGGGCGGAAGCTTCCTCAAATGGCGGGCGAGCCGGCCGCGCCGCGTGATCTATCTCGACGGCGAGATGGCCGCGGTCGACATCCAGCGGCGTCTCGCCATGCTGGGGCCCGCGCCGCCCGACCTCGACTTCATCCTGGCCGACCTGCAGGGCCATTCGCTGCCCGATCTCGGCTACGAGGAGGGCCAGGCGGCGTTCGTGCGAAGCTGCGGCCGGCCCGACCTCGTGGTCCTCGACAATCTCGCGAGCCTGGCGGGCTTTCGCGCCGGCGATCCCGACTGCTGGAGCCGGTTGCAGCGCTTCCTGATGCTGCTGAGGCGCGTGGGCGTCGCCGTGCTCATCGTCCATCACGCCAACAAGAAGGGCCTCCAGCGCGGCACCAGCCGGCGCGAGGACGTGCTCGACACGGTGATCGCGATCCGCCGGCCGGCCGACTACGAGCCCCGGCAGGGCGCGCGCTTCGAACTGCACTTCGAGAAGGCGCGCGGCCTTCTGGGCGAGGCAGTCGATCCGATCGAGGCGCGCCTCGAGACCGACGCCGGCGGCAGGGCGCGCTGGAGCTGGCAGCCGGCACACCAGAGCGAGCTCGAACGCGCCGTCGCGCTCCTCAACGCGGGACTGAACCCGTCGCAGGTCGGCCGCGAGCTCGGCATCTCAATAGCGAAAAGCTATCGCTTGCGCGCGCGGGCGATGGAGAAGGGGTTGTTGGGGTGACCCAGCAAGGATGTACGCAGGCCAAAGCGACGGCGGAGAAAGCAGGTGTCGCATCTGTCGGCCGATTGTCGTCTCAACACAGCCAGAGCAGCCTAGCCCGCAAGTGAAGCGAGGATGTCGCAATTACGCATTCTGGCCGGATGCATTACGAACTCGCGACTACTGATTATCTCTACCTCCGTGAGATGGCCTATGGCTTCGTGAAGTCGTTAGTGTTGCCAGAGGACGTCTACATCGCATCGCGAGTACTGGATGAGGGAGGGTTGCGATCACTCTCTGCCGGTGCTCGGGTCAGGATGAAAGTTGAGCACGGTAGATTTGGGCGCGGATATGTAGCGACCTGGATTGAATTAACTGACGACGCAGAGGCAGAGGAGGATGCGATCAACTGAGGCGCATCAAGGTAGATAGCCTTCTCCTGTCGTCTAAAGGCATGCACTGGTCCGTCGAACGGCACCGGCATGCTCCTGCGGTCTGACTTCGCTATACTAGCGAATGCATCGCCAGAATGTACCGAGATAGTAGTTCCCTGACAGTTGGTTCTATGTCGTTTCTTGAGCGAACTGCCTTGACCTGAGCGAAGTCGAAGGGAGGCGTAAGGGAAGACCCTTTCTCCACGATTTATAGCTTGTTGGTCGAAGCGAGGCCCTCCGCTTCACTTCGCTCCGGTCGAGACGACGGCTCCAAGATTCCTACCGTTCTAAGGCGCCTGCTCCAGGCTCGACACCTCGTTGGTGAGCGTGGTGCGGCGCAGGTCGCGGGCCTCGGTGTGGTCGTAGCGGCGGGCGCGGTGCATGGTGACGCGGTTGTCCCACATCACGAGGTCATGCGGGCGCCAGACGTGGGTGTAGACGAACTGGCGCTGGGTCGCGTGCTCGTTGAGGTCGCGCAGGAAGGCGCGCGCCTCGGGCACCGGCCAGCCCTCGATGGCGCCGGCATGGCTCGAAAGATAAAGCGAGAGCCGGCCGGTCCGCGGATGGCGGCGCACCAGGCGCTGGCGCACCGGCGCCCACTTCACGCGCTCCTCGTCGGTGAAGTCGGTGAAACCGAGGATGCCGCGGGAAAAGATCTGGCTGTGCGAGCAGACGAGATCGTGCACCTCGCGCTTGGTCGCCTCGTCCAGCGCGTCGTAGGCGGCGCGCATGTCGGCGAACTCGGTGTTGCCGCCGGTGGGCGGGATGGTGCGCGCAGAGAGGATCGAATACTTGGCCGGCACGTCCTTGAACGAACTGTCGGAGTGCCAGAGCTGGTTGCCGAGGCCGAACAGGCGGCGGCGGTCGTCGCGCGCCACGACCTTGTTGTTCCTGTCGAGGTTGGAGATGTCGTTCAGGTCCATGCTGACGCGCCGCTCGTGCAGGGCGGCGATGTCGCCGGTCGCCGTTTCCAGCGGGCCGAGCGCGCGGCTGAAGACGAGCTGCTGTGCGTCGTCGATGTCCTGGTCGTGGAAGACCAGCACGCCGAATTGGTCCATGCCGTCATGGACGGCGGCGACTTCGGCCTCGCTGAGCGGGCGGGTGAGGTCGACGCCGGAAACTTCGCCTGCGAAGAAGGCCCGGCCGACCGGATCGATGGGCTTGATGGCGATGGTCATGGCGGAAGTCTAACGCCGATCCCGGAGTGGTGGAACACGTGGTCGAGGCGTCTGTCTCAAGCGAAGCCGCAGTGGGAAATCCTCGATGGGCGCTGCGAAAGATCCCTCGGCTTCACCTCGGGATGACACGATCTTGGGGATCGACAGATTACGCGTCGTCCCGAGCGCAGCTACGCGTGATCCCGAGCGCGGTGAGGGTTCTTTCATCGAACCAGGCACTTTACATCGAACCAGGCGCTCAAGTGGCGCTCATGGTCATGGGACCGCGAGCTCCAGCTTGCTGGAGACGCATGCGAATGGCTCGAATGAGCGAGCTGGACCTTCGGCAAGCTCTCGGGGCAGGCGCCTGCGGTCTGGAAGAGCATGGAGTGCCACGCCGATGGCGCTCCATCACGAGGGCGGCTGGTCCGGCCTGAGCTTGGGGAGCGCCGACCACTCGGCGAACAGGCGGCCGTTGTCCTGGTCGAACTGCTCGTCGAGCACGCGCGAGGACAGGATGCGTTCGACGCGGAAGTTGCGGTAATCGGCGCGCAGCTCGCACCAGGCGCCCACCAGGGTCACGTCGACATAGTAGGCCATGGCGATGGGCCAGATGGTGCGGTTGGTGCGCCGGCCCTGCTCGTCGGCATAGACGATGTGGAGCTTGCGGCTGTCGCGGATGGCGGCGCGCAGCTCGGCCATGTCGATCCCTTGCGCGGGAACGGCGTCGCCGGGCGAGACGAAGATCGGCGGGTTGACGAGGGATGCGCGCAACGACTCGGGCAGCACCGTCGTCACCTTGGCGAACACGCTGTCGGCCGCCTCCTGCAACCGCGGATCGCGCAGGCGCTGAACCATGCGCGCGCCGACGGCGATCGCCTCGACCTCGTCGGCGGTGAACATCAGCGGCGGCAGGTCGAAGCCCTTGCGCAGGATGTAGCCGACGCCCGCCTCGCCATCGATCGGCACACGCCGCGCCTGCAGGGCGGCGATGTCGCGATAGATGGTGCGCGGCGTCACTTCGAGCGCTGCGGCGAGCATCGCCGCGGTCGTCGGCTTCTGGGCGACGCGCAGGCGCTGGATGATGTCGAACAGGCGGTCAGATCGGCGCATTTTCCGGCTGTTTTCAATATCTTATCATTCCTGACACAACATTGTCAGGAGCCCTCGGCTAGTCTTCCGCCATGATCCGGGACCGACAGAGCTGGCTTGGCACCGCACTCCTCGTGGCGTCGGCGATCGCCTACAGCAGCGCCGGCTTCTATACGCGGCTGATCGAGGTCGATGTCTGGACGATGCTGTTCTGGCGCGGCGTCTTCGGCGGCTTCTTCCTCGTCGGCATGGTGGTCTGGCGCGAGCGGCGGCGCACGGTCCAGGCCGTCCGCGCGATCGGAAGGACGGGCCTCGTCATTGCCGTCTGTTCGGCGGTGGCCACCGTCTGCTTCATCAACGCGATGCGGCTCGGCAGCGTCGCCGACGTGCTGGTGATCGATGCCACGATCCCCTTCCTGACAGCGGGCATCGCCTGGCTGGTGATCGGCGAGCGCGAGGACAAGGTCACGCTGCTGGCGACGCTGGTGGCGGTGACGGGTGTGGTCGTCATGGTGCAGCGCGGCATGGGGGCTGGCCGGCTGCTGGGCGACCTGCTGGCGTTCGCCATGGCCATCCTGATGGCGACGGCGATGGTGCTGATCCGCGGCAGGCGCCAGGTGAGCATGCTGCCGGCCGTCGGCCTCTCGGCCTTTCTCTGCGCGCTGATCGTGCTGCCGTTTGCACATCCCTTTGCCGTCGGTGCGTCGGACCTCGCCCTGCTGGGGCTGTTCGGCATGAGCCAGTTCGGCCTCGGCCTTCTGCTGCTGGCGCTGGGCACGCCGCTCGTGTCGGCCACGCGCGGTGCCCTGCTCGGCGTGCTGCAGACGCCGCTGGGCACGCTCTGGGTGTGGTTGGCCTTCGCCGAGGCGCCGGCCCCCGCCACATTGATCGGCGGGGCGATCGTCCTGCTGGCCGTGACGGCCGACGTGGCGCTGCCGCGGCACCGCGCCGCCGTCACCCCGTCGGGCTGATATCGACGATCTCCAGCGCGCTGATCTCGTCGGGTTCGCCGGCATAGACCACCAGCGACATGGTCTCGGCGGCGATCATGGCACTGTGCGGCTGGCCCTTGGGATTAAGGCCGTATCCGCCCGAGCGCTGCGCCGGCTCGCCGCTCTTGGTGCTGCGGCCACCCTGGAGCGAGAAGACGTGCTCGTCCGACAGGGCCGTGGCGACGATCTTGATCAGCTTGCCCGGCGGCGGCATGAACTTCACCAGCCAGGTGATGCCGCCGCCATCCTTGCGGCGGTCGCTCAATATCTTGAGTTGGATGATGTCCCTGCCGTCGTAGACGGCTGCAGGTTCATAGAAAGGCGCTCCCGAGGTCCAGTCCAGGGACATGGGGTCGACGTGCAGCGAAGCCATGAGCCCTCCTTTTGCTGATGGTCGGCGGCAGCTTAAGTCTTGCCTGCTGACATCGTCTTGTCAGTAGAATCACTCCTGGCGCTGCAATGGTTGCAGGGTGACACCGTCGCAGGAGGAGATCGTGAGCAGTCCGCCACCCCAGGTACGACGCACCGACAAGCTGATGGCCGACGAACGCGCTTACGAGATGCTGGCCTATGGATATTGTGGCCGGCTCGCCACGGTGAGCGAGGATGGGTCGCCTTACTGCGTGCCGTTGCTCTATGTCTGGCTGGACGGTGAGATCTTCGTGCACAACACCGCCGCCCGCGGCCACTTGCGGACCAATGTCGATCACGAGCCCCGGGTGTGCTTCGAAGTCGACGAGGTAGGCGAGGTGTTCGACTATGGTCGCTTCGAATGCGACGTATCGATCTCGCATCGCAGCGTCATCGCTTTTGGCCGCATCCGGGTGATCGACGATCGCGTCGTGAAGCAGCGCTTTTGCGATGCACTGATGGCCAAGTACCACGGCCGGGATGTCGGCCGGCCCAAGGGCTTCTATCCGCGGCTGGACGACATCACGGTCTATGCCCTCACGGTCGACCGGCTCACCGGCAAGGAGACGGCATTGCCGCCATCAGCCGAACAGTGGCCGACGCGAGACAACACCAAGACGCCGAACGCCAAAGCGCCTTGACAGCGGGCTCCTCGATAAGACATTTGAACATTTATTCAAATGTCCAAAGCCAAGAAGACCATTCTGTCCGACGACCATGCCATGGCGCTTGCCGATCTGTTCCGGTTGCTGGGCGATGCCAGCCGATTGCGCATCGTCGTCGCCTGCCTGCGCGCGCCGCTGGCGGTGTCGGAGATCGCCGAGCGGCTGGGGTTGTCGGTCTCGCTGGTGAGCCACCACTTGCGTCTGCTGAAGGGCGCCCGGTTGGTGCGGGCCGAGCGCCGGGGCAAGCAGGTCTTTTACGGCGCCGACGACGAGCATGTACGCCGCATGATCGAGGACATGATCACCCACGTCGCCGAGAGCTGAGGGCGGGGGCAGCGGCGGCTTCCGACCCCTCCGCTCGCGCAGGCACGTGTACCTCCCTTCTACGGACTCCGCAAAAGGGAGGAGATGACCGAGAGGGCCGGGCGCCTCGCTACGCCGTCGGCAGCTTGTAGTCCTCGAACTGCTTGCGCAGCGCCGTCTTCAGGATCTTGCCGGTGGCGCCGTGCGGGATGGCCTCGATGAACTGCACGTCGTCCGGCATCCACCACTTGGCGACCTTGCCGTCCAGGAACTTCAGCAGATCGTCCTTGGTGACGTTGGCGTCGGGCCGCTTGACGATGATCAGCAGCGGCCGCTCGTCCCACTTCGGATGATGCACGCCGATCACAGCGGCCTCGGCAACGCCGGGGCAGCTCATGGCGGCGTTCTCGAGATCGATCGAGCTGATCCATTCGCCGCCCGACTTGATGACGTCCTTGGAGCGATCGGTGATGACCACTGAACCGTCGGTCTCGATCTTGCAGACGTCGCCGGTCATGAACCAGTCGTCCTTCAGGAACTGGTTCTGGCCGTCGCCCTTCATGTAGCCTTTCACGATCCACGGGCCGCGGACGACCATGTTGCCCGACACGCTGCCGTCCTTGGGCAGGTCGTTGCCGGCATCGTCGATGATCTTCATCTCGCAGCCGAACACCGGCCGGCCCTGCTTGGCGGTGATGGCGAAGCGCTCCGCATCGGGCAGTTCGCGCTCGCCCCTGTTGAAGCGGGTGAGGGTGCCGAGCGGGCTCATCTCGGTCATGCCCCAGCCCTGCGCCACCTCGACCTGGTGCTCCTTCCAGAAGCGCTCGATCATGGCGAGCGGCACGGCCGAACCGCCGATCAGGGTGCGCTTGACCGACGACATCTTGAGCTTGTTCTGGGCGCAGTAGTCGAGCAGGGCGAGCCACACGGTCGGCACGCCCGCGCTCAGAGTCACCTGCTCCTTGTCGAGGAGCTCGTAGACGCTCGCACCGTCGAGCTTGAAGCCGGGGAAGACTAGCTTGGTGCCGCACATCGGGCCGGCATAGACCAGGCCCCAGGCATTGGCATGGAACATCGGCACCACGGGCAGGATGGTGGCGTCGGGATCGAGCGCCAGCACTGGACCCGATGCCATCATCATGGTGTGGATCATGGTCGAGCGGTGCGAGTAGAGCACGCCCTTGGGATTGCCGGTCGTGCCCGAGGTGTAGCAGAGCGACGAGGCGGTCTTCTCGTCGAACTCCGGCCAGACGAGCGTGCCGGGCTTGCCCGCGATCAGTTCCTCGTAGCAGAGGAGCTTGGGGATCCTGGTCGAGGTTGGCATGTGGGCGCGGTCGGTCATGACCACGACATGCTTCACCGTCTTCAGCCGGTCGTAGACGCTTTCGACCACCGGCAGGAGGTTGAGGTCGACGAAGATGACCTGATCCTCGGCGTGATTGGCGATATAGGCGACATGGTCGGGGGCGAGGCGCGGATTGAGCGTGTGCAGCACCGCGCCAAGGCCGGAAATGCCGAAATAGAGCTCGAAGTGGCGATGGGTGTTCCAGGCGATGGTGCCGACGCGGTCGCCGAGCTTGATCCCCAGCTCCTGCAGGGCCTCGGCCACCTGCTTGGCCCGTTTGTGGGCCTGCCTGTAGCCGTAGCGGTGGATCGGTCCTTCGACGGTCCGGGTCACGATCTCGACATCCGGATAGGATGCGGCGGCGAAGTCGATGATCTGCGAAATCAGCAGCGGACGGTCTTGCATCAAGCCCAGCATGGCGCTCCCTCTGTTACGCGCGCCGCTCGATGTGAAGGTTTTTGAAATTCATGAGCGGCTTCAGATCCGGTTCTAGACCGAGTCCCTGCCCGCCGGGAAGGGACACGCAGCCGCCGGTCACATCGAGAAGACCACCCAGCAGCCCTTCGCGCAGCGGATTGGGGTTGGCATCGACCTCGAGCAACCCCGGCCCGCGCACCGCCGCCAGCAGGTGGAGCGAGTGCATCAAGCCTACTGCGCCTCCCAAAAAGTGGGGGCAATAGGTTCGGCCCGCAGCCAAGGCCGCCCGCGCGACCGGCAGGCAGCCGGAATGGCCGCCCCATTTCGCCGCGTCGGGCTGCAGAACGCCGAACAGGCCCGAGTCGATCGCCTGCTGGAACGCGCCGGCGCCGCGAAGGTTTTCGCCGCCGGCCAAGCGCGCCGGCGCGACGGAGGCGACCTGGACCCATTCCGGCAGCGGGCGGTCGGCCGGCAACGGCTCCTCGATCCAACCGAGGCCGAACTCGGCGAACTTGGGCGCCATCCGGCATGCCGTCCCGAGATCCCAGCCCTGGTTCACATCGACCATCAGCCGCTCGCCGCTGCCAAGCGTCCGGGCGACGGGCCGCAGCGAGGCAAGGTCGGTCTCTTCGCCGAACCCGACCTTGATCTTGAAGGCGCGATAGCCTGATGCGCGCGTGCACTCCACGGTCTCGAGCGCGGCGCGGCCGGGATTGAGGCCGGAGGCATAGACGGGAACGGGCGAGTCGTCGCTGCCGCCCAGCGCACGCCACAATGGCAGGCCGCGCTTGCGGGCCCGCAGATCGTGGATCGCGAGGTCGAGGCCGGCCGCCGCCGCCGACAGCGCACCGGCGTCGCCGCTCTGCAGGCGCAGCACATGAAGGCCGCGGTCGATCTCGGCCCACAGCGCCACCGGATCGTCGAGTACCTTGCCCAATGCGCGCGGCGCCACGATCTCGGCGAACAGCAGCGCGCGATGCTCGGCGGATGCGGTCGGGAAGTTGGACCAGATCTCGCCCCAGCCGCGCGCGCCGTCGGAATCCTCGACGCGCACGAAGACGGCGACCCGCTCGGCCATGACGCCGAAGGAGGTGCGGATGGGTTCCCGGATGGGAGCGCGAAAGACATGCGCTTCGACGCGCGCAAGCGTGGCTGAGGTCATTCTTTGTTGCGGGACTCGCTGAAGGTCAGTCTGTTGCCGAACGGATCCGTCAGCGTGACGGTCCGGGCGCCCCATGGTGCATCCTCGATGCCGGGTTTGGCGTAGCGATAGTCCTGCGCGACGAGGTCATGGTGGAAGGCGTCGATGCCATTCATATGGATCAGCACGGCGGATCCGGGCGTGGCGTCGCCATAATGCTCGCTCAGGTGCAGGACGATCTCGGACCGCGACACCTGCGCGTAGAGAGGGAAGTTGTCGCCGAAACGGTGTTCCCAATCGAGCGTGAACCCCAGGAAATCGAGGTAGAACTCCTTGGCCTTCTCGACCGAGAAGATGCGGAGGATCGGCACGGCCTCGTGCAGGACGATGCTTTGCGGCATGAGATCAGTCGGCGGCCCGGTGATCTTTCAGCAGGTCGTAGGTGCGCTGCTGATAATGGACCATGTAGTCGGTGTAGTAGGTCGTCGGATATTTCGGCGGCCTGTCCGGTCCGACCGTGGTCGGCACGGCGGCGATCGGCCAGTCGATGTTGCTGTCGCAGAAGAAGGCCAGCGCGTAGCGCTCGCCGCCGGTGCGGTTGATCGCGCGGTGCGGCGTGGCGAGGAAGAAATCGTTGGTCCAGCGCAACAGGAGCTGGCCGCCGTTCACGACATAGGCATCGGGGATCGCCGGCGCCTCGATCCAGGTGCCGTTCCGGGCGCGGATCGAGAGGCCGGGAACGTCGTTGGGCGCGAGCAGGGTGAGGAAGCTCGTGTCGGTGTGCGGGGCGATGCCGAACTCGTCATCTGCCACGACGTCCTGCGGCGGGTAGTGCGTCATCCGGAGCTTGTACTGGCTCTCGCGGAACGGTGCGTCGAAATAGGCCGCCGGCAAGTCGAGGGCGCAGGCATAGAGCGGCATCAGCTTCTGGACCAGCCGCTCCATCGTCTCGCAGTAGGCGACGACGGTGTCGCGAAAGCCCGGCTGGCCCTGGGGCCAGCGATTGGCGCTGCGGAAGCGCCGGTCGGCCACGACGTCGGGGTGGTTGGCCGGCAGGTCGCGGGCCACGAACAGGGCCTCGTTGAAGTTGGCTTTGGTGACCGTCTGCACCACCGATGTCCGCAGCGTGTCGCCGCGCATCGGCAGGTAGCCGACATTGTGCCGGTCGATCCGCACCTCCATCTTCTTCTCGACCGGCTGGGCATGGAACCGTGCGGCTTGCCGGAAGGTGTCGCGGATCAGCGCCGTCGGCACGCCGTGATTGACGATGAAGTAGAAGCCGATCTCGGTGAGGGCGGAGCGCAACTCCCGGGCACAGCGGTCCCTCGCTCCCGGTTCGCCCGCGAGATAGGGCCCGAGATCCAGAACGGGGATGGTGTCCGGGGTCGTCAGTCGGCTGCCTGCGCTTCGTTCAGGACGTCGTAATTCCGCTTCTGATACCAGATCATATAGTCGGTGTAGTAGGTCGTCGGATATTTCGGTGGCTTGTCGGGGCCGACGGTGGTCGGCACGGCGGCGACCGGCCAGTCGATGTTGCTGTCGCAGAAGAAGGGCAGCGCATAGCGCTCGCCGCCGCTCTGGTTGATGGCGCGGTGCGGCGTGGCGAGAAAATAATCGTTGGTCCAGCGCTGCAGCATCTGGCCGCCATTCACGACATAGGCGTCGGGAATGGCGGGCGCATTGATCCACTTGCCGTTCTGGCAGCGGATCGAGAGGCCGGGAATGTCGTTGGGCGCGAGCAGGGTGAGGAAGCTCGTGTCGGTGTGCGGAGCGAGGCCGAACTCGTCGACCGCCGGCCCGTCCTGCGGCGGATAGTGCGTCATGCGCAGCGAGAACTGGGGGACGCGGAACGCCGCATCGAAATACTCGGCCGGCAGGTCGAGGGCGCGAGCGTAGAGTCGCACCATCTTCTGCACCAGGCGCTCTAGGTCGTTGCAGTAGTCGACCACGGTCTCGCGAAAGCCCGGCAGATCCGGCCAACGGTTTGCCCCCCGAAAGCGGCGGTTGGCGACGACGTCGGGATGATCGAGCGGCAACTCGCGCTTCACGAAGAAGGCTTCGTTGAGGTTGGGCTTGGTGTTCGACTGCACTGTCGAGGTACGCAGCGTATTGCCCCGCATCGGCATGTATCCGGTGGTGTGCTCGTCGATCTTCAGTGCCAGCTTCTTCTCCAGCGGCTGGGCGTGGAAACGCTTCGCCTCGTCGAAGACGCGGCGGATCTTCTCGCGCGCGATGCCGTGGTTGACGATGAAATAGAAGCCGATCTCGGTCAGGGCGAAATGCAATTCTTTCGCCGTACGGTCGAGCGCGCCCGGCTCGCCCGCGAGATAGGGGCCAAGATCGATGACGGGAATGGTCTCGGTGGCGGCCATGACGTCTACTCCTCCCGGCACGAAAGCTGATGATACGCGTGCCGGGAACGATAGGCCGCAAAGACGCGAGGGTCCACTGCAGGGACAGTGGAATTTCGCAGCGGTCGCTCAGCCGGTCGGCAGCTTGTAGTCGCGGAAGTCCTCGCGCAGGCGGGTCTTCAGGATCTTGCCGGTGGCGGTATGGGGGATCGCCTCGACGAACTGCACGTCATCAGGCAGCCACCATTTGGCCACCTTGATGCCGAGGAACGCGATCATCTCGTCCTTGTCGAGCTTGGCGCCGGGCTTCCTGTGCACGATCAGGAGCGGCCGCTCGTCCCACTTCGGATGATGAATGCCGATGACCGCCGCCTCGGCGACGGCCGGATGCGCCATCGCTGCGTTCTCGAGGTCGATCGAGCTGATCCATTCGCCGCCCGACTTGATCACGTCCTTCGACCGGTCGGTGATCTGCATGTAGCCGTCGGGATCGAGGGTGGCGACGTCGCCGGTCGCGAACCAGCCGTCCTGGTCGACGATCTCGCCGCCCTCGCCCTTGAAGTAGCCGCGCGTCACCCACGGCCCGCGCACCATGAGGTCGCCGAACGCCTTGCCATCGCGGGGCAACTCCTTGCCGCCGTCGCCGACGATCTTCATCTCGACACCGAAGGCCGGCCGGCCCTGCTTCAGGCGGACATCGAGCAATTCCTCGCGCGAGAGCTTCAGGTGCTTGGCCTTGGGATGGTTCACCGAGCCGAGGGGGCTCATCTCGGTCATGCCCCAGGCATGCAGCACTTCCACGCCATAATCCCTGTCGAAGGTCTCGATCATGGCAGGCGGCGCCGCCGAGCCTCCGATCACGGCGTACTTGAGTGTCGACAGCTTCAGCTTGTTGGCCTGCATGTGCTGCAGCAGCGCGAGCCAGACCGTCGGCACGCCGGCGGTGAAGGTGACACCTTCCTGCTCGAACAGTTCATGGAGGCTTGCGCCGTCGAGCGCGACGCCGGGGAACACCAGCTTGGCGCCGGCCAGCGCCGCGCTGTACGGCAGGCCCCACGCATTGACGTGGAACATCGGCACGACCGGCAGGACCACCGAGCGCGCCGAAAGGTTGAGCGTGTCGGGCAGCGCTGCTGCATAGGCATGCAGGATCGTCGAGCGGTGGGAATAGAGCACGCCCTTGGGATTGCCGGTCGTGCCCGACGTGTAGCAGAGCGAAGAGGCGGTGCGCTCGTCGAACACCGGCCAGTCGTAGCGGCCCGGCTGGTCGGCCAGCAGCTCCTCGTAGACCAGCAGGTTGGGGATCCCGAGGTCCTTCGGCAGATGGGCGCGGTCGGTCATCGCCACCACGTGCCGAACGGTCTTGAACTGCGGCAGAAGCTTCTCGACGACCGGCAACAGATTGAGATCGACGAAGAGGAGCTGATCCTCGGCGTGATTCACGATGTAGACGATCTGCTCCGGAAACAGCCGCGGGTTGATCGTATGGCACACCGCGCCCATGCCGGAGATGCCGTAGTAGAGCTCGAAATGGCGGTAGCCGTTCCAGGCGAGCGTGCCGATGCGATCGCCCGCCTTGATGCCGAGCGCCAGCAGCGCCTCGGCCACCTTCTTCGCCCGCAGGTGGGCGTCGCCGTAGGTGTAGCGGTGGATGCCGCCCTCAAGCGTGCGCGAGACGATTTCGGTGTCGCTATGGTTCAGCGCCGCGTGCTCGATGAGTTGCTGGATCAGAAGCGGGCGGTCCTGGATGAGACCGAGCATGGGACATTTACTCCGGAAAAGGGGCCGATTTCGTTTTGTTGCCAGGCAAAATCCTAGCAAACCGCATGAACCGCACCAGAGACCGGGCAGCCGCAGGCCCGTGCGGCTTCCGCTCTGTGCGCGGCTCTAGGGCACGACCGACAGCAGCAGGAATGTGCCGAAGATACCGAGATGGATCAGGCCGTGCAGCAGCGTCGTGCGACCGGTGCCGAGGGTGAGTGTGCTGACGAACAGGGTCAGCATCAGGAGCACCATGCTCTGCTCGGAGAGGCCGAGCGTCAGCTCGCTGCCGAGGAAAAGCGAGACGGTGGCGACGACCGGGATGGTGAGGCCGATGCTGGCCAGCGCTGATCCCAGCACGAGGTTGATGCTGTTCTGCAGGCGATTGACCAGGGCGGCGCGCACCGAGGCGATGCCCTCGGGCAGGAGCACGATCGCG
This sequence comes from Pseudomonadota bacterium, assembly GCA_018242505.1. Taxonomy (GTDB): domain Bacteria; phylum Pseudomonadota; class Alphaproteobacteria; order Reyranellales; family Reyranellaceae; genus Reyranella. The sequence continues at coordinate 156,448 of JAFEBU010000071.1, forward strand.
GCGATGACGATGCCCACCACGGCGCGCGGGAAGCCCGCCGCCAGGACGGCCGTGTCCAGCGGATAGGACAGCACCTTGGCCAGCAGCACGACCGAAGCGAGCGAGACCAGCAGCAGGACGAGGCTTGCGGTCGTCATCGTCCCGCTCGGCCGTTCAACGGGATCGTGGTCGTCATCCGCCGCCTCGAGGAAATAGTCGCGATGGCGGATGGTCTGCACGAAGATGAAGGCGCCGTAGAGCACGACGGAGACGACGGCAACGTCGATGAGCTGGGCGGCGGAGTAGACCGGGCCTGGCACGGTCTCGCTGAAGTTGGGCAACACCATCGCCAGCACCGAGAGCGTACCCAGAACGGCAAGTGCGGCCGAGGCTCCGGGAAGCTGGAAGGACTGCTCGCCGTGGCGCTGGCCGCCCAGGACCAGGCAAAGGCCGATCACGCCGTTCAGCACGATCATGATCGCGGAGAAGACAGTGTCACGCGCGACCGCGTCGCTGCCCTCGGCGCCGGACAGCATGATCGAGACGATCAGCGCCACCTCGATCGCCGTCACTGCGATGGCCAGCACGATCGAGCCGAACGGTTCGCCGAGCCGTGCGGCCAGGACCTCGGCATGATGGACGGCGGCAAAGACCGCGCCGCCCAGCAGGAGGGCGGCAATCGCCAGCGCAAGGCCGGCGCCGGTATCGAAGAGGCCCAGCATGCCCGCCACGACCATGAGTGCGGCGGCGAGCGGAAGGGCGTAGGTCCAGGTCGGGTTGCTGACATGGGAGTGCATGTCCATGTTCCTAGCCGCTGGAGACGCGACACTCCAGCGGCGCGTTCGCTGTCGGCCAGAAGAAAGAAAAGAAAGGACGTACAACCGCGGCGGCGTGCCTGGCCAGCAACTGGCGGCCACTGGCGAAGCGGCTGATTCTGGCCTACCGTCCATCGGGGGCAGAGGCGGAAGACGATGACAATCCGGAAATTGGCTGTCGTGGCAGGCCTTGCGGCCGTTGTCGCGGTTGGGCGGGGAGATGAGGCCTGGGCGCAGGCCAACAAGGCTTTCCGGACGAACGGCGCGTTCGGGGCCTTCCTGAGCGAGTTCTCCGATCGGCTCGACCACACGATCCAGCATATCCCCAAGCTCGGCCGCTACCTGCTCGGCCTGCCGGAGCAATTCGACCTGCGGACGACGCTCCTGCTGATCGGCATCGTCGTCGGTGGTCTGGCTGCGGAGTTCGTCGCCCGCCAGCTCCTGCAGCAGGTGCGCCGACGCATCTTCGTTCGGCATTCGACCGCATCGCCACTGCGCGCCTTCTTTCGCGGCGCCGCGCTCGATGCACTGGCACTGTTGGTGCTGTTCGCCTCGGCACGCTTCATCGCCGGCCAGGTGGGAGACCCGGAAAGCGTTCAGGGCAAGGTCGCCCAGCAAATCCTCATTGCACTGGTCTATTGGCGCGGATTGAATTTCGTGTTCCGCACCTGGCTGCACCCCGATACGCCGGAAGGCCGCATCGCACCGGTCGACGACGCGACTGCCCGTCGTTTGCTGGTCGGCCTGAACGTCGTCGTTGTCCTGCCGATGCTGGCGCGGCACATCGCCCAGTTCCTGTCCGTCACCCACGCCGGATCCAACGTCATTTCGACCGCCGTCGTCCTTTATGTCCCGGTCTTCGGCGCGGCCCTGATCTATGCCGTCTGGCACTGGCGACACGACATGGCGGCCTGGCTTTCCGCCATGGTCGATGAGAGGGACCTGTTCCGGTCGCTGAAGCTCGCCATGGCGAAGGAATGGTGGGTTGCGGGCATTGCCTTCTATGCGATGTCGGGCCTGGCGGCGATCTATGCGGCGATCACCGAGCACGCAGCGGCAATGCGCGGGCTGGCCGCCGTCGAATCGATGCTGATTCTGCTGCTGCTGCTGGAGACCCTCGTCCATCACCGCACCAAGCATCTGCAGACGGAAGTGCCGACGGTCAGCGAGGTGGTGGCAGCCTGCCTGCGGCTGGCGGTGCGGTTGGTGGTGATCATCGTCGCCGCGCAGGGTATCCTGGTCGACGCACTCGGCATCATGACCCCCGAGGCATGGGAGCCGCATCGCGACGCGATCAAGCTCGCGGCGATCACGACCTTCGCAACCTATGCGTTCTGGCGGTTCCTGAAGTTCCGGATGGATCGCTATATCGCCGACAATCCGCTGCCGTCGGCGGGCTTCGGCGGCGACTCCGCAGACGCGGACACCGGCGAAGTTCCCCCGTCGGCCTCTCGGCTGCGTACCATCATGCCTGTCCTGCGGGTGACCGCAGGCACCGCCATCCTGATCCTGGGAAGCCTGCTGGTGCTTTCCGAGCTCGGCATCAATGTTACGCCCCTGATCGCCGGCGCCTCGGTGCTGGGGCTTGCGGTGTCGTTCGGCAGCCAGTCGCTGGTGCGCGATATCGTGTCCGGCATTTTCTTCCTGGCCGAGGATTCCTTCCGCGTCGGCGAATATATCGACGCCTCGAAGGTCAAGGGCACGGTCGAGGGGTTCTCGATCCGCTCGATCCGGCTGCGCCATCAGAACGGCCAGCTTCACATCGTGCCGTTCGGCCAGCTCCTCCACGTCACCAACTTCAGCCGCGACTGGACGACGGTGAAGTTCAACCTCGCCTTCGCCATCAACACCGACGTCGAGCTGCTGCGCAAGACGGTGAAGAAGATCGGGCTCGAAATGATGAACGAGCCGCAGTTTCAGAAGGAGCTGCTGCAGCCGCTCAAGATGCAGGGGATTGTCGACATCAAGGACGCTTCGCTGATCGTGCGCTTCAAGTTCACGGCCAAGCCGAAGAATCCCAGCCTGATCCAGCGTACAGCCATCCGCCGCATGTTCGATGCATTGCCCAAGCTCGGCATCGAGTTCGCACGGCCGCCTTATGCTGCCTTGGGCTTGGGCGCGTTGGATCCCGCTGCTCGCGCCGCCGCGCAGTAGCGTTCACGGAGGAACGACATGGAAAAGCGCAAGCTTGGCAAATCGGGAATCGAGATCGCCCCCATCGCGTTGGGTGGCAACGTGTTCGGCTGGACCGCCGACGAAGCGACATCGCACCGGGTGCTCGATGCCTTCATCGATGCGGGGTTCTCGTTCGTCGACACCGCCGACGTCTATTCGCGCTGGGCCCCCGGCAACAAAGGCGGCGAGTCGGAAACGGTGATCGGAAGTTGGCTCAGGAAGGACAAGGGCAAGCGGAACAGGGTGGTGATCGCCACCAAGTGCGGCATGGACATGCCGGGCGTCGGCCAGGGCCTGTCGCGCGCCCATATCGTGAAGTCGGTCGATGCCTCGCTGAAGCGGCTCAACACCGACCGCATCGACCTTTTCCAGTCGCACCGCGACGACAAGGACACGCCGCAGGAGGAGACGCTCTCGACGTATGCCGAACTGATCAAGGCCGGCAAGATCCGCGCCATCGGCGCTTCCAACTTCGAGGCGCCACGGCTTGCCGAGGCGGCGGAGATCTCCAGGGAGAAGGGGCTGCCGCGCTATGAGAGCCTGCAGCCGTACTACAACCTGATGGAACGCGGCCTGTTCGAGGGCGAGCTCGAGAACGAGTGCCTGAAGGAGGGGATCGGCGTGATCCCCTACTATTCGCTGGCCAGCGGCTTCCTGTCCGGCAAGTATCGGTCCGACGCCGATCTCGGCAAGAGCGCGCGCGGCGCGGGCATCAAGAAGTACCTGAACGACAAAGGCCATGCCGTCTTGGGGGCGCTTGACGATGCGGCCAGGAAGCACAACGTCAACACCGCTCAGGTGGCGCTCGCTTGGCTGATGCAGCGCAAGTCGATCACCGCTCCGATCGTGAGCGCGACCAGCGTCACGCAGCTCGAGGATCTGGTTGCGGCCCCCCGCGTCACGCTCGATGCCTTGTCGATCGCCGCAATCGATGCGGCGAGTGCCCCGGGCTGACCGGGTAAACGGCGGAGAAAAGGGAGAGGAGGCCAATGCTTGTCTTTCGTCAGCTCTTCGATCCGACGTCGTCGACCTATACCTACCTTTTGGGCGACCGTGGCGAGGCGGTGCTGATCGATCCCGTGTTCGAGCAGGTGAGGCGCGATGCGGCGCTGATCTCCGAGCTCGGCCTGACGCTTCGCTGGACCCTGGAGACCCATGTCCATGCCGACCATGTGACCGGCGCCTGGCTGCTGAAGAACAGACTGGGCAGTCAGATCGCGGTTGCAGCGGCGGCGGGCGTGACCGGCGCCGACTGCCTGCTGCAGGACGGCGACCGCGTGAAGTTCGGCAAGCGCTCGCTCGAGGTGCGGGCGACGCCGGGCCATACCAACGGCTGTGTCACCTATGTGCTCGACGATGAGAGCATGGCTTTCACCGGCGACTGCGTGCTGATCCGCGGCTCCGGTCGCACCGACTTCCAGCAGGGCGATGCACGGGCGCTCTACCGCTCTGTGCGGTCGCGCATCTTCTCGCTGCCGGAGACCTGCCTGCTCTATCCGGCGCACGATTATCGCGGGCTCACCGTCACCAGCGTCGCGGAGGAGAAGAAGCACAATCCGCGGCTGGGCGGCGAGGCCGGTGAGGCCGACTATGTCGGCTACATGAAGAACCTCGACCTGCCTCATCCCAAGAAGATCGACGAGGCGGTGCCCGCCAATCTGCGCTGCGGGCAGCCGGGCAACGAGACGTCGTTGGCCGGCGATCCGGGCTGGGCGCCGTTGCGCTTCACCTTCGGCGGCGTGTGGGAGGTCGAGCCGCACTGGCTCGAGGAGAATCTCGGCGCCGTGCAGGTGCTCGATGTGCGCGAGCCGGACGAATTCACGGGACCGCTCGGCCATATCCGCGGCGCTACCCTGGTGCCGCTGGGCGAGCTCGCCCAGCGGGCCAAGGATCTGCCCAAGGACAAGCCAATCGTGGCGGTCTGCCGCGCCGGCAGCCGTTCGGCTCATGCGACGGCGATCCTGCAGAAGGCAGGCTTCGCCGACGTCGCCAACCTGCCGGGCGGCATGCTGCGATGGCGTGGCGAGGGCCGCGGCGTCGAGGGTGGGGCGCTATAGGAGCCTGCGATGGACGTTCGCGTTTGGCCGGATCGATTGGGGCTCGGGCAATATGCGGACAGGTTCGTCGCCAATTATATCGATGCCACGCTGCTCGCCGATGTCGTCGATGGACGGACGACATCTGCCGTCCAGGCCGAGCTCTCGCAGCTTGCCGAACGGACGGCGCGCCGGTTACCGGCAGCTTGCCCGGGCGATGGCGGCGGCCGCACGGCGAGAGGCGCAGGTTTGACAGCGGGTTCGGGAGCGTGTGAGCGGGCGGGCCAGCACCCCCACGCCAGCGGTCGGGCCAAATGATCCACGGCGTGTCGGGCTGATCGGCTGTGCGGTGGCCCGGAATTAAGTTTGCGTAGTGTGTGATTGATCACAGTACGCCCTGTTCATTCGACCTAGGGTCGCCTCCGGAACCAGGGACGGTTTCTCAGGAGGCAACGATGGACACCATGATTGCGGGCTATCAGGTCCTGCCGGACGACATGCTCAAGCGCTTTGCCGAACGTGTCGGCACCTACGATCGCGAGAATCGCTTTTTCACGGAGGATTTCGAGGATCTGAAGCGCGCCGGCTATCTGACGATCCCTGTCCCCAAGGAAATGGGGGGCAGGGGGCTCACCCTGGCCGAAGTCTGCCGCGAACAGCGGCGGCTGGCCTATTACGCGCCCGCCACGGCGCTCGGCATCAACATGCACCTCTATTGGGTGGGACTTGCCGCCGATCTCTATCGCGCCGGCGACCGCTCGCTCGAATGGATGTTGCGCGAGGCGGCAGCCGGCGAGATTTTTGCCGCCGGCCATGCCGAGCGCGGCAATGACATCCCGGTGCTGCTCTCCACCGCGCAGGCCAAGAAGGTCGACGGCGGCTTCACCTTCACCGGCCGCAAGATGTTCGGCAGCCTGGCGCCGGTCTGGACCCGCTACGGCATGCACGGCCTGTGGGCCGATGCGCCGGGTGGTCCCAAGGTCGTGCACGGCTTCCTGCCGCGCAACGCCAAAGGCTATCGCATCGTCGAGACGTGGGACACGCTCGGCATGCGCGCCACCCGCAGCGACGACGTGCTGCTGGAAGGGGCGTTCGTGCCCGACAAATACATGGCGCGCACCCTGCCGGCCGGCGGCGCCGACGCCTTCGTGGTCGCGATCTTCGCCTGGGCGCTCATGGGGTTCGCCAACATCTACTGCGGCATCGCCCGGCGCGCCTGCGACCTGGTGCTGCCGACAGTGAAGGGCAAGAGCTCGATGGGGCTGACCCGAAGCATGGCCTACCATCCCGGCGTGCAGCACGGAGTGGCGGAGATGGTCATGGCGCTCGACACGATCGCGCCGCTTCTCGACCATGTCGCCAACGAATGGTCGACGGGTGTCGACCACGGTGCGGGCTGGCCGGCCAAGATCGTCTCGGCCAAGCTCCATGCCGTCGAGACCTGCTGGAAGATCGTCGACCAGGCGATGGACCTGTCCGGTGGCACCGGCATGTTCAGGTCGAGCGAGCTCGAGCGGCTGTTCCGCGATGCCCGCTGCGGCCGCTTCCATCCGACCAATTCGATCCTGACCCACGAGATCGTGGCCAAGACCGCGCTCGGCATCGACCTCGGCGAACAGCCTCGCTGGGGCTGACCGCCGGGCCGGTTCCCGCTAGCGTGGCAGGGACGATCGGAGAAGGTCCATGGCCGAAGATCTCGAGCGTTGGCTCATCGACCTGGGCCTCGGCAAATATGCCGAGGCCTTCGCGGCCAACAGTGTCGACTGGGATGTGCTGGCCGATCTCAGCGAGAAGGATCTCGAGTCGCTGGGACTGCTGTTGGGCGATCGCAAACGTCTGTTGCGGGCGATCGCGTCGCTCGACGGCGAGGCTCCGCCGCCGCGGCGGACGACCGACGGCGCCGAACGTCGGCAGATCACGGTGATGTTCGTCGACCTTGTCGACTCGACGCCACTGTCCGAACGGTTCGATCCCGAGGATATGCGCGAGCTCTTGCAGACCTTCCACGGCCTGTGCGCGTCGGCGGTCGAGGCCCAGGGCGGACACGTGGCGCGCTACATGGGAGACGGCATCCTGGTCTATTTCGGCTACCCGCAGGCCCACGAGGACGATGCCGCCCGCGCCGTCCATGCCGGGCTCGGCATTCTCGAGAACCTGCGCGCGGCCAATGAGCGGCCGGGTGCGCACGACGCGCGCCTGTACGCATCGGCATCTACACCGGTCTCGTCGTGGTAGGCGAGGTGGGTGCGGGAGCGACGCGCGACCAGGATGCGATCACCGGGGAGACGCCCAACATTGCCAACCGGTTGCAGGGTGAGGCGGCCTCCGACACGATGGTCATCGGCGAGGTCACGCGGAAGCTTGTGGACGGGCTGTTCGAGTTCGAGGATCTCGGTCCGCGTCGGCTCAAGGGCGTCAGCCATCCCATCTGCATCTATCGTGTTGTCGGCGACAGCGGCGCGGTCGACCGGTTCAGCCTGCGCGCGCGTACCCGACGCAGCATGACGCCGTTGGTGGGGCGCGAGGCCGAGCTCGACATGTTGCGCCGTCGCTGGCACCAGGTCCGGGATGGCGAGATGCGCAGCGTCCTGCTGGTCGGCGAGGCCGGCATCGGCAAGTCGCGCCTGTTGCGGGCGCTGCGCGACAGCCTGAGGGGCGAGACATACAAACTCGCGCCCTTCTTCTGCATGTCCCATCATGTCACCAGCGCCTTCTGGCCGGTGCTCGACTGGTTCCGGCGCACCTGGAGGCTGGGCCCGTCGTCCCGCCCGCAAGCCGATGCCGGCGTGCTTGGCCGGATCATCGGACCGCTCAACCTCGACATGGCCGAGACCATGCCCATTCTCGAGGCCTTCCTCGATTTGCCGGGCGACGAGCGCTATCGGCCAGCCGACACCGCCGCGCCGTCCTTCCGCCGACAACTGATCGATGTCCTGGTGAAGATGATGGCGGCGATGGCGCGCCGATATCCGCTGCTGCTGGTGGTGGAGGATGCCCACTGGATCGACCCGTCGACGCTCGAATTCCTGCGGCAGGTGCAGGAGCAATTGCCGGCTGCACGGGTGATGCTCCTGATCACCGGCCGGCCGACATTCCGGCCGGACTGGACCTATCCGCAGTTCGTCCAGATCAATCTCGATCGCCTGTCGCGGCGCGAGCGCACCGTGATGGTCGAACGGCTGGTCGGCAATCGGGTTCTGCCCGAAGCGGTTCTCGACGAGATCGTCACCAAGACCGACGGCATTCCGCTGTTCGTCGAGGAGCTGACCAAGGCGGTGCTCGAAGGCGACGTGCTGCGCGAGAGCGGCAATGCCTACGAACTCGTGGGCTCCATGCAATCCATCGCCATTCCCGACACCTTGCAGGGATCGCTGATGGCGCGGCTGGACCATCTCGACGCCGAGGCCCGCGATGTGGCCCAGATCGGCGCCACCATCGGACGCGAATTCTCTACCGGCCTGCTGGCCCGGCTCGCCGACCGCAGCGAGGAGGAGCTCGCTGCACCGCTGGCGCGGCTCGTGGCCTCGGAGATCGTCGTGCCGGCGATGGTCGAATCCTTTGCCGGAGCGTCGCATGTGTTTCGCCATGCATTGATTCAGGAAGCCGCCTATCAATCGCTGCTGCTGGCGCGCCGGCGCCAGTATCATGCGGCGGCCGCCGAGGCGCTGGAGGCCCACTTTCCCGAAGTCGCGACCATGCAGCCCGAAACCATCGCCCAGCACTGGACCTCGGCCAATCGATTGGACGACGCAATCGATTGGTGGCAACGCGCGGGAGAACGCGCGATGGGCCGCAGCGCCTATCAGGAGGCATGCGCCCACTTCCAGCGCGGCGTCGAGCTTGCCGAGCGTCAGCCGGGCGACGACCGCGGTCGCTACAGACGCGCCCTTCCGCTGCTGATGGCGCGGGGAGATGCTGAATTCAGGGCCGCGAGCTCGCCGGCGCAAGCGACCTATCTCGAATGCGCCAGCCTCGCACGCCAGGAGAACCTGCCGACGTTGATGGTCGCAGCGGCGCTCCGATATGCCGATTCGGAGGTCTATCTCTCCGTTCCCAGTCAGACATCGGTCGCGCTGCTTGACGAGATGCTGGCCGTGGTGGGCGAGGACACGGCCGACCGCTGCCAGGTACTGAGCCGGCTCGCCAAGGCGCTGCTGTCGACTGGAGAGACCGAGCGCGGGCGCGATGTGCTCCAGCAAGCCCGCGTGATGGCCAAGCGGCTGAACGACCGGCGCAGCCTGTACGAGGTGCTGGTCAGCGACCTCATGCCCAATGCCGGCCCACCGCCCTGCGGAGCAGGCGTCGAGGAACGCCGGCGCACGTTGACGCTGATCTGGGAAATCGCCCAAGAGTTCGAGTCGATTCTCAAGCTCGAGGCATTGACGCGAATCAGCGCCGGCTTTCTCGAGATCGCCGACGTCGATGGATTCGAACGGACACTGCGCATGGAGCGCGAGATCGCGCAGACGACCCGCGCCAGCTTCGACAAGTGGCTCATTGCCAACGGCGAGGCGATGCATGGCATCATCCAGGGCGCTTTCGCCGAAGCCGAACGGTCATCGCTGGACGCCTTGAACGCTTTGAACGGACACGACGTCGACTTTCCGCTCGGCATCCACGGCATGCAGATGTTCACCATCCGGCGTGAACAAGGGCGGCTTGCCGAGGTGGCCCCGCTGGTGAAGCGCTTCGTGCGCGAGAATCCCGACAGTGCGGTGTGGCGACCCGGCCTCATGCTGATCGCCAGTGACCTCGGCTTCGAGGCCCAGGTACGACGGATGTTCGATGCCATGGCCGAGGCAGGCTTCGCCTTGCCGCTGGACAGCAAGCGTACGGTGACGCTGGCCTACCTCGCCGAGGTCTGTGCGTGGCTGGGCGACGACCGCCGCGCCGCCGAAATCCACGAGCTGTTGCTACCCTATCGCGATCTCGCGGTCGTGGTGCCGATCCATGCGCTCTGCTGCGGTGCTGCCGCGCGCTATCTCGGTATGCTCTCGGCGACAATGAAGGACTGGCCGGCGGCCGAGCAATATTTCGAGGCCGCCCTGGCGACCGAGGAGCGGATGAAGGCGTGGCCGTGGCTTGCCCATACGCGCCATGAGTACGCGGCGATGCTGTTGGCGCGCGGCCGACCGCAGGATAAAGTTCGGGCGGCGGAATTGCGGGATATGTCGCTGGCGGCCGCCGACCGGCTGGGAATGGGCCGTCTTCGCCAGCGCCTCGTGGGTACAGTTGCTTTGGCCTGATCGTGCAACCGGATTGTGGGGATTGCGATGCCACGTTACGTGATCGAGCGGAATTTTGCCGAGCAACTCGAGGCCTCCAAGCAGGCCAACGACAGGATCAACCGCATCAACGACGAGGAAGGCGTGAAGTGGCTCTTCTCCTTCCTGAGCGCCGACCGCAAGAAGACCTATTGTCTTTACGAGGCACCCACCGAGGAGGCGATCCGTGTCGCCGCCCGCCGCGCCGGCCTGCCGGCCGACGTGATCGTCGCGGTCAGCCAGGAGATCAGGCCGGACATGTTCGATTAGCATCCGACCGCGGGTGCACGAATTCGGGGCGCCGCGAGGTTTCGCGGCAGGTCTGCTGGTGTAGGCTTCCGCCCGGGGGGACCCGGATTGACGCCACACGAACTTTGCCGCCTGCATCCTTTTCTTGCCGCCCTGACCGAGGCGGAGATGCGCGAGCTCCTGAAGCAGGCGCATGTCAAGCGGCTGGCCGCGAACGACATTGTCTTCCGCAAGGACGATCCGGGCGACGGCCTCTATGGCGTGCTGGCCGGGCGGATCGTGGTCACGGTGGAATCGGCCGAGGGCAAGGAGCTGATCCTGAACATGTTCGGGCCGGGCGAGTTCTTTGGCGAGATCGCGCTGCTCGACGGCAAGGGGCGCACGGCCACCGCGGTGGCGCGCGAGCCGAGCGAGCTCCTGTTCCTGGGCCGCGCCGACTTCTTGCCTTTCCTGCGGGAGCGCCATGACGCGGCCGTTCGTATCATCGCCTTGCTCTGCGATCGGCTGCGGCGCACGACGGACCTGGTCGAGGATTCCGCTTTCCTGAGCGTCTCCAGCCGGCTCGCCAAGCAGCTCGCCATGCTGTCGACCGCCGCCCCGGACGGCGATCTCGACATCCGCATGTCACAGGAGGAGCTCGCGCAGACACTGGGCGTGTCGCGCGAGATCGTGAGCCGCCAGCTCGCGGCCTGGCGCGAGGCTGGCGTCATCGAGCTTGGCCGGCGCCGCATCCGGGTCCGCAACGCTGCCGCGCTGGATCGCATTGTCGCCGGGGGATGATCCTCGCCATCGCTCCGACGGGCCGTCCGGCGCCGCCCTGCAGCCGGGGGGACGAGGATGGTTTCGGCCCGGCGTTTGTGCGACACACGGGCGAACGGAATTGGAGGAAAGATCATATGGCATCGCCGCTTTTCGACTTGTCGGGCAAGGTCGCTGTCATCACCGGGTCGAGCAAGGGGATCGGCAAATCGATCGCGCTGCATCTTGCGCTGCAGGGTGCCCGGGTCGTGGTGTCGAGTCGCAAGGCGCCGGCCTGCGAGGAGACGGCGGCGGAGATCCGTAACGCCGGCGGCCACGCCACGGTCATTCCTTGCAACATCTCGGACAAGGCGCAGTGTCAGAACCTGATTGCCCAGACCAAGAAGCAGCTTGGGCCGGTCGACATCCTGGTCTGCAACGCGGCGTCCAATCCGTATTACGGGCCGACCGAGAAGATGCCGGACGAGGCCTTCACCAAGATCATGCAGAACAACATCCTCAGCAATATCTGGCTGATCAATCTCTGCGTGCCCGACATGCGGGCGAAGAAGGATGGGGCGGTGATCATCGTGTCGTCGATCGGCGGCGTGCGTGGTACCGCGGTACTGGGCGCCTACGGCATCTCCAAGGCGGCCGACATGGCGTTGACGCGCAACCTCGCGGTCGAGCTCGGGCCGGACAACATCCGCATCAACACCATCGCGCCCGGGCTGGTGAAGACCGATTTCGCCAAGGCGCTGTGGGACAATCCGGAATATCTCGACAAGCGGCTGCAGACGGCGCCCCTGCGCCGCATCGGCGAGCCCGACGATATCGGCGGCATCGCCGTGATGCTGGCCGGCAAGGCCGGCGCCTTCATCACCGGCCAGACCATCATCGCCGACGCGGGCGTGACCATCGGGAGCTGACGCGCGTGAGCCTCTACCAGGTCCAGAAGCTGATCTATCAGCTCAATCGCGATCCGCGTACGCGCGAGCGCTATGCGGGCGAGCGCGAGTCGGTGCTGGCCGAGTACGAGTTGACGTCGGAGGAAAGGCGGGCGCTCACCGAACCCGACATCGGCCTCCTCTATGTCCTTGGCGTGAACGGCCAGCTGCTGATGCACTTCGCGGCCCTGCACAAGATCGAGTGGAATGCCTATCTCGAGTCCATGCGCGAGGGCCTCAAGAAGCACGGCCCGGTGCGCGAAGGGGTCTACGCGACGACCGGCTACGAAGGCATCGAGGCGCACGATGCGCGCCTGAAGCGGGAACGGGAGAAACGCTGATGTCCCTTGTCTATTGCGGCGCCTGCAGCCACGCACCCGGCATCACCGGCCGCGCCGAGCGGGCCGACACCCAGGCGCGGCAGGCGTTGCACGGGGCGCTCTACCGCATGGGCGACGAGATCCGCGCCATGCGGCCGGATGTCCTGGTCGTGGTGGCGGCCGAGCACTTCGCCAACTTCTTCATGAACAACATGCCCGCCTTCGCGATGGGCATGGCCGACTCATACGAGGGCCCGATCGAGGACGAGGCGTTCCTGAAGATCAAGCGCACGCGCGTGCCCGGCAACAAGGCATTGTCGAAGAAGCTGATCGAAGGCGTGATGCAGACGGTCGACGTCGCCTATGCCGAGGAATGGAAGTTCGACCACGGCATTTCCGTGCCGCTGCATTTCCTGACGCCGGACTACGACCTGCCGGTGGTTCCGGCGAACATCAACTGCCAGGGCCCGCCGCTCGCACCGCTGAAGCGCGCCTGGGCGTTCGGCGAGGCGCTGCGGGCCGCCGCCGACGCCGTGCCCGAGCGCATCGCCCTGGTCGCGACCGGCGGCATCTCGCATTGGCCGGCGACGCCGGACTCGGGAAAAATCAACGAGGCGTGGGACCGCGAGTTCCTGGCGCGCTGGGCGGCCAACGATCGCGACGCGCTGCTCTCCTATACCGATGCCGAAACCTACCGCGACGGCGGCCAGGGCGGCTTCGAGATGCGCACCTTCATCGCCGCCGCCGCGGCGGCGAAGGGCGCCAAGGGCCGCATCGATTTCTGCGAACCGATTCCCATCTTCGCCGTGAGCTGCACCGTGGCGCGGATGGAACTCGGCGTTTGACCCTCCGGCGCTGCGCGCCGCCTCCCGACACTTTGCGTAGGGAGGAAGATGGCTTTGCCTTCCCCTTCATGCGGGGAGGGTGGCCTGAAGGGCTGGAGGGGGTCAGGCCTTCTTGCGGAAGGTCACCACCAGCACGTCGCGATAGGCGGACTGCGCCGGATTCTCTGGAACGACCGGCGTGACGCCGTGATAGCAGCGCGCGTCGTCGACCAGGGCCGAGTCGAGCGGATCGGTCAGGGTGAAGCTGCCGAGCGCGCGCTTGTCGAGATCGTGCACGGTGGTCGTGCCGCTCGCGATGTTGCGGCGGGCGACCAGCAGCACCAGCACATAGTCCACGCCGTCGCGATGCATTCCCTCGGGGGTGGGCTTGCCCTGCTCGCCGATACGGGCCTCGATGCGGAACTGATGCGCCTCGATGTGCCAGTTCTCCACTTCGGGCGCGAGCCGGCCGAACAGCGAGCGGCAATATTCGATGATGGTGCGGAAGCTCGCGCCGTCCGCGATCGCGGGCTTGATCGGCTCGAACCAGCGCTCGATCCCGCCATTCAGGGTGTTGTAATTAAGGCTCTGATAGTGCGGCTGATGCGGCCCACGGGCGATTGCGCCCTGGCGCCCCGCCGCAAAGACGGCAAACCGCCGCCGGCGATAGCGCCCGCCGTCGGCCATGTAGGTATCGGTTTCGAGATCGTTCCAGCTGTCGGCGAACGCCGTCCAGTCAGCGAGCGTTCCGAAGCGCCCCAGCGCGGTCCGCATGTCGGAGGCTTCGACGAAGGCGTAACCCGCGCGGGCAATCGACTGCCGGATGCCCGTTGCGTTCTGCAGTCCTGTTCCGATCTCGCTCATGATCATAAGCGTAGCACCGGCGACCCACGGCTCGCTATGAGCTAAAGTCGCAGCTTGCCGGAGAAAAACGATGCCTTATGCGACAACGGACGATGGCGTGAAGCTCTATTTCGAGCAGACCGGAGCAGGCGTTCCGGTTGTCTTCGTGCACGAGTTCGCCGCCGACCATCGCTCCTGGGAGATGCAGATGCGCCACTTCGGCCAGTGCTACCGCTGCGTCACCTACGGCGCGCGCGGCTACCCGCCGTCCGATGTGCCGGAGAAGCCCGGGAGCTATTCCCAGGAGCGGGCGACCGACGACATCCTGGCGGTCATGAACCATCTCAAGATCGACAGGGCGCATGTGGTCGGGCTGTCGATGGGCGGGTTCGCGAGCCTGCACTTCGGCTTCCGCCATCCGGCCCGGGCCCGGTCGTTGGTGGTGGCGGGCGTGGGCTATGGCGCGGAGAGGGAGCAGCAGGCGCGATTCAAGGCCGAGGTGGAAGTGGTGGCGAAGTCGCTGTTGAGCGAAGGCATGGCGGCGTTCGCGGAGAAGTACGCCTATGGGCCGACGCGCGTGCAGTTCGAGAACAAGGACCCGCGCGGCTTCGCCGAATTCAAGAAGGCGCTTGCCGAACATTCGGCGCTGGGCTCGGCCAACACCCAGATCGGCTGTCAGGGCCAGCGGCCCTCGCTCTACGACCTCGTCGACAAGATGCGGGCGCTCACCGTGCCGACCCTGGTCCTGACCGGCGACGAGGACTGGCCCTGCCTCGCGCCCGCGCTGCTGATGAAGCGGGAGATCCCGGCGGCGGCGCTCTCGGTGATGCCCAACTGCGGCCACACGATCAATCTTGAGGATCCCGACCTGTTCAACCGCATCGTCGGCGACTTCATCGCCCAGGTCGATGCCGGACGCTGGCCCAGGCGCGATCCGCGTGCAATGGGCGCCTCGATCATGAGGTAGGCTCCCGGCCCGCGGACATCCTGCCCGCCCAGGACCATGAGCGCAGGAGGCGCGCGGCCCTGGAGGCTACGCTGTGAGACCGCCGTCGCAGACGAACTCGACACCTGTCGAGAAGCCCGATTCGTCCGACAACAGGAACAGGATCATGTTCGCCACCTCGTCGGCATGGCCCAATCGGCCGAGCGGATGCAACTCCTCGAGCCATTGGCGGCCCGTCATGTTACCGACGCTCTGGGAGAGCCGAGGCACGATCATCGGTGTTTCGATGTAGCCTGGATGCACCGAGTTGCAGCGGATGTTGTATTTCATCTGCGCGCAATGGAGCGCCACGTGCTTGGTCAGCAACCGCACCGCACCCTTGCTGGCGCAATAGGCCGCGGCATAGGAGGCGCCGCGCAGCCCGAGCACCGACGAGATGTTCACGATCGAGCCGCCGCCCGCCTGGCGCATGGCGGCGATCGCCGCCTTGCAGCCGAGGAAGGTGCCCAGCGAGTTGATGTCGTTGACGCGGCGATATTCCTCCAGAGTGCATCTCTCGATGTCACCGCCGGCCCCCACGCCGGCGGCGTTCAGGAGCCCGTGCAGGCCGCCAAACGTCGCGACCGTCGTGGCGACGGCCTTCAGCCAGTCGGACTCTTGCGTGACGTCGAGCGGCAGGAAGAGGGCCGATGCGCCAAGTTCGCGGGCGAGCGCGCCGCCCCTGTCCACATCACGATCGGCAATGGCGGCGCGGCCGCCCTCGCGCAGCACCAGCCGCACGGTCGCAGCGCCGATGCCCGAGGCGCCGCCGCTGACAAGCACGACCTTGTTTTCAAG
This sequence comes from Pseudomonadota bacterium, assembly GCA_018242505.1. Lineage (GTDB taxonomy): Bacteria > Pseudomonadota > Alphaproteobacteria > Reyranellales > Reyranellaceae > Reyranella. The sequence goes on from JAFEBU010000071.1 coordinate 172,421, forward strand.
ACGGGGCAAGCGGCATCCTCCTCATCAGGCCGGAGGTGATGCCGCCATCGGCCACGATCTCCGCACCGGTCACGAAGCTCGAGCGATCGGACGCCAGCCACAGCACGACTTCCGCCAGCTCCGACGGCTCGGCCATGCGGCCGATCGGGTGCCGCGACCCGACGAAGGCCTTGCCCTGCTCGTGCCCGACGGCCTGCCACAGTGGATTGAAGATCGCGGTGTCGACGCCGCCGGGGTGCACCGAATTGCAACGGATGGCGTATTTCTTCTCGGCGCAATAGAGCGCCACGCTCTTGGTCAACAGACGAACGGCGCCCTTGCTCGCGGTATAGGCGATCGATCCAGCGCCACTGACCAGGCCGGCGATCGACGAGATATTGACGATCGATCCCTTGGATTCGGGCTTGCTCGCCGTGGTCTTCTTCATGCCGTCGATGGCGTACTTGCAGCCGAGGAACACGCCGTCCGAATTGATCGCCTGCACGCGCTGCCAGTCCGCGACCGTCGTGGTCTCGACATTGCCGCTGCCGCCGCTGATGCCGGCGTTGTTGACCAGGATATCAAGGCGGCCCTCGCGGCCGAGCACGTCGGCCAGCAGGGCCTTCCAGGACTCCTCCGACGCCACGTCGTGGCGCACGAAGCGGCCGACGGCATCCTTTGCATCCTGGATATCGGCGACGATCACCGTCGCGCCCGCATCCTGCAGCAGTCGCGCCGATGCGGCGCCGATGCCGGAAGCACCGCCGGTGACGATCGCCACCCGTTCGGAAAGTTCGCTCATGCCCGGCCAACCTTAGCGGGACGCGGCGGTCCAGACCAAAGAAAAAGCCCCGTCCGTGAAGGACGGGGCCGTTTCGTTTGATGTCCTCCGCCGAGAGGCTAGAAGCTCAGCGGGTCCGTGACTCGCGTCCAGCGGCCGCCCTTGACCTCGGCCAGGAACGACGAGCTGGCGCCCTGGTGCTTCTGCGGTCCGAAGTTGACCTCCGCGCCGCCGAAGATGTCGTGGTAGCCCTTGATCGCCTCCATGCCGGCGATGAAGCTGTCGACCGTCAGGTTCTTTCCGGCGTTCTCGAGGCCCTTCACCGTCAGATCGGCGCCGTCATAGCCGTAGATCGCGCCTGCATTGGGATCGATATTGTACTTGGCCTTGTACTCTTTCACGAACTTGGTCACGCTCGGCAGCTTGCTGTCGGCGTAAGGAAGCTCTGCGAGGCCCATGCCGTAGAAGCCCTCCATGCCCGGCGCGGCGCCAACGACGAGATCGTAGGTAGCCGCCGAGCCGAGGAAAGTGACGTTCCATCCATCCTTGCGGGCGGCGGTGTAGGGGATGATCGTGTCGCGCACGATCGTGCCCATGACGATCAGGTCACAGCCGGCTGACTTGAGCTTGGTGAGCGAGGCGGTGAAGTCCTGGTCCGTCGGCTTATGCGCAGCCCGTTCAACGATCTTGATGCCGAGCTTCTTGGCCTGCTCCTCGGCGCCCTCGACGATCTCCTTGCCGAAGTCCGTATCCTGATACATCAGGCACAGGTTCTTCTTGCCCTTTTGCGTGACCATGTAGTTGATCCCGGCCCGGACCTGATCGACATAGGAGGCGCCGGCCTGGAATTTCAGGCGGTTGAACGGCTCATACATCGACCGCGCCGAGGTGATCGGAAAGAGGTTGGGGATGTTCGCCGCGAACTGCTCCTTGAAACAGGCATTGTTCATCGGCGTGCCGATTGCGGCGATGAAGGCGAACACCTTGTCGCGATTGATGAGTTTGTTGCAGGCCTGCACGGCCTTGGGAACCTGATAGCCGGCATCCTCGACGATCAGCTTGATCTTGCGGCCGTGCACGCCGCCCGCCGCATTGACCGCTTCGAAGCGCATCTTCGCGGCGTTGATCGTGGATATGCCGTAGGTTGCGGCAACGCCCGAAAAGTCGGAATGGCTGCCCAAGACGACTTCCGTATTGGTGACGCCATGAGTCTGCGCCCACGCTCCTGAGGCCACCGCGGTGGCAAGGACGGCTGTGAGAGCCGCCAGTCTTGTCGATTGTCTCATCTGCTTCCTCCCTTGAAGTTTCCGTCCAACAGGTACGATCCGCACGCCGTCACGCCGCTTCCGCATACATCTCGTCGATCAGGCTCTTGTATTTCTCGTTCACGAACTTGCGCTTGAGCTTCATCGTCGGCGTCAGCTCCTCGTCTTCGGCCGTGAGCTGCTGGTCGATCAGCCGGAACTGCTTGATCGTCTCCACGCGGGCGAACTTCTGGTTGACCTTCTCGACTTCCGAGCCGATCAGCTCGATCACCTCACGGGTGCGGCACAGCGAGCCGAAATCGGTGAAGGGCACATCGATGTCCTGGGCGTGCTTGGCGACGTTCTCGTAGTCGATCATCACCAGGCAGGTCAGGTACTTGCGGCGATCGCCGATCACGACCGCGTCCGAGATATAGGGCGAGAACTTGAGCTGATTCTCGATCTCCGACGGCGTGATGTTCTTGCCGCCAGCAGTGATGATGATGTCTTTCAGGCGATCGGTGACCCTGAGATAGCCCTCGTTGTCGAGCAGGCCGACATCGCCGGTATGCAGCCAGCCGTCGCGCACCGTCTCGGCCGTCTTCTGCGGGCTGTTGAGGTATCCCATGAAGATGTGCGGACCGCGCAGGAGGATCTCGCCGTCGGGCGAGATCCGAATCTCGGTGCGCGGCGCTGTGATGCCGACCGTGCCGAGCTTGATGCGGTCGGGCATGCCGGTCGCCAGTCCGCAATTTTCCGTCTGCCCGTAGACCTCGCGCATGCTGACGCCCAGCGCGAGATACCACTTGATGAGGTCCGGCGAGATGGGGGCCGCGCCCGTCCCGGCAAAGCGGATGCGATGCATGCCGATGGACCGCTTGATATTGTCCAGCACCAGGAAATCGGCGACCCGGAAAAGCAGGCGCTGGATCGGGGGTGGCCGGTGATGGGCAAGGTTCGCCTCGGCGACCTTGAGGCCGATGTTGATCGCCCAGCGGTAGGCGACGCGTCCGATCCAGGTTGCTTCCTTCATGCGAATGGCGATGCCGGAATAAAATCGTTCCCAGATGCGTGGCACGGCGAAGAAGGTGGTCGGCGCCACCTCGCGCACATTCTCGGCCACGGTCTCGAGGCTCTCGGCGAAGTTGGGGATGGCGCCCGAGCGCAGCGGCAGGAAGACGGTGAAGGTCCGCTCGGCAATATGGCAGAGCGGCAGGAAGGCAAGTTGCTCGTCGTTCGCGCTCATCGGCACGAAGGCATCGGCATTGCTGATCTGGAAGATCACGTTGCGATGCGACAGCATCGCTCCCTTGGGTGGGCCGGTCGTGCCCGAGGTATAGACGAGCAGGGCCAGATCCTCGGCGCGGGAGGCCGAGATCAGCTCCTCCCACAGGTGCGGATGCTCCGCCTGGTGCAGGCGGCCGAGCGCCAGCAGCTCGTCGAACGGCATCACCTGCTCGTCGCGGAAGTCGGACAGGCCCTCCATGTCGAACACGAACACCTTGCGGACCAGCGGGCAGCGCCCGCGCACTTCGAGGAACTTGTCGAGCTGCTCCTCGTCCTCGACGAACAGGAAGCGCGACTGGCTGTCGCTCAGGATATAGTCGACCTGCTTGGCCGAGTCCGTCGGATAGATGCCATTCGAGACGCCGCCTGCGCCCATCGTCCCCAGGTCGGCGTAAAGCCACTCGGGGACGGTCTCGGCCAGGATCGACACGACCTCGCCGCGCGCCAGCCCGAGTTTCAAGAGGCCCATACCGACCGCCCGTGCCCGCTCGCCGTAATCGCGCCAGCTCGTCGAGCGCCAAATGCCGAGATCCTTCTCGCGAAAAGCGGTCCGGTCGCCACGCGCACCGACCTGCCGCCAGAACAGCTTGGCGATGGTGTCGCAACCGTCGACCTCGATCGCTTCTTCGGGGGCGGGCAAGCCGTTGTCCCTCATCGCGTTCCTCCGCTACCGCCAGGTCTTGCGCTTCTTCCAGCGCCGTTGTCCGCGCGCGCCTTGTTCCTTGATGCCGAGATAGAACTCCTTGATGTCCTCCTTTTCGATCAGGCGGGCGCAGGTGTCGGCCATCACGATGCGGCCGACTTCGAGGACGTAGCCGTAGTCGGCGGTATGCAGGGCGATGCTGGCATTCTGTTCGACCAGGAGGATCGTGACGCCGCGCTCGCGGTTGATGCGCACGATGATGTCGAAGATGTCCTTGACGAGCTTGGGCGAGAGGCCGAGCGACGGCTCGTCGAGCAGCATCACCTTCGGCCGCGCCATCAACGCACGGCTGATCGATAGCATTTGCTGCTCGCCGCCGGACAGCGAACCGGCGCGCTGGCCGGCGCGCTCGCGCAGGACGGGGAAATAGCCGAACACGGTTTCGAGGTCCTGCGCAACGCCGTCGGCGTCCCGGCGCGTGAAGGCGCCCATCTGCAGGTTCTCGCGCACCGTCAGGAACGGAAAGACCTCGCGTCCCTCGGGAACGTGGCTCATCCCCAGGCGCATCACCTTGTCGGGATCCATGTTCCGGATCTCCCGGCCCTGGAAAACGACGCTGCCCTTTTGCGGATCCATGACACCGCTGATCGTCTTCAGCACGGTGGTCTTGCCGGCGCCGTTGGAGCCCAGGATGGTGACGATATTGCCTTCCGGGACCTCGAACGATACGCCGCGGATGGCCATGATCGGGCCATAGTAGGTTTCCAGATTGGCGACCTTGAGGATGGGATCGGCCATGGTGCATCACCCTCCGAGATAGGCGCGCACGACTTCGGGATGGCTCTGCACCTCCTGCGGAGTGCCGATCGCCAGAGGCTTGCCGTAGTTCAGCGCCAGGACGCGGTCGGAAACGGCGGAGACGAGGGTCATGTCGTGCTCGACCATGAGCACCGTCACGCCCAGCACGGTCTTTATGTCCTCGATCCAGAACGCCATGTCCTCGGTTTCCTCGACATTGAGACCGGAGGAGGGCTCGTCGAGCAGCAGCAGCCTGGGGTTCGTGCAGAGCGCCCGGGCAAGCTCCGTCACCTTGCGCACGCCGTAGGGCAGATTGACGATCAGGCTGTCGCGATATTGCTGCAAGTCGAGGAAATCAATCACATGCTCGACGGCCAGGCGATGCTCGATCTCCATGCGCCGCACCGACGGCAGGAACAGGAGTTCGGAGAAGAAGCCCGACTGCTTGTGGGCATGGCGCGCCAACAGAAGGTTTTGCAGGAGTGTCGCATGCTCGAACAGCTCGATGTTCTGGAAGGTACGAGCGATGCCGAGCGCGGCTATCCGATGCGGCGGCACGGTCGTGATGTCGGCGCCATCGAAGACCAGCCGTCCACCCGTCGGATTGTAGATGCGGCTCATCAGGTTGAAGATCGTGGTCTTGCCGGCGCCGTTGGGGCCGATGATGGTGAAGACCTCACCCTTCTCGACGTCGAAGCTCACGCCGTCGACGGCGCGGATGCCGCCAAAGCTGACCGACAGGTTTTCGGCGCTGAACAGGCTCATCGCAGCCGCTCCGACCGCATATAGCTCTTCTGCCGCTTGAAGGTCGCCTTCTTGTACATCGGGAACGTCGAGAAGAAGAGCTTGATCTTGAGCCAGCGGCCGTACATGCCGAGCGGTTCGAGCAGGATCACGAGAACGAGGATCAAGCCGAAGATGCCGGCCTCGATCCCCGGCTTGGCGAGAAAGGCGCCGATCGCGGCGCCCAGGCTGCCGATCGGCGAGATGCCGGTGGTTGCGGCGAAGCTCGCCAGGCTGTCGGGAATGGAATCGCGCAGGATGGCGATCGCCGGCGGCAGGAGAGCGACGAAGATCGCGCCGAACACCGCGCCGTGAAGCGAGCCCAGCCCGCCCACGATCACCAGCAGCAGGAGCTGGATCGACAGCAGGATGGTGAAGATGTCGGGTGCCAGATAGGCGATCTTGTGCGCGAAGAGCGCGCCAGCGAGGCCCATCAATCCGGCCGAATAGGCGAAAGCGATGGACTTGTAGATGGCAAGGTTAACGCCCATCGATTGCGCCGCGATCTCGCTGTCGCGGATGGCGATCCAGGCGCGTCCCGTCGGCGAACGCAGGAGGTTGCGCGTCAGCCACAGCGCCACGACGAGGAAGAACAGGCAGAGGTAATAGAACGAGCGGTCGTCATCAAAAACGACACCGAAGATCGTGGGCTTGTCGACCGGCATGCCGGCAAAGCCGTGCGTCACCGATTCCCAGCGGCTGAACACCTCCTGGATGATCACCGAGAATGCGAGCGTGGCGATCGCGAGATAGATGCCGGTCATGCGCAGCGCCGGCAGACCGACAATGAAACCCGCAGCGGTGGTGATCATCACCGCCAGCGCCATTGCCAGCACCCAGGGCAGGCCCTGTTGCAGGAAGTAGGCGTGGGCATAGGCGCCGATGCCGAGGAAGGCGGCATGGCCCAGCGACACCAAGCCGGTATAGCCCACCAGCACCATCAGCGAGACGCCGCAGATGGCATAGATGAAGACCCAGCTCGTCTCGCCGACATAGTATTCGTCGATTACGAACGGCAGGCCCAGCACCAGCAGCGCCAGGAGGCCGTACCAGAAGCCGTCGATCCGATCGCGGAAGAGCCGGATGTCCTGATCGTAGGAGGTCTTGAACAGGAACCGCATGCCGTCCGCCCTACACCTTCTTGCGTGCGATGGTGCCGAACAGACCCTGGGGCCGTATGGCGAGGACGACCAGCATCACGATGTAGGGCGCGGTGTTCTTCAACCCCTCCGACAGCGTCGCGCCGGCATAGAGCTCGATGAGCCCGATGATGATGCCGCCCAAGATCGCACCGGGAATCGAGCCGAAGCCTCCGAGGACGGCGGCGGCGAAGGCCTTGAGCGCAACGGCGAGGCCCATGTTGGTGTCGATCAGCGTCACCGGTGACAGCAGGATGCCGGCCATGGCGGCGACGCCGGCCGAGATTGCCCAGATCAGGGAAAAGATCAGCTTGACCGGAATGCCCATGTAGTAGGCGGCAAGCTGGTTCTGCGACGTCGCCTGCATGGCGATGCCGATGCGCGTATGGGTGAAGAAGAGGTAGAGTACCCCGCAGAGCAGCAGCGTGCCGGCCACGATCGAGAGATACTGGTGGCTGAGGGTCACGCCACCGATGATCGTGACGCCGCTGAAGGGCGTCGGCAACGTGTAGATTTCCGAGCCCCAAGTGACGCTGGCGAAGGTGCGGAACATGGCGCCGAGCCCGATGGTCAGCATGACCACGGCGAACTGCGGCTGGCCGATCACGCGCCGCAACACAACGGCGTCGAGCAGGGCGCCGAATGCCGCCACCGCGACGACCGCGATGAGGAAGGCGAACCAGTAGTCGAGCTTCCACCAGACCACGCACATGTAGGCGACGAAAGCGCCCAACATCAGCAGGTCGCCCTGGGCGAAATTCACGAGTTCCGTGGCCTTGTAGATCAGCACGAACCCGAGCGCGACCAGACCATAGATGCAGCCGACCGCAAGACCGTTCAGAGTGAGTTGCAGAAATTCAACCAGTTTCCATCCCTTACGACGGGCGATCTAACGTCACCTCATCCAGATGCCAATATGAACAGCTATTCCACGCTGTCAACGTTATGCTGCGAGATCGCAAACTTGCGCAACGACATCGCGGGAGCGCTTCTCATGGCCGTCGCCGATCCTCGTGACTTGCCGTCTGGTCGGACGGCCTTGTCGGGCCTCTTCTACACGGAGGAACATGAAGCATTCCGCAATACGGTCCGGCGCTTCGTCGATCGCGAGATCGCGCCGTATGTCGACCAATGGGACGAGGCGGAGGAATTCCCGCGCGACCTGTACAGGAAGGCTTCGGCGGCCGGACTGTTGCAGCTCGGGTTCCCGGAGGAATATGGCGGCGTGCCGACCGATCCTTTTTTCGGCATCATCAAGTCGGAGGAGCTGGCGCGGCACGGCAGCGGCGGAGTCAATGCCAGTCTCAACAGCCACACGATCGGCACGCCGCCGATCGCGGCCCTCGGGCCGGAGTGGATGAAACGCAAGCTGCTGCCCGAGATCCTCGCCGGCGAAAAGATCAGCGCCCTCGCGATTACCGAGCCCAGCGGTGGCTCGGATGTCGCCAACCTGAAGACCACGGCGCACCGCGACGGCGATCATTATGTCGTGAGCGGCTCCAAGATGTTCATCACTTCGGGTATGCGCGCGGACTACTACACGGTCGCCGTGCGCACCGGCGGGGCAGGAGCGGGCGGCGTGTCGCTCCTGCTGATCGAACGCGAGCGCGAAGGCTTCTCGCGCACCAGGCTCAAGAAGATGGGCTGGTGGGCGTCCGATACCGCACAGCTCTTCTTCGACGATGTCCGCGTGCCGGTGGACAACCTGATCGGCCAGGAGAACAAGGGCTTTATCGGCATCATGCTGAATTTCAACCAGGAGCGGCTCGGCCTGTCGGCCGGCGCTTACAGCTATGCCAAGGTGTGCCTCGAGGAAGCGATCGCCTATGCCCGCGAGCGCCATACCTTCGGCAAGCCCCTGATCGCCAACCAGGTCGTGCGTCACCGGCTGGTCGACATGGCGATGCGCGTCAACGCCGTGAAATCGACGCTGGAACTGCTGGCCTGGCGGGTCGGGCAGGGCGAGAAGCCCGTGGCGGAAATCTGCATGCTGAAGAACCTCGCCACCTCGACCCTGGAATACTGCGCCAACGAGGCGATGCAGATCTTCGGTGGCGCGGGCTACCTGCGCGGCGCCAAGGTCGAGCGCATCTATCGCGAGACCAAGGTGATGTCGATCGGCGGCGGCTCGGTCGAGATCATGAAGGACCTCGCCGCGCGGCAGATGGGCCTGTAGATAGGGGCATGGCCAAACCCCTCACCACATTGGAAGAGCGCGTGGCGCTGTTCCAGAAGCTGTTTTCCGACTCCATCCCGCACAACAAGGCGCTGGGGCTGAAAGTGCTTGCCGTCGCACGAGGGCTCGCCTCCATGCAGCTCGACTGGCGCGAAGAGCTGGTCGGCTACCCCGAGACAGGGGTGCTGGCGGGCGGCCCGCTGACGGCCATGCTCGACGGCTGCTGCGGCATGGCGGTCGCGACCATGCTCAAGGAGCCGATGCCCTTCGCCACCCTCGACCTGCGCATCGACTATGCAAAGCCCGCTGCGCCGGGAAAGCCGGTGATCGCCGAGGCGGAGTGCTATCGCATCACCCGGTCGGTCGCTTTCACCCGGGCGTTCGCGCACCAGGGCGATCCCAAGGATCCGGTGGCGGCCGCGGCCGGCACCTTCATGCTGGGCACGAAGGGCAAAGTGACGCCCGCCCATCTGAAGGGGCGGGAGATCCTGGGCAAGGGAGCGATCCAATGACCAGCAGCGTGATGAAGCGCCTGGCCGAAGCGCGCAAGCAACGCGACGTGAGCCGCCTGGCCGATGCCATTCCCTATGCGTGCTGGATGCAGATCGCACCCGAGATCGGGACCGGCGAACTGCTGACCCGCATGCGTTATCACGACTCGCTGATCGGCAACACCTTCCTGCCGGCGATCCATGGCGGCACACTGGGCGCCATGCTGGAGATGGCGGCGATCTTCCATCTGCTGTGGGAGAGCGAGGCCGAGACGGTCCCCAAGATCGTCAACATCACCGTCGACTATCTGCGATCGGCACGGCCGCTCGACGTGATCGCCTCGGCCAAGGTGACCAAGCAGGGGCGACGCATGGTCAACGTCTTCGCCGAGGCCTGGCAGGAAGACCGCTCCAAGCCGGTTGCGACCGCACAAGCGCATTTCCTGATGACCACCGACGACGCACCGTCGGCCCTCTGATACGCGTCAGGCGCCTCCGCGCGAGGGGCTTTGATCCTGGACCGTTGTCGGACCGAGTGCGGCCGGGAAACTGGCTCCAATGGCGAGGACACCCAGACCAAGCAGCGTCGCCACCACGTAAACGTTCCGGAGCGCCGCAGCCATGGCCGACGTCAGCATGGCGATCTCCGGCGGCGCGAGATTCTGGCGCAAGGCGGGCTCCATCAGGCGCGCCGCGACCTCTCCGGCCTCCGGCGCGTAGTGCAGCAGGCCGATATTCACGAGAGCGCCGAACAAGGCGGCTCCGGTCGACTGGCCGACGATGCGCATGAACATGTTGGAGGCGGTCGCGGCGCCCCGCTCGCGCAGAGCGGCCGCGGCCTGCACCGAGACCAGATAGGTCGTGTTGCAGGAGCCCATGCCGAGGCCGATCACGAGCGCACCGGCGCCGGCCCAGAGAGGCCCATGTTCGGGCGACATCGCCATGAGGACGATGCTGCCGAGCACCAGCATGCCGCCGCCGAACATCGCGCTTACGCGGTAGCTGGTGCGGATCATGACGCGACCCGAGACGGCGCTTGCCACCGCCCAGCTGATCGACATGGCGCCAAGGACCGCGCCGGTCACGCCGGCCGTCCGACCCATCACGCCCTGGACGTAGGTAGGCAGGAAGGCGCTGACGCTCATCATCACGGTGCCGATGGCGAAGCTGCCGAAATTGCCCAGCGCGATTACGCGGTTGGTCCAGAACCGGATCGGCAGCATCGGCGCCTCGACATGCCGTTCGTGGCGTACCAGCGCCGTCAGCGCGCCGACGCCCACGACGATGCACGCCGCCAGCGCCCAAGGGCTCAGGCTGCCAGCCTGGATCAGGGCCATCATCAATGCCCCCGCGCCCAGCATCAGCAGGACGGAGGCGAGAAAGTCGATGCGCCGCGCCTTGGCCTGCAGCTGCTCGTGAAAGAAGACCGCGAGCATTGTCATGGCGAGCGCCCCGATCGGCAGGTTGACCCAGAACACCGCCGACCAGCTCACATGCTCGACCAGGAAGGCTCCCAGCGACGGGCCGATCACGGCGGAAATGCCGAACACGCTCGACAGGAAGCCCTGCACGCGCGCCCGTTCGGTCGGCGTGTAGATATCGCCGATGATCGTGTAGGCCACCGGCTGCACCGCGCCGGCACCCATCCCCTGCAGGGCGCGGAAGGCGATGAGCGACAGCATGCCTTGTGCGAAGCCGCAGAGGGTCGAACCCACGAGGAACAGGCTGGCCCCGGCGAAGAAAATGCGCTTGCGGCCGAACAGGTCCGCCAGACGGCCATAGATCGGAATGCTTACGGCCTGCGACAACAGATAGGCCGCGAAGACCCAGCTGAAGAGGTGGAAGTCGCCAAGATCGGCGACAATGGTCGGCATGGCTGTGGCCACGATGGTGCTTTCCACCGCCGCCATGAAGGTCGCCATCATGCAGGCCGCCAGTATGAGGCTCCGACGTCCCGCCACTTCGACCGACGCGGCCTCCTGGACGGCCCTCTCTTCCGTCATGCGACGCTCCGACTTTTCGCCACGCATGAGAATACGGTTCTGCCGGGGGCGTAAATCGTTTTTCGAACATGCATGGGTGATGTGCGCCTCCTGGCTCATGGACTTTGCCGCTCCTTTCGGGGCACAACACGGGCCATGGATTTCGACGCTCTCAAGACACCGCAGGACGATGTCGTGCGGGACGGTGCGGCCTTCGACGCCTACCTTCGGTCGAGCGATCTCATCGATTCGACCCATCCCGAAATCATCGCCCATGCGGAACGGGTGGCCGGCGCAGGCGGTGCGCGGCAGAAAGCGTTGCGTCTTTACTACGCGGTGCGCGACGGGCTGCGCTACGATCCTTACAACACACCGATGAGGCGCGAGGCCTATCGCGCCAGCAGCACGCTGGCGGCCGGGCATGGCTACTGCGTGAACAAGGCGGGGCTGATGGCGGCGCTCTGCCGGGCGTCGGGCATTCCCGCCCGGGTCGGCTATGCCGACGTGCGCAACCATATGACGACGAAGCGCCTGGCCGAATTGATGGGCAGCGACGTCTTCTATTATCACGGCTACACCGACGTCTGGCTCGATGGGCATTGGGTGAAGGCGACGCCGGCCTTCAACAGGGAACTGACCGAGCGGTTCGGCCTGAAGCCGCTCGACTGGGACGCCGTTTCCGATTCGATCTACCACCCGTTCGATCTCAGCGGCCGGCGTCACATGGAGTATCTCGCCTATCGAGGCGTGTTCGCCGACATCCCGTTCGACGAGATTCGCGCCGCGTTTCGTCACTACTATCCGCGCATGACGCAGCTCCAGGAAAAGATGCCGATCGGCGGTAGTCTGGGCGGCGACTTCGGCGCGGAAGGCGCGGCTGAAGCCGGCCGCACATAGACATCGACGTGAATTCCAGGACCGACAGAGGGAGGCAAGAATGGCCAATATGCTGAAAGACAAGGTGGTGCTGATCACCGGCGCGGGCGGGGGCATCGGTCGCGAGATGGCGCTGCTGGCGGCCAAGGAAGGCGCCAAGGTCGTGGTCAACGATCTCGGCGGCGCGGTCGACGGCGAGGGATCGGGCAGCGCGACCCCGGCGCAGAAGGTCTGCGACGAGATCGCCGCGGCAGGCGGCAAGGCGGTGCCCAACGCCGACAGCGTCACCGATCCGGCCGGTGCCGAGCGCATGGTGAAGACCGCAGTCGAGAACTTCGGCCGGATCGACGGAGTCATCAACAATGCCGGCATCCTGCGCGACCGCATCTTCCACCGCATGAGCCATGTCGACTGGAAGATGGTGATCGACGTGCATCTCAACGGCGCCTTCAACGTCAGCCGGGCGGCGGCCAATCACTTCAAGGAGCAGAAGTCGGGAGCCTTCGTGCATTTCACCTCGACGTCAGGGCTCGTGGGCAACTTCGGCCAGGCCAACTATTCGGCGGCGAAGATGGGAATCATCGGGCTGTCGCGCTCGATCGCGCTCGACATGGCGGCCTTCAACGTGCGCTCCAACTGCATCTCGCCGTTTGCCTGGACGCGCATGATCGGCACCATTCCCGCCGACACCGACGCGCAGAAGGAGCGGCTGGAACGGTCCAAGCGGATGACGCCGGCCAAGATCGCGCCGATGGCGGTGTTCCTGCTCTCCGATGCGGCCAACGGGATCACCTCGCAGATCTTCGGCGTTCGCATGAACGAGATCATGCTGTTCAATGCCAACCGCCCGGTGCGATCGGTGCACAATTCCGAAGGCTGGACGCTCGAGGCGATCGCCGAGCATGCGGTGCCGTCGATGAAGCCCTTCTTCACCGACCTCAAGCGTTCCCCGGAGTATTTCACCTGGGATCCGGTTTGAGCGAGGCCGCCGGATGCCTGCCGAGCTGAAGAACGAACCCAGGATCGATGCCGAGGAGGTTCTGGGCGGTATTGTCGAATGGGTCTCGATCGAGAGTCCCAGTCACGATGCCAAATCGGTCAACAAGGTGGTCGACCATGTCGAGGGCCAGTTCCGAGGTCTTGGGCTGCAGGTCGACCGCACGCCGGGCGTCAACGGCTTCGGCGACATCATGGAATGCCGTACGCCCTCCGAGTGGAGCCAGAGCGAGGGCAAGGGCATCCTGGTGCTTGCCCATCTCGACACCGTGCATCCGATCGGCATGATCGAGAAGGAGCTGAAGATCCGCCGCGAAGGCGACAGCGTCTTCGGGCCCGGCATCTACGACATGAAGGCCGGCGGCTACATCGCCTACTACGCGCTGCGCCATCTGGTCCGCCAAGGCAAGAAGACGAAATTGCCGGTCACCTTCATGTTCATCCCCGAAGAGGAGGTGGGCAGCCCGACATCGCGGGCGCGCATCGAGGCAGCAGCGCGCGGCCACAAATACGCGCTGGTGATGGAGCCCGGCCGCGACGGCGATCGCGTTGTCACCGCACGCAAGGGCGTCGGCCGCTTCGTGATGACGGTGAAGGGCCGCGCGGCCCATGCCGGCGTCAGGCATGAGGATGGACGCAGCGCCATTCTCGAGATGGCGCGGCAGATTGTGCGCATCGAGGGCAAGACCGACTATGCGCGAGGCATCACCTGCAATGTCGGGCTGGTGAAGGGCGGCACGGGTGTCAACGTGATTTCGGCGGAGTGCACGGCCGAGATCGACTTGCGCGTGCCCACGGCCGAGCTTGCCGAGGAGATGACGCACTGGTTCCTGAACCTCGAGCCGATTGGCAAGGATGTCGAGGTTTCGGTGGAGGGCGGCATGAACCGCCCGCCCTATCAGAAGGATGCCGGGATCGCGGCCTTGTTCGAGAAGGCGCAAGCGATCTACCGCGAGATCGGCAAGGAGCTCAAGGACGTGCCCCTGACCGGTGGCGGCAGCGACGGCAACTTCACGGCTGCGCTCGGCATCCCGACGCTCGACGGGCTCGGCGCGGATGGCAAGGGCGCGCATGCGGCCTACGAGCAGATCTACTACTCGTCGCTGGTGCCGCGGACCTATCTCTGCGCACGCCTGCTCGAGACGCTGGAGTAGCGCCGTTCGGGGGGAAGATGGTCGCCAGCGACAGCTTTGCCGAATTCCTGCGCGAGCAGTTCGCGCCGCTCGGCCGTATCACGATGCGGCGCATGTTCGGAAAGGCCGGCGTATTCTGCGACGGCCTGATGCTCGGGATGCTGGCGGATGACACGCTCTACTTCCGGGTCGACGACCACAATCGAGCGGCCTTCGCAGAAGCCGCGGCCTTTCCGCCCCTCAACTACGAAAGCCGAGGCCGCACGATAGACCTGTCATTCTGGCGTGCGCCGGATCGGCTGTTCGACGAGCCCGAAGAGCTGGTCACATGGGCGCGAGTGGCGCTTGGTGCGGCGCGGCGGGTGGCGGCGAAGCGGAAACGAACACTGCCGAAGCGCAGAGCCACCTCGCCCGCGATACCGCGACGGCAAAGCCGGAAGTGACGCCGATCAGCTGCCCCGCATCAGATCGCGGATCGCCGCCACAGTTTCAGATGGTGCTTCCTGTGGCACGTTGTGGCCGACCCGCGGGATCATGCGCCGTTCGTAGGGCCCGGTGAATTTCCTGACGTGAGGATCGTTCGGCAGGGCGGGTCCGACGCCATCGTCATCGCCGTGCAGGTTGATGGTCGGCACAGGAATGCCGGGCTGAGCTGCGAGTCTGGCCTCGATACCGGCAACGGCGGGATCGCCGGGCGCATAGCCATAGCGATGGCGGTAGGACTGGATCACCACGTCAACGAAATCGGGATTGTCGAAGGAGGCCACGCTCCTTTCGAAGGTGGCGTCGTCGAAGCGCCAGTGCGGCGACCAGAGCTGCCAGAGAAGCTTGCAGATGTCGCGCCGGTTCTGCGTGAGGCCGGCCCGGCCGCGTTCGGTATGGAAATAGTACTGGTACCAGAAGCGATGCTCTTGCGCGGCCGACGCCGGTTTCGTCGACGCGGCGATGTTCTGGATGTTGTAGCCGGTGCAGCTCACGAGGCCGCGCACGCGCTCGGGCCAGAGCGCCGCCACGATGCAGGCGGCGCGCCCGCCCCAGTCGTAACCCGCAAGCGTGGCGCGCTCGATCTTGAGCGTGTCCATAAGTTGCAGGAGGTCGTGGCCCAGCGCCGCCTGTTCGCCCGAGCGCGGTGTCCTCTCGGACAGGAAGCGTGTCGGGCCATAGCCGCGCAGGTAGGGCACCAGCACCCGGCATCCGTCGGCCGCGAGCGGCGGCGCCACCTCGTCGAAACAGCGCGGATCGTAAGGAAAGCCGTGCAGCAGGATGACGGGAGGGCCGTTCGCCGGACCGTGCGTCTCGCAAGCGATTTCGAGGGTGTCGGTGCGGACGGAGAGCGTTTCCATTCTGCGAGCTTAGCCGACAGGGTGCGCGTTGACAGCCTGCGAGGGCATGCCCACGCTTCCTGCAAAACAGGAGGAAACATGGCTCGCTTCGACCGCGTGATCCGGGGTGGCATGGTCGTCGATGGCAGCCGACTGCCGCGCTTTCGCGCCGATATCGGCATCAAGGATGGCGTCATTGCCGAGATCGGCCGGATCGGCGCCGGCGAGGCGGAGGAGACGATCGATGCCGGAGGCCTGATCGTGGCACCCGGCTTCGTCGACCTGCATACGCATTACGATGCGCAGCTCTTCTGGGATCCCTACTGCACGCTTTCCTCATGGCACGGCATCACCTCGGTGGTGATCGGCAATTGCGGCTTCGGCTTCGCGCCGGTCCGGCCGGCCGAGCGCGAACGTGCGATGATGTCGATGACGCGCGTCGAGGCGATCCCCATGGCGTCGATGAAGGCCGGCATGCCATGGGACTGGGTGACTTTCCCCGAGTTCCTCAATGCCGTGGACCGGGCGCCCAAGGCGATGAATATCCTGCCCTATGTCCCCATCTCGCCGCTTCTCATCTGGGTGATGGGCTTCGAGGCGGCCAAGGCCGGCAAGCGGCCGACGGACGAACAGCATGCCGAGCTGCGCCGCCTGCTGCATGAGGCCATGGATGCCGGCGCCTGCGGCTGGTCGGCCCAGCGCATGCTGCCCACCGGACCGGCGGCCGTGCAGCGCGACTACGACGGCTCGCCGATGCCGACCGACGTGATGCATGACGATACCTGCCGGGAGTTCGCGAAAGTGCTGGCCGAACGCAACGACGGGTTCGTCCAAATGCTGCTGGTCTCGGGCGACAATGCCCGCGACCGCGCCTTCTACGAGGAGGTGGCGACATTGAGCGGCCGGCCGGTGATCATGAACGTCGTCCAGGCCTTCGATGACCGGCCGCATATCCACCGCCATGTGCTGGCCTGGCTCAAGAGCTGTCGCGAGCGCGGGATCCGCGTCGTGGGGCAGGGGCTCACGACCGATGCCGGCTTCACTTTCACGTTCGAGGACTGGAACCTGTTCGACGATCAGCAGGTCTGGTGCGAGGCGACCACGGGAACGCGCGCGGAGCGGCTGGCCAAGCTTGCCGACCTGGCGCGCCGCCCGGCTTTGCGGGCCAACCTGCCGGTCACGGCGACCGGGCCGTTGCCGCAGATCGCCATCGTCGGACCCAAGCTCGAGAAAAACGGGCGATGGCTCGATTACACGTTGGCCCATGCAGGAGAGAAGATGGGCAAGCATCCGGTCGACGTCATGCTCGACATGGCGGTCGAGGAAGACCTCAAGACCGAGTTCTTTGCCGCGCCGCCGAATGGCCGGATCGACTATCTGAAGGAGCTGGTGGACGACCCCTATGTCCTGTTCGGCGTGAGCGACGGTGGCGCGCACACCAAGTTCCTGACCGCCGGCCGCTACCCTACCGAGACGCTCTGCAAGGTCGTGCGCGAGCACGGCATGCTGAGCCTCGAGGAGGCGCACTGGCGGCTATCGGCGCTGCCGGCCGAGGTGGCGGGCTTCCGCGGCCGCGGCGTCTTGAAGAAGGGAGCGCCGGCCGACATCGTCGTCTACGACTTCGATGGCCTGAAGGTCCTGCCGGATGAGATCGCACACGACCTGCCGGGCGGCGAATGGCGGCGGATCCAGCGGGCTGAGGGCTATCGCTACATCGTCGTGAACGGCGAGATCACGATGCGCGACGGCCGTCCGACCAACAGACATTCGGGCCGGCTGCTGCGCCACGGCGGCGGCTGAACACCCGACCCAGGCAAAAGGCGGTTCGTCCGAACCGCCTTGCCATCGGGAGCTACCGCTTATTTCGCCGGGCAGGGATGGATGTTCATCTCCGGCCCGAGATCGTAGGGTGGCGGCGCCTGGTTCAGCGAGCTGACCTTGGAATCGAGCGACCATTCGAGGGCGCGCAGGCTGCGTGAGCAGAATTCCTTGTCGACCGGCGCGCGCTGCGCCATGCGGTTGGCGAATTCGGTGACGAGGACGTCGACATTGAAGCGCTTGCGGCGGGAGAGTTCGGTCAGGGCCCGCGCATTGGTGCTGAGCTCCGGTCCGAACTTCTTGACGAAGGTATTGTAGGTGGCGTCGAAGGCGCGAGCCCCGTTGGGGGTCTGGCATTGCAGCGTCGCCACCGTCAGCTCCTGCTGCAGCATCCGCGCATGAATGGTCGCCAAGTCCCGCTCGTTGTAGCAGATCGAGCGGATCTTTGCGGCGGGAGGACTCGGGACGGTGACCGGAGCCTGATAGTCTGGTGCAGGCGGTTTCTTGGCTGGCGCAGCGGTGTTCGGACCGAACAGATTGCAACCGCTCAGTGCCAGGCCGCTCGCCACCAGAAGTGCCGCCTGCTTGACCTTGCTTCTCATCCAGAGACTCCCAACACGTTGGCCGGAAAGGGTCAGCGGGTACAACAGATAGCGGGCCGTTTCAAACGCAAATACCTCACAGGGCCCGCCGCGCGCTGGAAAGTGATTTCAATGCAAGGCCTTACTCAAGGCCCGGTCGAAGATCTCCAGGCCCAGGTCGATCTCGGCCGGTTCGATGGTCAGTGGCGGGGCAATCCGGAAGATCCCGAAGCCGCCGCGGACGACGCTGGTCATCATCCCCAAGGCAAGGCACTCGCGGGCGACGCGCTGGGCGAGGTCGGGATCGGCGACCCGGCTGCGCCGGTCCTTGACCAGGTCGAGCCCGAGCAGCAGGCCCCGCCCGCGGATGTCGCCAATGCACTCGTAGCGCTGCTGCAGGGCGCAAAGCCCGCTTTTCAGGCGCTCGCCGAGCATGGCGCCACGCTCGGCCAGGCGGTCGCGCAGGATGATCTCGATCACCTTGAGGCCGACGGCGGCCGGGAGGGGGTCGGAAGCATGGGTGGTGTAAAAGAGGTAGCCGCGCTCGGCCGCCACTTCCTCGATCTCGGAAGTGGTCAGCATGGCGGCGAGCGGCAGGCCGGCGCCCAGCGTCTTGGACAGGGTGAGGTAGTCGGGCACGACCCCATCGCGCTCGCAGGCGAACAGGGTCCCGGTGCGGCCAAGGCCGGTCTGGGCCTCGTCGAAGATGAGCTGCATGCCGCGGGCTCGGCATTCGCCGGCCAGAGCGGCGATATAGCCTTCGGGTGGCTCGAGCACGCCGCCGGAGCTCAGGATCGGCTCGATGATGCAGGCCGCCAGCGCGCCGCTCGACTGGCGATCGATCAGCTCGAACCCGAAGGCCATTTCAGCTTTCCAGTCGTAGACGCCATGCACATCGATGAAGCGGGATCTATAGGTGTCGGGCGCGGGCAGGACGAACGAACCCGGTGCTGGCGGGCCGTAACCGCGCCGGCCGGAGGAATAGGTTGCGGAGGCGGCGCCGCCCGTCACGCCATGCCAGGAGCGGCTCATCGCCACCATCTCGTGCCGGCCGGTCACGAGCTTGGCCATGCGCAGCGCCGCTTCGTTCGACTCGCCGCCGGTCGAGACCAGCAGCACGCGATCGAGCTTGCCCGGCGAGAGGCGGGCGAGCAGGGCAGCGAGATCGACCACGGGCCGCGACAGGATCGACGAATAGAGATGGTCGAGCTCGCCCATATAGTGGCGCGCCACGGCTACGATCTCGGGATGGCTATGGCCCAGGACGGCGCTCATCTGGCCCGATGTGAAATCGAGGATGCGCCGGCCGTCGGCGTCGACGAACCAGTTGCCCGCAGCTCTCTCGACGATCAGCGGTGCGAACGCACCGCCGTAGCGCACGAGATGGGCGCGCGCCTTTTCCCAGAATTGCGGGTCGTCGTTGTTGCTCACGCGGCTTCGAGCGCCGCCCTCACCAGGGGCAGTCGGTCATTTCCGAAGAACATCGAGGCGCCGACAAACATCGTCGGGCTGCCGAAACCGCCGCGGGCGATGAGCTCGTCGGTGTTGGCGCGCAGCCTCGTCTTGCAGGCATCGGTCTCGATGCCGGCGAAGAATCGCTGGCGCTCGATTCCCGCCCGCATGGCGATATCGGCCAGCACATCCTCTTTCGACAGATCGCGGTCGTCACCCCAATAAGCCTCGAAGGCGGCGGTGGCGTAGGGCACGAGCTTGCCCTCGTCGAGCGCCACGAAGGCGCCGCGCATGCATTTCACGCTGTTGACCGGGAAGACCTTGGGCGGAAAGACGATGGCAAGGCCGTAGAGCTGCGCCCAAGCGGCGAGGTCCTTGAGCATATAGGCCTGCTTCAGCGGATTGGGCCGTGCCCGGCTGTCATACACCGTCTGGTTCACCGCGTTGAACACGCCGCCGACCAGGATCGGCTTCCAGGCGATCTCGGTGCCGGTCTCCGCCGCAAGCGGCTGGACGGCATGAAAGGCGAGGTAGGTCCAAGGGCTGGAACAGTCGAAATAGAAGTCGAGTTGGCGCGCCATTTCGTCCCTTTGCCGTCTGTTGGCCTTGTCGTTGCCACAAGCCGAGCGTACTTTACAAATCCATGATGGTCCCGGCTGAAAAGCCCAAAAAGATTGCCCCTCGAAAGATCGCCATAGTCGTTCATCAGCAGCATTCGCGCCCCGGTCGGGTCGGCGCCCTGCTTGAGAAGCGTGGGTACGAGCTTCACCGCCTTTGTCCCAATCTCGGCTGCGAGCTGCCCGAAGATATGTCGGATTATGCCGGTGTGGTGATCTTCGGCGGCCCGATGTCGGCCAACGATTGCGGCACGCTGGCCGGCATTAAATGCGAGCTCGACTGGATCCCGAAGGTGGTCGAGGCTGGAGTCCCCTATCTTGGCCTGTGCCTTGGCGCCCAGCTCCTGGCTCGCGCCGTCGGCGGTCGCGTCGGGCCGCATCCGCAGGGCCTGGTCGAGATCGGCTATGTCGATGTCGAGCCGACCGAGGCGGGACGCCACTGGATCGAGGCGCCGATGAAGGTCTACCAGTGGCATCGCGAGGGCATGACCGTGCCGGACTGCTGCGAGCTTCTGGCCACCAACGACCGTTATCCGGTGCAGGGCTTCCGGTTCGGCCCCAACGCCTTCGGTTTCCAGTTCCATCCCGAAGTCACGCTCGAGATGAAAGAGATCTGGACGCTGACAGCGGCCGAGCGATTGAAGATGCCCGGTGCCCAGCAACGGGGAGTCCACCTCTCCATGCACGCTCTCTATGATCCGCAGCTCAACCGTTGGATCGACAGCTTCCTCGACCGCTGGCTCGCCACCGATCAGCGTGCAGCCGTCAGATCCACGACGTCGTCTCGGCCAAGGGCTTCTTCAGCCCGCCATGCACCGGCACGAGGCAGTCTGGCTTCGGGTATCCCGCAACCAGCAGGATAGTCGGCTTTTCCCATGACGGACGGCAGCAGATCTCGTTGAGAAAGCTCATCGGGCTCGGCGTATGCGTCAAAGTCACGAGCCCCGCATCGTGGAGCGCGAGGATGAGGAAGCCCGTCGCGATCCCGACCGACTCGGGCACGTAGTAGTGCTTAACCGTCCGCCCGTCGGGCCGCGTGCCGGACTTCTGGGCGAAGATCGCGATCAAAACCGGCGCCTCTTCGAGGAACGGCTTGTCGGAGTCGGTGCCAAGTGGCGCCAGCGCTTCCAGCCACTCCCTGGGCGCGCGTCCGTTGTAGAAGGCGCGCTCCTCTTCCTCGGCGGCGACGCGGATGCGCTTCTTGGCTTCGGCACTCTCGATGACGGTGAAATGCCAGGGTTGCAGGTTGGCCCCTGACGGCGCCGTGCCTGCCGCGAGCAGGCAGCTCTCGATCACCTCGCGCGGTACCGGCCGCGAGTCGAAGTCGCGCACGGTGCGCCGGCGCACCAGGTTGGCGTGGAAGGCGGAGGCCCGCGCCGCCATCTCGGCTGGCGGGTAGGGACGATAATCGGGCAGGGGCTCCCATATGGGCTTGGCAAGCATGAAATCTCCACAATTCACGACTGAGGCCTGATCGGCCTGATAGCCGGTCGCCGCGACCTGGGCTAGGGTTGGACCGAGCAGGGGAGACTCCAATGGGAGCGTTGATTTTCGTTGTCGCGCTGGTCGTGGTGGCCATCGTCCTGGTCTTCGCGGGCGTCAAGACCGTGAACCAGGGCTTCAACTGGACCATCGAGCGCTTCGGTAAATACACTCGGACGCTGGCGCCGGGCCTGCACCTGATCGTGCCGTTCATCGACCGGATCGGCCGCAAGATGAACATGCAGGAGAACGTGCTCGACATCCCGGCACAGAAGGTCATCACCAAGGACAACGCCACGGTGCAGGTCGACGCAGTCGCCTTCTACCAGGTGATCGACGCGGCACGGGCGGCCTACGAAGTGCAGAACCTGCACCTCGCCATCACCAACCTGGCGCTCACCAACATCCGAAGCGTGATGGGCAACATGGCGCTCGACGAGGTGTTGTCCAAGCGCAACGAGATCAACAACACGCTGCTCGCGGTGATCGACCAGGCGACCAACCCGTGGGGCGTCAAGGTGCTGCGCATCGAGCTCAAGGATATCGCGCCGCCCGAGGACATCGTGGTCGCGATGGGCCGCCAGATGAAGGCCGAACGCGAGAAGCGCGCCACCATTCTCGAAGCCGAGGGCGTGCGCGAGTCAAGCATCCAGCGTGCTCAGGGCGAGAAGCAGTCGGCCATCCTGATCGCCGAAGGCAAGCGCGAAGCCGCCTTCCGTGAAGCCGAGGCGCGCGAGCGGCAGGCCGAAGCCGAAGCGAAGGCGACCGCCGTGGTCGCGCAGGCGATCGCGGGCAACGGCACGCAGGCCATCAACTACTTCCTCGGCACGAAGTATGTCGAGGCGCTGGCCAAGATGGGCTCGTCCAACAACGCCAAGATGTTCTTTCTGCCGGTCGAGGCGGCGGGCGTCATGGCGTCGATCGCCGGCATCGGCGAACTGGCCAAGGAGGCACAGGCGCGCGCGGCGGAGTCGGCGGGCCGGCCGCGCGGCTCGGTGCCGTCGTCGGGCTAGACGTCGATGACGATCGTGTTCTGGTACTGGTGGGCCATCGCCGCGGTGCTGCTCGTCTTCGAGATGATGCTGCCGGGCGTGGTGTTCCTGTTCCTGGCGATCGGCGCGGCAGTGTGCGGCCTGATGCTGCTGGTCGCGCCCGCCGTGGGACTCGAGTTCCAGCTCTTCGTCTTCGCCGTCGTCGCCGTCGCTTCGGCGGTGTTCCTGCGGTCGTCGTTGCGCCGGCTGCAGGGCCGCAGCGGCGAGGCGCTGAATGAGCGCGGCAAGGCCCTGGTGGGGCACACCTTCGTGCTGGATCAGCCCATCCTGAACGGTCGCGGCCGCATCACGCTGGGCGATGGAAGCTGGACCGTGACCGGCCCCGACATGGTGGCTGGCGCCAAGGTGCGCGTCGCGTCGGTCAGCGGCACCGAGCTCAAGGTCGAGCCTGCCCCCTGAGCGTGACCGCATGCCCGTTCGGGCGGGGCAGGAGGGCATTGCCAATACTTAACCGGAAGGTTATGTATTGGTCGGGTAACGGAGAGTGCGACATGGAACGGTCCTACGGATGGGTGGTCGTCGCCGCAGGCGGATTGGTGGGCTGCGTGGCGATCGGCGCCATGTTCTCGCTCGCGGTCTTCCTGGCGCCGATGGGGGACGAGACCGGCTGGTCACGCACCGGCATTTCGACCGCCATGACCATAGATTTTCTCGTCATGGGCGTTTCCACCTTCGGCTGGGGCGCGCTGACCGATCGTTTCGGCCCGCGCATTGTCGTGCTGTCGGGCGCGATCTTGCTGGGGCTGGGCCTCGCACTTGCAAGCCGCGCCGGCAGCCTGCTCGAATTCCAGCTCGCTTATGGCGTGATCGTGGGCGCGGCGGCGGGTGCGGTCTTCGCGCCGATGATCGCGACGGTCACAGGGTGGTTCGAAAAGCGGCGCAGCCTTGCGGTCTCACTCGTCTCGGCAGGCATGGGCATGGGGCCGATGACGATCTCGCCATTCGCTCGCTGGCTGCTCTCGAACTATGACTGGCGCGTCGCCCAGCTCACGATCGCAGTTGTGGCCTGGGTGTTGCTGGTGCCGACTGCATTCCTGGTGCGTCGCGCCCCGCCATCGACCACCGATGTGCCCGGGTCGGTCGGTGCGGGCGATCCCGGCATGACCGTGGGCCAGGCCCTGCGCTCACCGCAGTTCATCGTGCTCGCACTCACCTTCTTCTGCTGCTGCGCCACCCATTCCGGCCCGATTTTCCACACGGTGAGCTACGCCATCGCCTGCGGACTGCCGGCCATGGCCGCGGTCACGATCTACAGCGTCGAGGGTCTTGCCGGCCTGGGCGGCCGCCTCTTGTTCGGTCTCGCTGGCGACCGGTTCGGCGCCAAGCCTGTCGTGGTCGTCGGTCTTCTGGTGCAGGCGCTGGGCGCCGGCACGTACTTCTTCGTACGCGATCTGGGCGAGTTCTACGCCGTGGCGGTCGTGTTCGGGATGGCCTATGGCGGCGTGATGCCGCTCTATGCCGTGATCGCGCGCGAATATTTCCCGATGCGTATCATGGGAACGGTATTCGGCGCGGCCGCCATGATCTCGAGCCTCGGGATGGCGCTGGGGCCGATCGTCGGCGGCTGGATCTTCGATACCTTCGCAAGCTACGGCTGGCTCTACATCGCCTCGTTCGGCATCGGCCTCGGCGCCGCGGGCATTGCGCTTGCCTTCCCGCCGTTGCCGTCGCGGTCCCGGGAGCGTCTGCAGCCGGCCTGAGGGGTGGCTGCGCTCTTGCCGCTCGGCTGCTGGCCGCTCAGTTGTAGGTGACCGGATCGAAGTGGGCTCTGGCCGTTCCCAACGCGGTCAGAGCGTTGTCGAGGGAGCGTACGATCTGCGGGCGGCCGAAGCCGGCCGCCTCGTGATGCAGGGTGTACATCCGGAACAGGCCTTCCATCACATCGCTCGAGACGACGAAGACATGGCGCTTCTTGCCTGCCGGCCAGGGCATATAGGCACGCGCGACGATGGCGGTCGTGTCCACATCTTCGCAGACGTCGCTGAAATCGATGATCGTGTCGGTAGGGCCCCGCCGGGCGACGAACGTCCCCAGCGCCGCCTCGGCGCGGTCGAAATGGGCGCGCGTCAACTTCTCGGGGAAGGGCATGAGCAGGATCCGGTTCGTCTGGTCGAACAGCAACTGGACGAAAAGGGGAGTCGCAACGGGCGTCGAGGTCCGGGACAGGCTGCTCATCAAGGTCATCGTCGCGAGTCTCCATCGTGGGGACCAGGCGCTGTCCTGACAGAATCTTCGATGACTGCCGCCTGCACTCGCATAGTGCAGGTGTCCAGCTAACGACAGGTATTGTGCAATTGTATCTAACGTATCTGCCGTCCGATGGCGGTTGCAGAGGACTTCCGGTCCCAGTTTACGCTCCGATGAGCGATTTCTCCATCATGCAATGCACGCCCTTGTTGCCGTCGACGGTCTGCGTGATGTGGAGGTCGCCCTTGAGGCTGCACAGCATATAGGCGTCCTCGGGCTTGAGGCCGGTCCTGGCGGTGATCAGCCGGATCATGTCGCGCAGGGCTTCCTTGGCGGCGTCGTCCAGGTCCTGGTCGAAACCGTGCGTGATCCAGTGTGTCGCGGTTTCGGCCCGCGGGTTATTGAGCTTCATGTCCTTGCGGACGGTGAAGCGAAAGGTGCCGGAGAGCGAGGTCTCGAGCGCCGTGAGGTTCACCTCGCCGTCGCCCTGGATGCCGTGGCCGTCGCCCGCCGAGAACAGGGCGCCGGGAGCGAACACCGGGAAATAGACGGTGGTGCCGATATTGAAGTGCCGGTTGTCGACATTGCCGCCGAAGGCGCGGGGCTCGATCGAGCTGCACTGGCCCCATTCCGGCGGCGGGGCCACGCCCATGATGCCGAAGAACGGCTTCAGCTGGACCTCGGTGCCCCACGGCAGGGTGCAGACGCCGCGATTGGAATCGATCGGGATGTGCGTCAGGCGATAGAACGGGAAATCCTCGGGCAGCGTGCCCATCAGCGGCCGCTGCACGTTCCAGCCCCAGTTGGTGCGGAACTTGATGTCGAGAACCTCGACCGCCAGCACGTCCCCACGCTCCGCTCCCTCGACATGCACCGGGCCGGTCAGGATATGCCGGCCGAGATGGGGCTTGAGCTTGGCGAGGATCTCGCGATGTTCGGGCAGCACGTTCATCGGCGGCTGCGGCAGGATCTCCGATCCGCCCGACACGCAATGGATGGTCGCGACGTCACCCGACTTGAGGCTGAGCGACGGCTTGAGCTGGCTGTCGAAATAGCCCCAGTGGCAGGTCTCGGGCGAGGAATGAAGCTCATGCGTGGCCATGCGGTCTCCCCTTTGGCTGAGCGTTGAAGCACGAACGAGGCCCTTGATGCTATAGGCACGTGATGAACTATCGCCACGGCTACCATGCCGGCAATTTCGCCGATGTCCTGAAGCATGTTGCGCTGGTCGAATTGCTGCGGCTCCTGACGGCCAAGGACAAGAAGCTGTTCGTGCTCGATACCCACGCCGGAGCCGGTGGCTACGATCTCGGCGGCGATTTGGCCCGGCGTACGGGCGAGGCGGACACCGGGGTCCTGCAGCTCGCGATGGCGGCGCAGGGCGACATGCCGGCGGCGGTGGCACGTTATCTCGCAGCGGTGGGTGCCTACGATCGCAAGTTCGGGCCGCCCGGCCCGACGTTGCGCCATTATCCCGGCTCGCCGCGCCTGATCCGGGCCGGCCTGCGGGCGGCCGACCGGTTCGTCGCCTGCGAGCTGCATGGGCAGGAGGCGCTGGCGCTCAAGCGCGAGTTCGCCGGCGACCGGGCCGTGGAGGTGCGCCAGGTCGACGGCTACCAGGCGCTGAAAGCGCTGCTGCCGCCGCCGGAGCGGCGCGGGCTGGTACTGATCGATCCGCCGTTCGAGGCGGCCGACGAGTTCGAGCGGCTGCTGCGTGCGGTACAGCAGGGCCTACGCCGCTTCGCCACCGGCTGCTATGCCATTTGGTATCCTCTCAAGGACGCTGCCGCCGCGGCCCGGTTCGTGGATGCGCTGTCCCAAATGAGGCTGCTGGTCGTCGAATTGCACCTGGGCGAACGTGCCGGAGCCGACAAACTTGCCGCGTGCGGCCTCGCGGTGATCAATCCGCCCTGGATGTTCGAGGAAGCGATGCGCGAGGCCCTGCCGTGGGTCGCCCGGCAGCTCGGCAGCGGCGTCAGTGCGACTGTGCGCGCCGCGCCAGCCAGCGTGCCGGCTCGGGCGCGAGGAGCATGATCACGAACGAGACGAAGCAGAGGAACGCGCCAGCCAGAATCGCACCCGTATAGGAGCCGAAGAAGTCGTAGGCGTAGCCGGCGGCCGGTGAGCCGAGCAGCGCACCGAAGGCCACGCCACTGTAGAGGGCGCCAATGACGGCGCCGAGCGATCGGCCGCCGAAATAGTCGGCCGCGAGCGAGGGCGCGATGGCGACGAAGCCGCCATAGAAGGCGCCGAACACCAGGGCGAAGAAGATCAACGCGATGGCGCTGGTGGAGAGCGACCAGACGATCAGCATCGCACCCGAGCCGATGAACATCAGGGAGAAGGAAAGCCGGCGACCCAGCCAGGACGTGACGCTGGCGAACAGGAAGCGGCCGACCGTGCTGCCGACACCCAGCAGGGTGATCAGCAGAACGCCGAAGCCTGACCCAAGGCCGATATCGCGGACATAGGGCACCAGGTGGACGAAGGGGATGAAGAGCCCGAACGACATCAGCAGCGCCGACGTGTAGACCGCCCAGAACGGCCCGGTCCGGATCGCTTCGCGCAAGGTGAGACCCGGCGGCGGTCCTGCAGCGGGACCGGGCCGTACCGGCTCGCCATCCGGCTCCAGCCCGTAGAAATGTGGATCGCGCCGGATCAACATGCCGGCAACGATGGCGCCCAGCACCGTGAGTCCGGCCAGGACCAGATAGGTCTGCCGCCAGCCGATCCCGGCGATCAGCTCGTTGGCCAGCGGTGCGCCGATCAGGGTGCCGACACCGATGCCGGCCACCGCAAGGCCGCTCGCCGTGCCGCGCCGACGGACGAACCAATGCTGGACCGCAGTCACGCTCGGGACATAGGAGAACCCCACGCCCAGCCCGACACCGAGACTGTAGCCGAGATAGACTTGCCACAGGGTGCTGGCGTAGGCCGCGACCACCAGGCCGAGGGCGACGATCAGCAGGCCTCCGATGACGACCGGCCGTGGCCCGAGCCTGTCACCGATCAGGCCGGCCGGCAGGCCGAGCTGGAAATAAAGAAAGGCCGCGATCGAGAAGACGAGGGAGGTGTCGCCGCGCTGGGCGCCGAACTCGGCTTCAAGCGGACCGAAGAAGGCGGCGAACGAGTAGGCGACGGCATAGCCCGTCAACATGCAGACGAAGGCGCCGGCCACGACACGCCAGCCTGGAAAAATGCGCGATTGGGTCACCTTTTGCCATCGCCATTTTTTCCGTTGCCTGGCCGCCAGCCCCACATCTTGTAAGCGGCTTCGAGGATGCGGGGATCGAGCGGCTGCTCGACGATCTTCACGCCACGCTTCAGCATCTCGACGACGATGCCCAAGGCGGCCAGCCGTGCCTGTTCCTTGTTGTCGGTGGCGACGACGTGCCAGGGCGCATAATCGGTGTCGGTCTTGTCCAGCATATCCTTGTAGGCTTCGAGATACTCCTTGCGCTTGGCGATGTTGCGGAAATCCTCGAGGCCGACCTTGTGGTACTTGTGCGGCTTGTTCAGGCGATCGATCATGCGCCGCTTCTGTTCGTCGGCGCTCACATGGAACAGCAGCTTTATGATGTGCACGCCGTCATCGGCGAGCTGTCGCTCGAACTCGTTGATCTCGCGATAGGCACGCTTCCAGGCCGCTTCGTCACAAAGACCCTCGATGCGCTCGACCAGAACGCGGCCATACCAGGTGCGGTCGAAGATCGACCAGTTGCCTGGCGCCGGAAGCCGCTCCCAGAAGCGCCAGAGATAATGTCGACCCTGCTCTGCAGGCGTAGGCGCACCGATACGCCAGACGTGGGTCGACCGCGGCTCCAGGCCATATATGATGCGCTGGATGGCGCCGCCCTTGCCGGCAGCGTCCCAGCCATCGATGCCGATGATCACACGGCCGCCGGTTTTCATGTGATGGACCTGAAGGTCCAGCAGCCGGCGTTGCAACTTCTTCAGCTTGCGCTCGTAGCTCTCGTCGTCGATCGGGTCGTCGATCATCTCGATCTTGTCGAGAACCGGCCATTTGCCCATCGTTGCTCCTCCGGCGCGGATCGTGCCAGTGGCCGGGCAACGATGCAATTCGCCATCCCGATTGACAGGTCGAACGCGCGCCGCGACTAATCTCCCCGATGTCATCGGCCCCCACCTTCAGGTACGTCGAGCAGGCGGACACATCCGTGCTCGAAGCGTCAGGCAACTGGACCGTGTTCAACATGCGTGGCCTCAGGCGCCGGCTGCGGAATGGACCGGCGGCGCCGGCGCGCAAGCCGGAGGTCATCGACATCACTCGTGTCAAACATCTCGACACCGCGGGAATTCTGGAGCTGCTGCAGCTCGCCGGCGGTGGCGAGGGAAGCGAGGTGCGGGCAAAGGAGCAAGGTCAGGTCGATCTTTTCCGGGTGGTGCAGGCTCACGGCGTCGAGACGCCGCCCGAACGTGATGTCAGCTGGATATTGCACTGGCTGGACGAGGTCGGCCACGGCCTGGTCGACATCTATCATCAGATCATCGCGCTTTTTGCCTTCTCCGGCGAAGTCCTCGTGGTTACCGCCGGCGCCTTCGCGCAACCGAGGCGGTTCCGCCTCGCAGCGATCGTGAAGCAGATGTACGAGGTGTGGATCTCGGCGCTCGTCATCGTCGGCGTGCTCTGCTTCCTGATCGGGGTCGTGATCGCCTATCAGGGTGTGCAGCAGCTTCGGCAGTTCGGCGCGGAAACCTTCACCGTCGAGGCTGTCGGCATCGGCATTTTCCGCGAGCTGGGTGTCCTGCTCACCGCCATTATCGTCGCCGGCCGGTCGGGCAGTGCCTTCACTGCCCAGATCGGCACCATGCAGGTCAATCAGGAGGTCGATGCCATGCGCACCATCGGCCTCAATCCCATCGAATGGCTGGTGCTGCCACGGATCCTCGCGCTGGTGATCTCGATGCCGCTGCTGGTCTTCTGGGGCAATATGGCCGGTCTGCTGGGTGGCGCCGTGGCCTGCACCGTCTACCTCGACTTCACCTTCGTGCAGTTCTTCTCCCGGCTGCGCGACACAGTCGGCATCTGGAACTTCTATACTGGTATGATCAAGGCGCCGGTGTTCGGCATGATCATCGCCGCGATCGGCTGCTTCGAAGGATTGCAGGTGCGCGGCAGCGCCGAAAGCGTCGGCCAGCTCACGACACGATCGGTGGTCGAGGGGATCTTCTGCGTCATCGTGCTCGATGCCGTATTTTCGATCATCTTCCTGCTGGCGGGTGTGTGATGGTCGAAGGCGGGCAACTCGTCGACCATCGCGACGGTCGGGACGTCGTGCTGAAGCTGCGCGACGTACGCACACAATTTGGTGATCACGTGGTCCACGATCACCTCGATTTCGACATGTTTCGCGGCGAAGTCGTCGGCCTGGTCGGAGGATCCGGCACGGGCAAGTCGGTCCTGCTGCGCACCATCATCGGCCTCAACCCCGCCCGGGAAGGCGTGATCGAGATCCTGGGCAACAATATCCGTCGGCTGCATGGAAAGACGGAGCACGCCCTGCACGCCCATATCGGCGTGCAGTTCCAGGATGGCGCGCTGTTCTCCTCGCTGACGGTCGCCGAGAACATCATGGTGCCGATTCGCGAGCATGCCGGTCTGGACGAAGGGGCGATGCGCTGCATCGCCGCCCTCAAGATCGCCCTTGTCGGCCTGCCGCCGGACAGTGGGGACAAGAAACCGTCGGAGCTGTCAGGCGGCATGCGCAAGCGCGCAAGCCTGGCCCGGGCGCTCGCCCTCGATCCGGAGCTCCTGTTCCTCGACGAGCCGACGGCAGGGCTCGACCCTATCGGCGCCTCGCATTATGACCAGCTGGTGCGGGAACTGCAGCAGAGCCTTGGCCTCTCGGTGCTGATGGTGACCCACGACCTCGACAGCCTCTATGCCGTGTGCGACCGGATCGCCGTCCTGCTCGACAAGCGCGTCGTGGTGGGTACCATGGACGAATTGTTGGCCTACGATAATCCGTGGGTCCGCGAATATTTCCACGGGCCGCGCGGACGAGCAGCCGCGGCGGTACAGGAGCGAAAAGCAGCGTTCAATGGAAAATAGATCGCCCTATGTGCTGATCGGCGCGGCGATGATCCTGTTTGTCGTTTCCCTGGTCGGCTTCGTCATCTGGAAGCTGCGTGAGGGCGACCAGACATCATACGCGTATTACGTCATTCTGTTTTCTGGCGACGTCCAGGGATTGAGCGTCGATTCACCGGTCTACTATCGCGGTCTGCGTGTCGGCCGGGTCCAGGACATCGAGCTCGCTTCTCGGCGCGACATCCAGCGCAGCACCGGGCGCGAGCGGCTGAGCGAGAAAATCGAGGTCACGGTCGCGGTCAACTCTCAGATCGACATCCGCGAGCGGTCCTATGCCGTGTTCGAGAAGCCGTTCATCGCCGGCGCGGCCTATATCCAGATCGTGGGCCGGCTCGAGTCCAACGAGATCAAGCCGAAGAAGAAGCTGGGCGACAAGCCATACCCGGAGATTCGCGAAGGCGCGTCCTTCCTTCAGGCGACCTCGACCTCGGCCCAGGAGCTTCTCACCAAGGCAAGTGTGACGGTCGATCGCCTCAACGCGCTTCTAAGTGACGACAATATCGCCGCCCTGGGCGACACGATGCGCAATCTCTCGACCGTGACGAACAGCATCGCCAAGCAGGATCCGGCCATCCAGTCCGCGCTGGCCCAGCTCCCCGGCGCGGTGGCCGACTTCCACCAGACCTTCGAAAGGCTGAACAAGCTTTCCGATTCGTTGAGCCTCATGGCCATGGAACTCGGTCCGCAGGATGCTGCGACCCGCAAGGCACTGGCCGGCAAGAATCGCGGCGAACTCGCCAAGACTGTCGACGAGACGCGGGCAGCACTCGCCAACATCAACGGGGCCGCGAGCCAGCTCAACAAGCTGCTAGCGGCGAGCCGGCAGCCGGTGCAGCAGTTCTCGCAGACCGGCCTCACCGAACTGTCGCTCGCGATTCGCGAGGTGAGGGAGCTGACGGCCAATCTCAACATCATCGCCACCAAGCTCGAGCGCGATCCGGCGGGCTTTGTATTCAGTGGCAAGCAGGGATACACGCCTAAATGACACGCTTCTTCGCGGCAGCCACGGTCATGCTGCTGCTGGGCGGCTGCGCCCTGATCCAGGCAGCCGAAGAGCCAACCAATCTCTATCAGGTCACCCCGAAGAGTGTGTTCGACCCCGATGCGCCGAGCGTGCGCTGGCAGCTCGCGGTCGAGGTACCGATGGCGGCGGCCAATCTCAACACCGGCCGAATCGCGATCGCCCAGTCGCCGACCTCGTTCGACTACTACGCCAAGACGGCATGGACCGATCGGGCGCCGTTGATGATCCAGACGCGCATCGTCGATTCGTTCGAGAATACACGCAAGATCATGGCGGTGGCCCGCGAATCGATTCTTCTCGTACCCAACTATTTGCTGCAGTCCGATCTGCGCAATTTCGAGGCGATGTATTACTACGGCGGCGCGCCGATCGCCCATGTTCGTATCGTTGCCAAGCTGGTGCAGATGCCCGAGCGCCAGATCATCGGCGAGGCGACCTTCGAGCGCTGCGTGCGGGCGCGTGCCGACAAAGTGCCGAAGGTCGTCGAGGCGTTCGATCAGGCGCTGGGCAGCGTTATGAAGAGCCTGGTGAACTGGACTCTGCGGACGCCGTCGCCAAGGCTGCCGACGGAGCAGAGTCCATCCGACATTTCGAAGTTCCGCAACCCGGCGAATGTCGTGATCGACACTGCCAACTGTCCGATCGGCAACGAGGCGTCGAAGGTGCCGATCGCCGACGAATCGTGATCCGGGGACAGGCCGCCGCTCAGGCGCGGGCCTTCACCATCGACCAGCCGAGATCGGCCATGGTCTTGCAGCGGTTGCCGTACATGGCCGCAGTGGTCGACGAGGCATTGCCGTCGAGGCCGCGCTTGTAGACGCCCTGTACGATGGCGGCGAGGCGAAAGAGCGAGAAGGCGAGATAGAAATCCCAGTGCTCGATGCGCTCGCGATGGGTACGACGGGCATAGGCCGCGAGATAGTCGGGCTCGGTGGGAATGCCGAACGCCTTCAGATCCATCCCGGCATAGCCGCCGGAAGCACCGAAGCCTTCGCCGAAATGGTACATCATGCAATTGTAGCCGAGGTCGGCCAGCGGGTGGCCGAGCGTGCTGAGTTCCCAGTCGAGCACGGCGATGATGCGCGGCTCGGTGGGGTGCACGACGGTGTTGCCGAGGCGATAATCGCCGTGATTGATGCGCGTCTCGTCACCGGGCGGAATGTTGGCCGGCAACCACTGCTTCAGCAGCTCCATCGACTCGATGTGCTCGGTGTACGAGAGATCGTACTGGCTCGACCAGCGAGCGATTTGGCGCGGGATATACTGCCCTTCACGGCCATAGTCACCGAGCCCGACGGCGCGATAGTCAACATTGTGGATGCGGGCCAGCACGTCGTTCATCGAATCGAAGATCCGGCCGCGGTCGGCCGGCGACACCTCGGGCATCTTCGGATCGGCGAAGATGCGGCCGGGCTTGAATTCCATGATGTAGAAGGCGGTGCCGATCACCGTATCGTCCTGGCACAGCAGGTAGGGCTTGGGCACCGGCACGTCGGTATGGTCGGAAAGCGCCTTGATGACGCGGAATTCCCGGTCGACCTGATGCGCCGAGGGCAGGAGCTTGCCGGGCGGCTTTTTGCGCAACACGAACATGCGACCGTCGGCATCGGTCAGGTGGAATGTCGGATTGCTCTGGCCGCCCTCGAACTGCAGAACGCGCAAGGGCCCGCGACACCCCTCGATGTGGCTGCACATGTAGTCGACGAGCCGCGCCTCGTCGAAACGGTGGGCATCGCGGACCGGGGTCAGGTTCGAAGGCAATTCGGACATGGGGATGGCGTCGGATGTCGTTTCGGGACATAGCGTTCTAGCGGTGGATGATCGTCTTTTCGAGGAATGTTTGCGCACGAGGCGGCGTGGCGACTCACAAGGCGGTACGAGCGTGTCGCCGACACACGTCCAGAGGACATGAATGTCAGCACTTTGCCATATCCCTTGCCCGGCCCTGACGGCAGGCGGCCTGCTCGTTGTCAGCGGCGCGTATGCGCAGTCGATGGCATCGGTCAGCGTCCGACCGAGCAGCAGGCCTGGATCCGTCACGGCGTCCATGACGGTCAACTGACTCCTGGCGAAACCGCCTCCCGCACCACGACAACGACGACCCAGGGCTGGAACCGGCCGCGCACTGCGAGCGGCTCCGGCGGCAGCTACGGCAATCTAGTCGTACGGTGGCGGCAGCTACAGTGGCGGCCGAAGCTCCAGCCATCTCTGAGCGGGCATCGACCGCGTGACGCGTATCGGCCGGTGGCTTCGCGAGGTGCCGCCGGTGTTGTTCGCGGCGTCAGTTGACCTGCCGCACGCGGTCCCCCCAATAGGCTTTGCGCAGTTCCCGCTTCAGGATTTTGCCGGTCGGATTGCGCGGCAGCGCATCGATGAAATCGATCGTCTTCGGCAGCTTGTAGCCGGCGATCTTCGAACGCGTCCATTCGATGAGCTCGCCCGGCGTCACCTCGATATCGGTCTTCTTCACCACCACGGCCTTGACGGCCTCGCCCCAACGCTCGTCGGGCACGCCGATCACCGCCACGTCGGCAACGGCCGGGTGACCGAACAGCGCGCTCTCGACTTCGGCCGGATAGATGTTCTCTCCCCCCGAGACGATCATGTCCTTCACGCGATCGTAGATATAAAGATATCCCTTTTCATCGAGATAGCCGGCATCGCCGCTCAGGAACCAGTCGCCTTTGATGGCGCGCGCCGTCGCTTCCGGCAGCTTCCAGTAGCCGCCCATCACCTGTGGCGAGCGGATCGCGATCTCGCCGACCTCGCCTGCTGGCAGGTCGCGTCCGTTCTCGTCGACGATCCGCAACTCCACCTCCTTCTGGGCATAGCCGCAGGACAGGAGCTTCTTCGCATCGGAGGGGTCGTGATCCTCCGCCGGCAGCAGCGTGACCGCGCCGGTCGTCTCGGTGAGGCCATAGACCTGCTGGAAACCGCAACCGAAGATCGCCATTGCCTGCTTCAGCAACTCGGCGGGAATCGGCGCTGCGCCATAGACGATCAGCTTCAGGCTCGAGAGATCGGCTTCGCGGATCTGCGGCGTCTGCACCAGGAACAGGATCATGGCTGGTACCAGGAGGATCACGTCGATGCGTTCCGTCTGGATGATGTCCAGGATCTGCGCCGGCACGAATTCGCGCACCACATGGTTCACCGCACCGGCATAGAGGCCGACCATGCCCCAGCCGGCGCCGCCGATATGGAACATGGGAAGACAAACGATGGTCTTCGCACCCGGCACCATCTGCCAGCTCTCCGACCATGCGCGGAACATGTAGGCGAAGTTGGCATTGGTGAGCTCGGCGCCCTTGGGCAACCCGGTCGTGCCGCTGGTGTAGAACTGGACCGCGGTGTCAGCAGGCTTGGCGGGCAGGTGCGGATCGCGATCGGGGTGACGGTCGCGCCAGGCGTCGAAAGGAGTCCAGCCAGGATGTGTGCCCGACAGGGTCAGTACCTTGCGGACGGTGAGCAGTTGATCGCGGATCTTGTCGACAACGGGAATGAATTCCTCGCCGACGAACAGGATCTCCGCTTCGGCATCGTTGACGATATGCAGCACTTCCGGCGGCGCCAGGCGCCAGTTGACCGATACCATGACCGCACCGGCCTTGGCCACGCCGAACAAGAGCTCGAAATAGAGATCGCTGCTCTTGTCGAGATGGGCGATGCGTGCGCCCGGCTTCAGCCCTTCGGCGATCAGCCCCTGAGCCACGCGATTGGCGGCGCGGTCAAGCTGGCGGTAGGTCGTGGTCCGATCCTGGTGGACCAGCGCGGTCGCGTCTCCGCGCTGCACGGCATGCAGGCGCACGATATCGCCCAAGCCTACTATTTCCATGCCCATGCGCCGCCACTCCCTCAACCCTTTATTATCGTTCTTGGAGTGCGACGAATTTCAAGTGATTTCAAGAGTTTGATCGCTTACTCTCGACTTGAGAGCGGAACCACGGAGAGTCATGGGCAAGCGGATATTGGTCACCGGAGGTGCAGGGTTTCTCGGTTCGCATCTATGCGAACGACTCCTGCGGTCCGGAAACGACATTTTGTGTGTCGACAACTATTTCACCGGCAGCAAGGACAATGTCGCCGGCTGCCTGGACCATCCTCATTTCGAGTTGATGCGGCATGATGTGACGTTTTCGCTCTATGTCGAAGTGGACGAGATCTACAACCTCGCCTGTCCGGCCTCGCCGATCCACTATCAGCACGACCCGGTCCAGACGACCAAGACCAGCGTGCACGGCGCCATCAACATGCTGGGGCTGGCGAAACGGGTGCGCGCCAAGATCTTCCAGGCCTCGACCAGCGAGGTCTATGGCGATCCGACCGTGCATCCGCAGGTCGAGAGCTATCGCGGCAACGTCAATCCGCTGGGGCCGCGCGCCTGCTACGACGAGGGCAAGCGCTGCGCGGAGACCTTGTTTTTCGACTATTGGCGCCAGCACAAGCTGCGCATCAAGGTGGCACGCATCTTCAACACCTATGGTCCGCGCATGCATCCCAACGACGGGCGCGTGGTGTCGAACTTCATCGTCCAGGCACTCAAGGGCGAGGACATCACCATCTACGGCGACGGCATGCAGACCCGCGCCTTCTGCTATGTCGACGATCTGATCGAAGGCTGGATCCGGCTGATGGACCACACGCCGGACGATTTCACCGGCCCGGTCAACCTCGGCAATCCGGTCGAGATGCCGGTGCGGCATCTCGCCGAGAAAATCCTCGAGCTGGTGAACGGCAAGTCGAAACTGGTCTTCCACCCGCTGCCGGTCGATGATCCGATGCAGCGCTGTCCGGACAT
Source organism: Pseudomonadota bacterium (assembly GCA_018242505.1). Lineage (GTDB taxonomy): Bacteria > Pseudomonadota > Alphaproteobacteria > Reyranellales > Reyranellaceae > Reyranella. The sequence continues at coordinate 209,174 of JAFEBU010000071.1, forward strand.
CACGCTGGCGCGCAAGGTCCTCGAATGGGAACCCAAGGTGCCGCTGGACGAAGGACTCGAAAAGACCATCGCCTATTTCGATGGTCTCCTGAAGAGCAACAAGGCGGTGCGCCGGGTCGGGCGCTGAGGCGCAAGCCTCGAAGGCTGCGCCCCTGGTAGATCACCGCGGCAAGATCACTGCGCGGCGACGGCGCGCGGTGCGGCGTTGACGATCGAGGCCTTGCCCGAGGTCATCTCGTCGTAGATCCATCGGTAGGTCTTTTCCATGCCGTCCTCGAGGCGGATGGAGGGGGCCCAGTTCATCAGCTTCTTGATCAGCGTGTTGTCGCTGTTGCGGCCGCGCACGCCCTTGGGGGCGCTGAGATTGTAGCTCCGCTTCAGCTTCACGCCGGCGATCTTCTCGACGATGTCAACCAGGCGGTTGATGCTGACCAACTCGTCGCTGCCGATGTTCAGCGGCTCGACGATATCGCTGTTGAGGAGCTTGATGGTGCCCTCGGTGCAGTCGTCGATGAACATGAACGACCGGGTCTGCTGGCCATCACCCCAGATCTCGATCTCGTGCTTGCCCGAAAGCTTGGCCTCGATGACCTTGCGGCACATCGCGGCCGGCGCCTTCTCGCGGCCGCCGTCGTAGGTGCCGTTCGGGCCATAGACGTTGTGGTAGCGCGCGACACGGGTGGCGATGCCGTAGTCCTCGCGGAAGTGGCGTGCCATGCGCTCGCTGAACAGCTTCTCCCAACCGTAGCCGTCTTCCGGCAGCGCCGGATAGGCATCGCTTTCCTTGAGCGCGGTGACGTTGGGATCGGTCTGCTTGTCGCCGTTATAGACGCAGGCGGAGGAAGAGTAGAAGAACTGCCGGGTCCCGGCTTCCTTGGCCGCCATCAGCATGTGGGTATTGATCAGTACCGAGAGCATGCACTCGGCCTTGTGGGTCTCGATGAAGCCCATGCCACCCATGTCGGCGGCGAGGTTGTAGATGGTCCGCGCACCCTTGGCGGCGGAGCGGCAGGCATCGAGCAGCGAGAGGTCGCCGACCTGGTTCTCGACGCCGGGAATCTTCTGGTACCACTCGGCCAGCGGCTTCACGTCGACGGCGCGGATCTTGGTATGACCGCGCTTCTGCAGCTCGCGAACCAGATGGCCGCCGATAAATCCACCCGCACCGGTAACGACAACAAGATCATCCTTGGACATGAACAGGCCTTTCGAAATCAACACGAGGGGGACGTTTCCCAGACTTACCAATGCCTTGGCGCTACGCCAGCGCTCGCTCTTGGACTGACTATCGAGACCCGTTCGTTTGCGCGTCCGACGCTCGACCGTCAAGCCTCGCTCCGAAAGGTCACGGGTAAATTGCAAGATGGCTGAAAAGAGGTGGTCCGTGCCAAATATTTGCCATATACCAACGAACTAGCCGTTGTTCCGAGTCGTGCTCGCCGACATCACTCCCGTCATCCTGACCTTCAATGAGGCGGCGAATATCGGCCGAACGCTCGGGCGGCTGACATGGGCTCGTGACATCGTTGTGGTCGATAGCGGATCGACCGATGAGACCCTGGAGATCGCAGGTCGTTTCCCCAATGTTCGCGTCGTCCATCGGCCGTTCGACAGCCATGCCGAGCAATGGCGCTTCGCCACGACGAAAACCGGCGTATCGACCGACTGGATTCTGCGGCTCGATGCCGACCATCTCATGGAGCCGATGCTCAATGAGGAGATCGCCGGCCTGAGGCCGGAACGCGCCGTCGGCGCCTATCTTATTGCCTTCACGTACTGCATCGATGGCCATCCCTTGCGGGCATCCCTCTATCCGGCTCTTCCGGTCCTTTTCCGCCGCGGGCACGGCCGCTTCGAACAGGACGGCCACACCGAGAAGCTCTTCATCGACGGCTTGGTCGTGCCGCTGAAAGGCCGCCTTTTGCACGACGATCGCAAGTGTCTTGACCGGTGGCTCCAGAACCAGGCGCGCTACCAAGCTTATGAAGCCGACAAGCTCACCAGTCGGCCATGGTCCGCACTCAGTTGGGCCGACCGTGTGCGGCGCACCCGCGTGCTCGGGCCGCCCGCGGTGGCATTCCACTGTCTGATCGCCAAGGGGCTGCTGTTCGACGGCAAGGCCGGCTTTCTCTACACCGCACAGCGTGTCACGGCCGACCTGATCCTTTCCATGCACCTCCTGCGCCGCGATCTCGGCAAGCTCGGCAAATGACCTACGTTCTGGGGCTGAACGCCTATCACGCCGATGCCGCGGCCTGCCTGGTCAAGGATGGAGAGCTGGTTGCGGCGGTCGAGGAGGAGCGGTTCCGGCGGATCAAGCATTGGGGTGGGTTCCCAAGCGAGGCCATCCGCTATTGCCTGGCCGAAGCGGGCATCGCCCTTGCCGACGTCGATCATGTCGCCGTCAACACCGACAATCGCGCCCAGCGCTGGCGCAAGCTGGCCTACATCGTGACATCGGGTGTGAAGCCTGGTTACGTTGCAAGGCGCCTGCGCGCGCGGGCGGAGCGCACCGACATCAAGGGCAAGCTCAAGGAGCATCTACCGGAGCAAGAATTCCGCGGCACGGTCCATGCCGTCGAGCATCACCTTTGCCATCTCGCTTCGGCCTTCCTGGTTTCGCCCTTTGCGAAGGCGGCAGCGGTATCGGTCGACGGCTTCGGCGATTTTTCCTCGGCGGCCTGGGCCTTGGGCGAGGGTGGGACGCTCGCTGTCGATGGCGGCGTCTACTTCCCCCACTCGCTGGGGGTGTTCTACGAGGCGATGACCCAGTTCATCGGCTTTCCCCACTACGGTGACGAATACAAGGTGATGGGGCTCGCGCCCTATGGCGAACCTCGCTTCGTCGAGCAGATGAAAACGCTCGTCCGGCTGAAAAGCGACGGACGGTTCGAACTCGATCTCCGCTATTTCCGCCATGCCTCGGGCGAGGGGGCGAACTACGAGATCAAGAACGGCATTCCTTCGGGCGGGCGGTTGTGGAGCGATGCCTTGCCATCACTGTTGGGCGCCGCGCGCGATCCGGCAATGGCGCTCGAGGATCGGCATCACGACATCGCGCGGTCGGCGCAGGCAACCTATGAGGACGCTTTCTTCAATCTGCTGACCGCCGTGCACCGACGCTATGGTGTGGAGGCGGTCGTGCTGGCCGGCGGCTGCGCCTACAACTCGGTCGCCAACGGTAAGATCCTCGAACGCACGCCGTTCAAGCGGGTCTATATCCAGTCGGCAGGTGGAGATGCCGGCGGGGCGATCGGCGCGGCCTTCGCCACCTGGCACAAGGTTGGAGGTGAGGGCGCACGCCGTCACTTCGTCATGGACCATGCCTATTGGGGGCCGTCCGCCTCGGCAGATGAGATCGCCGCGGCGATTCGTGCCCGGCAGGCCGATTTCGATGCGGCCGGTTGCATCATCGAGCGAGTGGACGACGAGCACGCGCTCTGCCGACGCACCGCGGAAGCGATCGCCGACGGCAAGGTGATCGGCTGGTTCCAGGGTCGGCTCGAATGGGGGCCGCGTGCTCTCGGCAACCGCTCGATCCTGGGCGATCCCCGCCGCGCCGACATGAAGGACATCCTCAATCTCAAGATCAAACGTCGCGAATCGTTTCGGCCGTTCGCGCCCTCGATCCTGCGCGAGGCGGTGACGGACTGGTTCGAGACCGACGATGACGTTCCCTTCATGATGCAGGTCTTCAGGATCCGCGCCGAGCGGCGCAAGGCGATTCCGGCGGTGACGCATGTCGACGGCAGCGGCCGGCTGCAGACCGTAAGTCGATCTGCAAATGCGCGCTACTGGAGGCTGATCACGGCCTTTCGCGATCTCACGGGCGTGCCGATCGTCCTCAATACCAGCTTCAACGAGAACGAGCCGGTGGTCTGTCGGCCCGAGGAGGCGATCGACTGCTTCCTGCGGACCCGGATGGACGTCCTCGTGCTCGGCGACACGTTCATCGCACGATGAGCGCCTCTCAGCGCGGCATCGTACGGCGCCAGCGCAGCGTATCGTCGATCTGGGCGGCAAGGTCGCGGGTCGGTCGCCAGCCCAGTTCGCTCGCCGACTTGGAGATGTCGCCCACCAGCTTGGGGGAATCGCCGGGTCGGCGCGGTCCGACCTGATGCGGCACCGGGCGACCGGCGATGCGCGCGGTCTCCGCCACCGCCTGTCGGACGCTGTAGCCGGTGCCGCTGCCGAGGTTGAAGCACTCGTGCACACCGTTGCCGGTGCGGCGCTTCAGCCAGCCGAGGGCCCGTACATGCGCATCGGCGAGATCGCTCACGTGGATGAAGTCGCGGATACAAGAGCCGTCCGAGGTCGGATAGTCGGTGCCGAGCACCGTCAGGGACGGGCCGAGGCCCAGCGCCGCATCGGCCGCGAGCGGCAGCAGGTGGGTCTCCGGCACGTGGGCCTCGCCGATCTCTCCTCCCGAATCGGCCCCGGCGGCATTGAAATAGCGCAGCGAAGCCGAGCGCAATCCCGCGCTGGCGGCCTTCTCCAGCGCCTGCTCCACGCGCGCCTTCGACTCGGCATAGGGGCTGAGCGGCGCGATGCGATGGGTTTCGGCCAGGAGGTCGGTCTGCGGCAGGCCATAGACCGCGCAGGAACTCGAGAAGACAAAGGCCTCGACGCCGTGGCGTACCGCTGCGTCGATCAGCGGTTGGGTCTTGGTCACGTTGTTCAGCATGTAGCGTTCGGGCTCGCGCACGGATTCACCGACCTCGATGTATCCCGCGAGATGGACGATGGCCTTCGGCCGGTGACGGGCGAACACCTCGTCAAGCCGCTGGCTGTCGCCGATATCGCCTCGTTCGAGCGGGCCCCACTTGACGGCCCAGTCGTGCCCCTTCTCGAGCGTGTCGAAGCACACGGGCGTGAACCCGGCTTCGGCGAGCGCCTTGGAAACGTGGCTGCCGATGTAGCCTGCACCGCCTGCGACGAGAACGGCACTGCTCACGGCTGACCTCCAGAAATGGAGCCAGGTGAGGGATCTGCTCCCCCGAGCTTCAGCTTGCAAAACCGATTGCGGCGAAATCCGGCGTTATGCATCGGCCTATATCCAGCCACGCCAATCTCCAAAAAACATGGTCTTTGCAAAGGAATTCTCTCGACTGGGACAGAACGTCAGGGTGAATGGGCCAACACCCGTTGCCCCGCCGGCTCTAACTGGCTCGACGTGAGCCTAGCGGACTTTGGTTGATTTGACTGTGATGGTCCGGTGATCAGCGAAATGACCGCAACAGGGGGAACGCCCTGCTCACAGACACGTCATCGCTTCCCGCTCCGCTTGATCGACCGGGCCCAAATCGGCACCTTGCGGCGCGTCCTGAGTGATCGAGGCTGATGCGTCATCCTGTTCGTGGTCTCTGTTTGTTGGGCCTGATCGTGCTGGCGCTCGCAGGGTGCGTGCCCACACCCAAGCCGTTCGCGCATAGCGAGTCGGAGGATCGCGCCTATGCGCCCAAGGAGGACAAGAGCGACGTCGTGGTCCTGCCGCCTGAAAACATGCCGGCAGAGCTCGGCCGGCGCGTCGCTGCGGCGCTCGCCATGGAATTGCAAGCCTATGGCATTGTCGGGACGCTCCGGCGGAACGGTGCCGATGCGACCGTGTCGGCGCGCATGAGCACGCGCGATGCGCCGCTCGGTCTCGGCGTCGAGATCGATGTCGACTGGGTGATGAAGGGCAGGGGCGGCGTCGTGGGCCCCACCACGACCAAGACCGTGGCGCGGCCCGAGGATTACGCCACGGCGAACGATCGGCTGGCGTCTCGCATCGCCCAGCAGGCGGCGCCGCGCGTGGCGACCATGTTGGGCCGTCCGCCGGACTATGAAGCGCGCTCGCTGGGTCAGGTCGCAGCCGGTCTCAGCGTGCCACCGGTGCCTTTGTCCGACACCTCGACCAAGCCGGACGCCGCTGCGACGACAGCCGCCGCGGCCGAACCTGGGGCCAAGCCCGCTAGGACGGCCGCTCCGGCGGCGCCGACCCCACCGCAGGTCAGGGCTGTGGTGGCGCCAGTGACGGGGGCGCCCTCTGACGGCAACCGGCAACTCCTTTCCGGCATGCGGCGCGCATTGGGGTCGAGCCGGGTCGTGGTTGTGGACAAGCCTGGCACCGACGTCTTCACCGTCGTGGGCAGCGTCGCCCTGAAGCCGATCGACGATCGCTCCGCCCAACTCTCCATCACCTGGGTGCTCAAGGACCCAAACGGCAAGGAAGTCGGCAAGGTCGAGCAGAGCAACCCCGTGCCGCTTGCGGCCACGCGCGGCTCGTGGGCCGGTTTCGGCGACATTGTGGCCGCCGCGGCTGTCGAAGGCATTCTGGAGCTCATCGACAAGGCCCGTGAGAAGCAGCACTAGCAAACTTGGAAAGGCCAGCGCTCACCTGCCAATCAACTCACCTGCCAGTCAACCGGTGCCAGCAGCGTCGTCGAAGTTAGCGACCCCTGTTGTGTTAATCAGTTGATTTGTAGGAATAATTTGGTGCCGGGTGAGGGATTTGAACCCCCGACCTTCGGTTTACAAAACCGCTGCACTACCGCTGTGCTAACCCGGCCCTACCCGGTCTCATACGTTTTGCAGACCACCATCCGCAAGCTGCCGGACAAAGAAAAACAAAAAAGAGGGCGGGCCGTCTAGCTGCGCCGTCGCGCCCATTCATACGCCGCAATTGCGGCGGCGTTCGAGACGTTCAACGCGGAAAGCGGGCCATTTGTCGGAACGATCACAAGGCGATCGCACCTCTCCTCGGTGAGGCGACGCATCCCTTCACCCTCGGCGCCCAGCACGATGCAGACCCGGCCGCGAAGGTCGAGGGCGCCGATGGGCGCGTCGCCGCGCTCGTCGAGCCCATAGAGCCAGAAGCCGGCCGTCTTGAGCTGCTCTAGGGTGCGGGCGAGGTTGACCGCGCGCACCAGCGGCACGAACTCCAGGCCGCCCGACGCCGCTTTGGCCAACACGCCTGTATCGGCCGGCGCGTGCCGCTCCGTGACGATCACGCCGGCAAGGCCGAAGGCCGCTGCCGAGCGCAGGATGGCGCCGACATTGTGCGGGTCGGTCACCTGGTCGAGGGCGAGGACCAGGACATCGTCTCCGCAGCGGGCCAGGACATCCTCCAGCGATGGCTCCTCCAGGGGGGCCGCGAGGGCAGCCATGCCCTGATGGACGGCGCCCGGGGGCAGGCGCTGGGTCAGCTCTTCCCGAGAGACGATCTGGACCGGTTTGCCGGCGAGCTCGGCAGCCTGCCGGTCGGCAGCCTCTCGGGTCACCAGGATACGCTCGATCCGGCGATCCGGATTGGCCAGCGCGGCCAGCACCGGATGGCGGCCGTAAAGCCAGACCGGCTGGTGACTGCCACGGTGCGGTTTGGCGGTGCGATATCGGCGCGAGCGCATGACATGCGTTGTAGAGGGATTTGGCGCTTGACGTAACTCATTGGATTTGCGAGCAACGCCCGCCCGTTTTGGCGGGCCGAACAGGCTTATCTCGCGCTGCGTGCCGCAGGTTCGGAGGGGTGGCCGAGCGGTCAATGGCAGCAGACTGTAAATCTGCCGACTTCGCGTCTACGAAGGTTCGAATCCTTCCCCCTCCACCAAC
>JAFEBU010000072.1 GCA_018242505.1 Pseudomonadota bacterium
GAACTAAGAACAGGTGATTTAGCTAATCACTTTATTGTCGTTGCCAACAACGTCGCAAGAGACGGCGGTAAGACGATCATTGAGGGCAATGAACGTGTCCTCCGTGCCCGCCTATCGGATGCAAAATTTTTCTGGGACCAAGACAGAAAGATTCCGCTCGCTCAGCGCGGAGCTTCTTTAGGTAACGTCATTTATCACGCGAGACTGGGTACACAAGCTGACCGAGTCGAACGCATTAAAAAATTGGCAGGTCAGGTCGGTAAGTACATTGCCAATGCTGACCTAGAGCACATCAATTTAGCCGCTAGCTTCTGTAAGGCTGATCTCGTAACTGGGATGGTCGGTGAATTCCCTGAGCTGCAAGGGACCATGGGGCGCTACTACGCGCTTCATCACGGAATCGAGCCCGACATCGCAAATGCGATTAGTGAACATTACTCTCCAATTGGGCCAAACGATCGTTGTCCGATTGCGCCAGTTTCCGTTGCAGTTGCACTTGCGGATAAACTGGATTCACTAGTCGGGTTTTGGGCGATTGATGAACAACCAACAGGATCGAGGGATCCATACGGTCTCCGTCGCGCTGCACTCGGCTGTATCCGGCTGATTGTAGAGAGAGGACTTCGATTCCCTCTATTGAGTATCCTCGAGGATCACTATCGGGAAATTGTCTATTCGAAGTGGGAGACGATTGAACGAGTTGTCGACTATTTTAGTTCGGACGTTCGAAACGCTGACGAGGAGACACGAGTTCTCTCAATCATCGACTTAGCACCGTGGAGGAGCTACGTTGCATCCGGTAAATTGTTAGACAGAGCTTCAGGGGTATTGAGGGCAAACGACACGCAGTCGATGCAAGACCTCCTAAGCGTCGATGCTGTCCGTACGTTGCGAGACCGAATAGAAGATCTCCTGTGGGCGTCTGACTCTCCCAGAATCCATCGATGGACTACCATTTCAAATCTTCAGACTCCGACTTCAGTCTCTGAAGGGAGAGAGTTTCGTGCTGAGTCCAAGCTGCGCGTGGGCACGCATGCGAGAAAATCAATGGAGTCGCTGCTCGCCTTCTTCGCTGACCGGCTGAAGGTGCAGATGCGTGAAAAAGGCGTGCGGCATGACATCGTCGATGCGGTGTTCGCGCTGGGCGGCGAGGACGATCTCGTGCGTCTGTTAGAGCGCGTAGAAGCGCTGCAGTCCTTCCTTGGGACTGACGCCGGAAAGAATCTGCTCACCGCCTACGGCCGCGCTGCCAATATCGTGCGCGCCGAGGAGAAAAAGGAGAAGGGCCTGGCGGCGAAAATCGCCGGCGCGGCCGATGTGGCGTTGCTGGAACAAGCGGAAGAGAAGAACGTTGCCTCGGCGCTGGCCGAACTGGAACGAACCGTGAAGCCGGCGCTGGAACGCGAGGATTTTTCGGGCGCAATGAAGGCATTGGCCGGATTGCGCACACCGATCGATGCGTTTTTCGACAAGGTCACAGTGAACGTGCTGGACAAGCCCGCGCTGCGACTGAACAGGTTGAAGCTGCTCAACCAGATACGCGCCGCCATGGATTCGGTGGCAGATTTTTCGAGGATCGAGGGCTGAAGAGATGGCTAAGGACACCGCCCGCAAGACGGATCAAGGCACTGGCAATCAAAGCACCGGCAATCAAGGCACGGCCAAGTGGGTCTACAGTTTCGGCAACGGCACGGCCGAGGGCCGCGCCGACATGCGCGACCTGCTGGGCGGCAAGGGCGCCAATCTCGCGGAGATGTCGAGCCTCGGCCTGCCGGTGCCGCCGGGCTTCACGGTCACGACCGAGGTCTGCACCTATTACTACGCCAACAAGGAGAGCTATCCGCCCGAGCTGAAGGACGAGGTGGAGAAGGCGTTGGCCGCGGTCGAGAAGATCGTGGGCGCCAAGTTCGGCGATGCGAACAATCCGCTGCTGGTGTCGGTGCGCTCGGGCGCGCGCGCCTCGATGCCAGGCATGATGGACACCGTCCTGAACCTCGGCCTGAACGACAGGACGGTGCTGGGGCTCGCCAAGTCGTCGGGCGACGACCGCTTCGCCTGGGACAGCTACCGCCGCTTCATCCAGATGTATTCCAACGTCGTGCTCGACGTGGCGCATCACTATTTCGAGGAGGCGCTGGAGCTGCGCAAGGAGGATCTCGGCGTCCACATGGATACCGAACTCAAGGCCGACGACTGGCGCTCGATGGTGGGCGAGTACAAGAAGATCGTCGAGAAGCGCACGGGCAACCCGTTCCCGCAGGAGCCGCGCGAGCAGCTGTGGGGCGCGATCGGCGCGGTGTTCGGCTCGTGGATGAACCAGCGCGCCATCACCTATCGCCGCCTGCATTCGATCCCCGAGAGCTGGGGCACGGCGGTGAACGTGCAGGCCATGGTGTTCGGCAACATGGGCGACGATTGCGCGACCGGCGTCGCCTTCACGCGCGATCCCTCGACCGGCATCAACCTGTTCTACGGCGAGTATCTCGTGAACGCGCAGGGCGAGGATGTCGTGGCCGGCATCCGCACGCCGCAGCATCTCACCGTCGAGGGCAAGACGGCGCAGAAGTCCGACGCGCCGGCGATGGAAGAGGTGATGCCCGAGGTGTTCGGCCAGCTCGCCCAGGTGCGCGAGACGCTGGAGAAGCACTATCGCGACATGCAGGACATCGAGTTCACCGTCCAGCGCGGCAAGCTCTACATGCTGCAGACGCGCAACGGCAAGCGCACCGCCAAGGCCGCGCTCAAGATCGCGGTCGATATGGTGCACGAGGGCCTGATCGACAGGAAGCAGGCCGTCGCGCGCATCGTGCCGGCGAGCCTCGACCAGCTCCTGCATCCCACGCTCGATCCCAAGGCGCCGCGCAAGGTGATCGCCAAGGGCCTGCCCGCCTCGCCGGGCGCGGCTTCGGGCAAGGTCGTGTTCTCGGCCGACGAGGCGGAGAAGCAGGCGCGCGCCGGCGAGAAGGTGATCCTGGTGCGCCGCGAGACCTCGCCGGAAGACATCCACGGCATGCATGCCGCCGAAGGCATCCTGACCTCGACCGGCGGCATGACCAGCCACGCCGCCGTGGTCGCGCGCGGCATGGGCAAGCCCTGCGTCGCCGGCGCCGGCGACCTGCGCATCGACGCCAAGGCCGGCACCATCTCGGTGCGCGGCACGACGGTGAAGGCGGGCGGCGAGATCACGCTCGACGGCGGCACCGGCGAGATCATGTTGGGCGTGGTGCCGACCGTGCAGCCCGAGCTGTCGGGCGACTTCGCCGAGCTGATGGAGTGGGCCGACGAAATGCGGCGGCTCGGCATCCGTGCCAACGCCGAAACGCCGACCGACGCCGCCCAGGCGCGCAAGTTCGGCGCCGAGGGCATCGGCCTCTGCCGCACCGAGCACATGTTCTTCGAGGGCGACCGCATCGTGGCGGTGCGCCAGATGATCCTGGCCGACGACGAGACGAGCCGGCGTACGGCGCTGGCCAAGATCCTGCCCATGCAGACCCGCGACTTCGTCGAGCTGTTCGAGATCATGGCCGGCCTGCCCGTCACCATCCGCCTGCTCGATCCGCCGCTGCACGAATTCCTGCCCAAGACCGATGCCGACATGGCGCAGGTCGCCAAGGACCTCGGCGTCGAGGTGAAGGAGATCGAGGCGCGCGCCCACAAGCTGCACGAGTTCAACCCCATGCTCGGCCATCGCGGCGTGCGGCTCGGCATCTCCTATCCCGAGATCTACGAGATGCAGGCGCGGGCGATCTTCGAGGCCGTGGCCGAGGTGCAGAAGAAGCATGGCAAGACGGTGATTCCGGAGATCATGATCCCGCTGGTCGCGACCAAGAAGGAGCTCGACCTGATGAAGGCCGTGGTCGACCAGGTCGCGGCGGAGGTGAGCCAGCTCTCGGGCCAGAAGCTCGAATACATGGTGGGCACCATGATCGAGCTGCCGCGCGCGGCGCTCCGGGCGGCCGAGATCGCCGAGACCGCGGAGTTCTTCTCCTTCGGCACCAACGATCTCACCCAGACGACGTTCGGCCTCAGCCGCGACGACTCGGCCTCGTTCCTGGAGAAGTACCAGCAGCGCGGCATCCTCGATCACGATCCCTTCGCCTCGCTCGACACCGAGGGCGTGGGCGAGCTGATCGAGATCGCGTGCGAGCGCGGCCGGCGCACGCGAAACAGCCTCAAGCTCGGCATCTGCGGCGAGCATGGCGGCGATCCGGCCTCGGTGTACTTCTGCCACAAGGCCGGCCTCGACTATGTCTCGTGCTCGCCCTTCCGCGTGCCGATCGCGCGGCTGGCGGCGGCGCAGGCCGCACTGGGCAACGCGCTCAAGACAGAATGACCCTCGCCGCACTGCGGCTGGACGGCCAAGGGGGCGGCCAGGACAAGGGCCAGGGGGGCGGCCAGGGCAGCGGCAAGCGCGCCCTGGCCCAGGCACTCGCGCGACTGGAACGCGATCCCGACTCGGCTTCGTCCCAAGCCCTGCTCGGCGAGGCCTGGCGCCGGCCGCGCGCGCAGGTCGTGGGCGTCACCGGGCCGCCGGGCGTCGGCAAATCCTCGCTCTGCGCCGCGCTGGTGGCGGCCTGGCGCAAGGCCGGTCTCACCGTGGGCGTGATCGCGGTCGATCCGTCGTCCAAGGCGAGCGGCGGCGCTCTGCTGGGCGATCGCGTACGCATCGTCACCGATGTGGCCGACGAGGGCAGCTTCGTGCGCTCGATGGCGGCGCGCGACCGGCTGGGCGGGCTTGCCGACCAGACGCTCGCCGCCATGGTGGTGATGCGCGCGCTGTTCGACCGCGTGCTGATCGAGACGGTGGGCGTCGGCCAATCCGAGACCGACGTCGCCGGCGTGGCCGACACGGTGCTGTTCTGTGTCCAGCCCGGCTCGGGCGATTCACTGCAGTTCATGAAGGCGGGCATCGTCGAGATCCCGCACCTGATCGCCGTCACCAAGGCCGACATGGGCGTGGCGGCGGAGCGGGCGCGCCGCGACGTGGCGGGAGCGCTGTCGCTCGCCAGCGCCGAGCCGCGCGACTGGCCGCTCAAGACGCTCGCCGTGTCGGCGCGCAGCGGCGCGGGGATCGAGGCGATGATGGCCGCGCTCGAGGCGCACCGCGCGCATCTCGCGCAGGAGGGCCGGCTTGCCATCGCGCGCCATCGCCAGAGCGAGGGCTGGGTGCGCGAAGCGCTACGCGATCGCTATGGAACACGCGGCCTTGAAAGACTCGCCGCTCTTGGCTTGGATGCGTCGCTGCCGGCGGGCGGCCAGCCGTTCGAGCGCCTGCGCATGCTGAGCAATGCTTTGGAGAGACCGCGATGACCCATCCCACCGACGCCGACTGCGTGTTCTGCAAGATCGTCGCGGGCAAGCTGCCCTGCTTCAAGCTTCTCGAGGATGGCGCGACCATCGCCTTCATGGACATCAACCCGGTGAATCCCGGCCATGCGCTGGCCGTCGCCAAGGGCCACTGGCCGACCGTCGATGCCATTCCCGCCGATGTGCTGGCCGACGTCGCGCGCACCGCGCAGCGCGTCGCGAAGGCCGCGGTGAAGGCGCTGGCGCCCGAGGGCGTCAATCTGGTGCAGGCGAACGGCGCCGCAGCCGGACAGTCGGTACCGCATCTGCACATCCACGTCATGCCGCGGCGGCGGGGCGACAATGTCTCGCTCAACTGGACCCCGGTGCCGGGCGACATGAAGGACATCGAGGCCGTGGCCGACAAGCTCAAGGCGGCACTGTAGACGCGCCTGTCGTCGCCGTTGCCGCGCCCCCGCGCATGCGTTCCCCGCGTCCGTCTCTTGCCGCCCTGTATGGGCTCCTGATCGCGGGCAATCTCGCGGCCTGGGGCTGGACGTTGATCGCCTTCCGCGATCATCCGGCGCTGCTCGGCGCGGCGCTGCTGGCCTACGGCTTCGGCCTGCGCCACGCCGTCGATGCCGACCATATCGCGGCCATCGACAACGTGACGCGCAAGCTGATGCAGGCCGGCCGCCCGCCGCGGCTGGCCGGCTTCTACTTCGCGCTTGGCCATTCGACGGTGGTGGCGCTGGCGGTAACGGCGGTCGCCGCGACCGCGACGCTGGTCGCCCGCCGCTTCGAGGCGTTCCGCGAGATCGGCTCGATGGCCGGCACGGTCGTGTCGGCGCTGTTCCTGTTCGCGATCGCGGCCGTCAACCTCGCGATCCTGCGCGATGTCTGGCGCGCCTTCCGCCGGGTGCGCGCGGGCGGCCGCTATGTCGAGGAGGATCTCGACCTGCTGCTCAACAGCCGCGGCCTGCTGGCGCGCTTGTTCCGGCCGTTGTTCGGCCTGATCACGCGGAGCTGGCACATGTTCCCGCTCGGCTTCCTGTTCGGGCTGGGCTTCGACACCGCGACCGAGGTCTCGCTGCTGGGCATCGCCGCCAGCGAGACGGCGAAGGGGCTTCCGATCTGGTCGATCCTGGTGTTTCCCGCCCTGTTCGCCGCCGGCATGACGCTGGTCGACACGACCGACGGCGTGCTGATGCAGGGCGCCTACCGGTGGGCGTTCGTGAAGCCGGTGCGCAAGCTCTACTACAACCTCGTGATCACCTTCGTGTCGGTGGTGATGGCCGTGCTGATCGGCGGCATTGAGCTCCTGGGGTTCCTTGCCGACCGGTTCGGCCTCGACGGCCGGTTCTGGAGCATCGCGCAATCGGCCGGCGCGCATCTCAACACGATCGGCCTGCTGATTGTCGCCGTGCTGGTCGCGACCTGGCTGGGCTCGGTCGCGATCTGGCGCTACCGGCGCCTCGACGAGATCGACGACGCCTCCGCCGGCTAGAGAGGGATGAAGTCAGGAGGAATCGAAAAGGGGATTCCCAAGAGAGGGCTGATCTGGGCCAGCTGATCCCTACTGTCCAAGTCGACGAGTGCGCCAACTACTTCGTCAAAGCCGGCTACGCTCGCACCTAGAGTCGTCCCGCTCTAGGCGGCCACCATCGAACGCGGAGACAGGCTGAACCACTCGCGCTCGTCCTGCCGGAACCGGTCGCGGATGTAATCGATCACTGCGCGGATGCGTGCGCCCTTGTTCGTTTCCTCATGGCTCACCAGCCAGATGTCGCGGCTGATGTTGAGCTCGATCGGCGCCGCCACCAGGTTCGACGACTTGGTGACGTAGTTGGGGAAGACGGAAATCCCGTAGCCCACCCTCACCGCCTCGATGGCGGCGTAGGAGGAATTGGTGCGCAGGACGACGTTGTGGGCCCGCTCCACGATCTCGGTCCAGGGCTTCATCGTCGACAGGTTGTGCAGGGTCGTGTGGTCGACGATGTGGTGCTCGCGCATGTCCTCGAGCCGTTGCGGCAGCCCGAACTCCTCGACGTAGTTGCGGGCGGCGAAGATCGACATGCCGAACTGGCCGACGCGCGCCGCCACGAGCTGGTTGGACGTCGGGCGGAAGAAGCGGATGGCGAGGTCGGCCTGGCGCGTCGCGAGATCGAGCACGGCGTCGCCGGCAATCACCTGCACGACGATGTCGGGATGCGTCTTGCGCAGATCGCCGAGGCGCGGCACCAGGTAATTGGCGGCGATGCCTTCCGTCGCCGCCACGCGCACGACGCCCGCCATCTCGCGATCGAGACCGGCGAGATGGCGTTCGATCGACGTGGCGTTGACCAGCATCGACTCCGCCTGGGCGAGCACGCCGCGCGCGGCCGGCGTGACCTCCATGCCGTGGCGGTGGCGGTCGAACAGCTTGGCGCCGAGCCGCCGTTCGAGCGCCTGGATTCGACGACCGACGGTTGTCTGTTTGGTGTTGAGCTGGGCGGCGGCCGCGCTGAAGCTGCCGGTCTTGGCGACGGCCAGGAAGAACCTGACATCGTCCCAGTCGCCGAGAATATTCGGAACCTTGCTCTTGCGCGGAGAACTAATCGCCATAGCAACAATCGATACAATAGCTCTTGGGACGGTACATTTACTTTAAGAATGGCATATGCTTTATCCTACACCATTACTTGTGGAATGTTGTTTTCTGTCTCTTTTGTAGGGCGCTAGCCGATTTTTTTTCAATATCCGGTTATCACCACTACGGCCTGTATCTAGTCCTCGCATTCGTTAGTCAATCAATCCTTGGTGGTTTTCCCGATTGACACTCGAAACGGGGTACTGTGGTGGCCGTGTTCAGCGCGGACAGCAAATCGACGGGCACGTCGGGCCTGACGGTCAAAATCGGTCGCTACGTGCGCAGCCCGTCGACGCGGATGGCTGCGTTCGTCGGCGCGCTGACGTACCTCAGCTATGCATATGCGCACAACAGCGGAACCAATCTTGCACTGATTGGCGTGTCTCTGTTCATCGGCGTCTTCCTGCCGAGCTACGCCAAGCTCAGCAACAAGGCTGAACTCTGGGCCAACAATCGTTTCGGGTTCGTGACCGCAGGCCGACTCGGCCGCTTCGTCCCGCAGTACTTTTTCAACCTGGTGGTGTTCTGGGTGATGCTGGCCGGTGGCGCGCTCAACCGTGGCGGCATGGCGTCGGTGGGCGGCGTGGCGGGCGCCGCGCTCCTGACCTCGCTCGCCTCGCAGGGCGCGCAGTATCTCGGGCTGTTCCTGTATCAGCGCGGCATCGGCGATGCGAACCGCAACGTGCTGATCGGCCTTTCGGTCAACCTGATCCTGACGGCCCTGGGCACGGCCGGCATTCCTCTCGCGCGCGAGGCCTTCCTGGTCCTCGGCCTCCTGCTGGGCGGCGTGTTGTTCGGCATCGGGCTGTTGTCCGACCTGCGCTCCAAGTTCGCGCCCAAGGGCGGGATCGGCCTCTACTTCGGCACCTTCAACCCGTTCCACAACACGCATCTTTCCATCGTGCGCCGTGCGCTCGAGGAACGCGAGCTCGACAGGGTCATCATCCATCCGACGCTGGTGCCGCGGGCCCATGCCGAGGCCTTCCGCAAGGGCGAGATCTACGTTGCGCGGCTCGAGAACGGGTTCCAGATCTACGACAAGACCGACAAGGCCGACCTCAATGTCGACTACTTTCCGACCGGCCGCATGTTCCTGCCGCCGGAGACGCGCAAGGCGTTGATCGAGCTCGCCTTGGCGGAGGCGGGAATGGCCGGCAAGGTCGAGGTCGCGTACATGCGCGAGACCTACGACAGCAAAGGCTTCCAGGGCGTGATCGCCGCGATCAAGAAAGCCTATCCGCGGACCCGGCTGCATGGCCTGCACGGGACCGACTACGGCGGCATGCTGGTGCGTCAAATCTATGACGAGTGTGGATGGATCTATCCGTGGCGCATCCTGCGGCGTGACAACGTCTCGGCGACCGCCATTCGTAGGGGTGCGAAGGGCATGACGTCGAATGTGGTGACGGACGTTCTCACACAATTGTCCGCCAACGTTCCGGTAGTAGTTGCCGGGGGCCGACGGTTCCGGAACGACAACGGTGTGCTTACCGAGGGGGTGTAAATGACTGGGCTTATTTCGACGGCAATCCCGAATCGCCCGGATGTGACCATCAAGCTCGCGTCGACGTCCGACGAGCTGATGCAGTGCTTCGCGTTGCGCGCCGCCGTCTACATGGGCGAGCAGCATTGTCCCTACTGGGAAGAGTTCGACGGCAACGACTACTCGGCCAGCCACCTGATCCTCTACGTCAAGGGAGAGCCGGCCGCATCGATGCGGCTGCGCTGGTTCTCGGGCTTCGTGAAGTTCGAGCGCGCCGTCTTCCTGAAGCGCTATCGCACCATGGGGCTCTTCCTGCCGCTTCTGTCCTGGGCGAAGGAATTCGCGCGCAGGAAAGGGTACCCCAAGGTCGTCCTGCACTCCCAGCACCGGCTGTGGAAGCTCATGGAGCGCGGCGGCTATCGCAAGCTCGACGGCAAGGTCTTCCATTTCTCGGACCACGAGTACGCGACGTTCGTCTGCGACCTCGATGTCGATAAAGAGACACGGCTGACGGTCGAAACCGATCCGATGATCCTGAATCGGCCGGAAGACCGGCTCGACCAACCGGGCGTTCTCGAACGATCGATGGAGCGTGCGCCGACCAATCCGCACGCCGAACGGGCAAGGCATCGGCACGCCGATCCCGCACGACATCAGACACATTGAAGGGGATGACATGCCTACCGTTGCATTGACCGTCGGCGGCGAGCCCGTCGTCACCAAGCTGGCCATGAAGATGGAGGATTCGCTGCAGGCCTTTGCGGTGCGCGCGGCCTGCTTCATCGGCGAGCTCGACGTGCCGTTCTCCGAGGAGTTCGATGGCCTTGATTTCGGCGCCACCCACATCATCGCCTATATCGGCGACGAGCCGGTGGGCGCGGTGCGGCTGCGCTGGTTCCAGTCGTTCGCCATGCCCGAACGGCTGGCGGTGATCCAGCGCTTTCGCGGCCACAACATCGGCAGCATCCTGCTCGAACGCTGCCGGGTGCAGGCGCAGAGCCGCGGCTGCAACTTGCTCTATTCGCAGGTCCCGCCACGCGATATCGGCTACTGGGAGAAACAGGGCTGGCGGCGCCTGGTGGCCGAGGACACCGGCGTGCAGCCCAAGCGGATCGTCGCCATGGTGAAGGCGGTGGATCCCTCCAAGCCGCTGCCGGAGATCGAGGCCCCCGAGGCGATCGCCTTGCACCGCGAGGGCCGGCTCGATTCCACGGGTGCACCCGAGGGAACCGTCTCCAATTGAAGACTGCAGACGTTCCGAACCGCACCCGCTAGACTGGCGTCAAAATGACCAGGAGATCCATGCGGGGGGAGCGGACGGGATTGTTTGAGATCGTCGTAGAACCGAATGCGCGTCGGCGGCGCCCGCGCCGGGCGCTTTCGCAAAAGAAGCGGGCGGCTACGCTGTTCCGGATATGGCACGGCATGCGCGAGTTGCTCGATGAGGCCGAGCAACTGGGCGAAAGCGAGCTGGTCCATTTCCTGGCCGTCGCGCAGATGTTGGTCGAGGAGAAGGCCGCGACGATCTCCGTCGGCGCTGCCTTCGAGGGCATCGAGACGGGCCTGCCGAACTGACGGCCGTCCGGAGCGCCGTCCGGCGCGGCCAGGGAAGGCCGCGAGATCCTCAAGAGCGCCAAGCCTGCCGATCTGCCGGCCCAGCAGCCGACCCGGGGTGCCAGCAGCGCGACGGCGATTAACAGCACGACGATATCCGAGGCCGCGCTCCCCTCTTGCGCTGCCGCCAGGCCCGCAGCCAGGGGTTCGCCGCGCGACTCGCAACCGCGACATCGTCGATCGTCGGAAGAAGAATCGTTGATCGTTGGAAGAGACGGTCATGATCGTGCGAACCGCGAGCCTCGGATTCGCCCGTGCTCAGGAGCGGCTGGAAGCCTGCGGTCCGGAAGAGTCGATCCGGAAGGGTATCCGCGCAGCCCTCAGGTCACTGACATGCAGGGCGATGTCGGCCAGGACGCTGCCTGAGCTCGAGCAGCGCTTCGCTCATCCCATCACTTCTCGGCCGCGAGGCTCTTTTCGATGCCGGCGTCGATCAGGGCGCGATCGAAGATGCCGGCGGGATTCTCGCGCGTCGGCACGAAGGCGCGGAAATGCGTCCAGCGTTCGCGGCTCACGCGCTCGAGCCGGTCCAGCTCCTGCAACGGCTCGACGTGATCGTCGACGCGCAGGTCGAGCTCGGAATAGTCCTGGTCGCCGTAGATCACCAGCGCCGCCGACTGCTTGCCGCGCTTGTCGCCGCCCGCCGCCTCGCCGGCATGCATGGCCGCGATCAGCCGGCGCGGCAGGGGAAGGTCGGCGCGCTCGCGCAGCACGCGGACGGTTTCGCCCACCACCGCCAGACCGGCCAGCATGTTGCCGGCGACGGAGAAATCGTCGCCGATCCAGTGGCCGCACCACGGCACGCACTCGGCGCCGGTGCGCGCGGCGAACCTGCCGTCGGCGCCCATCACGTGGAGCTGGCGATGCTCGCGGCCGTCGTCGGGCGCGGTGAGCAGGCGCACGATGTCGGCCGCACCGATCCCGTCGCGGATGAGCTGCAGGCCGCGCGGACCGTAGAGCGGGTTGGTCATCGCCTGGGTGCAGACCGCGCCCTTCTGCGGTTCGATATGCGGCACCCGTGCGCCGACCGCGAAGAACCTGGTCGCGACCGCGATGCCGATACGGCCGGTGTTGCGCTCATGGAAGATGATCGACCAGGTCATGGGGCCTCAAACTCTTCCGGACCGCGAGCATCCCGCTCGCTCAGATTCATGAGCGCGCGGGAGGCGCGCGGCCCGGAAGACGCTCAACCAGGTCATGGCCGGGCGCGCGCAACGCCGGTTGCGCTCATATCATGATCATGATGCGCAACTGGAGTTGCGCGCGCCCAGCACATCATCGTCCCGCCGCGTAGCCCTGCATGCCGCGCGGGTTGGCGGCGGC